>NZ_MCGQ01000022.1 GCF_002242805.1 Streptomyces diastatochromogenes | reverse complement strand
CGCGCCATCGCGGGCGGCGGCCGGCACTTGCCCCGGCCCTACGAGCGGCCCCACGCACAGCTTTACGAGCGGCTTCACACGCAGCTATACGCGCAGCCCTACTCCGGGAAATGCCACCGCGCGATCCCACGCCCGGACCCAATGAAACTCATGGGGCAGCAGCCAGGAACCGCGCGGTAGTTCTGCACTCATTCCAGGGTCATTCGGAGATAATTCCGCGGTCATCGGCCGGTAATTCGTACCGAACCGGCAATGAACTCCAGTCAATTACCAGGCAATTACCGGGGAATGACCGCCCCACATCCGCCCACCCCCGCTCAGGACGCCGCAGCCGTGCGCCGGTCGTACTCCGAACGGGCCGAGGCGATCTCGACCTGGTGCTCCTCCGTCCAGATCACCAGGCTGCGGATCGTGTCGTGGAGCGTCGCCCCGAGGGGGGTCAGCTCGTACTCCACCCGCGGCGGCACCACCGGGTGCACGGTGCGTTTGACCAGGCCATCTCGCTCCAACTGGCGCAGCGTGACGGTGAGCATGCGCTGGCTGACGCCCTCGATCAGCCGGCGCAGTTCGCTGAAGCGCAGCGTGCGGCGGTCCAGCAGCGCTATCACCAGCAGCGACCACTTGTCCGCCACCCGGTCCAGGATCTGGCGTACCTCACAGCCCTGCCGGGTGTCCCACTGCATCACCTCGTAATCGGCTTCGGTACCCGTGCAGTGAGTCGGTGACTTCAAAGTGCCTTCTTCCATAGTCATTGAGCCTGCCCGATGATGCCTGTGGTTACAAGAGGGAACCGCCGCCAACTCCCCCCGCATGTCGGCAGGAAGAGTTGGTGTTCCGAGTGGTCGTCCCGATTCCGGCCTTCCTGTTTTCTCTACCGAGGAGTCAATTTCCGTGTCCGCACTGCAATCCTCTCCGGACAGCGGCACCGATCGCATGAGTGGGCGCGCTTGGGGCGTGCTGTTCGTGCTGTGTGGTGCGATCTTCCTTGAGGGCGTCGACGTGGCCATGCTCAACGTGGCCCTGCCGTCCATCCGGGCCGACCTGGGGCTGTCCACCGGCACGCTCCAGTGGGTGATGAGCGCCTACGTCCTGGGCTACGGCGGCTTCATGCTGCTCGGCGGCCGCGCCGCAGACCTGTTCGGCCGCCGCCAGATGTTCCTGTTCTGGCTGACGGTCTTCCTGCTCTTCTCCGGGCTCGGCGGCCTGGCCACCGAGGGCTGGACGCTGATCCTCGCCCGGTTCGTCACCGGTGTCGCGGCGGCGTTCATGACCCCGGCCGGCCTGTCGATCATCACCACCAGCTTCGAGGAGGGCCCGCAGCGCAACAAGGCACTGCTCGTCTACTCCGGCACCGCGGCCGGCGGCTTCTCCATCGGCCTGGTCGTCGGTGGCCTGCTCGCCTCGGCCGACTGGCGCTGGGTGTTCTTCGCTCCGGTCATCCTCTCTTTCGCCATCCTGCTCACCGGCGCGGCCCTCATCCCCAAGTCGCCGCGGCCCGACCGGGGCGGTCAGGGCATGGACGTGGCCGGCGCGGTCAGCGTGACGGCGGCGATCCTGCTGCTCGTCCTCTCGGTCGAGCGGGCCACGCACGCACCGGCCGCGCAGACCGCGCTGACCGCCGCCGCCAGCCTCCTGCTGTTCCTCGCCTTCGCGCTGATCGAGCGCAAGACGTCCGCGCCGCTGGTCCGGCTCGGCATCTTCCGCAGCGGCAGCCTGGTGCGCGCCAACCTGGCGGGCCTGCTGTTCGCCGCCGGCTTCTTCGGCTTCCAGTTCATCATCGTGCTCTACCTGCAGGAGCTGCGGGACTGGTCGACCATCCAGACCAGCTTCGCGATGATCGTCATCGGCATCGACGCGATCCTGTCGCCGACCCTCACCCCGAAGCTGGTGGACAAGTTCGGCAACGCCCGTGTCATCTTCGGCGGCCTGCTGCTGGCCGTGCTGAGCTACGCGCTGATGCTGCCGCTGGGGCTCGACTGGACCTACCTGATGATGTTTCCGAGCCTGATCGTCCTCGGCCTGTCCTTCTCGCTGGCCTACGGTCCGCTGACCATCGTCGCCACCGAGGGCATCGACGAGGAGGAGCAGGGTGTCGCCGGCGGTCTGCTGTACACCTGCTTCCAGTTCGGCGCGGGCCTCGGCCTGTCCTCGGCCACCGCGGCCATCGACGCCGCGACGGACGGGACCGGCCCGCAGGCCATGCTCGACGGCTACCGGGCGGCTCTGGTCGTCCCCCTGGTGGCCGCCGCGATCGCCGTCCTCGTCAGCGTGTTCGGGCTGCGCGGCCGGTCCGGTGCGGCAGCCGCCGAGCCGGCCGCCGCGGGTCCCGTCCTGGAGTCCGCCGAGACCTCGCGCTGACCCGACCGCGGCCCGGCGCACGCCGGGCCGCCCCGAACTCGCCCCAGGCCATTCCCCCGGGCCTGGGGCGACCCCTTTTCCCGGGGTTTTCCGAAGGGCCCGTGCGGCACGCGCCGCACGGGCCTTTATGCGTGGGTACCCGCGACTTACCGGCCACTGACCGCGCACACACCGCCCGGACACCGGGCGGGCCCGGGGAAGATTTCGCGGTTACCGGGCCATGAGAGCCGTTCGCCAGACTGAATCCCGCACGGCCGGAAGAAAACCGCTGAGGAGGAAGAATGACCACGAACGACGGTGCGATCGCCGCGGTGTTCGACGAGGTGAAATCCCAGGCAGGTCGGTTCCGGGATTCCGGTCCGAAGGCCGAGGAACGGCGGTGGATTCCCGACGAGAACATCGAACTGCTGGAAAAGGCCGGGGTGTTCCGCCTCAACGTGCCGAGCCGCTTCGGCGGTCTGGAGGCGCCGGTCGCCGACCAGGTGCGGATCCTCAGCGAGATAGCCCGCGCCGACACGGCCACCGGGTGGGTCGCGATGATCTGGGTGTCCAGCTCCTGGGTGCCCAGCCTCTTCCCGGACGAGACCCAGAAGGAGGTGTACGCCGAGGGCTCCCTGCGGGTGTCCACCGGCTTCACCCCCACCGGCACCCTCACCGCCGAGGACGGCGGCTACGTCCTGAACGGCAGCTGGAAGTGGATCTCCGGCTCCCGTGGCGCCGGCTGGGCCCTGCTCGCCGCCCTGCTGCCCGCCCCCGACGGCACGCCCGTCCCGCACGCCGCCCTCGTGCCCTTCACGCAGCTCGACATCGCCGACGACTGGCACGCCTCCGCGGCGGCCGGCACCGGCAGCTCCACGGTCACCGCCGCGAACGTCAAGGTCCCGGCACGCCGGGTGGTCAGCCTGCCCGAGGTGCTCACCGGCACCACCGGAGGCCGGTCCAACACCGGTGCCACCGGCCGCAACTACGCCTTCATCCCGTTCTTCATGGCCCAGGGCGCCAGCGCCTACCTCGGCATCGCCCGGGGCGCTCTCGACCTGTTCCTGGAGCGGCTCCCCGGCCGCGGCATCACCTACACGTCGTGGACCGACCAGAGCCAGTCCCCGCTGACCCAGATCCAGGTCGCCACCGCCGCGAACAAGGTCGCCGCGGCCGAGGCGCTCCAGGACACCTGGCTGCGGCTGCTGCAGGAGCACGCCGACGCCGGCACACAGCCGTCGCTGGAGGAGCGGGCCGCGGTGCGCGGCAAGGCCGGGTACGCGATCCAGCTCGCCAAGGAGGCCGTCGACGAGCTGTTCGAGGCCAGCGGCGCCTCGGTGATCATGCGGGACGTGCCGTTCCAGCGCTTCCACCGCGATCTGCGGGGCCTCGCCCTGCACGCCCTGTTCGCCTTCAACACCAACCAGGAAGTGCACGGCCGAGCCCTCCTCGGCCTGGCCCCGGACACCCCGTTCCTCTGATCACCGCGCCACGGGGCGGCGCATCTTCGAGCGCCGCTCCGTGCAGCCGTACGCCCGCAGGGGGCACCGGGCCATCCTCCGCCCGGTGCCCCCTGCGCCCACCTTCGGCACATCCCACCCCCAGTACGGGAGGCGAATCCATGAGTCAGTCAGACATCCTGGTCCTGGGCAGTACCGGAAAGACCGGACGCCGGGTCGTCCAGGCCCTGCGCGCCCGGGGCGCCTCGGTCCGGCCGGCCGGCCGGACCGCCCCGGTCCGCTTCGACTGGAACGACCAGAACACCTGGGAGCCGGCCCTCGCCGGAGTCCGCGCGGCCTACCTGGTGGACCGTCAGGACCAGCCCGGCAGCTGGGACGCGGCGGCAGAGATCGCCGCCCTGGCCAAGCTGGCGGCGGACTCCGGCGTCCGCCGGCTCGTGCTGCTCCAGGCGCGCACCACGGGCCTGGTCGGAGGCAAGGACCTCAGCGCCGGCGAGCGAGGCGTGCGCGAGTCCGGCGCCGCCTGGACGGTGCTGCGGCCCAACTGGTTCTTCCAGAACTTCGACGAGGGCGTGCTCCTGGACGCCGTACGCTCGGGCGAACTCCGCCTGCCCGCCGGGCAGGGCCGCGAGCCGTTCGTGGACGCCGGTGACGTCGCCGAGGTGGCCGCGGCGGCCTTGCTCGAGGACGGGCACGACGGCCGGGTGTACGACCTGAGCGGCGCGCGGCCCCTGACGCTCGCCGAGGCGGCCGAGGAGATCTCCCGCGCGACCGGACGGACGGTCCGCTATGAGCCCGTGGCCCACGACGCCTATGTGTCGGAACTCGTCTCCTACGACGTGCCCGCCGATTACGCGCTGTTCGTGGCCGACCTCGTCGGGCAGATCCGCGAGAACCTGAACTCCGCGCCCACCGACACCGTGGAACGCGTTCTGGGCCGACCGCCGCGGGACTTCACCGAATTCGTCGGGGAATCCGCCGCGAGCGGAGTCTGGGCCGGCTGATTCCCGCGTTCTGGAAGGTTTCCGTCCGCCGCCGGGTTCCCCGGCGGTGAGTCGGTGACTTCAAAGTGCCTTCTTCTCTGATACCGAAGGGTGCGGCACGCTGAGGTCGACCGGCGGTGAATGGCCGTGTCCTGCTTTTCCGACTCTTTTGAGGTGCCGCGATGGGTGCTGTGAAGGTGGATTCGTTCTCGGAGATCGAGAGCGCCTTCGTGACGTATATCCAGGACATCGTGTACTGCACGATGATCACGGTCGACAGCAAGGGCCGCCCCCGGGCGCGGGTTCTGCTGCCCATCTGGGAGACCGTGGACGGCCGTCCGGTCGGCTGGCTCGCCGCGTACAAGACCCCCGTCAAGGCGGCCCATCTGGCGGGCAATCCGCACACCACCTACTCGTACTGGAATCCCCGGCAGAACGCGGTCTTCATCGACAGCCTCTCCCATTGGGTGGATGATCCGGAGGTAAAGAAGTACGCCTGGGATCTGTACGCCAAGGGCAGCCCGCAGGGCGTCGGCTACAACCCGCGCAATTTCTGGCGTCTGGGACCGGAGGACCCCGAATACCACGTCATCCGGATCGACCCGTGGCGCGTCCAGGTGCTGCGCGGCTCGGACCTGAGCAGCCGCCTGTGGACGGACGAGTCCCAGCGCTGACGGCAGCGCCGGGATGGCCGAAAAACGCCTGTCACGCGGCCGGTCAGGCCGAACGCGGGATGCGGCGCGGCAGCGTCCGGGCCACCGCATCGCCGGGCCGGACCACCTGCGGGCCCTCCACCAGCCGGTGTTCCCCCGGCGCCTCGGGTCCCGCCAGCTCCGCCTCCGCCGCTTCGCGGTACCCCACGGTCTGCCCGGTGGCGTACTCGGCGGCATAGGTCTGCGCGCCGAGCGCGCCGCGCACCCGGGCCGAGATGCGCTGCACATCGGCGCGTTCCGCCTCGGGCAGGGGTGCCCCGGAGCGCTCCCGGGTCGCTGCCGCGGTGCCGAGCAGCCGGGCGGCCCGGGCCGTGCGGGCCGTCAGCGAGTGGGCCCCCGCGAGGCCTTCCAGTGCGAGCGCGACGGCCCGCGGGTCCTCGGTGGCGAGCGCGGCGGTCAGCCCGTCCCGGTGCAGGTCCAGGCAGGCCGCGGCGTCTCCGCGCAGCTCCGCGCAGAACCCCAGTTCGGCCAGGACCAGGGCGAGGCCGTTGATCGCACCGCGGGTGCGGTTCCACTCGAGCCAGGGCCGCAGATGCCGGTCCGCCGCGGCCAGGTCGCCCTGGCGGCGGGCGCCGAGCGCGAGGCCCAGCTCCGCCATCTGCTCCGCCGGCCGGTTGCCCTGCTCGATGGCCAGCCGCAGCGCCCGGTCGTGCAGCTCCTCCGCCTCGTCGTACCGCTCCGACAGCAGAGCGATCCGCCCCAGCCCCGACAGCTGGCGCGACACCTCCGGCCACAGCTCCAGCGACTCGGCGATCCGCAGCCCCTCGCGGTGCAGCTGCGCCGCCTCGTCGTACGCGGCGGTGATCTCGGCGTGCACGGCCAGGGCCTGCGCCGCCTTCAACTGCCCCCACGCGTCGCCGAGGGCCGAGAACTGGGCGCGCGCCTCCAGGGCGTCGTCGTGCAGCGCGGCCAGGCTGCCCCGGGCCATCGCCAGTGCGGCCCGGCTGCTCAGCGCGGCGGCCACACCCCAGGCGTCGCGCAGCGCCCGGAAGTCCACCAGCGCCTCGTTGACCCAGCTCTCGGCCGCGGCCAGCGCGCCCACGTCCCACAGCGCCTGCCCCACGAACCACTTGGCGCGGGCGAGCCCCGCGGACCGTTGCGCCGGGGCCCGCTCCCGGGGCGCCCGGCACTGCTCGTCCGGCTCGATCTCGCCGAGCAGCAGCCCGATCCCCTCGCACCAGGTGGCCGCCTCGAGAACCCCTGGCGGGCCGGGCAACGGGCCGGGCGCCTCCAGGGCGGAGGCCAGGCAGCGCCGGCCCTCGGTGAGCCGGCCCATCAGGATCCAGAACCAGGCCAGCGCGTTGACCAAGCGCAGCGCCAGCTCGGGCGATCCGCCGTCGGCGGCCTCCCGCACGGCCTGGCGGAAGTTGGCGGTCTCCGCCGACAACCGCCGTAACCAGCGCTGCTGTTCGGGTCCGTGCAGATGCGGCCGGGCCCGCTCGGCCAGCTCGGTGTAGTGCACGGTGTGCCGCCGCGTGACCTGCGCGGCCTCGCCGGCCTCCGCCAACCGGGCACGGGCATACGCCCCCACCGACTCCAGCAGCCGGTAGCGGGCGCCGGCGGGGCTGTCGCCGCGGATCACCAGCGACCGGTCCACCAGCCGCGACAGGATGTCGACGACGTCGCCGGCGGCCACCTCGCCGCCGGCGCACACCTCCTCGGCGGCGGCCAGCGCGCAGCCCTTGACGTGCACCGACAGCCGCCGCAGCACGGCCTGTTCCGCGGGCCCGAGCAGACTCCAGCTCCACTCGATCGTCGCCTGCAGCGTCTGCTGGCGGTGCGGGGCGCCCCGGTAGCCGGAGTTGAGCACGCGGAAGCGGTCGTCGAGCCGGTCGAGCAGCTCGTGCACGCCGAGCGCCCGTACCCGTGTGGCGGCCAGTTCCAGTGCCAGCGGGATGCCGTCCAGGCGGCGGCACACGGCGGCGACGGCGGGCGCGGTCTGCGCGTCCAGGACGAAGGAGGGGTCGGCGGAACGGGCCCGCTCGACGAACAGCCGGACCGCGCTGGAGCGTTCGAGCGCCACCCGCTCCGTCGACCGGGGCAGCTCCAGCGGGGGCACGGGCCACACCGTCTCCCCCTGGAGGCGCACCGGTTCCCGGCTGGTGGCCAGTACGGTCACGCCCGGCGCCTGTTCCAGCAGCTGTCGTACCAGCAGGGCCACGTCGTCCAGCACGTGCTCGCAGTTGTCCAGTACGAGCAGCAGCCGGCGGGAGGCCACGAAGTCCAGCAGATGATGTTCCGGACCGCAGCCCTCGCCGGGCCGGGCGCCGGTCTGGTCGGCGCCCTCGCGGATGCCGAGCGCCGCCAGCACGTGCTGTGCCAGGCACCAGGGCCGGCCGTCCTGGTCCGCGGGCCGCAGCCCGGCGAATTCCACCAGCCGCACCCCGTCGGGAAAGGCGTCGGCGGCCCGGGCGGCCACGGCGACCGCGAGCCTGGTCTTGCCGACGCCCCCGGGACCGGTGAAGGTGACGAGCCTGCTCCGGGCGACCATGCGCCGCCCTTCCTCCAGCGCGTCGTCCCGTCCCACCAGCGCGTTCGGGAAGTCCGGCAGGCTGGTGCGGGCCCGCGGCGCGGCCTCGGCGGTGGCCGGTGCGGCCGGCCCGCGCAGCGCCGGGTCCTGCCGCAGGATGGCCTGCTGCAGGGCGTCCGCGGCCTCGCTGGGCACCAGGCCCAGTTCCGTGTCGAGATGGCGGCGCAGGTCGGCGTAGCTGGCCAGCGCCTCCGAGGAGCGGGCGGCCTGGTGCAGCGCGCGCATGTGGGCCATCCGCAGCCGCTCGCGCAGCGGATGGGCGGTCACCAGCGCAGCCAGTTCCCCGATCAGCAGGCTGTGCTCGCCCAGTTCGAGCCGGGTCTCGAAGTGCTCCTCGACCGCCGTGAGCCGCTCCTCCTCCAGTTGGGCGAGGGCGGTGTGGACGAACGGCTCGTCCGCGAAGTCCGCGAAGGCGGGCCCGCGCCACAGCGCGAGCGCGTCCTCGAGGGCGGCCGCGCGGGCCCGCAGGTCGTCCAGTGTGCGCGCCCGGGCCACCAGGGTCCGGAAGCGCAGGGAGTCCACCGCGTCCTGCGGGGCCTGGAGGGTGTAGCCCGGCGCCCGGTGCACCACCAGATCCCGGGCACCCTCCTCGGCGTCCTCCAGGGCGCGGCGCAGCTGCGAGACCTTCGCCTGGAGCGACGCCGTGGGATTGGCGGGGGGTGTGCCGCCCCACAGCGCCTCGATGAGCCGGACCGTAGGCACGACCTGGCCGTGGTGGGCGAGCAGATTCGCCAGCAGCGCACGGACCTTGACCTCGGGAACCCGAACCGGCCTCCCCGTCACGGTCCGCACCTCAAGTGGTCCGAGCACCCCGAATCGCATGCGCTCACATTAACCCGACAACCAGCGGTGCTGTCGGGCTGAAATGAGTTGTACATATCACGGCGGCACCACCCCCTGAGGGTAAAGTTTCAGCCAAGTCCTGTGGGGGGTGGGTGATTCGGTGCGCAGGTAACGTGTGGTCCTCGAACTCTTCATCCGCGCAGGGGAGTTGCGAATTACCGGCGCGTGGTCCGCCGGGGGAGTGACGCGGATAGATTCATTCGGAAATCGTCTTGATTACCGCAGTGGAAATCTCATTCAGCGGTGGTCGGCCCGTCTTCGAATGACACCTAGGAGTCACGGTGACAAAGACCGTCTCATTCGTCCCCGACTTCGGGGACACCATGGAAGTGGTGGGCCGCACCTTCGCGGCGGCTCTCCAGGAAGGCCTCAGCCGGGTGGAGCCGCCGTGGACGGCTCCGCGCCCCGGTGCGCGGGGCGGGCGTCCGCCCGCGCGGGCCGCGTACCGGATCCTGCTGCGCGACCACCGCGAGGCCGTCCTCGCCCGCCTGGCCGACGCCCTGCCCGTCGTGCTCCACGCCGCGGGACACCCCGACGGGCGGCAGATGACGGCGCCCCTCGTCGACTGGGCACGCACCCGGCTCACCGCGGCCGTCACCGGCCCGCGCCCCGGCATCCCGGAGCCCGCGCTGCCCAGCCTGCACCTGGAACTGACCGTGGCGACCCTGCTGTTGGAGTGCACCTCCCGCGTCCTGCCCGACGTGCCGTCCCGCGACCTCGCCCTGGAGGCCGTCGGCCACACCCTGCGCACCGGATCGCCCACGGGACGGGCGGCCTGAGCCGGCCCGCGGGCGCCGACCCGGGGCTTTCCGGGGAATTCACACGCCAAACCGGTTGATGCGGGATGAACGGGTAAGTTCTTCACCTGGTCCCGTCTTGGTCGAGACACTCTCCGGGAGCGCATGTGACCTACTACGACCTCGGCAACCACGGCCGGCGCGTGACGACGTCGTCCCCCGAGGCCCAGTGCTGGTTCGACCGCGGACTGAACTGGACGTACGCCTTCCATCACGAGGAGGCCGTACGCTGCTTCGAGACGGCCGCCGCGGCGGACCCCGACTGCGCCATGGCCTACTGGGGCATCGCCTACGCCCTCGGCCCCAACTACAACAAGCCCTGGGACTCCTTCGACGAGCAGGACCTGGCACAGTCCGTGGCGCGCGCCCATGACGCCGTGGAGCGCGCGCACGCCAAGGCGGCGTCCGCCAGCCCGGTGGAACGGGCACTCATCGAGGCCCTGCGCGCCCGCTACCCCCAGGGCGCGGCCAAGGGCGTCGAGACCTGCTCGGTGTGGAACGCGGACTACGCCGACAGGATGCGCACCGTCCACCAGCTGGCGCCCGACGACCTCGACGTGGCGACCTTGTACGCCGACGCCCTGATGAACCTCACCCCCTGGCAACTGTGGGACATCCGCACGGGCCGGCCGGCCGCGGGGGCACGCACGCCGGAGGCCAGGGCCGTGCTCGAGCGCGCCATGGCGACCGAGGCGGGCACCTGGCATCCCGGCCTGCTGCACCTGTACATCCACCTGATGGAGATGTCCCCGACGCCCGAGACCGCCCTCCCCGTCGCCGACCGGCTGCGCGGCCTGGTGCCCGACGCCGGTCACCTGCAGCACATGCCGTCACACCTGGAGGTGCTCTGCGGCGACTACCGCCGAGTCGTCTCCGACAACACCGCGGCCATCGCCGCCGACGAGAAGTTCCTCGCACGGGGCGGCGCGATGAACTTCTACACCCTTTACCGGTGCCACAACTACCACTTCAGGATCTACGGCGCGCTGTTCCTGGGCCGCTTCCAGGACGCGCTGCACACGACGGAACGACTCGAGGCCGCCGTGCCCGAGGAACTGCTGCGCGTGGAGAGTCCGCCCATGGCCGACTGGCTGGAGGGGTTTCTCGCCATGCGGGTGCACGTCCTGATCCGCTTCGGCCGGTGGGACGACATCCTGCGGCTTCCCGTGCCCACCGACCCGCAGTTGTACTGCGTGAGCACCGCGATGCTGCACTACGCCCGCGGTGTCGCGCTCTCCGCCACCGGCAGGACCGCCGAAGCCGAGGCAGAACGCGCACTCTTCCGGGAGGCGGTCGCCAGAGTGCCGCAGACCCGCATGCTGTTCAACAACACCTGCGCGGACATCCTGGAGATCGCCTCGGCCATGCTCGACGGCGAGCTGGCGTACCGCAAGGGCGCATACGACGAGGCCTTCGCCGAGCTGCGCCGGTCGATCGAACTGGACGACGGTCTCCCCTACGACGAACCGTGGGGATGGATGCAGCCCACCCGGCACGCCTACGGCGCCCTGCTGCTGGAGCGGGGCCGGGTCGCCGAGGCCGAGGCGGTCTACCGCGCCGACCTGGGACTCGACGACACACTGCCCCGCCCGCAGCAGCACCCCGGCAACGTCTGGTCCCTGCACGGGTTCCACGAATGCCTCCAGCGGCTCGGCAGGACGGGCGAGGCCGAAATCGTGGCCCAGCAGCTGAAGATCGCGGCCGCGACGGCGGACGTACCGATCACCGCGTCCTGCTTCTGCCGCATGGAAACGGGCCCTGGCGACGGCTGTTGCCCTCCGCGGACGTGAGGCCCACGTGTGCCGGAGTGGTGCTGCGCGAACCGTCGCCGGGGCGGTCAGCCCGCCTGTCGTTGCTCGGGTGCCGACCGGTGGGTGAGGGGTTCACGCAGGCCGAGGTGTGAGCGCAGCGTCGTACCGGCGTACTCGGTGCGGTAGACGCCGCGTTCCTGCAGCTCCGGGACGAGCAGGCCGACGATGTCGTCGAGGCCGTCCGGGATCAGGTACGGCGTGACGTTGAAGCCGTCGACCGCGCCGTGCCGCACGAAGCGGGCGAACTTGTCGGCGAGGCCGGACGGGGTGCCGACGTGCCCGCGCTGCGGGCCCAGCGCGATGACGGTCTCCCGCAGCGACCAGCCGTGGGCTTCCGCCTTGGCCCGCCATTCGCCCACGACCGTACGCGGGTCGGCGATCCGCCGGGCACCGAAGGAGCCGTCGTTCTCGGCGACGACCGGATCCTCCGTCGGCAGCGGCCCGTCGGCGTCGCGGTCGGACAGGTCGATGCCCCACAGCAGTCCCGCGATCCCCAACGCCGTGGCAGGAGTGACCTGTTGCCTTCGGATCCAGCGCTTCTTCTCCAGCGCCTCCTCTTCGGTGGCACCGAGGATGATCTCCGTGCCGGGCAGGATCCGCAGATCGTCCTCGGGCCGCCCGACCGCCCGCAGCCGGCGCCGGATGTCCTCGGCGAACGCCAGCGCGTCGTCGAAGTCGTTGCCGTGCGCCGAGAAGATGACGTCGGCGTTGCGGGCGGCGAAGTCGCGCCCCTCGCCGGAGTCCCCGGCCTGGAAGATGACGGGATGACCCTGGGCGCTGCGTGGCAGGGTGGGCGCGAGATCGACGTCGAACTGCGTTCCACGGTGGCGCACTTGGCGCACCCCGCCGGGCGCCGACCAGGCGGGCGCGCCCACGGAACCGGCGACGGCGCCGTCCTCCCAGCCGTCCCAGAGGGCGCGGGCCACGGTGAGGAACTCCTCGGCGCGCCGGTAGCGGTCGGCGTGGTCGAGGTAGCCGCCGCGGCGGAAGTTCGCGCCGGTCCAGGCGTTGTCCGTGGTCACCACGTTCCAGCCGGCGCGGCCCTCGGAGAGCAGGTCGAGTCCGGACAGGCGGCGGGCGAGGTCGGCGGGTTCGTTGAAGGTGGAGTTGGAGGTGCTGACCAGGCCGATCCGGCGGGTGACGGCGGCCAGGGCGGCGAGTTGGGTGAGGGCGTCCGGCCGTCCGGCCACGTCGAGGTCGTGGATCCGGCCGTCTACCTCCCGCAGCCGGAGCCCCTCGCCGAGGAAGAACGCGTCGAACAGGCCCCGTTCGGCGGTCTGGGTGACCTGCCGGAAGGAGGCGGGGTCGATCTGGGAGCCGCTCTCGGGGGCGGACCAGATGGTCCAGTGGTTGACGCCCTGGAAGAACACCCCGAAGTGGAGCTGGGCGTGCGGCCGGGGGACGTCGAGGGGATCGGTACGGGTCATCGGGATTCCTCCTGGACGGCGGCGGCAGCGGCGGCGAAGCGGTTGGCGGGGCGCTGCAGCCCCAGGGTCGAGCGCAGGGACCTGCCGGGCAGCGGGCGGGCGACCAGGCGCCGTTCGACGAGGGCGGGCAGGACGAGGCCGGACAGGACGGGCAGGTCCTCGTCCAGCACCAGGGGATGCAGCCGTACGCCGTCGACCGAGTCCTTCAACTGATCGAGAAGTGCGAGCAGTTGACCGACCGAGCCGATGTGCCGCAGCCTGCCCCGGTCGGTCCAGGGCGCGTACCGCTCCAGGTCGGCGACGCGCTCCGCGGCCGTGGCGCCCGGTGTGTCCAGCGCGACCTCGACCTCGGCGAAGACGCGGGGCGTGCCGGCGGCAGCGGCGGCCGTGGCGACCGCCGTGAGGTCCCGGCCCTCGACGAGAGCGACATCGAGCTGCGCGGCGGGCACGCGGTCGGGCCGGCCGAGGACGACGAGCTGTCCCTGGGGCGGGCGCGGCACGATCGCCGGGCCCTTGACCGCGTAGGTCTCCCCGGTGAAGTCGATGTAGTGGAGCCGGTCGCGGTCGAGGTAGCGACTGGTGGCCACGGACCGGATGACCGCGTCGTCCTCCCACGAGTCCCACAGGGCGCGGACCACCTCGACGCCGTCGCGGGACTCCCGGGCCCGCGCGGCGGCGTCGGCGACCTCGGGGCGCCCCCAGGCGCGGGCCGCCTCGGGACGGTCCTCCTCCGTCACCACCCACCCGGCCCGGCCGGCGGAGATGTGGTCCAGGGACGCCAACTGGCTGGAGACATGGAAGGGTTCGGCGTACGTGACCGGTACGACGGGTGCGATGCCGATGGTGCTCGTGGACGCGGCGACGAAGGCCGCCCGCTCCACCGCGCCGATACGGCCCACCGGATCCGGTGCGGCGCCGGGCGGCAGCACGCCGTCGTCCAGGGTGATCAGGGTGAACCCGGCGTTCTCGGCGGTGGCGGCGACACGGGCCACGCGGCGCGGGGTGAAGAACTGGTCGGGGGAGTGGGCGGCGCGGCGCCAGGCCGCGGGATGGGCGCCCTCGCCGTCGAGTTCGACGGCGAGATGCAGGGCGGGGCCGGACATGGGCGATCCTTCCGGGTACACGGGAAAAGGCAGCCGTGAGGGCACGACAGGACGGCCGGCGGGACGGGCCGGCAGGGTCAGACGTGTACGGAAGGACAGACCGCGGAGGAGGTGCGGCAGTAGTCGACATGCCGCCGGGTGATCAGCCGCGTACCCGCGCGGGCACCGTGCGGTGCCGAGCCAGGTACGTGCATCGAGGGCCTCCACCCGTCAGGAACTTGCAGGTTCAACGTACGTCGCCCGCCCGTGCGAGTGTCAAGGGCGTTCCGGGAATAGCAAGATCGTCACCCGCGTTGCCGTTCCCTCGACGGCCCGCATGGGACGGGCCCGACGATGAGGGGAGCGTCGGATGCGGGCGGTCGGGTTCCGGACCAACGGAGGCGTCGAGGTACTGGAGGAGCTGGATCTGCCCGAGCCGGTGCCGGCCGCGGGACAGGTCGCGGTGCGCGTCGCCTTCGTGGGCGTCAACTTCGCGGAGATCCAGCACCGGCGGGGCGAGTTCGGGGCCCCGGACGGCCCTGGCGGAGTCGACGTCCCCGGCCTCGAGGTCTCCGGGACGGTCGTCGCGCTCGGTGCGGAGGTCGGCGGGCTGGAGGTGGGCGAGCCGGTCGCGGCCTATCTGCCGGCGTTCGGCGGCTACGCCGAAGTGGTGGCGGCGGACGTCCGGTTCGTCAGGTCGCTGCGCACCGCGGCGGGAGAGGCCGACCTGGCCGGGGCGGCGGGGCTGCCCTGCGTCTTTCCGACGGCCTTCGGCGTGCTCAAGGACGCCGGACGGCTGCAGGAGGGGGAGAGCGTGCTGATCCATTCCGCGGCCGGGGGTGTGGGTTCGGCGGCCGCGCAGCTGGCCCGGGAGCTGGGGGCCGCCCGGGTGTACGGCACCGTCGGCTCGGCGGAGAAGATCCCGTACGCGGCACAGCTGGGCTACGACGAGGTGTTCCTCCGCGACAGCTTCGCCGAGCCGCTGGCCGAGGTGACCGGTGGCCGGGGCGTGGACCTGGTCCTCGATCCCGTCGGCGGGCCGGTCCGGGAGCAGAGCCTGACCGTGCTGGCGCCCTTCGGTCGCTTGGTGGCCTACGGAGACCTCGGGCGGCACGAGCAGTGGACGGCCTCGGTGTGGGACCTGTGGAAGGGCAACCGGACCATCGCCGGGTTCAACATCGGCGACCTGGCCCGCCGGGCTCCCGAGCGGATCGGCGCCTACCTCGCCGAAGCCCTGCGGCTGCTCGCGGCGGGCCGGATCCGGCCCGGGGTGACGCGGACCCTGGCCCTGGCCGAGGCGGCGAAGGCCCACGAACTCCTGGAGACGGGCACGGGCCGGGGCAAGGTCCTGCTGTCGCTCACCTGACCGGCCTGCGCCGCCTCCACGTCGGCTCGCCGAGTCGCTGTGGCCTCAAGTCCGCGCCACGAGCATCGGAGATGCGTGGTCGCACGTGTCGTCGATGCCGTAGCCGTGCCAGGCGGGGAACGGATCGTCCGCCGGCAGCTCCTCGCCGTCCGCAGACAGACAGTCGGTGAGCGCGGCGTGGAGCGCCTCGGCACGCAGGTGCGTGCCGATGAAGACCAACTCCTGGCCGCCCGGGCCGTCGGTGTCGCGGGCGGCGGAGGGCTCGAAACGGGCCACGGAGCCGGCCTGGGACCACAGGCCGGTCACCCGCGGGCGGCTGGCCAGGGTGAAGAAGCCCTTGGAACGCAGGACCTGCCCGTAGGCCCCGCTGTCCATCTCCTCGGTGACGAACCGCCACAACCGCCCCGGGTGGAAGGGCAGTCCGGAGCGGAAGACGGTGGAGGAGATGCCGTACTCCTCGGTCTCCGGGACGTGTTCGCCGTTCAGCTCCCTGACCCAGCCCGGGGCCTGCTGGGCCCGCTCCAGGTCGAAGAGCCGGGTGCCGAGTACGTCCTCGACGGGCACGCGTCCGTGGACCGCGGGCACGATCCGGGCCACCGGGTTGAGGCGGGCGAGCGTCGCACGCAGCCGGTCGGCGGTGGCGTCGTCGACCAGGTCGAGCTTGTTGAGCACGATGACGTCGGCGAACTCGATCTGGTCCATCAGCAGGTCGCTGACGGTCCGTTCGTCGTCCTCGTACTGATCGAGTCCGCGCTCGACCAGCTCGTCCCCGCTCGCCAGTTCCGGGAGGAAGCCGGCGGCGTCGACGACCGTGACCATGGTGTCCAGGCGTGCGAGGTCGCCGAGGGTGGCACCGTCGTCGCGGGCGAAGGCGAAGGTGGCCGCGACCGGCATGGGCTCGGAGATGCCGCTGGACTCGATGAGGAGGTAGTCGAAGCGGCCTTCGCGGGCCAGCCGGTCCACCTCCACCAGCAGGTCGTCGCGCAGGGTGCAGCAGATGCACCCGTTGGTCATCTCGATCAGCCGCTCCTCGGTCCGCGACAGCGCCGCCTCGCCGCCGCGCACCAGCGCCGCGTCGATGTTGACCTCGCTCATGTCGTTGACGATGACCGCGACGCGGAGCCCCTCACGGTTGCCGAGCACATGGTTGAGAAGCGTGGTCTTCCCCGCGCCGAGGAAGCCGGACAGCACGGTCACCGGCAGCCGGTCGTACGCCATACCCGTCCCCTTCACCCCTCGGGGCGCAGCAGCCCGCGCTCGTACGCCCTGACCAGGTGCTGCGGTACGAGGTGACGCACCCCGTCGACGGTGACCGGGACCAGCGTCGGCGTGGCGGCCTTCCACTGGGCGCGGCGGTGACGGGTGTTGCTGCGGGACATCCTGCGTTTGGGGACGGCCATGGTTCTCCTCCTCGGGTGGGCGAGGAAGACGCTACATGAAAATGGATCCCATTAGCAATAAAGAAGAACGCCCAGGTCTTCTCCGGCTCTCAGTCCTCGGGAATGACGAGCTTGAACCGCTCGGGGCTCGTGACGTTCGGGTCCGGGCCGCCACGCACCCCGGTGTCGAGCGCGTCCAGCGCGGCCAGCTCGTCCGCGCCCAGTTCGAAGTCGAACACGGCGAAGTTCTCAGCGATCCGCGCCGGGTTGGTCGACTTGGGGATCGCGTTGCGCCCCTGCTGCAGATGCCAGCGCAGCATCACCTGCGCGGGCGTCTTCCCGTGCGCCTGCGCGATGGCCTGGACAGCCGGGTCCGCCAGCGTGCTGCGTCCGGTCCCGTCCTTGTCCCAGTAGAACGTGATCCCGCCGATCGGAGACCACGCCTGGGTGAGGACGCCGTGCTCGGCGTTCGCCTTCTGGACGTCGGGCTGGGTGAAGTAGGGGTGCAGCTCGACCTGGTTCACGGCCGGGACGACGCCGGTGCGCTCCAGCAGCGCCGAGAGGTGATGCGGCATGAAGTTGCTGACGCCGATCGCCCGGACCCTGCCCTCCGCGTACAGCCGCTCCAGCGCCCGGTAGGCGTCCACGGTGCGGTCGAACCGCTCGGGCACCGGCTGGTGCAGGAGCAGGAGGTCGAGTCGGTCCACGCCGAGTTTGCGGGTGCTCTTCTCGAAGGCGTGCAGCGTCTCGTCGTAGCCGTAGTCCGTGACCCAGACCTTCGTCTCGATGAACACGTCGGCCCGGTCCACCCCGGAGCGGCGCAGGCCTTCGCCGACCTGGCGTTCGTTGAGGTAGGCCGCCGCCGTGTCGATGTGCCGGTACCCGGTGCGCAGCGCCGTCTCCACGGCGGCAGCCGTCTCCTCCGCGGGGCTCTGGAAGACCCCGAAGCCGAGCGCCGGCATGGTCACGCCGTTGTTGAGGGTGAGTGTGCTGTCGTGCTGCGGATCAGTCATGCGTTCCAGTCTGTGAGCCGTGTGACCTGCTGTGCCAGCCGGTAGGGGGGCCCTGTCACACCCCCGAACAGCGCGGCCTGTCACCCGCCACACACGATCGGCAGGCTCGATCCGGACCGAAGAGCGCGAAGGACGAGTGAGGACTGTGGCCGAAACAGGTGAGCAGCTACGGCGGGGGAGACCGTCGACGGCCGCGCACACGGTGACGACGAGCCATCGCGTGACGACCTTCGAGTTGTTCTTCGACCTGGTGTACGTCTTCGCCCTCACTCAGGTCACCGCTTTCATGGCCCACGCTCACAGCGGCACGGGTGTGCTGCGAGGAGTGCTGCTGCTGGCGCTCCTGTGGTGGTCCTGGTCGGCCTACGCCTGGCTGGGCAACCAGGCACGGGCCGACCTCGGGATGCTGCGCGCGGGCATGGGACTGGCGATGGCCGGGGTCTTCGTGGTGGCGCTCGCCGTCCCGGAGGCATGGCACGACGCGCCGGGCGGTCTGAACGGTCCGCTGGTGCTGGCCGGGGCGTACCTGTTCGTGCGCTGCGTGCACTTGGTGGTGTACGGCCTGCTCGCCCGGGGCGGCCGGGAGCTGGTGCGGCAGGTCGTCGTCTCCTGGCCGCCGGTGCTGGCCGGGGCCGGCCTCCTGCTGGCGGGCGCGGCGATCGGTGGCGGCGTGCAGACCGTGTTGTTCACGGCGGCGATCGCGCTGGACTGGGGGGTGGTGTACGCCACGTCCCGAAGAGGCGGTTGGCGGATCCACAGCGCCCCTTACTTCGCCGAGCGGTACGAGCTGTTCGTCATCATCGCCCTCGGCGAGTCGCTGACCGCCCTGGGCGTGGGCGCCGCCGAGCTGCCGGTCAGCCTGTCGCTGCTGGCCGCGGCCGCCCTGGGCGTAGGGGCGGCCATGGCGTTGTGGTGGCTGTACTTCGACGTGGTGACCCTGGTGGCGCGGCGCAGGCTGCACCAGGCGGGGAGCGAGGACCGGCTGGCGCTCGCGGCCGGTGCCTACGGCGTCGGACACTTCCCCGTCGTCGCGGGCATCGTGCTCACCGCGCTCGGTGTCGAGGGAGTCGTCGGCCACGCGGGCAGCGGCCACGGGCTGGGCTGGTTCTCCGCCGGCGCTCTGTGCGGGGGAGCGGCCCTCTATCTGGGCGGCCTGCTGCTCTTCGGGCGGCTGGCGGTGAACGTGTGGGGACCGTTCCGCCTGGTGGCCCTGGTCGTGGTTGCCGCCTGGACGCCGGCGGCGGCCGCGTTGCCACCCTTGGCGGCCCTGGCCGGGGTGGTCGTGGTGCTCGCGGTGCTCGCGGCCGTGGAGACGTGGTGGTTCGCGGAGCTGCGGCACCGGGTTCGCGCCTGAGGTGGCGTGCCCTTCCGTGTCCCCATGCCGTGACCTGTGGAGGAGGTGTCTGGGGGGCCCTGTCACTCCCCGGCACAGCACGGCCTGCCACCTCGCGCGCGCTTCCCGCAGCCTGGATGCCGGTCCGTGGTTCCGCGGTGCGCGACAGCGCAGAGAGAAGAGGTTGCAGACATGAGCAGGGACGCGAAGGAAGTGGTCGTCGTCATCGGCTCCGGCAGCATCGGCCTCGCGATCGCCCGCCGCGTCGGTGCCGGTCGCACCGTGCTGCTCGCCGACTACAGAGAGCAGGCGGCCGCGGGTGCCGCCGAGCGACTGCGGGGCGAGGGGTACGACGTGACGACCCGGGTCACCGACGTCTCCGACCACGACGCGGTGGAGGCACTGGCCGCCGCGGCCGCCGCTCTGGGACCGGTCACCCAGGTGGTGCACACCGCCGGTGTCTCTCCCACCCAGGCGAGCATCGAGCGGATCCTGCACGTCGACCTGCTGGGCACCGCCATGGTCCTGGACGCGTTCGCCCGCGTCGTCGCCCCGGGCGGCGCCGGTCTCGTGATCGCCAGCATGGCCGGGCACCGCGAGAGCCCCTACGCGCCGGAGACCGAGCACGCGCTCGCCACCACCGAGACGTCGCAGCTGCTCGCGCTGCCGTTCCTCCACCCCGACCAGGTCGGCTCCACCGTCCACGCCTACGCGCTCTCCAAGCGGGCCAACTCGCTGCGGGTGCAGACGGCCGCCGTGGCGTGGGGCAAGCGGGGCGCCCGCGTCAACGCCGTCAGCCCCGGCGTCATCATCACGCCGCTGGCCCTGGACGAGCTGTCCGGCCCCCGCCAGGAGTGGTTCGAGCAGGTGCGCAAGGTGTCGCCGGCCGGGCGCTTCGGCACGCCCGACGAGGTCGCCGACGCGGCCGCCTTCCTCCTGGGCCGCCAGTCCGGCTTCATCACCGGCGCCGACCTCCTCATGGACGGCGGCGTGACCGCCGCACTGCGCGCCGGGGAACTCACGCTCCCCTGACCGGGCACCCCACGTTGCTCAAGCCCCCGACACAAGGAGGACTGACTCATGGCGACCGCACCCCCGACCGTTCTGGTGGTCGGCGCGACAGGCAGCATCGGACGACTCGTCGTGGCCGAGTCGATCGCGCGGGGGCACACCACCCGTGCGCTGGTACGCGACGCCGCGAAGGCCCGACGGCAGCTCCCCGCCGAGGCACAGCTTGCCGTCGCCGACGTCACGCGGCCCGAGACGCTGCCCCCGGCCGTGGCCGACGTCGACGCCATCGTGCTGACACTCGGAGCCGACGGCACCGCACACTCCTCACCGGAGAACGTCGACTACGCCGGAGTCCGCAACATCCTGGCCGCCCGGTCCGGACAGACGCCCCGCATCGTGCTGATGACCGCCATCGGCGTCACCGCCCGCGGCAGCGCGTACGACCATCTGCTCGACTGGAAGCGCCGCTCGGAGCGGCTCGTCCGGGCCAGTGGCCTGCCGTACACGATCGTGCGGCCGGGCTGGTTCGACATGAACGCCCCCGACGAGCACCGACTCGTCTTCCTGCAGGGGGACACCCGGCGTTCCGGCACCCCCTCCGACGGCGTCATCGCCCGCGAACAGGTCGCCCAGGTGCTGGTGCAGGCCGTCACGGTTCCGGAGGCGCTGGGCCGGACCTTCGAACTGGTCGCGGAACAGGGCCCCGCTCCCGGCGACATGGGCCCGCTGTTCGCCGCACTGGACCAGGACGCGCCCGGCGCCCTGGACGCCGTCCGGGACGAGGCCAACATGCCACTGGCGCAGGAGCCGCATGGAGTCCGCGCCGACCTCGACGCCGTCAGGACACCTGCGACGTCCGGCTCGACCTGATCCACGCCGGCGAAGAACCGACAACCACCGAACTGGGAAAGACCACATGCGAGCAACACTGATGTACGGCGCCGGCGACGTCCGCGTCGAGAACGTCCCGGACCCGACGATCCAGCAGCCCACCGACGCGGTCGTGCGCGTCCTGCGGTCCTGCGTCTGCGGCAGCGACCTGTGGCCGTACGGGGCGATGCCCGCCTCCGAGCACGGCGTGCGCATGGGCCACGAGTTCCTCGGCGTCGTCGAGGAGACCGGCGCGGAGGTGTCCGCGCTGACGGCGGGCGACCTGGTGGTCGCGCCGTTCGTCTGGTCCGACAACACCTGCGAGTTCTGCCGGGAGGGCCTGCACACCTCCTGCCTGCACGGCGGGCTGTGGGCCCGCGACGGCATCGACGGCGGTCAGGGCGAGGCGGTGCGCGTACCGCAGGCCCAGGGCACCCTGGTCAAGCTGCCCGTGGCGGAGGACTCGGCGCTGCTGCCGTCCCTGCTGACCCTGTCCGACGTCTTCTGCACCGGCCACCACTGTGCGGTCACCGCCGGGGTCGGCCCCCGTACGACCGTCACGGTCGTCGGCGACGGCGCGGTCGGCCTCTCCGCCGTCCTCGCGGCCAAGCGGCTCGGCGCCGAGCACATCATCCTCATGGGCCGGCACAAGGACCGCACCGACCTGGGCCGGGACTTCGGCGCCACCGACGTCGTACCCGAACGCGGCGAAGAAGGCATCGAGCGCGTTCGCGAACTGACCCGCGGCCACGGCACCCACACCGTGCTGGAGTGCGTCGGCACCCTGCCCGCCCTGCACATGTCGATCGGCGCGGTCCGCCCGGGCGGCACCATCAGCCGGGTCGGCGCCCCGCAGTACGGCGAAGTCCCCCTGGGCTTCCCGGAGTTCATGAACAACATCACCCTCACCGGTGGTGTCGCCCCGGCCCGCGCCTACATCGAGGAACTGCTGCCGGACGTCCTGGAGGGCCGCATCGAGCCGGGCCGTGTCTTCGACCACGCGGTCGGCCTGGACGAGGTGCCCGCCGGCTACCGCGCCATGGCCGACCGCGAGGCCCTGAAGGTCCTGGTCAAGCCGTAGCTGACAAGCCTTCTCCCGGTGCTGTCGTCGTCGGTTCAGGAAGGCGCGTCAGAAGCGGGGCGCCTGCGGTGTGTGCCGCGGCATCGGGACGACGCCCGGGTTCGCGCCGGGGCTCTGGCGACCGGGCTTGCAGGTGACGTCCTGCGCCGGCAGCTTTCCGTTGCTCAGGTAGGCGTTGACGGTGCGGTCGGCACAGGAGCGGGGGTCCACGGAGTAGACGCCGTGGCCCTCGCCGCCCTTGACGTACACCATGCGCGAGCCCTTCAGGGCGTGGTGCATGCCGAGGCCGCTGACCAGGGGTGTCTGGGAGTCCCACTGGTTCTGCACGGTGAGCAGGCCGACCTTGTTGTCCACCGCGGTGACGGGCTCGGCCGGCTTGTCCCAGAACGCGCAGGGCGTGATGTTGGAGCCGAAGTCGCCGTAGAGCGGATACTTGGCCTTGTCCCGGATCGCGTCACGCCGGTACTGCTCCGGGTCGCGCGGCCAGGCCGCGGTGTCGCCGCAGACCACGGTCCAGAACGCGACGGATTCGTTGTCGGCCGGCGGCTGAGCGGCCCGGGCCGCGGACCGGCGCGGTCCCTGCTGATCGTCCGGCGCCGGGGAACGGCGGGTGACCGCATGGCCGTCGGCGGCCTTCTTGAGCTCGACGACCGCCTCGGCCGCGTACTTGGGGCTGAAGAACTCGGGGCGCAGGGCGGCGCGGATGTCGTCCCCGGTGAGCTTTTCACCGCCGTCGTCGATGGGAGAGCGGTCGGCCCGGGCGATCAGGTCCCAGAACGTCTTCTTCACCTTGGCCGGGGTGTCGCCGAGTTCGTAGGTGCGGTGGCGCTGCGCGGTCCACTTCGTCCAGCGGGTGAACGCCGGCTCCGTGCCCTCCGCCCAGACCTGGATCATGCCCCGCCAGACCCGTGCCGGGTCGACGGAGCTGTCCAGCACGAAGCGATCGGTCCGCTCGGGGAACATCTGCGCGTAGACGGCACCGAGGTACGTACCGTAGGAGTAGCCCAGGTAGGAGATCTTCTTCTCGCCCAGGACGCCGCGGATGACGTCCATGTCGCGGGCGGTGTTGCGAGTGGTGATGTACGGAAGCCTGTCGCCGTTCTTGGCACGGCACTTGTCGGCGACGGTCCGGGCCCACTTGACGTCATGGCTGAACGTCTCGGGCCGGTAAGGGTGTTCGGTGTTCTGCTCCTTGGTCGTGAGACCGCAGGTGACCGGGCTGCTGCGGCCCACGCCGCGCGGGTCGAACCCGATGAGGTCGTACTGCTCGCGGACCTTCTTGGGCATCACGTCCTTCATCATGACCGGCATGTCCAGGCCCTCGCCGCCCGGACCACCGGGGTTGAAGAGGATCACGCCGTGCCGCTTGCCCGGGACACTCGTCTTCACGCGGGAGATGGCCAGCTTGATCGTCTTGGCGCCGGGGCGGCTGTAGTCCAGCGGGACCTTGATCGTCGCGCACTGGAACGCGGCGGGCTGCGACGCGTCACATCTGTGCCACGCGGGCTTCTGGTTCGCGAACCTCTGCAGCGGTTCCGCCGCGGATGCCTGCGTCGTGGCGAGGGTGGGGACGAGCGTTGCCGTGACCCCCACGGCGAGCAAGGGCGCCATGCGTCCTATCCGCACGATGGCCGTTCCTTTCGGTCAACTTCCAGGACGGAACGACCATTTCGTGTCCACCGAGGCAAGCGAATCCATCTGCGGGGCGGTCTTGCTACGACTCCCGGCGTACGCAGAAAAGGACGTGCGGAGGAGAACCCGAAGGGGCTGATCACCATCCGCATGGTCTTCTCGGAGATCCTCGACCGGCCGAGATCCGCCGCAGCGGCGTTCGCCGACTCGCGCGATCGGGACGCGCTCCGGACGATGGCAGTGTGGACGGGAGCCCGGAATTCCACGGGGCCGAGCCGACGGCCGTGCTCGCGGTGGCGCCGACGGCCCGGACGGCGGTGGCCTGGCTGCCGCCGCGGGAGCTGTGGCCGGCGATCCAGGACATCCGCTGGGAGCACGACCCGCAGGTACGGCGCTGGCCGCCGCATGTGAATCTGCTGTTCGGCTTCGTGCCGGAGGAGGAGTTCGAGCGGGCGGTGCCGCTGCTCTCCGCAGGGGCGGCGCAGACCGCGCCGTTCCCGGCGCGGCTGGCCGGGGTGCGGTACTTCCGGCACCGGCACTACGCGACGGTGTGGCTCGATCCGGCCTCGGCGGACGCGGCGCCCTGGACCCGTCTGCACCGGGCGCTGGAGCTGCGCTTCCCGCTCTGCGGCGGGCGTGGCGGCCGCTTCACCCCGCATCTGTCCCTCGGCCGGACGCAGGACCCGCAGCGGCTGGCCGCGGAGTGCGCTGCCCGGCTCGGCGCGCGGTCGACCGTGGTCGAGGAGGTGGTCCTGCTCTCCCGGCGCGGCGACGAGCCGATGCGACCCCGGGCCGTGATCGCTCTGGGCACGGGCGCGGTCCGCCGGCCACGGGGCGACTGATCGGGCTCCGGAAGGGCTCCCGCCGGCCACCGTACGACCCGCCGTGCCGCACCGGGTCGAGTTGACCCTCCCCTTACGTCAGGCTCGAGGCTGGGAGCCGACGAAAGGACAGGTGGATGAGCTACTCGGTGGGACAGGTCTCGGCCTTCGCCGGGGTGACGGTGCGTACGCTGCATCACTACGACAAGGCGGGGCTGCTCTCGCCCAGCGGCCGCAGCCGCACCGGCTACCGCCTCTACAGCGACGCGGACCTGGCCCGCCTCCAGCAGATCCTCTTCTACCGCGAACTCGGCTTCACCCTCGACGAGATCACCGAGATCGTGAAGGACCCGGAGACGAACGCCCTGGAGTATCTGACGGCCCGGCAGCGCCAGTTGAGCGAGGAGATCGCCAGGCTGCAGCAGCTGGCCGAGGTGGCGGAACGGGCCATCGAGGTCCAGCGGACCGGGGTGTCCCTCACCCCTCAGGAACGCTTCGAGGTCTTCGGCGAGATCACCTTCGACCTCAGCTACGCCACCGAGGCGGAGCTGAAGTGGGCGGACTCGGAGGGACAGCGCGAGTCGATGGCGCGCGCGGCCGCCCACACCAAGGAGGACTGGCGGCAGCTCATGGGCGAGGCCGCCGCCTGGCGCGCGGAGCTGCTCGCGGCCTTCGACGAGGGTGAGCCGGCCGACGGACAGCGGGCCACGGACCTCGCCGAGGAGCACCGCCTGCACATCTCCCGCTGGTTCACCTCCTGCCCGCCCGACATGCACCGGCGCATCGCGGACGACTTCGCCGCCGATCCGCGCGCCTTCGCCCTGGTCGTACCGCCGTCCCGGCAACGCCCGGGCCTGGCCGCCTACCTGCGCAAGGCGGTCCATGCCAACGCGGCCCGCCACGCAGGCGGCCGTACCGGCTCCGAGGAGGAGTGATGAGGATCCTGATCACCGCGGCCGGATCGCGCGGCGATGTCGTGCCCTACACGGGCCTGGGCGCCGAACTGCGCCGGGCCGGGCACGACGTCGCCCTCGCCACCACGGACGCCTTCGCGCCCCTCGTGCGCGACGCCGGGCTGGAGTTCCGCGCCCTGCCCGCCGACCCGCGGATGCGCGGCGAGGGGACGGGGCGACGCGAACTGATGCGTACCGCCGCCGCGTTCGTCACCGAACTGGGCCACGGGTTCGCCGACGCGGTGTCCGAAGGCGCGGATCTGCTCCTGCTGTCGACCACCACGGCCCCACTCGGCTGGCAACTCGCCGAGGCGACAGGCATATCGAGCCTCGATGTCTACCTCCAGCCCACCGCACCCACCGGCGACTTCCCGAGCACCGTCATGAGCCCCGGCTCCCTGGGCCGCCCCCTCAACCGCGCGACCGGACGCTTCGCTCTCCGCATGGCCGACCGCGTCTACGAGCAGGCGGTCGCCGAGATGCGCCACCGCCTCCAGCTGCCCCCGGCTTCCGCCGCCGCGCTACGCCGCCGTCAGGAACAGGCGAACCGGCCCGTCCTGCACGGCTTCAGCACGGCCCTCGTGCCGCGCCCCGCCGACTGGCGCTCCGGCCTGCAGGTCGTCGGAAACTGGTGGCCCCACCACGACCCGGCCGCACAACTGCCCGCGAACCTGGAGGACTTCCTGCGCGCCGGACCCCGGCCCGTCCTCATCGGCTTCGGCAGCATGGCGGCCGGAGACGGCGAACGGCTGAGCGAGATCGCGGTACGAGCGCTGCGCCGCGCCGGGCTCCGCGGCATCCTCCAGAGTGGCAGCGCCGGACTCGCGGCCGACGGCGACGACGTCATCACCGTCGGGGACGTGCCGCACACCCTGCTGTTCCCGCGGCTGGCCGCCGTGGTCCACCACGCCGGAGCCGGCACCTCGGCGGCCGCGCTGCGCGCCGGTGTTCCCGCGGTGCCGGTACCGGTGACCGCGGACCAGCCGTTCTGGGCGGCACGCCTCGCCGCCCTCGGCGCCGCCCCCACCCCGATCTCCTACCGATCCCTCACCGCCGAGCGCCTGGCCGACGCACTCGACCAGGTCGTCAAGCAGCAGACCTACGCACGAGCCGCCGCGCGAGCCGCCCAGCACATGGCGACCGAGGACGGAACGGGCCAGACCCTCAAGGCCGTTGAGCGGCTGACCTGACGCAGGAACGACCGGTTGTGAAGGGGGCCGGGTCACGGGGATGTGACCCGCCCCCCATCATCCGGTCGGCGTGGACACGCCGAACACACCTCAGCCCTGGGTGCCGTCCTGGCTGACGGGGTAGAGGCCGAGCACGCCCTTGGGGTCGGAGGGGTTCACGCCCTGGACGTCACCGACGTAGAGGTTGATGCGGGCCTTGTAGCGGTCGAGGGCGGTGCGGTTGCTCATGAACTCGCCGAGGCCGAGCGGGTTCATGTTCTTGTAGTCGAAGATGCCCTTGGCGCCGGCCGGGGCGGCGACGTCGGTGCGGGCGCTCCAGGTGCCGATCGAGTGCTGCTGGGCGTCCTTGGAGAGGATCCAGCTGAGGTAGAGCTTGGCGGCGGCCTTGTGCGGGGCGTCCTTGAGGATGGCGCCGGTCTGCGGCCAGGCGACCCACGGGGACTTCTTCGGGATGGTCACCTGCGACAGGCCGCTCGCACTGCCCCCGCTGCCGAAGTTCGCGACGTAGTCGCCGGTGCCGACGAGGTCGGCGGAGTCCTGGGTGCCGCGCACGAACTTGGGGTTCTGGGCGAGGAGCTTCTTCAGGTAGCCGAAGCCGTACTTGTCGGTGAGCTGCTTGAAGTAGTAGAGGACGGCGTCGTCGTCGTTCGGGTAGGTGAAGACGAGCTTGTTCTTGAACCCGGGCTTGAGGAAGTCCTTGGCCTCGACCGGTGCGCCGGAACCCAGCTTGGTCGCCGTGACGTTGGCGAAGGCGAAGTAGAACAGGCCGGTGTAGTAGCCGTCCTTGTCCTTGATGCGGCTGTCGACCTTGTTCCAGCCGACCGGCCGGTACTTCTGCAGGATCCCTTCCTTCTTCCAGCGCGGGAAGTCGTCGACCGTCTGGAAGTGCACGACGTCCGCGACCACGTGGTGCTCGGCGACCTGGTTGTCGACGCGGGCGTCGTGGTTCTTGCTGAAGTCGACGACGATGTCGACCTTCATCTTCGGGAACTTCTTGACGAACGCGTCCTTGAGGTAGTCGGCCTGGCCCGGCTTGTCGCCACCGGCATACACGACGAGGCGGCCGCCCTCGGCCACGGCGTCCTTGTACAGCTTCTGCAACTGGGCCTCTTCGCTCGTGCGCTGCGCCGGGCTCTTCGCGCCGGGGGTGGCGGCGGCGACCGTGGCGCCGCTCGCGGCGAGCACACCGAGGGCGACGGCCCCGGCCCAAGCCTTGCGGGTGGACTTCACGAGGGACTCCTTCAGGGTGGAGACAAGGAAGTGCTTGATGATTCAAGAACTTTCTCCACCCTAACCTGATGTTGCAAATCTGCAAGACGGGCCCGTGAGTGGTGCTGCCCACACGCGTCAGGCGCTGTTGGCCAGCTGGGCATGGTGCACCGCGTGCAGCAGCGGCTCCCCGGCGGCGAGCCGTTCCACTTCGTCCACGACCGCTCGGCCGAGCCGCTCCAGCTCGTTGCCGAGAGAGCCGGCGAGGTGCGGGGTGAGAAAGACGTTCGGCAGGTCGTACAGGGGTGACCGGGCGGGCAGCGGCTCCGGTTCGGTGACATCGAGGATCGCGCTGATCCGCCCGCTGATCAGCTCCGTCATGAGCGCGTCCGGGTCGACCAGGGCGCCGCGCGCCGTGTTGATGAACACCGCGCCGTCCGGCATGAGGGCCAGCCGCCGCTGGTCCAGCATGCGGTGGGTCTCGGGCGTGTCGGGGGCGTGCAGGCTGACGATGTCGCTGGTGGCCAGCAGCTGGTCGAGAGGCAGGGGTACGGCGCCGAGCGCGGTGGCCGTGGCGCCGTCGATGTAGGGGTCGTACAGCGCGACCTCGAACTCGAAGGGCGCGAGCAGTTCCAGCACCCTGCGGCCGACCCGGGACGCGCCGATGATCCCGACGCGCCGCCCGAGGTTGCCGACGCCGGCCAGAGCGCCGGCGGGCGGGCGCACCTGCTCCACCCGGAAGCGCTCACGCAGCCCGAACGCGTCCTTGCCGGCGAACAGGATCGCGGCCAGGGCGTACTCGGCCACGGGCAGTGCGTTGGCCTGCACCGCGCTGGAGACGGCCAGCCCGCGCTCCCACACGGCGTCGTCCAGCCAGCCGCGCACGCTGCCTCCGGCATGCAGGACGGCCCGCAGGCGCGGTGCCCGGCGCAGTACCGCGGCGTCGATGCGCGGACAGCCCCAGCCGGTGAGGAGCAGCTCGGCCTCGGCGAGAACCCCTGCGATCGCCGGATCGCCGAAGTCCCGTACGACGAGGGCGGCATCGACGTCGGCCGACGACCGGAGCCGCCGCATCAGCCGGGGCGGGAACAGCTCTGGGAGGTGCACCGGGTTCATGGCGAACAGGGCACGGGGCAGCTGCGACGTGGGCATGGGTCTCCCGCTTCGGGAAGGGACAGGGAAGGGCAGCGCCGGCGCCGGCGCTTAGTAAACGTATTCCACGCTAGAGAGGGATGCGGGGTCCGGTCAACGCTTTCCGTCGGGACTCCTCCAGGGCGACGGAACGGGTCTCAGGATGCCGAGTCCGACCTAACTGCCAGCTCAGCAGGGCTTGATGCGTAACGCGGGCGAAAGGTCGACGAAACGCTTGTGTTCCTACCTCTTGTCGTCGGCGCCGTTCAGGCCCTACGGTCCACAGCAAACGGTTACTGAACCGGCTTCAGCCGTTCTGTCCGTACGCCCTTTGCCTCCTTCCAGCCGACCGCGCCGTCCCCCCATCGCAGTCGCTGTCCTGTCCGTCCGTGGAGGACCCCGATGAGCACCTTCCGTAAGAGAGCCACCGCCGGCGCGGCCGCCGTCCTCTCGCTCTCCCTCGTCCTCGCCGCCTGTTCCAGCGGTGACGACACCAGCGCCACCACCCAGGGCAAGGTCCAACTGGAGTTCTGGAGCTGGACCGACGGCATCCAGCAGCAGGTCGCGGTGTGGAACAAGGCCCACCCCGACACCCAGGTGAAGTACGTCAACGCGGCCGGCGACACGGTCTACCAGAAGCTGCGTGCCGCGATCACCTCCGGCAACGCCCCGTGTCTGGCCAAGATGGACGGAATGAACCTGGCGACCTTCGCCGCCGACGGTCTCCTCACCGACATCACCAAGATCGCCGCCCCGTACAAGTCCCGGTACACCGCCGCGGCCTGGAACGCGGTCAGCCCCGGCGGCGCCACCTACGGCATCCCGATGGGCTCCTCGCCGCTGTTCACCGCCTACCGCGCCGACCTGTTCCAGAAGTACGGCCTGAAGGCGCCCACGACCTGGGACGACGTCATCGCCGCCGGCAAGGCCGCGCAGCGGAAGGACAAGAACGTCAAGATCTACAACATGGCGGGCGAGGACCCCAGCACCCTCGTCGACCTGTCCTGGCAGTCCGGAGCCCAGTGGTACAAGGTGGCCGGCGACCACTGGGAGATCGGCTTCACCTCGCCCGAGGCACTCAGGGCGGGCGATGTCGTCCAGCGGCTCGTCGACGACAACCTCGCCTCCAACGCGTCGTACGCCGACCCGGGCGTCTTCAAGACCTGGGACCTCGGCAAGACCATCATGATGACCACGTCCACCTGGCAGCTGCCGATCTACGACACCAACTTCCCCAAGTCCAAGGGCGAGTGGCAGCTCGCGGACGCCCCCCTCTTCGACCCGGCCAAGCCGCAGACCTCCAGCAACTTCGACACCGTCGGTTTCCTCAAGGGCTGCAAGTACCCCGACCGCGCGGCCCAGTTCGCCACCTGGATGAGCAGCAGCAAGGAGTCGCTGACGGCGCTCACCGACCCCGCGTCCAAGTCCGGGCTCTTCCCGGCGGTCAAGGACGTCTCGCCGTACGTCGACAAGATCATCCCCAAGGAGATGTTCAACGGGAAGTCGGACAGCGCGCAGATCATCACCACCGCCGCCTCCCGGGTCGGCGAGCAGTGGCAGTACGGGCCCGACTACGCCTCCATGTACTCCGAGATGCAGAAGCAGTGGGGCAAGGTCATGAAGAAGCAGATGACCGTCAAGGCGATGCTGACGCACCTTCAGGAGTGGGTGCTGGCCGACCTGAAGCACAAGGGCGTCAAGGCCGTCGCCGCAGGCAGCTGACCCCGCCCGCACCTGAAGACTTTGGAGACTTCCGTGTCCACCCTGACGCGGCCCCCGCGGGTCGCCACCGACTCCCCGGTCCGGCGGACCTCCGCGCGCCGGACCGGGAAGCGGGGAGCCTACAAGGGTGTCCTGTTCACGCTCCCCTTCCTGATCGGCTTCCTCGCCACCTACGTCGCGCCGATCGCCTACGCCTTCAGCGAGAGCCTGCACGAGAAGAAGAGCAGCGGTATCGGCTTCGGCCCGACGAAGGTCGTCTACACGGGGTTCAGCAACTTCGCCGCCATCTTCGCGGACGGCACCTTCTGGACCGGCATGCTGCGCACGCTGCTCTTCGGGGCCGCGCAGATCGTCGTCATGCTGGGGATCTCCCTCCTGCTGGCCCTGCTCCTCGACGGCGTCGCGGCCCGTGCGGTGCGCTTCTTCCGGGCCGCGCTGCTCGTGCCGTACGTCATCCCCGCCGTCGTCTCGACCCTGATGTGGCTGTTCCTGTACAGCCCGACCGCGAGCCCGATCCTCGACGTGGCGGACCGCGCGGGAGCGCACTTCGACTTCTTCGGCGGCCTCAACACCTATCTCTCGCTGGGCAACGTGCTCACCTGGCAGGGCATCGGCTTCAACATGATCCTGATCTCCGCCTCCCTGCAGGCCCTGCCCCGCGAGCTGTACGAGGCGGCCCGGCTCGACGGGGCGCGGGAGTGGCGGATCGCCTGGTCCGTCAAGGTCCCGAACATCACCGGGATTCTCGTCCTGACCGGCATGTTCTCCCTGATCGGCCGCCTCCAGCTGTTCGCCGAGCCGCTCTTCCTGCGCTATGTCGCCCCGGAGTCCATCAACACCGACTTCACGCCGATGATGGAGATCTTCGACCGTGCCTTCAAGGCCGGTGACTACCAGTACGCCGCCGCCGAGTCGCTGGTCCTCGCCGTGGTCACCGGTCTCCTCGCCTTCGTCTTCTACCGCGTCACGAACAGGAAGATGTCATGAGCAGCGTCACGAAGGCCGCGGCCGCCCCCGGGGGCGGTGCGCGCCCCACCCGCCGGGCCGTCGCCCTCACCACGAGCCTGCTGGTCGTCTTCCTCCTGTACTCGCTCGCCCCCACCTGGTTCCTGCTGGTGGCGTCGACCAAGAACCAGACGGACCTGTACTCCACCTTCGGCCTCTGGTTCTCCTCCAACCACCTCGCCGACAACTTCCAGGCGGTCTGGAGCTACCACGACGGTGTCTTCGGCCGCTGGATCTGGAACTCCGTCCTGTACTCCACCGTGGGCGCCGCGGGCTCGACCCTGATCTCGCTGGCCGCCGGCTACGGCCTGGCCAAGTTCGCCTTCCGGGGCCGCGGCGCCCTGTTCGCCGTCATCGTCGGCGCCTCGCTGCTGCCGAGCACCCTGCTGGCCTTCCCGCTCTACCTCGTCTTCGCGAAGATCGGGCTCACCAACACCGTCTGGGCGGTCCTGATCCCGTACTTCATCAATCCCTTCGGCGTCTACCTCGGCAAGGTCTACGCCGACAGCTCGGTGCCGAACGAGCTGATGGAGGCCGCCCGGATCGACGGCGCGGGCGAGGCACGCATCTTCGTCTCGGTCGCCCTGCGACTGATGAGCACCGGCGGCATCACGATCTTCATGCTCGACTTCATCAACATCTGGAACAACTTCTTCCTGCCCCTGTTCATGCTCAATGGCGAGCGCACCTTCCCCGTGACCCTGGGCCTCTTCTCCTGGGTGCAACAGGCGCAGGCCTCCCGCGACATGAACACCCTGGTGCTCTCCGGATCCCTGCTGTCGATCATCCCGCTGGCCGTGTTCATGTTCGCGCTCCAGAGGTACTGGCGCAGCGGAATCCTCATGGGCAGCCTCAAATGACTCCACCCTCCGATCGGACGTCCCGTTGAGACCGTTGATCCACAACCCCGTCCTGCGTGGCTTCGAACCCGACCCGGCGATCCTGCGCGTCGGCGACGACTACTACCTCGCCACGTCGACCTTCGAGTGGTACCCGGGTGTCCGCGTCCACCACTCCCGCGACCTGGTCAACTGGCGCCCGCTGGGCGGGGTGCTGGACAGCCGGCGGCTCCTCGACCTGACCGGCGTCCCTGACTCCGGCGGCATCTGGGCGCCCGGACTGTCGTACGCCGACGGCCTGTTCCACCTCGTCTTCACCGTCGTCGACACCTACGCGGAGGGCTGGAAGGACCTGCCGAACCACGTGACGACGGCGCCGTCGATCGAGGGCCCCTGGTCGGATCCGGCCCCGCTGCACGCGCGCGGCTTCGACGTCTCGCTCTTCCACGACGAGGACGGGCGCAGCTGGCTGCTCAACATGCGGTTCGACTGGCGGCCCGCGCGGGAGTCCTTCGCCGGGATCGAGATCCAGGAGTACGACCGCTCGTCCCGCAAGCTGCTCGGCGAGCCCCGGACGATCTCCCTCGGCACCGCCGCCGGTGTCGCCGAGGGCCCGCACCTGTACCGCCGGGAGGGCTGGTACTACCTCGTGCACGCCGAGGGCGGCACCGGCTACGAGCACGGAGCGGCCGTGGCACGCTCCCGGGATCTGCTGGGCCCCTACGAGCCGGACCCGGCCGGACCTCTCCTGACGTCCCGGCACGATCCGTCGCTGGAACTGCAGAAGGCCGGTCACTGCTCGCTGGTCCGGACGGCGACGGGGGAGTGGTACGCCGCTCACCTGGCCGCCCGCCCGTACGGCGAACGGGGCCGCTGTGTGCTGGGCCGGGAGACCGCGCTGCAACCGCTGACCTGGACGGAGGACGGCTGGCCGCGCATCGCGGGCGGGGTGCCCGCCGTCACGGTTCCGGCCCCGGACCTCCCCCCGGCACCCGTCCCGCCGCGGCCGGTGACGGACCGCTTCGACACGCTGGGCCCCGACTGGTCGACTCTCCGGCGACCCGCCTCCCCCGACTGGATCCAGCCCGCACCCGGCCGACTGCGTGTCAGGGGCGGCCAGTCGCCGGCCGGCCGCCGTACACCGAGCCTGGTCGCCCGCCGGGTCACCGCACGGCACTGCTCCTTCGAGACACGACTGACCTTCGCCCCGCGCACGTCCGACCACCTGGCCGGGCTGACCGCCTACTACAACACCCGCAACTGGCACTACCTGTACCTGACCGCGGACGACGCGGGCGCTCCCGTGCTCACGGCGCTGAGCTGCGCGGCCGGGCGCCTGGTGGCCCACCCGGTCACCGTGCCGCTGGAACAGGGGCAGCCGATCGTCCTGCGGGCCGAACTCGACGGCCCGACCCTGCGTTTCTCGTACGACACGGGCGGCGGCCCGCGCGAGCTGCCCCTCACCCTGGACACCACGGTCCTCTCCGACGAGCACGCGGACGAGTTCCACGACGGTCAACTCCGGGTGCTCGGATTCACCGGCGCCATGCTCGGCCTGTGGGTCCAGGACCTCGACGGGACGGGTGTGCACGCCGACTTCGGGTACGCCACGTACGAGGAGTTCGGCTCATGATCCACGTCGGGCACGTCCGCCTGTTCTGCACGAGCCTCGGTCCGGCCGACGGTCCCGCCCTGCTCCTCGTGCACGGATGGGGTGGCGACGGCAGGGAGTGGTCGCCGCACGCCGAGGTACTGGCGGAGCGGTTCCGGGTGATCGTCCCGGACCTGCGCGGGCACGGCCGCTCGGAGGCACCCGGGGAAGGCAACACGCCGGCCGAGATGGCGCACGACCTCGCCGCTCTGACCGACGCCCTGGGCACCGGCCCGGTCGTCGCCGTCGGCCACTCGATGGGCGGACAGGTCGTGAACCTGCTCGCCGTCCACCATCCGCACACCGTGCGCTCGGTCATCGCCCTGGAACCCGCCCACGGCGCACACGGCGAGGAGGTGGCCGGCATCCCCGCGCGCCTGGACGAGTACCGCACCCAGGGCTCCCGCGCGGCAGCCGCCTTCGTCGCCGGGGCGTTCTCGGACAAGGCCCCGGCGGGGCTGCGCACCGCGCACCTGCGCACCGTCCTCGGCACGCCGGGCCATGTCCTCGCGCAGGCGTACGCGGGCACGTACACCGACCCGGGCGCCGTCGGGGTACGCCCGCACAGCGAGGCGTACCTGCGCAGGCGCACCCAGGCAGCGCTCACGGTGTGGACCTCGGCCGAGGCCGCCGCATGGGAGCGTACGACGCTCCGCACGTCTGGTTCCCGGGTCGACCACTGGCCCGGCTTCGGCCACTACGTGCACGAGGAGCAGCCCGAGCGCACGGTCCGGCTGATCGAGGAATGGGCCGACGCGTCCGTTCGCCGGTGACACGACCCGACCGACACGTCACCCCCCCCCAGCAAGCACCTCAGTCCCAGAGCCGAAGGGAACTTTGTCATGTCCGAACCCGTTCAGCGCAGATCCCTGCTCAAACTGGCCGCCAGCACCGCCGCCACCGGATGGCTGTGGCAGACCGGTGTCGCGCAGGCCGCCGAGACCGAAGCCGCCCCGACCGAGGCGGCGGAGGCCTGCCCGGGCCCGCTGGACACCCTCGTCCTCGGCGACACGACCTCGGAGACGGCACACACGCTGACCGCCACCCGTTCCGACACCGTCACCGGCGGTCTCGGTCAGCCCGCCCGGGTGCTCAATCCGGCGGAGACCAAGGGCTTCTGGGGCGGCAGGCTGGCCGCCACCCTGGCCTGCCGCCCCCAGGGCGCCACCTACGTCACCATCAAGCTGTGGGGCTCGGAGAAGGGCGAGGACCTGGGCCGGCTCCAGCTGTTCGCCGAGGGCAAGCAGGTCGGCCACTTCCACCTCGGCGCGGTCGACCCGCTGGACATCGCCGGTGCCGACCCGCGCACCCCGGACCGTTTCTACTTCCACACGCTGCCGCTGCCCCCGGAACTCACCGCGGGCAAGCACGCGGTCGACCTGGAGATCCGCGCCATGGGCCAGGTGGCGGGCTACGCCCTGACGGCCGCCGACTACTTCAAGGACATGACCGGCCCCAGCCGTACCGTCTACCGCCTCTACACCCACGACCAGCCGTACTTCGACCCCGACCCCGACGACATCACCGGGACGCTGCCCGCCCCCGCGAAGCGGCCCTCGCCCGGCATCGAGGTCGTGCAGAAGATCAACGCGCGGGTGCTGGCCCAGGCCGCGGCCGAGGCGTCCCGCACCGTGCCCCAACTCGACCTGTGGTACCTGGAGTTCCTGGCCCGCGCGTACCGCATGCCGGCGACTGGGGCCTACCGCGACAGCGCGGTTCCCGGGCAGATCGCGAGCAGTCTGGACGGGATCTACTGGCAGCACCTGTCCGACGCCAACGTTGTCATCAACTCCAGCCAGCAGTGGATGGGCCTGGGCCGCGCGGGCCTGGTCATGCTGGCCCTCGCCGGCGAACTGGAGCCGCTGCTCGACGAGTTCGTGATCGGCTCGCCCGGCGTGATCGCCAACGCCGGCTTCGAGCACGGCACCGACACCCCGCAGAGCTGGACGGCACCCGGCTGGGGCAGGACCGCCGACGCGAGCTGGTCCAGGGACACCACGGTCGCCCGCCACGGCGGCGCCTCCCTCAAGGTCCAGGCCACCCAGTCCAACGGCTTCATCACCGTCTACTCCACACCCAAGACGAAGATCGGCAAGGGCCGATACACCTACGGCGCCTGGGTCAGGACCGACGGCGTCACCGGCGCCGGAGCCCACATCGACCCGCTGTTCTTCGACGCGGACGGCAAGCTGATCGGCGGCGACCACCGCCAGTACGCCACCACCGGTACCCACGACTGGGAGTACGTCTCCCTCGACCTGGACACTCCCGACGGCGCCACCCGGACGGAGCTGCACCTGCGCCTGTCCGGCCCGGGCACCGCCTGGTTCGACGACGTCACCCTGGTCGCGCCCGCCGGGTCGGCCGACGCACCTGTCGTCCGCCGGGACGCCTGGGCGAAGATGCTGCTGGACAGCCGCGAGTACTGGCGGCAGAACGTCCCGCAGTACACCAACCAGGCCATCATCTGCGCCCTCGGTCTCTACCTCGCCGACCGCGGCCTGAGCTGGCTCGGCGCCGAGACGGCCTGGGGCGAGACCAGGGCCCGCGGCTACCTCCGCCAGTCCGTCGGCCTCGCCCCCTGGCTCGGCCCGGAGGACAAGGACGGCAACCCCACCAAGCCGCTGGGCGGCGCGTACTACCAGGTCAGCAGGAAGGGAATCTCGAAGGAACTCGGCTACGCCGGCAACTACGGGGAACTCCAGGACTGGCTGGCGCTGGTCCACGACGCGGTCATCGGCATCGACGGCGTCCAGGACACCGAACTCCATGACCACCTGGTCAAGATGGTCAAGGCGCGCGCCGTCTTCCACTACCCGGCGCTGGACTCCGACGGCTACACGGCCATGCGCTACGAAGCCGTCGTCGGCTGGCGCGACGGCGGATACCCCGGCAAGGTCGCCTACGACGAGGGCAACAAGTGGGACGGCCACCCGCTGCGCCTCGCGACCCTGCTCAAGGACCCGGACCTGACCTCGTACGCACGGCAGTCCGTCGCCGACAACCAGGTCTTCCAGGTGCTGCAGGAGGCCTACGACCTCGGCGCCTCCGCCCGCACCAACCTCCAACTGCTTTCCATCGCCGACGACTACGCCTACGTCACCGGCTCCACCGGCGGCGGGGCGCCGCTGCCGATGACGCCCGGACAGCCGGACTTCGTGTTCTCCGACGAGGAGAACGGCCTGGTCGCCGTCAAGCACGGCGACGAGATCCTCTACGCCTCCCTGTACTGGCGGGCCCGGTGGGGCGTCAACTGGCTCGCCCGCGTGCACCTCATCACCGCCGAGGGCATCGAGCGGTCCGCGACGGTGTGGCAGGACGTGCGGTACGTCCCCGACGGGCGCTCCTTCACCGAACCCGACTGGATCAACTGGGAGTTCACCACGCCGGACCTGCCCGTCCCGGCCGGCGGCTACAACCCGCCCGGAGACGTCCCGCACCAGGCGTTCGCCGGGCAGGCGCTGCCGCTGGCCGCGGCGCCCGCGGACGCGCCGAGGACCGCGCCGGGCCAGGAGAGCCCGTTCGCGGGACGCGCGTCCTTCTACCGGTGCGCGTACGGCCCGTACCTGATCGCCATGAACACCGCCGCGGACCGCACCTACACGTTCTCCACGAAGGGCTTCGGTGCCGCACGGAACCTCCTCACCGGCGCGAAGGTGACCGGCAACGCCACGCTGTCCGTGCGACCGGGCAGCACGGTGGTGCTGCGCAAGCGCTGACAGGCCACGGGGGGCGCCCGCCATGCCGGTGCGGCGCCCACCCGCGCCGCGCTCCGCGCTTCAGGCCGACGGCGGTCTCTCGCCGTGCGACGTCGGCGGCGCCGGGTGTGAGTAGTCGGGGTACAGGAAATCCCGGTGAGATTGATCTTGGTCAGCTAGCACACCGTTCTACGGCCTCGCTGAGGTTCACGGAAAGATCGTCGAGCGCGTACCGGTGCTCGCTACGGTCCGCCTCGTGCCGGTGGAGTTTCTGACTGATGAGCAGGCCGAGGCGTACGGGACGTTCACCGATGTGCCCACGCGCCCGGAGCTGGAGCGGTTCTTCTTCCTCGACGATGACGACCGTGATCTGATCGCGCTGCGTCGTGCGGACGCGCACCGGCTGGGTATGGCGGTGCAGATCTGCACGGTCCGCTACGTCGGCCGGTTCCTGGGCGAGGACCCGCTCGCCGTGCCGTGGGAGGTCGTGGAGTACCTGGCCGGGCAGCTCGGCATCGCGGACGCCTCGTGCGTGAAGCGGTACGCCGAGCGGCGCTCGACGGTGTACGAGCACGCGGACGAGATCCAGAGGCGGTTCAAGTACCGGGACTTCACCGACCGGAAGTGGGGGCGGGAGTTCCGCAGCTTCCTGTACGGGCGGGCATGGACGCACGCCGAGGGGCCGGTGGCGCTGTTCAACCACGCGGTGACGTGGCTGCGTAAGAACCGGGTGCTGCTGCCGGGCGTCTCGGTGCTGGCCCGGCAGGTGTCGGAGGCCCGTACGGCGGCCGAGCGGCGCCTGTACGAGGCGGTGGCCCGGGCGACGGTCCAGGCGGATGCGACGCTCGCGCCGGCCTTGGCGGAGCTGCTGGTGGTGCCGGAGGGCAGGCGGGTCTCGGAGCTGGAGCGGCTGCGCACGCCTCCGGTGAAGTCGACGGGCACGGCGATGGTGCGGGCCATGGAACGCGTCGAGGAGATCTCCGCGTTCGCCCTGGGGCGGGTGAACCTGTCGCGGGTGCCGGTGAACCGGCTGTCCGCGCTGGCCCGGTACGGGCAGCTGAGCAAGGCGCAGACGATCGAGCGGGCGCCGGAGCCGCGGCGGACCGCGCTGCTCACGGCGGTGGTGCGCCAGCTGGAGGCGCAGGCGGTCGACGACGCGCTCGACCTGTTCGCGGTGCTGATGGCGAGCCGGCTGATCAGCCCGGCGCGGCGGGCCTCCGACCGCGACCGGTTGGCGATGCTGCCGCAGTTGGAGAAGGCGGCCCGCATCCTGGCGAAGGCGTCGAAGATCCTCGCCGAGGAGCTGGACCTGGTTGCCGAGCACGACGCGGACCTGGACGTCGAGGCCCTGTGGGCGGCGGTGGAGGAGGTGGTTCCGCGAACGACGGTGGCCGGGGCGGTTGCGACTGTTGAGGCCCTGGTGCCGGAGGATGACGGATCGGCCGAGGCCGCGATGCGCGAGAAGCTGGCCCTGCGCTACAACACCGTACGCCCCTTCCTGTCCCTGCTCGGCGAGTCGGACGCGCTGGGCGCCGCCCCGGCCGGGCGGCGCATCCTCAAGGCCGTGCGCCGCCTGCCCGCGCTCTCCCGGCGCCGGGTCAAGGACCGGCCGCTGCTGCCCCGCGAGGTCGACGCCGAGCTGGTGCCGGCGATGTGGAAGCGCGCGGTGTTCTCCAACGGCAAGCTGCCGCAGGGAGCGGTCGACCGTGACGCGTACGTGGTGTGCGTCCTGGAGCAGTTGCACCGTGCGCTGAACCGGCGTGATGTGTTCGCTTCCCCGTCGAACCGATGGGCGGACCCGCGTGCCCGGCTGCTGGACGGGCTGCGGTGGGAGGCGATGCGCGCGGACGTGCTCGCGGGCCTGTCCCTGACCGAGGACGCCGAGGAGCACCTGGCCCAGCTTGCCCGGGGGCTGGATGCGGCGTGGCGGCAGATGGCCGACCGCCTGGAGGAGGCCGGCGCTGACGCGAAGGTGGAGATCGTCGTCCCCGAGGGCGGCGGACGCGCCCGCCTGTCGGTGGACAAGCTCGGCGCCGTGGGCGAGCCGGAGTCGCTGACCTGGCTCAAGGCCACCACCGAGGCGATGCTCCCGAGGATCGACCTACCGGACCTGCTGTTCGAGGTCCACTCCTGGACTTCGTTCCTCGACGCCTTCGGCCACGTCTCCGAGCGGCGCACCCGCATGGAGGGCTTGCTCGTCTCCATCGTCGCGCTGCTGGTCTCGCAGAGCTGCAACATCGGCCTGACTCCGGTCATCGACCCGGAGAACAAGGCGCTGACCCGCTCGCGCTTGTCCCACGTCGACCAGAACTACCTGCGCGCCGACACCCTCGCCGCGGCAAACGCCGCGCTCATCAACGCCCAGTCCCGCATCGAGCTGGCCCAGATGTGGGGCGGCGGCCTGCTCGCCTCCGTCGACGGCCTGCGCTTCGTCGTCCCTGTCAAGAGCATCAACACCGGGCCCTCACCCAAGTACTACGGCTACAAACGCGGCGTGACCTGGCTCAACGCCGTCAACGACCAGGTCGCCGGGATCGGGGCGATGGTCGTACGCGGTACCCCGCGCGACAGCCTGTACACGCTGGACACGCTGCTGAACCTCGACGGCGGGGTGAAGCCGGAGATGGTCGCGACCGACAACGCCTCGTACTCCGACATGGCCTTCGGCCTGTACAAGATGCTCGGCTTCCGCTTCGCCCCGCGCTTCCGCGACCTCGCCGACCAGAGGTTCTGGCGGGCCGACCTGCCCGACGGCGAGGCGCCGGCCGCCGGGTACGGGCCGCTGGAGGCCGTCGCCTGCAACAAGGTGAACCTCAAGCGGATCGCCACGCACTGGCCGGACATGCTCCGCGTCGCCGGATCGCTCATCACCAACCAGGTCCGGGCCTACGACCTGCTGCGGATGTTCGGCCGCGAAGGCCACCCGACCCCGCTCGGCGCCGCGTTCGCCGAGTATGGCCGCATCGACAAGACCATGCACCTGCTCGCCCTGGTCGACCCGGTCGACGACACCTACCGCCGGCTGATGAACCGGCAGCTGACCGTGCAGGAGTCCCGCCACCGCCTGGCCCGCGCGATCTGCCACGGCGGCCGAGGCCAGATCCGCCAGGCGTATAGGGAGGGCCAGGAGGACCAGCTCGCCGCCCTCGGCCTGGTCCTCAACGCCGTGGTCCTGTGGAACACCCGCTACCTCGACGCGGCCGTCGCCCAGCTCCGCGCCGAGGGCCACGACATCAAGGACGAGGATGTCGTCCGCCTGTCCCCGCTCAAGGACCGGCACATCAACTTCCTGGGCCGCTACCTGTTCAACATCAAGGCCAGCGGCCCCGGCCAGGGCCTGCGCCCGCTGCGGGACCCGGACGCCATCCAGGACGACGAAGACGAAGACTGACGACCGGGGCGCCCGCTCCGTGGGCCGGTGCAGCGGAACGACGATGTGCCTTTGGGCCCAGCCCCAAGAGTGGTGGGCGTCTGCGAGTGGGTCTTCCGTGCGGATCACCAGGGGCGCGGCGGTCTACGGCAGGGCAGGGTCTTCACGCGGTGTCGTAGCGGTGGCGTGCGTTCTCGATCTCGTCATGGTGGTCCGTGACCCACTGGGCGAGCGCGTGGACGATGGTGCGCAGGCTCTCGCCGAGGGGGGTGAGCTGGTACTCGACGCGTGGGGGTACCTCGGCGTAGACGGTGCGGGAGACGACTCCGTCGCGTTCCAGGTGGCGCAGGGTAAGGGTGAGCATGCGCTGGGAGACGCCCGGAACCCGCTGGTGCAGGGCGCCGAACCGCAGGGGTCCGCGGCTGAGGATGCCGATGACCAGAACCGACCACTTGTCGCCGATCCGGTCGAGGGTCTCGCGGAATCCCCGGCCGTTATCCGGCCAGCTTTCGCAGGGATGAGGGGCATCGGCAGGCCAGGCCTCGCACGGGTGCGGGGCGGCACGGTCAGGGTCAGTGGTGTGCTTTGCGTACATCAATGTGCCTTTTGTGGGGTCCTCGCTGCATCCCTATGGTGGGGCTACGTACTAATCGTAACCAAGCGAGGTAGCAGCATGTCTTCCACCCTTCCCGCAGTCGCTGTCGTCGGGGTCGGTCCGGGCCTGGGTCGCGCCATCGCCCGCCGTTTCGGCGCCGCCGGGCACCCCGTGGCCCTGATCTCGCGCAACGCCGACAAGCTGGCGGGCCTCGCCGACGCTCTGGCCGCCGAGGGCGTCACCGCCCGCGCCTACCCGGCCGATGTCACCGACGCGAAGGGGCTGTCCGGCGCGCTGGAGGCGGCCGCCGCCGAGCTCGGGCGGATCGGCGTGCTCTCCTACAGCCCGGCCCCCACCTTCCCCAGTGAAGCCGGCCAGGTGCCCGACCTGAAGGCGCTGGGATTCACCCCCGCCGCGGAGACCACCCCCGAATCCGTGCAGCCCATGATCGACATGCTCGTCGGCGGTGCCCTCACCGCTGCCGCCGCGGTCCTGCCGGCGATGCGCGAGGCTGGCGACGGCGCCCTGCTGTTCACCACCGGCACGACCGCCCTCGCCCCCATTCCCGGCATGAGCAACTCCGGCATCGCCCTGGCCGGACTGCGCTCCTGGGCCCGCGGCCTGCACGAGGACCTCGCCGGGGAAGGCGTCTGGGTCGGCCACCTGTCCATCGGCGTCCCGATCGTCCCCGGCTCGGGCGACGGCGACCCGGACGCCCTCGCCGAGCGCTGGTACCAGCTGGCTCAGGCACGCGACACCTTCGAGACCACCGTCGGCATCTGACCCGCCACGGGCGGGCCCGCCGAGCACAGTGCCTGCCGAACCAAGCAAACGACGTCTTCGGTGCGCCGGGCCGTCAGGCCCGGCGCACCGAGGCCCGTCTTGAGGGCCCACTCAACCGACTGGAGGCCAGTCACCATGCAATCCACAGGAGTCCCCGCCATCACCCGGCTGACCGTCGACGTCTGGGCGGACATGCTGTGCCCGTGGTGCTACCTGGGCGAGCAGCGGCTGGACACGGCCATCGCGTCCTCGCCGCACGCGGCGAACATCGACCTGCGGGTGCACTCCTTCCAGCTCGATCCGGATGCTCCGACCACGACCGTCCCGACCCTGGAGTACCTGGCGGGGAAGTACGGGGCGAGCCAGGAGCAGGCGCGGACCATGGAGGAGAACATGGCGCGGCAGGCTGCGGCCGAGGGCCTGCCCTACGTGGTGGACCGGCCTGCCGGCAACACCCTTGACCTGCTGCGACTGGTGCATCTGGGCGCGGAGCACGAGGTCGCCTGGAAGTACCTGCAAGCCATGCAGGCCGAGGTGTTCGGCGGTAACGCCGACGCTTTCGAGCACACCACCCTGGTCCGGCTCGGGGAGCGGCTGGGCATCCCCGGAGAGCAGATCCGTGAGGTGCTGGCCGGTGACCGGTATGCCGACCGCGTGCGCGCCGACCAGGACCAGGCCGTGCGCCTGGGGGCGCGCGGAGTGCCCTTCACGGTGCTCGGCGGCCGCCTGGGCATTCCCGGCGCGGTGAGCGTGGAGCAGTACACGAACGCGATCAACCAGGCATGGGAGCAGATCAATGACTGACGACACGGCCCCGCAGACCACCGCCCCACTCGTGATCATGGACGGAGCAGCGGATGGCTATTGCGATCCAGGCACGGGAGTCTGCGTTCTGCCGGGCGCGGCGACGCCCAGCCCGCCCAACCTCGGTGGACGCGCTGACGAGCCGGTCGCGCCGCCGAAGCACTGATCAACGGCGCGATCCACGCCGTCATCACAGGTCCTCAGCCGGGAGGGATCTTCAGAAAACCAACGTTTTCTGAAGATCACCGGGCGGGGCCCGCAACCCCCTCAGGGGCCTTCAAAAAACCCTTCAAAAACCTGGGTCATTCAAGAACCTCGGACCACCGTTTTCTGACATGATCCGGGGTCATGAGTGACCTCCCGGAGCCGTCCGGCCACCCCGAACTCCTCGTCGCCGAGCCGCTGGTGCGCACCGAGATCAAGATCGGGTACGCGCGGGTGTCGACCGGCGGGCAGAAACTCGAACGGCAGATCGACGCCCTCACCGCCGCCGGGTGCCGCAAGATCTTCTCCGACAAGAAGTCCGGCAAGACCGACCTGCGCCCGGAGCTCAAGGCGTGCCACGCCTTCCTCGACGCAGGCGACACCCTCGTGGTTCCCTCGCTCGACCGCTACGGCCGCAGCCTCCAGGACCTCATCAACATGGTCGCCGCCCTGCGTGACCGTGGTATCGGGTTCACCTCGCTGCACGAGAACCTGGACACCACCACCCCCGGCGGCCGGCTCGTCTTCCACGTCTTCGCTGCCCTCGCCGAGTTCATCCGCGAACTCATCGTCCAGGGCACCCGCGAGGGCCTGGCCGCCGCCCGCGCCCGCGGCCGGGTCGGCGGACGCCCCACCGTCGCCACCGAGGAAGTCATCAAGGCCGCCCGCGACCTCCTGCCCAACCCCGGCCGCTCGATCACCTCGATCGCCAAACTCCTCGGCGTCTCCGCGGGCACCCTCTACAACCACATCCCCGACCTGCGCGAACTGCGCGCCGTGCCACGCCAGCTCGACGCCACGGAGCGGTGACCCTCGCGTGCCGATCCGACCCGAGAACCGCGACCGCTACCCCGACAACTGGCCGGAGATCTCCAAGAGCATCAAGGAACGCCGGTTGGCGGTGCGAATGTGAGGGCGAGTGCGGACGCGGCACCCACCCCGGCCGGTGCCCCAACCGGCACGGACAGCCCGCGTACGGCACCGGCTCGCGCGTCATCATGACCACCGCGCACCTCGACCACGCGCCGGAGAACTGCGACCCGACCAACCTCAAGGCCATGTGCCAGGGATGCCACCTGCACTACGACCAGGACCACCACGCCCGCACCCGGGCCGAAGCCCGTCGTACCGCGCTCGAAGCCTCCGGGCAGCCGGCGTTCGAGCTGTAGGCGAACGCAGCAAGATCAACTGCTTAGCGTTACTGGCTGTTCTGTTGGTCCCCAAGGCCAGTGGTTCGCCGCGAATGAACGAATCTTCGAGAGGGATGGTGATGAGCGACAGGAGTCTGACCCAAATTGAGGCCGAGGGGCGGGCGAGCCTGCTGACGGTCGAGCGGTATGACGTTGCCGTGGACCTTTCGGATCTGCTGACCGGCTCGCGGGTCCGGTGCGCGTCGACGATCACCTTTACGTGTCACCGGCCCGGGGCCGAGACCTTTGTCGATTGTGCGGCGATGGTTGAGAGCGCCACGCTCAACGGGGTCGTGTTGCGGTCGGCTGTTGAGGGCCGGATCGCGCTGACCGATCTTGCCGAGAGCAACGTCCTCACGGTGGTTTCGGTGACGGAGTGCTCGGCCGATGGCCGGGGCGTGCACAAGGCGGTCGATCCCGCCGACGGCGAGGCGTACTTCTTCACCGACTTCAGTCCCGACTACGCCCGGTACGTGTTGGCCTGCTTCGATCAGCCGGATCTCAAGGCGCCGTGGGCGTTCACCGTGACCGCTCCTGTCGGCTGGCGGGTGTTGAGCAACAGCGGTGACCCGCAGGTCGAAGACCTCGGCTCGGTGCGACGCTGGACCTTCCCGCCGACGCCGCCGCTGGCGGCGTACAACACTGTGATCAATGCGGGCCCGTACTACGAGTTGCGGCGTCGCGGAGCTGGTCATGATCTCGGGCTCTTCTGCCGGCAGTCGCTAGCTTCGATCCTGGACCGGGACGCCGACGAGCTGTTCACCCTGACCACCCAGGGGCTCGAGTTCTTCGCCGGCAAGTTCGGCATGCCGTTTCCGCAGCACAAGTACGACCAGGTCTTCACGCCCGAGTTCCCTGGCGCGCTGGAGAACTTCGGCTGCGTCACCTGGATGGACTGGTTCCTGCGCAGGAGCACGCCGACCAGGGCGGAGTGGGACATCTTCTCGCGGTACCTGTTGCACGAGCTCGCGCATATGTGGTTCGGCAACATCGTCACGATGCGCTGGTGGGACGACCTGTGGCTGAACGAGGCGTTCGCGGAGTTCGCGAGTAATTGGGCCGCGGTGAGCGTGACGTCGTACACCGATGCCTGGACGGCACATCTGGCCGGCGAGAAACTCAAAGCGTATTTCATGGACCAGGGACCGACGACGCACCCGATCCGCCAGCAGGTCCGCGACGTCTCCGAGGCCGCAGCGACTTTCGACGCCATCACCTACCCCAAGGGCGCGTCCGTGCTGCACCAGCTGATGACATATGTCGGCGAGGCAAACTTCTCGGCGGGTCTGACCAGCTACTTCGCCACGCATGCCTGGGGCAACACCACGCTGGAGGACCTGATCGATGCGGTCGCCGATGCCAGCGGACGTGACCTGGACCAGTGGCGTGCGGGATGGCTGGAAACAGCGGGCACCGACCGGCTGACTCTCGACCGCGACACAGACGGGTTCACCCTGGTCGCCCAGGGTCCGGGGGGCCGGCCGCGCCCGCATGTGCTTGCCGTCGGCGCCTACGAGGGTTCCGGGGATCATCTTGAGCGGATGGCACTCGTCGCAGTCGAGGTAGCGGGCGAACGGACCCGGCTCGACCTGCCAGCAGGAGCCGACCTGTATCTGGTCAACGATGAAGACCTGACCTTCGCCTCGACGAGACCTGACGCCACGACCAGAGACGCGTTCTTCCGCAACGCCGCCCGCCTGCCCACCGCGACCGCGCGAGGTGTCGCCGTCACCACGGCCTGGGACATGCTGATCAACGGCGAGGCGACAGCCGCCGAAGCTGTGCAGTGCCTGATTGGAGTGCTGGCTGTCGAGACGTCCGCGTCGGTGATCGAGCCGTATCTCAACCTGGCTGTCGAGGCCGCGGATCTGTGGAGCCCGGAGTCGGATCGGGACGAGTTGCTGCGAGCAGTGGCTGCGGCGTGCCGCAGCCTCTCCGGCGTCGGCGCCTACCGCAAAGCGGCGTTGCGCGGCTTCGCTCGCACTGCGGCCGAGGTGGAGGAGGTGGCTTGGCTCCAGACCGAGGCCGGGGAGGACATCGATCTCCAGTGGCGAGCTCTGGTGCGCAAGGCTCAGCTCGGAAGCCCGACCGCAGCCGAGGCTCAGGCCCTGCTCGACCGCGACCCGGATCCCGATGCGTGGGTCAGCAGGCTCCAGGTCAGCGCTGCGACCCCGGACGCGGCCGAGAAGAAAGCGGTGTGGCAGAGGCTGGTGACGGACCGCGCGGTGCCTATCGCTTCGGTCCACTCAGTTGCGGCACTGTTCTGGAGCGCCGGCCAGGACGACTTGCTGAGGCCCCACGCGGAGGCCTACCTCGATCTCGTGCCAACCATCCACCACAGCGGAACCGTGCCGGCGAGGACCTACACCAAATGGCTCTTCCCGCTGTTCGGTATCGACCTGACCTTCGTGGGACGAGCGGAAGACCTGGCGGCAGAGGCTGTCCCGGTCGTCCGCACGAACCTCCTGGACCAGGCCGACAGGATGCGCCGCATACTGCGCTCCCGCAGCTGAAGTCTTTCCAGCCCGGCACACAGCTCGATCTGCAATTCCTCGATGCTGGTGAGAAGCCATGTCACAATCGGTGATTCGTGACGCTCTGTAGGTATATGTTCCTGATACTGAGAGGCGAGGTCGTCTTCACTCAGGAGCACCTGCTGACGCTTCGACGCGTGAGGCCGTGGGGGCCGTGCTCGACATCGCTTTCGAGCCACGAGATGACGGGACGATCCGGCTCTCGCGCGGCACGTCGGACGACGGGCGGATTGAGCAAGCGCGCGCCCGACCCAGGTGAGTTCATCACCGGGTCGGGCCCGCCGGGGTCACAGCCCCATCCCCACCCATTCACGGCTAGCGATCTTCCGGGCCTCGTCCTCCGTGGCCACGAGGACGATGCACGTGGGCCGCCAGATGGCGTTCGAAGACTGCCCGTCGGCCCGTGGGACTGCCTCGACCGGGCCTGCGAGCAGTACGAAGCGCTAGACGGAAGCGACCTGCCCGACGTGACCTACTGCTCCCACGTCACCGTGCTGGTCCTCTGCTCCGCGTGCTCCGGCGCCAGCGCCAACCACGCCATCAAGAACGAGATCGCCTGGGACGACTGCGAGGAGCGGCGGCACAGGCAGACCAGCGCATGAGCGTCCCGCTACTTTGCACCGTGGGTCAGGGATAGGAGACCGGGGCCGGATACGCCCGGGTCTCCACTGGCGGGCAGAAGCTCGAACGGCAGCTCGACGCGCTCACCGCCGCCGGGTGCCGGAAGATCTTCGCGGACAAGAAGTCCGGCAAGAACGCGCTCCGCCCCGAGCTGAAGGCGTGCCACGCCTTCCTCGATTCCGGCGACACCCTTGTGGTCCCCTCACTCGACCGCTACGGCCGCAGCCTCCAGGACCTCATCAACATGGTGGCCGACCTGCGGAAGCGTGGGATCGGCTTCACCTCACTACACGAGAACCTCGACACCACGACGCCCGGCGGCCGTCTCGTCTTCCACGTCTTCGCCGCCCTCGCGGAGTTCATCCGCGAACTCATCGTCATCGGCACCAACGAGGGCCTGGCTGCCGCCCGCGCCCGCGGCCGCGTCGGCGGACGCCCCAGCGTCGCCACCGACGAAGTCATCCGTGCCGCCCGCGACCTCCTGCCCGACCCTGGCCGCTCGATCACCTCGATCGCCAAGCTCCTGGGCGTCTCCCCGGGCACCCTCTACAACCACATCCCCGACCTTCGAGAGCTGCGCGCGGGCGCCCTCCCCCACCAGCTCGAAGCGCCCGCGAATTAGGCGAACCCGAACAAGATCAATCTCACCGGGATTTCCTGCACCTCAACTACTCACACCCGGGCGCGTTGAGGGCGAGGACGACGGCCTGCAGGCGGTCGCGTGCGCCTGTCTTGGTCAGGATTCTGCTGACGTGGGTCTTGACCGTCGTCGGAGCCAGGCGCATGTGCCGGGCGATCTCCGTGTTGGTCCATCCGCGTGCCATGGCGGCGAGAACCTCGTGTTCACGCGAGGTGAGGGTGTCGAGTCGATGCCGTTCACGCAACGCGTCGAGGGGCCCACCTCTGAAGAACTCGATCAGGTCGCGGGTCAGGCGCGGGGAGATCGCGGCACCGCCGACGGACACGGCACGGATCGCCGTGAGTTGTCGGGCAGGAAGCCGCTGGCACCCGCATGAAGTGCCTGGCGCGCCAGCGGCGCGAGGTCGGCCCCGCACAGCACCAGCACGCGGCCGGAGGCCGGGCGGGCGCTGATGCCGCGGATGATGCCGAGGCTTTCGCGGTCGAGGTCTTCCGTGTGCCAGACGACGATGTCCGGGCCGAGCCGCGCGCTTCGGTGGACGGCGTCGTGGCGGGTGGCCTCGCCGACGACCTGGAGGCCCGGAAGGCCGGCCATGGCCATGCTGAGGGCTCGGCTACTGAGGGCGTGATCGTCGACGATCAGCAAGCGGGGCATGCGGGTGGTTCTTCCGTCAACGTGCAGCCGGGGGGCGTGCGATCCGGCCGCCTTCGATTTGAACTGGGAAACCGTTCGGTTTACGGTAGGGCGAAACCGATCGGTTTCCAAGTCCGGTCCGTGCGTGCTGCCGCCCCGCCGAACTCATCGGAGTGACTCTTGAACGGCCTCAATCCCTTCCGCGTTCTGCGCGTACCGCGTCTGTGGATCGCGAACGGCGTGATCGTCGGTGTGCTGGCGGTGTTGTTCACCGTGTTCTACGTCGGTGCCAACATCGATCCCGCCGGTCACCTGCACAAACTGCCTGTAGGCCTGGTCAACGCCGACAAGGGGGCGGCGGCGGGCGGCAAGAAGCTGAACCTGGGGGCGCAGATCACCCGGTCGGTCGAGAAGTCCACCGCGGGTGGTGACAAGATCGACTGGAAGGTGATGAGCCAGAAGAAGGCCGAGGAGGAGCTGGGGCAGGGGAAGCTGTTCGGCGCGTTGGTCGTCCCCGCCGACTTCAGTGCCTCCGTGGCCGGCCTGACCAGTCCCAAAAGTGCCGCGACCGAGCGGCCGACACTGACGGTGCTGACGAACCAGTCCGCGGGCAGCCTGGGGTCGAGTCTGGCCCGGGCCGCGACGACACAGGCCGCCGAGTCGTCCTCCCTGCAGATCGGCAAGCAGCTGACGGCGCAGGCCGAGGTGCACAAGGGCAAGCTCCCCGCGGCCGCACGCGTCCTGCTGGCGGACCCGGCGGCGGTGACGGTGAAGGACGGGCATCCGCTCGACGCGCACAGCGGTATGGGCCTGACGGCGTTCTACTACTCGCTCGTCCTGGTCGTCTGCGGCATGCTCGCGGCCAACGTGATCAGCGGCCAGGTCGACCACGCCCTGGGCTACACCCACAACGACATGGGTCCGCTGCGCATCCACCGTCCACTGCTGCGGGCCACCCGCGTGCAGACGCTGGCCATCAGCAGCACGATCATGCTCGGACTGTCCCTGGTGATGGGCAGCCTGGTGCTGGCGGGAGCCGTCGGCATCATGGGCATGGACGCCTCGCACCTGCCGTTGCTGTGGCTGTACTCGGTGACCGCCATCGCGGTGTGCGGTATCGGCGCGCTCACCCTCCTGGCCGTCTTCGGCACGCCCGGCATGCTGTTCGTCACGCTGATCTACATCGCCATGGCGGTGCCGACGGCCGGCGCGACCACGCCCCTGTACGCGCTGCCGGACTTCTACCGCTGGCTGTCGGAGTTCGAGCCGCTGCGGCAGATCACCGGTGGTGTCCGCTCGATCCTGTACTACGACGCCCAGGGCGACGCGGGTCTGACCCGCGGCTGGATCATGATGGCCGTCGGCCTGGCCCTCGCCCTGCTCTTCGGCTTCGGCGCGACCCGCCTCTACGACCGCAAGGGGCTGCACCGCATCCCGAGTGAAGCCGCGGAGCAGACGAAGACCGCGGTTCCGGCGTAGCCGGAGCGGACAGGCAGGGGCCGCAGCCGCTGAAGCGGTTGCGGCCCCTGTGTGTGTGGCGATCCGCGCTCAGGAGGACGCCTCAGGCCGCTTCGAGGGTGGCGGTGCGGCGCCGTGGGCGTTCGCCACCGAGGGCGAGAGTGTCCAGCCACTTCCTGATCTTGCGGCGGTTGGTGCCCGGAGAGGTGACGGCCCTCAGGTACGCATCGCACCTTGGCGCCCACTCGCCGTGTCGGATCACGCAACGCGTTGACCTGCATGATCACGATTTGCCGCAAAGCCGAGTGGCAAGGGAGGCAGCGGCGGGCCACGATGGGCGGCACTGGGAAGTCGCCGTCGGCGTCACCGGGACTCCAGGCCCAGAGCAAGAAGGGGTTACCGTCACAGTGATCGACACGGACGAGCTGGCCAAGCGGAACGCCGGGTTCGCCGAACGCGGATCATTCGCCGACCTCAGGCTCATGCCCAGTGGCAGTCTGACGGTCATCGGATGTGTCGACCCTCGTGTCGACCCGTCCGACGTGCTCGGGCTCAAGCTCGGCGAGGCAGCGGTGATGCGCAACGTCGGAGGGCGGGTCACGCCCGCGACACTCCGGACGCTGGAGATGCTCTCGAAGGTCGTCCAGGCCCGCGCGGGCGGCCCTCGCCCGGGCGACATCCACTATGCGGTCCTGCACCACACCGACTGCGGGATCACGGACCTGGCCGCGTTCCCCGAGCTGCTGGCCGATTACTTCGAAGTTCCGGCCGGAGACCTGGACGCCAAGGCGGTCACCGACCCGGTCGCCGCCGTCCGCGTCGACGTCGAAACCCTCAAGCGGAAGCTTCCGGCCGGAGTCTTCGTCTCAGGGCTCGTGTACGACGTGGCCACCGGGCTCATCGACGTCGTCGTACCGCCCGCGCGAGTGGAAGCATGACACCGCACCGCGCCTGCGGCCGTTCCGGCCGGCGTGACCGCCGTGGGCCTGCGGCTTGCGCCAGGATCCGCTTCCCTGGCCGGTCGTATCGGCGGGGAGGCGCTTTCTAGCATGTGCGACGATCACGGGCGCTCGGCGGCCGAGGCGGCGTGGTCAGCGCCTCGGGTCGCGGAGGGACCGGCTGTCGACCCGGTGGCGCTGCCCGAGGTCGACGAGGTCAGGATCACGACGATGGTCGACAACACCTTCGACGCCCTGCTGGTCTCTGCCGAAGGCGTCACGCGGGCGTCGATGGGTGCCGGGCGCACCGCCGCGCGGCAGTTCGCCGACGGCGAGGCCCTCGCGGGGCTGCGTGCCGAGCACGGCTTCTCCGCCCTGGTCACCGTCCGAAGCGGGAACGCGAGCAGCACGCTGCTGTTCGATACCGGCGCGTCGCCGGACGGGCTGGCGGTGAACGCCGAGCGTCTTGGCATCGATGTCGGCGGCCTGCAGGGCGTCGTGCTCAGCCACGGACACTTCGACCACGCGGGCGGCTTCGACGGCCTGGCCCGGCTGCGCGGGCGCTCGGGCCTGCCGCTGACCGTCCACCCCGCGGTCTGGACCCGCCGTCGCCTGGTACTACCCGCCGGACAGGGTCTGGAGATGCCCACGCTGTCACGGGGTGCCCTGGAACGCGAAGGGTTCGAGGTGATCGAGCGGCGGCACCCGTCGCTGCTGGCCGGCGGCATCCTGATCACCGGCGAGGTGGACCGCGTCACCGAGTTCGAGCACGGCATGCCGCAGGCACACCAAGCCTGGGACGGGAACGGCTGGCGGCACGACCCCGCCGTCATCGACGACCAGGCACTCGTCATCAACGTGCGCGGCCGGGGGCTTGTCATCATCACCGGGTGCGGCCACGCCGGAGTGGTCAACATCATCCGGCACGCCATGAGGCTGACCGGCGTCGGCGAACTGCTGGCCCTCATCGGCGGCTTCCACCTGAGCGGCCCCGCCTTCGAGCCGGTCATCGGCCCGACGGTGGCCGCGCTCACCGAACTCGCACCCGAACTGATCGTCCCCGGTCACTGCACCGGCTGGCGCGCCCAGCACACCCTCGCCGCAGCCCTCCCGGACGCATGGGTGCAGACCAGCGTCGGAACCACCTACACACTCAGCGCCGCACAGGGGGGGTGATGCCTGGGTGGTCGGAGTGGTCACGGTGGTCGTGGCCGGGGGTGCGTTGGGCCAGGGATTGGGCGCGCGCGGTGACCTCGTCCGTGGACACGGCGCACAAGCCCGTGAGCACATCCTCCAGGGCGGCCAGCCACAGCCTGTAGTAGTTGTACGGTTCGCCCCGCTCCGCCGAGGCTTCCCAGGCGGCGATCCGGGCGATCAGTGCGGCCTGGAATTCCGGCCAGGTGAACGCTCCCGCGTCGTACAGGGTGACGGCCATCCCGAAGGCGCGACTCTCCCACGGCTCGGCGAACACCAGTTCGCCGTTGGAGCGGGGCGGTGCGGCGGGGCCCTCGATGTCCAGAGGCGCGCTCATGGTGCCGCCACCTTGGCCACGCCGACCATTGCGTCCCTCGTCACCAGAGGCACGAGTTCTTCCTCGGTCAGATGCTCCGTGCCGGACGGCCGCTCGGGCAGCACCAGCCAGCGCACCTCGCTGGTGGAGTCGCGGACGGTGATCCGTACGTCGTCGGCCAACTCGAGTCCCATCTCGGACAGTACCGCGCGCGGTTCCTTCACCATCCGGGCGCGGTAAGCGGGATCCTTGTACCAGCTCGGCGGCAGGCCGAGCACCGGCCAGGGGTAGCACGAGCACAGCGTGCAGACCACCACGTTGTGCGTGGTCGCGGTGTTCTCCACCACGACGATGTGCTCGCCCTGGAACCCTCCGAAGCCCAGTTCCTTGATGGCGGCCGTGCCGTCCTCGAGCAGTCGGCGACGGTACTCGGGGTCCGTCCAGGCCCTGGCGACGACCTTCGCGCCGTTGAGCGGTCCGATGTTGGTCTCATAGGTGGTGATGAGCCCGTTCATGGCCTTCGGGTCGATCAGGCCCCGCTCGGTGAGCAACTGCTCGAGCGCCTCGGTGCGCAGGGCCGGGGGAAGGTGCTCGGTCGATCCAGCGGTGGTGGTCATGAGGTGGTCTCCAGGTAGCTCTCGAACAGTTCTACGGTGAGCTCGAACGGCTCGGCGTCGGTGCCCCACAAGTCATGTGAGTCGAAGCGCACCGAGTAGACGTACTGCGGGTTCTCGCCCTGGAAGTGCGCGTTGGTGTCCGGCAGCACGCCGGCGGGCTGGATGATGTCGACAACGCCGACATGCCCTCGTACGTAGCGCGGGAGTCTGGTGTGTCCGGAAGGCGACATGTCCTTGGCGCGCACGCGCTCGCCGACGGCGAAGGCGGGCGCGGTGTCGAGGGAGCGCAGCGTGCCCTCGGCGGTCGGCGCGTAGTCGGGCTTGGCCGGCTCCGGGATCGGGGGCTCCTCCACGTGCTCGCCGCGGAGGTTGCGGGCGCGGGCGTCGACCGCGCCAGGTGCCAAGACGGCGCTGTCGAGGAGTCTCAGCTCTCCGGCGTTGAGCCAGCGCCCGTAGTAGCCGTCGTCGATGTAGTGCGCTCGGTCCAGGCGCTCCAGTGCGTGCCGGAAGGAGTCCAGGTTTCCCCCGGACACCCGGTTCGAGAGGATCGCGAGCGCGAATGCCCGGCTCTCCCAGGGCTCTGCGAAAACAGGTTCATCCCGTCTCGGCGGATGCATGGAGCCCCAGCCCGGGGCTCCTCCCATGTCGGCAATACCATCCATGGCCGCACCTCTCTTTTGCCGACAATATCGGGCATAGTTATATGAATTGTATTTGGGTGATATCTCCGGCGTCACGGTGCGAGCTGCGCTCCAAGCCGCTGCTTGCGGCGCCTGTCGCGGCGCAAGCCCTTTCGGGTTTCTCGACTTGAGCCTCGGAACCGATCGGTTTACCGTAGCGAGAAACCGTTCGGTTTCCCATGCTGGGCGCTAGGCAGGAGGTCCCCCATGAGCGGGAAGCTCATCCACCGCCACATCGACGTCAATGGCGTTCGACTGCACATCGCGGAGCAGGGGGAAGGCCCGCTCGTGCTGCTTCTGCACGGCTGGCCCGAAAGCTGGTACTCCTGGCGGCACCAGTTCGAGCCGCTCGCCGCCGCGGGCTATCGGGTGGTCGCCCCCGACCAGCGGGGCTACGCCCGCAGCGAGCAGCCGGCGGACGTCACCGCCTACACCATGCTCCATCTGGTCGGCGATGTGGTCGCCCTGATCCGGGAACTGGGCGAGGAGCGGGCGATCCTCGTGGGCCACGACATGGGGGCACCCGTCGCCTGGGTCACCGCGATGCTGCGCCCGGACGTCGTCAGCGGTGTGGCCGGGCTGAGCGTCCCGCCGGTGCTTCCCACGGGACTCGTACCCCCGTCGATCACCCGCACCCTGTACGGCGAGCGGTTCTACCAGATCTACTTCCAGCAGCCCGGCGTGGTCGATGCCGAGTTCGCCAAGGACATCGCCTCTTCCTTCCGCCGGGTCCTGTACGGCGCCTCCGGCGACAACCCGCGCGCACAGCAGCCCCGGCCGTGGGTCATCCCCGAGGGCATGACCCCCCTGGACACCATGCCCGAACCGCCCGCACTGCCCGCATGGCTGACGGAGGACGACATCCGCGCCTACGCGGAGGACTTCGCCCTGCACGGCGCGGATGCCTTCACCGGCGCCTTCAACTGGTACCGGAACATCGAGCGTAATCACGAGCTGCTGGCCGCGTTCCAGGGGCGCGGGATCGACGTTCCCGCCCTGTATGTGGTGGGCGACCGCGACATGGTCACAGCGCTGCGCGGCCCCGGAGGCGTCCGCGCCGACGTGGGCAAGGTGGCGCCCCGTCTGCACGCCCAGCTGACGCTGCCCGGGTGCGGGCACTGGACCCAGCAGGAACGCCCTGCCGAGGTGAACGCGGCGCTGCTCGACTTCTTCGCTCACCTCGACAGCGGCGCCACTCGCTGACCTCGCCTGTCGTGCGGGATCGGTGCCGGCCGGAGGCCGGCGCCTCACATGGCGGCAGGAGACGTACCGACGAGCAGCGGGATCGTGGTGCTCACGGCCCGCAGCGACTCCTCGTTGCGCGAGGAGAGCGCGATGACGAAGGCTCCCTGCATCAACGCCAGCAGCGCGTCCGCGAGTTCCTCCGCCGACCGGTCCTTGCGGACGTCGCCCTGCTCCTGGCCGCGGGCGAGCGCGGTGACGAGGAAGGTGCGCCAGTCGCGCAGGTCGCTGTCGAGTTGGGCACGGAAGGTCTCGGAGGTGGCGGACACCTCGGTGGAGAACTTGCCGGCCAGGCAGGCGCGCTGGTAGCCGGACCTGATGAACTCGTCGACCATCTCGTCGAAGTAGCCGGTCAGTTTCTCCGGTGTGGGCAGGTCGGACTGCTCGATCCACTTGTGCAGCAGGTTCAGCTGGTACTGCATGTAGAGCTTGAGCACGGCCTTGCCGAACGCCTCTTTGGAGCCGAAGTGGTGGTAGAAGGAGCCCTTCGGGACGCCGGATGCCGCCAGGACGGAGTCCACGGTCGTGCCGTGGTAGCCGTACGCGTAGAAGTGCTTCATCCCCTGCCTGAGCAGGCGCTCCTTGTGGGACATCTCTGTCCGCTGCTGCGGGCTCACCGACACTCCTGATGGCTTCGGGGTGCTGCACACCCTATTTCGAAGGCTCAAGCATAGTCGCGCCCCTGTGCGGACCTCGGGCTTCTTTGTTACTTGACGGTTCAGTCTAGACGATTTAGCTCAGCCGATTTAGTTCAGCCGCCGTGGGGAGCCGCCCCGCTCTGTCGAAACCCCATGAGTCGATGACGACCAGTAGGGAGACACGCATGAGCCACACCAAGTACGAGGCGATCGGTGACGTCGCCGTCGTGACCCTGGCCAATCCACCGGCCAACCTCTTCGACGCCGGCATCACCGACGGCCTGGCGGAAGGCCTGCGCCGCGCACGCACCGAGGGCAAGCGGGCCATGGTGATCCAGGCCGACGGCCCGATCTTCTCCGGCGGCGCCGATGTGAACCTCTTCGCGGAACGCACCGCCGTCGAGGCCCGGGAGATGTTCGAGGAGGTCCTGCCGCTGATCGGAGCGATCGAGGACGCACCGTTCCCGGTGATCGCGGCGGTGCACGGGCTGTGCCTGGCCGCCGGACTGGAGATCGCCCTCGCGGCCGACCTGGTGATCGCCGCCGAGGGCACCCGGTTCGCGTAGGTCGAGGCCCTGATCGGTGCCGCGACCTTCCTCGGCGGCGTCTACCGCCTCGCCGAACGCTGCGGCTCGGCCCGTGCCCTGGAGATCGTCTTCTCCGGTGACCAGTACCCGGCCGAGGCGTTCGAGCGGTGGAACATCATCAACCGTGTCGTACCCGCCGACCGGCTGCGGGAGGACGCCCTGGCCTGGGCCCAGCGCCTGGCCAAGGGACCGACCCGGGCGCACGCCGTCAGCAAGGCCCTGGTGCACCACTCCCTCGCGCACGGCCCGCGCGCGACCGACCGCTACCTCCTGGACGCCGCCATCCCGCTGTTCGAGACCCGCGACATGCAGCACGGCGTGGGCCTGCTGCTCCGTCAGGGCTCGCGGGAGTTCCTGGAGAACCACGCCGACGTCGTCTTCGAAGGCAAGTGATGGGCGCCGCGGCCCCGAAGGAGCCCCCGGAGGGCTGGGGCACACCGGGCACCCTTCCCGCACTCCTCGCCGCCCGCGCGGCGGACCGGGCGACGTACCCCGCCGTGTCGTGGCGCGCGGCCGACGGCGGCACGACCGTCCTGACCTGGCAGCAGTACCGCGCACTCGTGCTCGACGTGGCCTCCGGGTATCTGCGACTCGGACTCGAACCGGGCCGGACGGTCGCGATCCTCGCGGGAAACCGCGTCGAACACCTCGCGGCCGACCTGGCCGCCTCCCACTGCGGCGCGCCCTTCGTCAGCCTCTACCAGACGCTCTCCACCGAGCAGTTGGACCATGTGGTGGGCGACGCGGAACCGCAGCTGATCGTCGTGGAGGAGGGCGCCAGGGAGCGGATCGAGAAGGTGCCCTGGGTCAGGGAGCACACCCCGCACCTGATCGTCCTGCCCGAGCGGACCGGCGGATTCGGGACGGCCTCGCCGGATCCGGCGGCGACACCCTGGGCGGACCTGCTCGCCTCCGGCGCCGAGCATCGAGCCGCCCTCGCCCAGGAGATCGAACGCCGCGTCGGCGCCCTGAAGCCCGACGACCCCCTCACCTACATCTACACGTCAGGCACCATCGGCCTGTCCAAAGGGGTCACCCTCACCCACCACAACCTGCTGTGGGACGCGCAGGCCATGGTGCGCACCGGCGCCTTCGACCGGGACTACCGGGCCATCTCCTCACTGCCCCTCGCCCATGTGGCCGAGCGGCTCTGGAGCATCTACGTCTCCCTCGAACTGGGCGGCCACATCCACTGCCTGCCCGACACCAAGGACCTGCTCGACGCCCTCACCCGGCACCGGCCGAGCACCTTCATGGCGGTGCCCCGCGTCTGGGAGAAACTCGCCCAGGGCGCCAAGGCGTTCCTGGACTCGTCGCTCATGGACGCCCACCGGCAGGCTCTCGAAGCCGACCGGGCGACCCTGGCGCAGGAGTGGGGCCTGAGAGTGGACGACGCCCCCGTCCCGGCGCGACTCCGCACCGCCGCCGAACTGGCCCGCGAGGGCGTCCTGCGCGAGGACGTCGCCGCGTTCTTCGCCTCGCTCGGCATCTACATCCACAACGGATACGGGCTCACCGAGACCGCCGGTGTGTCCGTGGGCGACCGGCTCGGCGGCCAGAGCCGGGGCAGCGTGGGTCTGCCCCTGCACGGGGCGCAGGTCCGTATCGCCGAGGACGGCGAGATCGAGCTGAAGAGCCCCGGCAACACACCCGGCTACCGCAACCTGCCGGACGCCACCGCCGAGCTGTACACCGCCGACGGCTGGCTGCGCACCGGGGACATCGGGCACCTCGACGACGCCGGACGGCTGCACATCACCGACCGGAAGAAGGAGATCATCGTCAACGCCGCGGGGAAGAAAAAGAAGAGCCGGGCAGGGGCTGTTCCGCCCAGATCACCTTCCCTTCGCGGGTGTACCGGGTGCCCCAGTTCTCGGCGAGCTGGGCGACGAGGAACAGGCCGCGGCCGCCCTCGTCGAAGGTCCTGGCCCGGCGCAGATGGGGAGCCGTGCTGGCGGCGTCCGCGACCTCGCAGGTCAGCGTGGACTGGAGGATCATGCGCAGGCTGATGGGCTCTCGTCCGTAGCGGATCGCGTTCGTGACGAGTTCGCTGACCATGAGTTCCGTGCTGAAGGCCAGTTCGTCCAGGTTCCAGGCGGCCAGTCGGCCCATCGCGTGGGCGCGCGCCCGGGAGACCATCGTCGGATCCGAGGGCAGCTCCAGGGTGCTGACGTGGTCGGCGTCCAGCGTGTGTGTGCGGGTCAGGAGGAGGGCGACGTCATCCGTCGGCCGGGAGGGGAGCAGGTTCTCCAGAAGCCGGTCGCAGGTGTCCTCCAACGAGGCACCGGACCGGGCCAGGACGTCACAGAGCCTGGCCAGTCCGCCGCCCGGGTCCCGGCCGGGGCCGGGGCCCGCGACGAGCCCGTCCGTGAAGAGGGCGAGGAGGCTGCCTTCCGGCAGCTCGACCTGGGCGGTCTCGAAGGGCAGCCCGCCCAGACCCAGGGGCGGGCCGATCGGCGCGTCCGCGAAGTGCACCCGCGGCCGGCCCGCGGGATCGCCGTCGGCCGCCGGCAGCGCCACAGCGGGCAACACGTGTCCGGCGCTGGCCAGGGAGCAGATCCGCGAGACGGGATCGTAGACCGCGTAGAGGCAGGTGGCGCTGATCTCGTCGCAGTCCTGGCTCTCCTCGTGCTGCATCCGGATGACCACGTCGTCGAGATGGGTGAGGAGTTCGTCCGGCATCAGGTCGATGTCGGCGAGCGTCCGCACGGCCGTGCGCAGCCGCCCCATCGTGGCCGAGGCGTACAGACCACGGCCGACCACGTCACCGATGACGAGGGCGACCCGGGCCCCGGAGAGCGGGATCACGTCGTACCAGTCGCCTCCCACACCGGCCCGGGCGCCGGAGGGCAGATAGCGGGAGGCCGTCTCGACGGCGCCGTGCCGGGGCACGCGGTTCGGGAGCAGACTCCGCTGGAGGGCCAGGGCGGTGGCGCGTTCGTGGGTGTACCGGCGGGCGTTGTCGATGTAGACGGCCGCCCTGGAGGTGATCTCCTGGGCCAGGAGCAGATCGTCGTCGTCGAACGGCGTCGCGTCACGGTGCCGGAAGAACTGGGCGACGCCCAGGGGGCTGCCCCGGGCCCAGAGCGGGATCAGCAGCATCGCACGCATGCCGAAGACACTGACGGCGCGCCTGCGGGCTTCGGAGCCCGCGAGCCAAGCCGGGAGGTCGGTGGACGTGATGCGGTAGCGCAGTGGATGCCCGGTGGCCAGGGCGCGATCGGGGCCCGATCCCCGCGGGAAGCTGTGCGTGTGGCCGGTCGGCACCACCGACTCCGGGCAGCCCGCCAGGACCGAGTGCTGGGCGATGCGGCGCAGCACCATGACGTCCTGCGCCGGAACCGGGCCCTCTTCGCGGAGTACGGCGTCGAGGAGATCGACGGTGACGAAGTCGGCCAGATGGTCGGTTCCCAGTTCGGCCAGCTCCTGAGCGGTGCGGGCGATGTCCAGGCTGGTGCCGATCCGTCGGCTCGCCTCGTTGACCACGATGAGCCGCCGCTGCAGCCGGCTGTCACGCGCGCGCTGGTACGCCGTGACCGCCTGTTCCGAGGTGCGGTCGACATAGTCGAACGTGCCTGCGATCAGGATTTCGGTCAGCGCGTCGCGCACCTTCGGGTCGGTGGTGAGGTGGCTCGTCTCCTCCCGCAGCAGGTCGAGCACGGTGGCGTGGCCGAGCCGGTAGGTGCGCAGCAGCTCGCTGATCTGTACGCCGTGCTCGGCAAGACGGGTGGCGAAGCCGACCGCGGCGGGCGGAGCCTGGACGCCCGAGGTGTCGAGCCTGTGTTCGATGAAGGACAGCACGGTGTCGACGTGCTGCTGGAACGCCTGCGTGGCCAGGTTCGCGAGGTCTTCATGGGCCCACACGGTGGGGATCTCCTCGCGCGTACGCGCGAGCATGCGGGTGGCCAGCTCATCCGAGCGCCGCCGGAGCCGGAGCGCGATCTCGGTCAGGAAGGTGTCGACGTCGATCCCCATGGCACGAATTTATTACATTGGAGGATTTTGTCCTGATGGGTGCCACCTCTGCCCGGGCGTCACCCTTGCTCTGGCGCCACCCCTGCCCTTGCGCCGTCCCTGCCCCTACGAGGGGAAGGAGATGCCGCAGAGTCCGCGGATGCCGTCCATGGCCCGGAGCGTGGTGACCGAGTCGTCCAGCGGCCGGTGCGCGGACTGGAGGCGGCCCGCGGCGACGCAGCGAGCCACGTCGGCGGCCTCGAAGTGCAGGGCGTCGTGGGCGCTGCGGGGTTCGAGGTACGTCAGTGGCGTGCCGGCGCCGACGACTCCGATCCGTACCGTCCTCATGCCAGGCTCACCCAGCATCCCTGCTCGGCCGACCGGCTCATGGCGTCCAGGGCGGCGGCGCTGCGCACCGCGTCCTCCAGCGTCGGCCCGTGTGCGGTGCCGTCGGCGATGGAGCGGAGGAAGTGGTGGGCCTCGATGACCTTCAGGTCGTCGTAGCCCATGCTGGTGGCCGAGCCGGGCTGGAACGCGCCGTACTCGCCGTGGCCGGGGCCCACGTACACCGTGCTGACGGGCTGATCCTGGTAGGCCGTGCCGCGGCTCACGCCCAGTTCGCCCATGCGCCGGAAGTCCCAGAAGACCGCGCCCTTGGTGCCGTGCACCTCGAAGCCGTAGTTGTTCTGCTCGCCGACCGAGACCCGGCAGGCCTCCAGGACACCCCGGGCGCCGGAGGCGAAGCGGAGCAGGCAGTTGACGTAGTCCTCGTTCTCGACCGGGCCCAACTCGCCGCCCGTGGCACGGGTGTGGCCCGCGGTCGCGCCGGTGGGGCGGGCCCGCTCGGGGATGAAGACGGCGGTGTCGGCGGCGAGCGACGCGATGTCGCCGAGCAGGAAACGGGCCAGGTCGACCCCGTGCGAGGCCAGGTCGCCGAGTACGCCGCTGCCGCCGCGCCCTCGCTCGTAGCGCCAGGTCAGGGCGCCTTCCGGGTGGGCGGCGTAGTCGCTGAAGAGACGGATGCGGACGTGCGTGACCGTGCCGATCTCACCGGAGGCGATCAGCTCACGGGCGTACGACACGGCCGGCGCGTTGCGGTAGTTGAAGCCGACCGTGCCCTGGACACCGGCCTTGGCGACCGCGTCGGCGACCGCGCCGGCGTCTTCCGCTGTCAGACCGACCGGCTTCTCGATCCAGATGTGCTTGCCGGCCCGGGCCATCGCCACACCGATCTCCCGGTGCAGGAAGTTCGGTGCGGTGATGCTGACCGCCTGCACGCGGGGGTCGGCGGCGACCTCCCGCCAGTCCCGGGTCGTCGACACGAACCCGAACTGCGCGGCCGCTTCCTCGGCCCGGCCCGGCACCTCCTCGGCCACCGTCACCAGCTCGGGCAGACGGGCCGACTGCGGATAGTGGTGCCGGATCCGGCTGTACGCCTGGGTGTGCACCCGTCCCATCCAGCCGAACCCCACGACGGCGACGCCGAGCGTACTCACCATGACTGCCCCTTTTTGGACCGGTCCACAAACCTTCGGCCACACAGTGGAGGGCATCTCCGCACGTGTCAAGACCTTTACAAAGGAGTCCGCCCTATGGAACGGTCCACGTCATGAGGACTCCGACCATCCGCGACGTCGCCGCGCGGGCCGGCGTGTCGAAGTCGCTGGTCTCCCTGGTGCTGCGCGGCGCGGAAGGCGTCCGCCCGGACAAGCGGCAGGCAGTGCTCGCCGCGGTCGAGGAACTCGGCTACCGGCCCAACGCCGCCGCCCGCAGCCTCAGCGAGCGCCGTACCCGCACGGTGGGGGTGCTGCTGAACGACATGCGCAACCCCTGGTTCGTGGAGCTGCTCGACGGGCTGAACTCGCGGTTGTACGACAGCGGTCTGCGCATGCTGCTGGCCGACGGCCACCTCAACCGGCGCCTCGGGGAGGACCTCACCCGCACGTTCACCGAGCTGCGCGTGGACGGTCTGATCGCCGTCGGCACCCTGCAGGACCCCGGGGTGCTGCGCACCGCGGCCGATCGTGTGCCCACCGTCGTGGCCGGCACCCGGGAGCCCATCCTGCCCGCCGTGGACATCGTCGCCAACGACGACGAACACGGTGCCCGTCTGGCCACCGAGCACCTCATCGCCCTGGGGCATCGGCACATCGCCCACATCGCCGGCCAGGGCGCCGTGGGTGACCTGCGCCGCGGCAGTTTCGAAGCCACCATGCGCGAGCACGGCCTGGCCGACACGGCCGTGGTGGAACAGGGCGACCTCACCGAGGAAGGCGGTTACCGGGCCGCTGTCCGGCTCCTGAACCGCCGGGAGCGTCCGACCGCCGTCTTCGCGGTCAACGACATGACGTGCGTCGGCGCCATGTCGGCCGCCGAGGCGTCCGGTCTGGTCGTACCCCGGGACCTGTCCCTGGTCGGGTACGACAACACGTACCTCTCCCAGCTTCGGCACCTGTGGCTCACCACCGTGGACAACGCCAGCCGTGACGTGGGCCGCCGCGCCGCCCAGCACCTCCTCGACCGCATCGCGGACCCGGCCCGGCCCGCCACGGTCGACCTGGCGACTCCTTCGCTGGAAGTGAGGGGCACGACGGCGCCGCCGCTGGCCATTGCCTGAGCTTCCTCCCGCGGACGGACCGGTCCGACTCCTGTGAGGGAGAACCAAGAACACCGTGTCGGCGTGTTGGTGATCAGCGGCGTGATCCGGGCCGTGGATCTGGGAGCGGAGTTGGTGCTGTGCCGGAAGTAGCGAAGGACTTACCGGATGCCGAGCCGGAGCGTGCCGGTTCGAGCCTCTGGCGGCAGCGGGATTTCCTGCTGCTGTGGAGTGGCCAGACGGTCAGCGAGATGGGCTCGGCGGTCACCCAGATCGCACTGCCGCTGTTCGCGGTCGTCGTGCTCAAGGCGAGCACGTTCCAGGTCGGGCTGCTGACCGCCGCCACCACAACGGCGTTCGCGGTGATCGCGCTGCCCGCAGGTGCGCTCGTGGACCGTCGCCCCAAGCGTTCCGTCATGATCGTCTGCGACGTTCTCCGCCTGGTGATCATCGGCTCGATTCCGGTGGCGGCCGCCCTCGGCACCCTGACGATGACGCAGCTCTACGTCGTCGCTGTCGCCGCCGGCGTGTGCACGGTGTTCTTCGACGTCTCGTACCAGAGTTATGTGCCGTCGCTGGTCCGCGCCGAGGACCTGATGGACGCCAACGGCAAGCTCGGGGCCACCGGGGCGTTCGCGCAGCTCGGGGGGCCCGGCCTGGGCGGGGGACTGGTCGCGGCGTTCGGCGCCGCGGGGGCGATGACGGCCGACGCGATCTCCTACGCGGTCTCGGTCGTCTCGCTGTTCGGCATCAGGAAGCGCGAGGAGCCGCCGCCCCCGCGGCGAGCGGACGAGACGTTGCGGAGTCAGATCGCCGAGGGACTGGGATTCGTCGCCCGGCACAGGATTCTGCGGAGGGTCGTGGCGTGCGCGGGCACCGCGAACCTGTTCTCCGGCATGACTTCGGCGCTGGCGATGGTCTTCCTCGTCCGGGTGCTGCACGTGCGCCCCGCGCTGACCGGGCTGATCATGGCGGGCTCGGCCATCGGCGCGATCGCCGGGGGAGTGTTCGCCGGCCGGCTCGCCAAGAAGATCGGCTCGGCGCGGGTCATCTGGGTGTCGATGCTGGTCTTCAGCGCACCGCAGGTCATCGCGGCGGCTGCCTGGCGAGGCTGGGGGGTGCTGCTGTTCCCGCTCGGCTGGGCCGTCACGGGCTTCTCCGCGCTGGTGTACAACGTCGCGCAGGTCAGCTACCGGCAGTCGGTGACGCCGCCGGAGCTGATGGGCCGGATGAACGCGGCCGTGCGCTGGGTCGTGTGGGGCACGCTGCCGATCGGCGGTGTGCTCGGCGGGGTGCTCGGCACGCTGATCGGGGTGCGGCCCGCACTCTGGCTGGCGTTCATCGGTTCCTGGGCGGCCGGCTGGTTCGTGTTCTTCTCCCCGCTCCGCCACATGCGCGACGTTCCCCAACCCGCACCCGCCCCCGGTGCAACAGGTTGAAGGTGGGCGCGGGATCGTCACTGGGGCCTGCGCATACGGCACAGGCTCCGGAGCCACCCGCCCGGTCCGGCGCCCTGTCGGACGCGGGACCGGGCAGGTCGGGCAGCGCGCGGTACGGGGCCCGTCAGTCGGTGATGAAGTTGGGCATCAGCGCGGCCGGCAGGCGGCTGCCCGCCGAGCCCTGGGGGAGGATCTCGGCGATGCGGGTCAGGTCGGCCTCGGTGAGCCGGACGTCGGCGGCGTGGGCGTTCTCCGCCACGCGCTCGGGGCTGCGGGTGCCGGGGATCGGGGCGATGTCCTCGCCCTGGGCGAGCAGCCAGGCCAGTGCGAGCTGGGCGACGGTGAGGCCCTTGGCCGTGGCGAACTCCTTGAGCTGTTCGGTGGCGCGCAGGTTGTAGGTGTAGTTCTCGCCCTGCCAGCGCTCGTCCCAGCGGCGCATGTCGCCCTCGGGGTACTCGCTCGCGGGCTTGACCGCGCCGGACAGGAAGCCGCGACCGAGGGGCGCGTACGGCACCAGGCCGATTCCCAGCTCCCGGAGCACCGGCAGGATCTTCTCCTCCAGCTCCCGCTCGAAGACCGAGTACTCGGACTGCAGGGCGGCGACCGGGGTGACGGCGTGGGCGCGGCGGATGTACTGCGGGCCGACGTTGCTGAGGCCGAAGTACTTCACCTTGCCTTCCGCGATCAGTTCGCCGACGGTTCCGGCGACCTCCTCGACGGGCACATCGGGGTCGGAGATGTGCTGGTAGAAGAGGTCGATACGGTCGGTCCCCAGGTAGCGCAGGCTGTTCTCGGCGACCTTGCGGATGTTCTCCGGACGGCTGTCGACACCGGAGCCGAACGGCTCGGCGGTCATGTCGAAGCCGAACTTGGTGGCCAGGACCACGTCGTCACGGAAGCCCCTGACGGCCTTGCCGAGCAGGACCTCGTTGCTGCCGGTGCCCTGGCCGTACAACTCGGCGGTGTCGAAGAAGTCGATCCCGAGCTCGTGGGCGCGGCGGATGGTGGCGATGCCCTCGTCCTCGTTCGAGGGGCCGTAGGCCATGGTCATGCCCATCACGCCCAGGCCGAGTGCCGAGACGCGCAGGCCCTGTTGTCCCAGGGGGCGGTGCTGCATGAGTTCTCTCCTCGTGGGGGGTGTTGTCGACCCTATGGGTCAAACCAAACGGTCTGGTTTGAGTCTAGGCAGGGGATCGGCCCGATGCAAACCAAACGGTTTGGTCCTCTATCCTGAGGGCATGCCTCGCTCCGCCTCCTCTGGTCAGACCTCCGGTGCCGCCGCAGGCGACTCCGTCGACTCCACGCGCGAGCGGATCGTCGCCGCCGCCCAGGAGGAGTTCGCCCGGTACGGCATCGCCGGCGCCCGCGTGGACCGCCTCGCCAAGCAGGCCAGGACCAGCAAGGAGCGGGTCTACGCCTACTTCCGCAGCAAGGAGGCCCTCTACGCCCACGTCGCCGAACGTGAGCTGGCCGCACTCGCCGAGGCCACGCAGATGGACGCGGCGGACCTGCCCGGCTACGCCGGCCTCCTCTTCGACCACTTCACGGCTCGCCCCGACCACTACCGCCTGATCACCTGGGGCCGCCTGGAGCTGGGCGACTCCACCGCCGACGTCGCGGGTTCCCTCCAGGCGATCATCGTCCGCAAGTGCGAGCAGCTGCGCGACGCACAGCGCGCCGGGCTGCTCGACCCGGCCTGGGACCCGGTGGACGTCCTCGCGCTGATCAACCAGATCGCCTCCACCTGGGCAGGGCAGCCCGAGATCGGCGCCGTCGCCGAGGAACGGGCCGCGGATCCGTCCACCGCGGCCCGCCGCGCCGCACTGGTGGCCGCGGTCGAGCGCCTCTTTCCGCGCGTGAAGTGAGAACCGGGGAGGGCCGGTCAACNNGTTGACCGGCCCTCCCCGGTGCTCTGGCTGCCGCTCGCGCGGTGAGCGGCAGCCTCAGGAAGCCAACTCCTTGCTGATGCGGTCCAGCATGAACGCGGAGGACTCCCGGGCGCGTTCCTCCCAGGCGAAGACGCAGGCCGTGGCCACGCCGTCGAAGTCCAGCTCGCGCAGCGTGCCGAAGAAGGCGTCCCAGTCGACCTCACCCTGGCCGATGTCCAGGTGCTGGTGGATACGGGCGGTGGTGCCCGGCGGGTTGAGGATGTACCGCAGACCCGAGGACCCCTTGTGGTTGAAGGAGTCGGCGATGTGCACGTGCTGGAGCTTGTCGCCGGCGTAGCGCATCATCGCCGCGATGTCCGCCGTCGGGTCGGCACCCGAGAGGTGGAAGGAGTGCGGGGCGCAGTAGAGGTAGTTCACCCAGGGCTTGTTGATCGCCCGGACGAGGTCGACCGCGGGGGTGTTCTCCTCGCAGAAGTCGTCAGGGTGGGCTTCGAGGTTGAGGGCGATGCCCTCGCGCTCGAACAGCGGCAGCAGCTCCTCCAGCGAGCCCCAGAAGGCAGCCTCGCTCTCGGCGGCGCGCTCCGGGCGGCCGTTGAACTCCGAGTTCATCAGCGGACATTCGAGATCGGCGGTGATCTCGATCATGCGCTTCCAGTACCGCACGGCGGCCTGCCGCTCGGTCTCGTCCGGCGAGGACCACTTGTAGAGGGGGAGCACGGAGGACAGCTTGACGCCGTGCGTGCGCAGGGAGTTCTTCAGCTCCGCGATGCGCCCGTCGTCCGCCCTCGGGCGCAGGAAGAACGGTATGAAGTCGTCGCGCGGGGACAACTCGATGTACCCGTAGCCGAGTTCGGCCACCGTGCGCACCATGTCGTCGATCGGCAGCGCGCGGAACATGTACGGGTCGAGGGCGATCTTCACGCGATGCCTCCGTAGAAGGTGGGGCGGGGCTTGAGGTCCGTGGCGATGACGCGGCCGGACTCCAGGGCCTCGACGGTCGCGCTGGTGATGACGGTGGCGGCGTAGCCGTCCCAGGCCGAGGGGCCGGTGGGCTCGTTGCCGGCGTCGACCGCCGCGATCCACTCGCGGAACTCGGTGTCGAAGGCGTCCGCGAAACGGCCCACCCAGTCCGTCAGCACCTCCGTGCTGTGCTGTCCCGCGCTGCGCACACCGACCGCGGCCGGGTCGGGCAGGCGGACCAGGCCCTCCTCGCCCACCGCCTCGCACTGGATGTCGTAGCCGTACTGGCAGTTGACGAAGACCTCCAGATCGATACGGACACCCTTGGCGGTCTCGAACAGCATGATCTGCGGATCCCTCAGGTGCTCGAACCGCTTGCCGGTGGCCCGCGGGGTGACCACCTGGGTGGAGACGATCTCGTCGTCGAGCAGCCAGCGCAGCACGTCCACCTCGTGTACGGCCGTGTCCAGGGCGGCCATGGCGGAGGTGTACGACTCCGGGACGGTCGGATTGCGGTGGGCGCAGTGCACGATCAGCGGCTCGCCGATCCGGCCGGACTCGATGACCTGCTTCATCTGCCGGTACCCGGCGTCGTAGCGGCGCATGAAGCCGACCTGGACCAGCCGGCGGCCGTGGGCCTGCTCCGCCTCGATGATCTTCAGACAGTCCTCGGCGGTGGTGGCCAGGGGCTTCTCGCAGAACACCGGCTTTCCGGCGGCGATCGCGTTCAGCACGTGTTCGGCGTGGGTCGGGCCCCAGGACGTCACGAGGACGGCGTCGACATCGTCCGCCGCGACCACGGAAGCGCCGTCGGGTAGTACTCGGGCGCCGACCGGCGCCGCCTCCGCGGCCCGGGCGGCGTCGATGTCGGTGACCGCGGTGACGCGGGCTCCGGTGATGGTGTCGGTGAGCCGCCGGATGTGCTCCTTGCCGATCCAGCCGGCGCCGATCACTCCCACACGTACGGTCATGGTCGTTTCCTTAGGACATGCGAACAAGAGGGTCAGGGGATCCCGGTGCCGGCGACCAGGGAAGGCCAGGAAGGCGACGGTCATCGCGAGGACGGCGTAAGGGCATCAGCAGGGAGAAGAGGCCGATCATCAACGGTGCGGGTGGTCACCGCCGGCTCGGCATGCTGGGGCACACTCATCACCGGGTGCCCTTCGCGGCGAACCCGGCGACCGTGTCGGCGTTGTCCTTGGTGATGAAGGCCGGGCCCGTCAGCACGGGTGCGGTGCCGCCACCGCTGAAGTTGCCGTTGTTCTTGTACAGCCACAGGGAGTCGACGGCGAGGTACCCCTGCAGGTACGGCTGCTGGTCGACGGCGAACTCGACCGTGCCGTCCTGGACGGCCTTGACGAGCTGCTGGTTGAGGTCGAAGGTCGCGACCTTGGCCTTGCTGCCCGCGTCGGACAGCGACTGCACGGCGGTCAGCGCGATCGGGGCGCCGAGGGTGACCACCTGGTCGATGGAGGAGTCGGCCTTGAGCTTCGCGGTGATCGTCGACTTCACCGAGGGCATGTCGGTGCCGTTGACGTAGAGGATGTCCGTCTTGCCGTTGAAGCCCTTCTTGAGGCCGGCGCAGCGGGCCTCCAGTGCGACCTGCCCCTGTTCCTGGATGACACAGAGGGCGTGCTTGGCGCCGATCTGGTTCAGGCGCCGGCCGAAGGCCTGGCCGGCGATGTTCTCGTCCTGGCCGAAGTACTCGAGCATGCCGAGCTGCTTCCAGTTGTCCAGGCCGGAGTTGAAGCCGACGACCGGGATGCCGGCCGCCTTGGCCTTGGCGACCACGTCCTTCATGGCGTCGGGCTTGGCCGCGGTGAGCGCGATGCCGTCGACCTTCTGGTCGATCGCGTTCTGCACCAGGTTGGCCTGGTTGCCGGCGTTGGGGTCGCTGGAGTAGACGAGCTTGATGTTGTCCTTGGCGGCGGCGGCCTGGGCACCCTTGCGGATGAGGTCCCAGAAGGTGTCGCCGGGGGAGGCGTGGGTGACCATGGCCACCGTCATCCGGGGCGTGTCGGCCTTGCCCGCGGCGGCGGCCGCACCGCCCTCCTCGGACTTCTTGCCGCCGGAGCTGCTGGAGCAGCCGGTGGCGACAAGAACGCCGGTGAGAACGACGGCGGCCCAGGCGGCGGCTCGATGGTTTCTGTGCATGTCCCTTGCACCTCGCTGTGCGGTTCAGGTAACCGAGCGTTTCCAGCCACTAGAGCGCTTTATTAGCGCGCTCTAGTGGCTCGTGCTATGGGGCGCGCCATGGGGGATGTCAACAGGTATGTCAGGACGTCCCAACAAAAGCATCCGCCCGCGGCTTCGGCTGCCGCGGGACGGTGTATACGTGTCGACGTACATGGCGCCGGCGGCCCGCGCCTGTGTCCGCAGCAGCGTGTTGAGCCTGGCCCTCCTTGGCGCGGAGGTAGGCGATGTCGCCCGGGGCGAGGGGCAGTTGGCGATCACCGTCGAGGCGAGGCGATCAGGAACCAGTGGCCCGGCGGAGGCCTCAGACGCTGTACCCGCCGTCCACGCCCAGCGCCTGCCCGGTGACGAATCCGGCCCGGTCCGAGGCGAGGAAGGCGACCGCCTCCGCGATGTCCTGCGCATGGCCGAACCGGCGGAGCGGGATGTTGCGGCGGGCGACGGCCAGGGCCTCCTCGTCGAGTTCTCCCGTGTCGATCAGCCGGGCCGCGATGCCGTCCGTGAGCATGCCGGGGGCGACGCAGTTGACGCGGACGCCGTAGCGGCCCTCCTCGGCGGCCAGAGCACGGGCGACCGCCTCGACCGCGCCTTTGGCGCCGGACGACAGCCCGTCGCGGACCGGGAAGCGGCGCGTGGCGACGGTGGTGACGGCGACGATGCTGCCCCGGCTCGCGCGGAGCAGCGGCAGCGCGGGGTGGACGAGGTTGAAGAACGCCACGGCGTCGGCCTCGAGTTGGGCGCGGTACCGGCCGGGCGTGACCTCGCTCAGGTGGGTCATGGGCACGTGCGGCCCGGCCGCGTACACGAGCGTGTGGATGCCGTCGTGGGTCTCGGCGGCCCCGGTCACGGCCCCGGCCGTCTCCGTTTCCTCGGTCAGGTCCACGCGCAGGGACGTGACCTGGCGGCCGTACGCCTTCACCTCCCCGACGAGCCCCTCGGCCGCCTGCTCGTTGGTGCGGTAGGTGAACGCGATGTCGCTGCCGCGTTCGGCCAGCGTCCGGACGATCGCGGCGCCGATGCCACCGGTGCCGCCCGCGACGAACGCGAGGCCGGGCCGGCCGGAGAAGTCGTCCACCAGCATGTCTCACAACCCCAGGGACTTGGCGATGATGACCTTCATGACCCCGCTCGTGCCGGCGTGGACGCGGGCGATACGGGCGTCCGCGTAGAGCCGGGCGATCGGGTACTCCAGGATGTAGCCCTAACCGGCGAAGAGTTGAAGACAGCGGTCGACGGCGCGGGCCGGGAGGATCCCGGCCCGCGCTGAGGTTGTGGGCTTCAGCCGCTGGGCGTCAGCCGAGCAGCTTGCTCGCCAGGGTCGCGGCGTTGTACGAGCCCCAGCCGGTGGTGAAGTCCCAGCCGCTGGCGGCGGAGTAGGCGCCGTTGCTGCCGCTGGTGATGTCGTGGAAGCCGGTGCTGCTCGCCGAGTAGAGGGCGGGGTTGGCGAAGCCGAGGTTGGCCTTGCCGGCCGCCTTGGCCTGCTGGTTGTACAGCGCGGCGAACGCCGCCCACTCCGGCGCGGCGGCGCTGGTGCCGCCGACCGAGGACCAGGAGCCCTGCGAGTAGATCGAGACACCGGGGCTGGGGTTGGCGTGGGCCGAGACGTCCGGGACCTGGCGGAAGCCGCCGCCCGCGCTCTTCTGTACCGCGGTCTGCCAGCTGGGGATCTTGAAGACGGAGGACTTGCCGCCACCGCCGCCGGACCAGGCCACCTCCTTGCTCCAGGCGTTGGACGAGGTGACCGTCAGCTTGGTGCCGCCGACGCCGGTGACGTACGGGTCGCTGGCCGGGTAGTCGACGGAGGTGCCGCCGTCGCCCGCGTCGTCGGAGCCGTCGTCGCCGGAGGCCGCGTAGAAGCCGAGGCCCTGGGCGGCGCCGGCCTTGAACACGGCGTCGACGGCGTTGATGTTGGACGTGGTGCGCGCGCTCTCGGCGGCGCCCCAGCTGATCGAGGTCGTCGGGATGCCGGCGTCGACGATGGCCTGGTAGGTGTCGACCTCGCCGGCGTCGGAGTTCGGGCCCTCGAAGACGGTGACGTTCGCCTTGGGGGCGATCGCGTGCAGCACCTCGATGTCCAGCTCGACCTCGACCTGGCCGTCGCCGAGCGCGCCGGAGCCGCCGTCCACCTTCTTCACGGTCGGGGTGGGCGAGCCCAGGCTGTAGTTGTTGTCGTAGGTGGTGATGTTGGACTGCTGGAAGCCGTCGAACTCGATGAGCGCGATGTTCTGGCCGCTGCCGGTGTACGTGCCGGAGACGTTGTAGCCGCCCTTGAGCTGGGCCGGGGTGTAGCCGCCGCCCGGACCGTTGTGCGGGGTGACGGTGGAGGGTGCCTGGTGGTGCAGCTGGGTCCGGTTGTTGAGGCCCGCCACGTCGCTGACGAGGGAGGCGATGGCGGTCGGCAGGGTCGGCGCGCTGTCGTTGGCGTAGAACGAGCGTCCGGACCTGGCGTCCTTCCAGGTCGACAGCTTGGTGCCGAAGGCCTTCTGCAACTGGGCGGCGGTGCCCTTGGCGTCGACCAGCAGGTTGCCCGAGTGGACGGCGGTGACGGTGAGGCCCTGCGCCCGCAGGTAGTCCTTGAGCTGCTTGATCTCGGCGTCGGTCCGGCCGAAGCGGGCCGCGAACTGGCGCTTCGTCAGGTAGTGGCCGTATGAACTGGATCGCGGGTCACTGACCTTGGCCACGAAGGTGTCGAGTGCCTTGTCGTTTCTGGGGGTCAGGCTGATCGCCACCGATATCCGCTTGCCGGCAGCGATGTTGCCGGTGCGGGTCGCGTCCTTGTTCAGGCCCTTGAGGACATCTCCGGTGATGGCCGCGCGAGTTGAGTGGGGCTCAGCCGCGTTGGCCGCGTAGGCGGCGGGGACGGCCGCGGCGAGCAGGGCCGGCACGGTGACCAGACCGAGCAGTTTCAGACGTGACTTCACTGAGGTCCTCCGGAGAGTGGGGGTGATGTCCCGGAAGGGGAACGGCTTCACCGTAGGAACAGCAGCCCCACCCTCATAAGCGGGGGAACCCTTGCTTTATGTGTTAACTACAGGTGTCACGTCAACGGCGTGTGTCGAGCGGGGAGTTCGGATACGGCCCGACTGGCTTACTGTCATTGTCTGTGCTGCGGGCTTGACTTGGTCGTCATCGGCGGTAGGTACACCCGCTCCGGAGGCGATGACGGCGACCGCCATCGCATGGGCGAGCGCGGTGCGCGAGCGGACGCCCAGCTTGCGGTAGACGCGGGAGAGGGTGCCCTCCACCGTCTTGACGCTGATGAACAGCTCGGCGGCGACTTCCCGGTTGGTGGCCCCGCCGCCGACCAGTTCGGCGATCCGCGCTTCCGTGGGGGTGAGTTCGGGGCCGCCCGCGCCTGTCTCACCACCTCGGTCTCCGGCCTCCAGCCGCGCCAGCTCGTCCCTGGCCCGCGCCGCCAGGGGAGCGGCGCCGATCCGGGTCGCGGTCTCCAGCGCCTCGCCGAGGACCGTCCGCGCCGCGCTCCTGCGGCGCGAGCGGCGTTCGACCGTGCCGAGCGCGATCAGGGTGCGCACCAGCTCCACGGGCAACGGGAGTCGACGCAGCCGGTCCACCGCGCCCCGCAGCCGTACCGCACCCTCCTTCGCCCGGCCGAGCCCCGCCTCGCGCAGCCCCTCCGCCCGCTCCAGAGCCGCCAGTACGCTCCCGGGCGCATCGCCGGACACGCGCGTGCGGGCCTCGCGGAGCACGGTCCCGGCCGCGTCGGTCTCGCCGAGGACCACCAGGGCCTCGGCGAGGTCGCCGTACCAGTGCAGCAACGGCGGGTCGGCGGCGCACATCGCCTCGCCGAGCTGCTTGACGCGTTGCAGCGCCTCCACCGCGGCCGCCGCGCCTCTCGGGTCGCCGGCGAGCAGCTCGGCCTGCCCGAGCACGGCCAGCGCACGCAGCAGGAACAGCCGGTCTCCGTCCGCCTCCGAGGCCCGTACCGCCTGCTCGGCGAGGCGCCGGGCCTCGTCGGCGGTGCCGCCCGCGGTCGCCGCGAGCGCCGCCGCGTACAGGGCCGGAGCCGCCTGCACGCCGGTCTCGGCCAGGGCGCGCGTGCAGCGGGCGGCGGTGCGCAGCGCCTCCCGGCAGTGCCCGGAGCGCACCTGGATACGGGTCAGCGCCACCAGGGTCGCCATGACCTCCTCGACTCCGGCCAACTCACCGATGTCCGCGAGGAGTTGGGTGACCTGTTCCCCGGCCTCGGTGACCTGGTCGGAGTCCAGGGCGAGGATCGCCCGCATCCGGATCAGTCCCCAGCTCTCCGGGCCGGCGTCGGCGCCACCGGCCAGGGCGAGCGCCTCCTCCAGCGCGGCGCCGGCGGCCGCCGGATCCCCGGCCAGGGACCGCACCCGGGCGAGGGTGGCGAGGGCTCCGATCCTGGTGTCCGGGTCGCCTGCCCGGTCCGCCTGCCGGGCAGCGCGCCGGGCATGCCGGGCCGCCTCCTCCAACTCCCCGCACAGCAGCCCGCGTACGGCCGCCCAGTAGTGCAGCCATGCCTCGGCCTCCGGATCGCCGTCGGCGTCCCGCAGCCCTTCCTCGATCAGTTCACGGGCACCCTGCAGCGCCTGACCGGCGTTGCGCAGCAGGATCAGCCGGGCCCGTACCCGCTGCCGTGCGGAGCCCGACCCGGCGAGGACGGTCTCGGCGGCCTGCCCCGCTTCCTCCAGCTGTCCCGCGTCGCAGGCGTACTCGGCCGCGGCCAGCAGCCGCTCGGCGCGGTCCGCCGGGCGGTCGCCGGGAGTGCACCGGGCGGCGAGCCCGGCCAGTTCGAAGGCGGCAGCGGCAGCGGCGGCGCCGTCGAGCCGTGCGTGCTCGGCCGCGGACATCAGCGTGCGGGCGGTGTTCTCGTCCTCGTACGGGTGGGCGAGCCCGAGGTGGCGGGCCTGCTCCACGGGCTCGGTGACCGCGCGGGCCAGCAGGGCGTGTGCCTCCCGGCGGCCGTACTCCGGGGCGTCGGCATAGACGGCGGCCCGGATCAGCGGATGCGCGAAACGCACGGTTCCGTGGGCGTCGGCCGTCGCGATGCCGAGCCGTTCGGCCTCCGCGAGGTCCGCGACGGGGTCAGGGATCCCGGCGCCACGCAGCAGAGTGAGGCTCGGGCGGGCGGCGGCGCTCGTGACGAGGAGGGTGCGCCGCGCCGCTTCCGGCAGCGTACGCAGGTCGTTCAGCAGCAGGTTACGCAGCCTTTTGGGTACGGGCAGCGTCCGGCCCAAGCCGACGGAGGCTCCGTCGCGCGGGGCGACCTGCCCCAACTCCAGTGCGTACCAAGGGTTTCCGGCAGCGGTGTCCTGGATCGCCCGCGTCACCGCCGATGGCAGGTCGGCACCGACGCCGGTGCGCACGAGATCTGCCACCTCGTCGTCCGTCAGCGGCGGCACGGGAAGTTCGACGGTGCCGGGCGGGCAGCAGCACAGCCGTTCCGGCTGCTCCCCATGGGCCACGCGCTCGGTGGCCAGCACCCGTATGTCGAGACCCCCGACGCGGCGCACGGCGAAGGCCAGCGCCTCGGCACTCGGCTCGTCGAGCCACTGGAGGCCGTCGACGACCAGCAGAACGGGGCCGGTGGCAGCGAGCGTGCGCAGCACTTCTACGACGGCGACGCGCAACGCGAGCCGGCTCTGGTCGCCGTCCGGTTCCCGGCCACGCATCAGGGCCGCCCTCAGCGCCGCCCGGGGCTCGGGCGGCAGGGTCCCGAGGAAGCTCTCCGGCACCCGCGCGAGCAGGTCGATCAGGCCGGCGAACGGAAGCCGGGCGTCCTCCTCGGCGGGCGAGCAGTGCAGCACCGTGCCGCCCGGTTGCCTGGCCGCGGACGTCATGAGGGCAGCCACGAGCATGGACTTGCCGATCCCCGCCGGACCGTGGAAGAGCACTCCGGGACGGGCCGTCAGCTCGGCCCCGGCGGTGTCGAGCAGCTCGCGGCGCCCCGTCAACACCCGTACGCCCCCGGCAGCCGCCCACCCTGTGTTCTGTGGGTGGCGCATCATGTGTTCATGACAACCTTCGGGGATTTGGCTTGTCAATGACGATTGTCACGCTGCCTGTTCGTCGAACCGCCGACGGCACGAGCGGGACGCGTCGTGCGGTCACACGCGGGGTTCCGGTTCGGTGTAGCGGAGCAGTACCCCCACGCCCTCGTACAGCCTCACCTGCTGCTCGGGCACCAGGACCAGCTCGGCCCGAGTACCGACCAGGGCGCGGGTGAGTACCGCGTCGGCACGCTCCTCGCGGACGTCCTGGACGCCGTAGGAGCGCAGTTCCTGTTCGGCGAGGGCGAGTTGGCCGGGTTCCGGGCCGGCCCACAGACGGAGCGGCGACTCGGGGTGGTGGTTGAGGAAGAGGGCTTTGACCTGACCGCGCTGCAGAGCCGACACGGCCGGGGCGAGGCCTTCGGCCGACGCTCCGCCGTGGGCGCACTCGGCGAGGAAGGCCGCCAGCAGGGACCGGTCGTGCGCGGCCATACGTCCGCCGAAGAGGCTTTCGAGCCGGTGCTCCAGCAGTGCCCGGCCCGGCCGGGACTCACCGGCGCCCTCGACGGTGACGACCCGTCCGAGCAGGGCCTGGGGGAGCCGGCGGACGAGAATGCCGCGCGCCCACACATCTCCCGCCACGACCACATCCTCGGCGTCGATGCGCCGCGCGTGGCCCTCCAGCTCCCGGCCGATGACCTGGGCGGCGTTCAGCCAGTCGGTCACCGGTATCTCCTCGTCGAGCCGGTGCCCCGGCGTGACCCTGGTCAGGGGCCATACGCCGATCTCCGCCTCGATCCGCACACTGCCCGGGGCGTCCGTGGAGTGCCGGCCGCTGTAGTGGACGTACGCCGCCAGGTAGGGGATCCCGGGGGAGTGCTGGACGATCAGCGGCAGGGTGTACGGCAGGGTTCCGAAGTGCGCGGTGTCCCGTGCGGGCGGGTCGGGCAGTTCGTCCAGCAGGGCCAGCCGGCCGTGCGCGGTGAACACCGCCTGCCCGTGGGCGCCGGGGACGTCGGTGTCGCTGCCCACGGCCTCCGCCGCCGCGGCGAGGGAGTCCTGGTCGGCTCCCTCGCAGGTCAGGGCGTCCCGCAGATGTCGCCAGCGCAGTTCTATGGCGGCGTCGGGATCCTCGACGACGCTGTCGCGGGAGGTGTCCAGATAGACCGAGGCGAAGGGACCCGGCTGCTTGTACAGGGGTTCGAGGAAGGAAAGTCTCATGCGGCTCTGCTCCTGTCCCTTCACGTGAGGTCGTCGAGGCGCCGCTCCGCCCCTTCCAGCGGCCGAGCGATCCGCGACGGCCGGGTACCCACGCCCGTACGGCCGTACCGCCGGCACACGTGCCGCCCGGTGACGGACGGCCGCATCGATCGGACCCGGACGGGTAGTCGGGGCACGACACACAGTGAAGGAGCCTTCTCCTGGAGCGGAGGGCAGGGGGAAGACGGTGGTGAAGTGGGCGAGGCGGTTCAGGAACCGCCGGATGGAAAGCTCCCGCCCACCCTTTCTGGGTCGGCCACCTGGTCGCGTGTCAGTAGCCGCCGGTGAAGCGGCGGTTGAGGTGGCGCGGGGTCTCGATCCTCCCCCGAGATCCTGCGCCTGCTGGTCGGCGCGCTGCTGCTGCACATCGACCGTCTGCCCCGCCACGGACCGCACGCCGACCCGCAGGCCGGCGGCGAGGTCTACGCTCGCTTCCGCGCCGAACTGGAACGCTCCTACGCCACCAGCCGGCGCGCCGAGGACTACGCCCACCGCCTCGGCTACACCGTCAAGACCCTCACCCGCGCCTGCCAGGCCGCCACCGGCAAGCCCGTCAAGCAGGTCATCGACGCCCGCGTCGCCCTCCAGGCCCAGCGCCTGCTCGCCCACACCGACGAGCCCGTCGCCACCATCGCCCACCGCCTGGGCTTCTCCGAACCGGCCGACTTCGGCAAGTTCTTCCGCCGCCACACCGGCACCACCCCCGGCGACTTCCGCAGCCTCAACCCGTGACACACCCCGGGCCGTGCGGGACGAGGCGATCGGGGTCTACAACGGCGCCGGGGAAGAGGCACCCGCGATCAGCAGGCGGGGGGTGCCCGTGCCGTCCGCGGGCACGCTCCACAGGTCGCTGCTGCCGACCTTGCCGTTGGTCGGGAGCGCGTAGGCGACGGTGTCGTTGTCGAGCCAGGTCGCCTGGTCGTCGACGCTGTGGCGTTCGGCCAGCGCCGTCTCCTTCAGGGTGCGCAGGTCGAGGACGTACTCGTGCCACAGATTCGTACGGGACAGGATCCGCTTCTTGAAGGCGACACGGGTCCCGTCCGGGGAGAGCGAGGGACACTCCACGTTCTGGACCAGGATGGTGACCGTACGCCGGGACAGCGAACCGCGCACCAGATAGGTGGTGTTGGCGGTGTTGAGGGTGGCGTAGAAGGTGTCGTCGTCGGAGGCGAAGGTGACGCCCCAGAAGTTGATGTCCTTGGCGTGGTACGGCTTGCCGTCCTTGACGATGGAGAACGTCTCCAGACTGGGCGTCAGCCGCATGGCGCGGGTGTCCAGGATCGACGTCCTGGTGGTGAAGAAGGCCGACGAGTAGGACTCGCCGGAGACGAAGACGGTCCAGGCGGCGAAGCGGCCGCTCGGGGAGACCCGGGCCCGGCTGGGGGTGCCGGCGAGCGGGAAGGTGCGCTTGGTACGGAGGCCGGCGTCCAGGAGCAGGGCGCGGTTGCTCTGCTTGAGGACGCCGGGGTTGGACTGGAGGCAGATGCCCGTGCCGGCTGCCGCATAGAAACGCGCGCACTTCAGGCTCGACGCGGTCCGTCCGGCCCTGGGATCGGTCGACGGGACGGAGGCGACCGCGGTGCGGTGCGGGCCGGCGGCCGTGTTGATGAACGTCAGGCGGTTCTTCTGGCCGAGCGTCAACTTGCCGATGCCGACGGCGGGACCGCCCGACTGCGGCCGGTTCGCCCGGTCCGCGCGGTCGGCGGCGTGCAGGACCACACCGGTACCGACGCCGGCGAGCACCAGGACCGCCGCGACGAGTATGAGCAGGCGACGGCGCAGTGATGTCATGTGGATCCTTGTGGCTGAGGTGGTCATCGGGTCCCGCCGGCGGGTCGCAGCACCAGGCCCGCGACAGCCGCGCAGCACAGCAGGCCGACCGCCGATCCGGCCAGCGCCGGGCCGTCTCCCCACACCGTCCAGGCGGCTCCGAAGGCCAGCGAGCAGCAGAACCGGGCCAGTGCCTGACTGGTGCCGACGATGGCGAGACCGCTGGCGCGCAGCTGCTCGGGCACGATGCCGGCGAGGGCGGCCGGGAGCACACCGTCGGTGGCCGCGTAGAAGGTGCCGTGCAGGGCGAGTACGAGGAAGGGGAGGACCGGCGTGGCCGGGGCCCACAGCAGGAGGGCGTAGGCGGTGAGCAGACCCACGTGCCCGGCGAGGAACACGGTGCGCCGCCCGGCCCGGTCGGCCAGCGCCCCGACGGGCACGGCCAGCAGCAGGAACACGACGGCGGTGCCCAGCGGGAGCAGCGTGAACCACTGCTCGCCGATGCCCGCCCGCCGTTGCAGGAGCAGGTAGACGAAGGCGTCGCTGACGGTGGTCAGGCCGAGCAGCGCGGCACAGCCGGCGAGCGCCCGCAGCCGCGGCAGGCCCAGCAGCGCCAGCGCCTCGCGTACGCGGACGGGCTGTCCACCGCCCGGCGCACTTGCTTCGTCCGTCTGCGCGGCCTGCTGTCTACGGGGTACGAACAGCACCAGTACGAGCACGCCGAACACGGCGACGCACCCGCTCACGCCGAACACGGCGTCGTAGCCGTCGGCCGCCGCGCGCAGGATGAGGAAGGCCGCCAGGGGGCCGAGCATCGCGCCGGTGGTGTCCATCGCCCGGTGCACGCCGAAGGCCCGGCCCTGGTTCTCGGGCGGCGTGGACAGCGAGATCATGGCGTCGCGCGGGGCGGTGCGCAGGCCCTTGCCGATCCGTTCCAGCGCGAGGACCGTGCCGAACGCGCCGATACTGCTCGCGAGCAGGAGCAGCGGCTTGCACACCGCGGACAGGCCGTAGCCGAGCCCGGCCAGCAGCTTGTGGTTGCGTATGCGGTCGGCGAGGTGGCCGCCGGTGAGCTGGACCAGCGCGCTGACGCCGTTGTAGACGCCGTCGAGGGTGCCGAAGCCCAGCGGGCTGAAGCCGAGGTTGGTGACGAGGTAGAGCGGCAGGACGGCGGTGACCATCTCCGAGGAGATGTCGGTGATCAGGCTGACCGCGCCCAGCACGAGCACGACCGGGGCGACCCTGGGCCCCGCGCCGCGTCTTCGGCCCTGGCCGGTCTCCGCCCCCGGAGACGCGGAGCGGTCGGTGAGATACATGATCGAGGACTCCAGACGCGGTGCGATCAGGTCTGCCGGCTGCTCTCGTCCCGCAGCCAGGTGCCGAAGTCCTGTGCCCGGATGGCTTTTCCGGCCCGCCGCCGGGCAACGACCGCCGCCGCGACGAAGACTACGACACCCATGAACAGCTTCGGCTCCCTGCGGAGGAGCCCTGTGAGGTCTGCCTTGCTGGTGCGCGCCGAGGCCTCTTCCGGACTCTGATGCCGTTCGACCTGGGCGGTGGACACCGCGGCCCGGATCCGCCGCTTGATCAAGTCCGGCCAGGTGCGCGGCGGGTGGACCACGACACGGGCCGCGCCGACCACGAGCCGCTCCTGAGGAGCGAAGGCCAGCGACGCCGCCAGGTCGTCCGCCATCAGCGGAGGCAGCGCGGCGATCCGGGCGTGCCCGGCCTTGGAGACCGCGATGACCCCTCGGCCGAACAGCCCCTCGCGTACGGCGGGCAGTCGCTGCCACACCTGGTAGTAGGCACGCACCCGCCAAGCGCAGGCGTCCAGCGGGATCTGCCGTTCGGGGGCGGTGGCGAGGACGCCCGAGGCGTCGTCGTGCAGGGGCTCGGTCAGCGCCCGTACGTCGGCGCCCGTGATCACGACGTCGGCGTCCACATAGACACGGGGAAAGCCGTGCGCGTGATCGTCACCCGCCCGCAGGGCGGCGTGCTTGGAGGGGACGGGGATCTCGACCACCCGCACGCGCGGGCCGCGAGCGGTCGCGATCCGCGCGGTGTCGTCCGTGCAGCCGTTGCACACGACCACGATGTCGGTCTCGTCCTCGTCCTCGGAGGAGTCGGCCAGCAGTGAATCGAGGAGCCGGCCGATGACTCGCGCCTCGTTGTGGGCCGGGATCACGATGCTCGTCACCTGGGCAGTATGGCGCCGGTGTCGCTATTGCGATGTGTGTTTCGTCCAACTGTTCCCGCGACTGCGTCCCGTGGTCTAGATTGAGGTCCGCCGGACCGGTTTGGGTGGGGATTCTTGTCCTTGACTGCATGTCACGGTACGGCTTCGAGAACCGATTTGAGCAGTCAGTAACCAGCATGCTGGGGGCATGGGGCGGTTGGGGAACCGCTGAAGCTCCCTCGCTTTCCGGTGCCGCTGTGTGGAGGGCACTTCGGTCAGGGGTAGCCGCGCATGTGGTGGGGGGAGCATGACCATTGAGGTCACGCATGAGCACTTGGTTGTGGAACGCAGGAGTCCGCGCGTTCGCCGAAGACGCTGGGAGCAGAGGTACCGGTTAGTTCTGCTGGTCGCGGACGGCTCGGCGGCCGCTGTCGCGGCCTTCGTGATCCACGCGGCATACGGCCGCTGGGCGGTGGCCCTGGTGCTGCCCCCGACATGGATCGTGGCCATGCTGGCCCATCGCTCCTACGATCGCAGCACCCTGGGTCTGGGGACCGAGGAGTACCGACGGGTGCTGCGCGGCGCCGTGGCACTGCCGGCGCTGGCCGCGGGTGCGTACTACTTGTTCACGCACGATTCAGGACTCTTTCATGACATGATCATGGCCACAGTGCCGGCTGTCGCGATCGCACTGTCGGGCCGGTACCTGCTCCGCCGCCGGATGCACAGACGCTGGGCACGCGGCCGGGACCGGAGCGCGACCCTGCTGGTCGGGCCGTCGCACGGCATCGTCGAGCTGGTCACCGTGCTGCGGCGCGGTGGCGCACAGGAACTGCAGGTCGCCGGAGTGTGCCTGAGCGATCCGGAGAACGCCACAGAGATCCGTAAGTTGGGGCTTCCCCTCCTCGGTGGCGTCGACGACATGGCCGATGTCTTCCGGGCCCTGGGCATCAGCACCGTGGCGGTGCTGCCCGCGCCCGAGTTCGACGCCTCCGTCCTGCGCCGGATGTCCTGGATCGCGGCCGTGCAGGAGGTCGACTTCCTGCTGGCCCCCGTGCTGACCGACGTGTCCGCCTCCCGGCTCGCGGTACGGCCCACCAACGGGATACCGCTGGTGGGGATACAGGCGCCGAACCTCTCCCGGATCTCCCGGGTGCCCAAGGAACTGCTGGACCGGTCGCTCGCGGCGGTGCTCCTGGTGTTCCTCGCGCTGCCCATGCTGCTGATCGCCCTGATCGTCCGGCTGGACAGCTCCGGCCCCGCACTGTTCAGGCAGCAGCGGGTGGGCCGGTACGGCGACCACTTCACCATGCTCAAGTTCCGCACGATGCGGCAGGACTCGGAGACGCTCCGGGCGGAACTGGCGCACCTCAACCAGAACAGCGACGGACTGCTGTTCAAGGTGAAGGAAGACCCGCGGATCACCCGGGTCGGATCGTTTCTGCGGCGAAGCTCGCTCGATGAACTGCCCCAGCTGATCAACGCGGTCCGGGGCACCATGTCGCTCGTCGGCCCGCGCCCGCCGCTGCCCGAGGAGGTGGACGAGTACACGCCGGACATCAAGCGCCGGTTGCTCGTGAAGCCCGGCCTCACCGGGCTCTGGCAGGTGAGCGGCCGCTCCGACCTGCCCTGGGACGAGGCGGTCCGGCTCGATCTCGGATACGTGGACAACTGGTCGATGGGCCTCGACCTGTCGATCCTGCTGCGCACCGGGTCCGTGGTGGTGCGACGAACGGGGGCCTACTGATGGACCGAGGGAAGAGGAGTCAAGTGGCGCAGACCACAGAGCCGTTGGGGGTCGCGGTCGTCGGGGCGGGCTACTGGGGCCCCAACCTCGTACGCAACTTCCAGGGCAGCGAGCAGTTCCGGCTGCGCTGGCTGTGCGACCTCGACGTGGACCGGGCCCAGCGGGTCCTCGGCGGCTACTCGACGGTCCAGGCCACCTCGGACTACGCGGCCGTCCTCGCCGACCCCTCCGTGGCCGCCGTCGCCGTGGCCACGCCCGCCGGAACCCACCTCGACATCGCCCTGGCCGCCCTGCGCGCCGGCAAGCACGTCCTCGTGGAGAAGCCGCTCGCGGCGACCTACGCCGACGGGATGCGCCTGGTGGCCGAGGCGGAAGAGCGCGGGCTCACCCTGATGTGCGATCACACCTACTGCTACACACCCGCCGTGGGCCGCATCCGGGAACTGGTCCGCTCCGGTGAACTCGGCGAGATCCACTTCGTCGACTCGGTCCGCATCAACCTCGGGCTCGTCCAGAAGGACATCGACGTGATGTGGGACCTGGCCCCGCACGATCTGTCGATCCTGGACTTCATCCTCCCCGACAACGTCGAGCCGGTCGCCGTCGCCGCCCACGGGGCCGACCCGATCGGCGCGGGACAGGCCTGCGTGGCCTATCTGACGCTCCAGCTCAACACGGGGGCCATCGCCCACGTGCACGTCAACTGGCTGTCCCCGACCAAGGTACGGACCACCATGGTGGGCGGCGCCAAACGCACCCTGATCTGGGACGACCTCAACCCCGTGCAGCGGGTGGCGATCTACGACCGGGGTGTGGACCTGGCCGCGCCGCAGGAGATCGGCGCGGACGAGCGCCGGGAGATGCTCGTCTCGTACCGCTCCGGGGACATGGTCGCCCCCGCGATCGGCGAGAAGGAAGCGCTGCGCAGCATGGTCGAGGAGTTCGGCGGCGCGATCAGGGAGCGCCGGGCGCCGCTGACCGACGGCCGGGCGGGCCTCAGGGTGCTGGACATTCTCGAGGCGGCGTCCCGGAGCCTGGAATTCAAGGGCGCGGTCGTCGGCCTGCGGGCCGGGCGTTGAGCGAAGTCACTTCACCGAGAGGGCAAGGCAGTTGAGCAGCGTACGAGGGAAGAAGATCCTGGTCACCGGGGGAGCGGGCACCATCGGCTCCAACCTCGTCGACCTCCTGGCCGAGGGCGGCGCCCGCGAGATCGTCGTACTCGACAACTTCGTGCGCGGGCGGCGGGCCAACCTCGCCCAGGCCCTGCCCAGCGGCGTCGTGGAGGTCGTCGAGGGCGACATCCGGGACGCCGCCACCGTACGGAAGGTCACCGAGGGCGCCGACCTGGTGTTCCACCTCGCCGCGATACGCATCACCCAGTGCGCCGAGGAGCCGCGGCTCGCCAACGAGGTCCTGGTCGACGGCACCTTCAACGTCCTGGAGGCGGCGGCCGAGGCCGGGGTGGCCAAGGTGATCGCCTCGTCCTCGGCGTCCGTCTACGGCATGGCCGAGACCTTCCCGACGACCGAGCGCCACCACCCGTACAACAACGACACCTTCTACGGCGCGGCGAAGGCCTTCAACGAGGGCATGCTGCGCAGCTTCCACGCCATGTACGGACTGGACTACGTGGCGTTGCGCTACTTCAACGTCTACGGCCCCCGGATGGACATCCACGGCCTCTACACCGAGGTGCTCATCCGCTGGATGGAGCGCATCGAGGCCGGCGAGCCGCCGCTGATCCTCGGCGACGGCACGCAGACCATGGACTTCGTCGACGTCAGGGACATCGCCAGGGCCAATGTGCTGGCCGCCGAGTCGGATCTCACCGACGAGGTGTTCAACATCGCGGGCGGCACGGAGACCTCGCTGAAGGAACTCGCCGAGGGCCTGCTGGAGGCGATGGGGGCGACTGGTCTGGAGCCGGTGCACGGGCCCGCTCGCAGCGTGAACTCGGTGGTACGGCGGCTTGCCGATACCTCGCAGGCCACCGAGCGGCTCGGCTTCACCGCACAGATAGACCTGCGCACCGGTCTGCGGGACCTGGTCGAGTGGTGGCGCGCGGAGCGGGAGGCGGCCCAGTGAGCACCGACCGCATCCCGGTGATGATCCCCTGGCTCGGCGAGGAGGAGGCCAGAGCCGCCTCGGACGCGGTGCTGTCCGGGTGGGTCGCCCAGGGGCCCCGGGTCGCCGAGTTCGAGCGGGCCTTCGCGGAGCGGGTGGGCGCCGAGCACGGCATCGCGGTCAGCTCGTGCACCACCGCCCTGCACCTGTCGCTCGTCGTGCTCGGGCTGGGGCCGGGCGACGAGGTCGTGGTGCCCTCGCTGTCGTTCATCGCCACCGCCAACGCCGTGCGCTACGTCGGCGCCGAGCCCGTGTTCGCCGACGTCGACGGGGTCACGGGCAACCTGACCCCGGCCACCGTGGAGGCGGTTCGCACGCCCCGCACCAAGGCCGTCCTCGCCGTCCACCAGGGCGGCGTGCCGGCCGACGTGCACAGCCTGCGCGCCGCCTGCGCCGAGTGGGACCTGCCCCTGGTCGAGGACGCGGCCTGCGCCATCGGCTCGACCGTCGGCGGCAAGCCGGTGGGGCACGGCGCGCTGATCGCCGCCTGGTCCTTCCACCCCCGCAAGCTCGTCACCACCGGCGAGGGCGGCATGGTCACCACCGACGACGCCACGTGGGCGGCCCGCCTGCGCCGGCTGCGCGAGCACGGGATGAACGCCTCGGCGGCCGAGCGCCATGCGAGCAACAGGCCGGTCCTGGAGAGCTACCTGGAGGTCGGCTTCAACTACCGGATGACCGACGTCCAGGCCGCCATCGGCCTGGTCCAGCTCGGGAAACTCGACGCGATGATCGCCCGCCGCCGCGAACTGGCGGCCCGCTACGACGCGTTGCTGCACGATGTCCCAGGCCTCACCCCCGTACGCGACCCCGCGCACGGGCAGAGCAACTTCCAGTCCTACTGGGTGCTCCTGGACCAGGACTTCCCCGTCGGCCGGGACGACCTGCTCGCCGCGCTCGCCGAGGCCGGCGTCTCCGCCCGGCGCGGGATCATGGCCGCGCACCTCGAACCCGCCTACGCGGACCACCCCCGCGCTCCGCTGCCGGTCACCGAGCACCTCACCCGCGACTCGCTGATCCTGCCGCTGTTCCACACGATGACCGAGGCCCAGCAGGACCGCGTCGTGGCAGCACTGCGCGAACAGGCCCGTAGATGAACGAACTTGTGATCATCGGCGCGGGCGGCTTCGCCCGGGAGACCGCCCAGGCCGTAGCGGACGCGGGCGCGTTCAAGCTGCTCGGGCACCTGGACGACAACCCCGCCCTGCACGGCACCGAGGTGGACGGCGTACCCGTCCTCGGCGGCTGCGACCTGGTCCACGACCTGCCCGGGGCCCGGGTGGTGATCTGCGTGGGCAACCCGAGGGACTACGCGGCCCGCGCCCGTCTGGTCCGCAGGCTCGGCCTGACCGAGGAACGCTACGCCACCGTGATCCACCCGACGGCGGCGGTGTCGGCGACCTCCGAGGTCGGCCCCGGATCGGTCCTGCTCGCGCACTGCGTCCTGACCGCCGCCGTACGGGTGGGCGCGCATGTCGCGGTGATGCCGCAGGTCGTCCTCACCCATGACGACGTGGTGGAGGACTACGCGACGATCGCCTCCGGCGTCCGCCTGGGCGGGGGAGCGCGGCTGGAACGGGGTGCCTACGTGGGCTCCGGGGCCCTGGTCAGGGAGGCTACGACGGTCGGCGCCTGGTCGCTGATCGGCATGGGGAGCGCCGTGCTCGGCGACGTACCGCCGGGCGAGGTCTGGGTGGGGAGCCCGGCCCGACGGCTGCGCGCGGCGGACGCGCCCGCGCTCGACGAACTTGCGATGCGAACAGAACTCGCGTCGCGAACAGTGGGGGGACCGCTGACATGAACCAGATTCCGCTCGTGGACCTCAAGGCGGCCCACGAGGAAGTCGCCGACGACGTACGGGCCGGATTCGAACGGGTCCTGGCCCGCACCGCGTTCATCGGCGGCGAAGAGGTCCGCCAGTTCGAGCGGGAGTACGCCGACTTCGGCGGTGTCGCGCACTGCGTGGGCGTCGCCAACGGCACCGACGCCGTCGAACTCGCCCTGCGCGCGAGCGGGGTCGGCCCGGGCGACGAGGTCGTGGTGCCCGCCAACACCTTCATCGCCACCGCCGGCGCGGTCGCCAGAATCGGCGCCCGACCGGTTCTGGCGGACTGCCTGCCCGACACCTACCTGCTCGACCCCCAGGCCGCCCTGGACGCGGTCGGCCCGGCCACCCGCGCGGTCGTACCCGTTCATCTCTACGGGCAGTTGGCCGAGGTGACGGAGCTGGCCGCCCGACTGCCCGACGGCGTACGCGTCGTGGAGGACGCCGCACAGTGCCAGGGCGCGACCCGCGACGGCCGTACGCCGGGCAGCGGCGGCATCGCGGCCACCAGCTTCTACCCGGGCAAGAACCTGGGTGCCTACGGCGACGCGGGTGCCGTGCTCACCGACGACGAGGAGCTGGCCGGCCTGGTGCGCGCCATCGCGAACCACGGCGGCGTCGCCAAGTACCGCCACGACGTACCCGGGTTCAACAGCCGCCTGGACGGACTGCAGGCGGTTGTCCTGCGGGCCAAGCTGGCGCGGCTGGCGGCCGGCAACGCGGCCCGGCGTGCGGCCGCGGCCCGCTACGACGCGCTGCTCGCCGACCTCGCGACGGCCGGCCGGGTCGTGCTCCCGACGGCGGCGGCCGGCAACGTCCACGTCTGGCACCTGTACGTCGTCCAGGTCGCCGACGCCGATCGCGACGACATCGTCGGCAAACTCAACGCCGAGGGCATCGGCGCCGGGGTGCACTATCCCGCCCCGGTCCACCTCACGCCGGCGTACCGCCATCTCGGCCACGTCCGGGGCGACTTCCCGAACGCCGAGAAGGCGGCGGACCGGATCCTGTCGCTTCCGCTCTACCCGCAGATCACCCCCGACCAGCAGCAGCGCGTCGTGGACGCGTTCACCGACGCGCTCGGCAGCTGACCCGGTCCCCAGAGTTTCACGCTCCACCTCCGACCACCCCACGGTCGGGCCCAGCACAGCACCGCTGAGAGGTACACATGAAAAAATGGAGCAGACGGATCCGGGGCGGGCGCCTCGCCGTCGCAGCAGCATTGATACTGGCGGTGCTCCCGCTGGCCGGGTCCGCCCAGGCGGCCTCCGATCCGTGCGGTTCCGGCTCGAACCCGGTCGTCTGCGAGAACTCCAAGACGGGCACCCCCAAGTCCGAATGGTTCTCGCCCAACGCCTACGGTGACATCAAGGGCTTCACCACCAAGGAAAGTGTCCAGGCCGGTGACACCGTCCAGTTCAAGGTCCAGTCGCCGGTCTCGTACAACATCCAGATCTACCGGCTGGGCTGGTACGGCGGCGACGGCGCGCGTCAGATGTCGACCGCGGCCCAGGCGGCCGTGACCTACCCGGCCAACTTCATCTCCAAGCCCGCCAGTTGCACCACCAAGAGCAGCACCGGCCTGGTCGACTGTGGCAACTGGCCGGTGACGGCGACCTGGACCGTGCCGAGCGACGCCGTGTCCGGCCTGTACATCGCGAACATCACGCAGACCAACGGCGACGGCCTGATGCCGTACCCCTTCGTCGTCCGCAACGACTCCAGCACCTCCGACATCGTCGTACAGACCAGCGACCAGACCTGGCAGGCGTACAACGACTACGGCGGCCAGGACCTGTACGGCGGCACCGGGCCCGCTCCGGACGGCCGCGCCTACGAGGTCAGCTACAACCGGCCGCTGGACATCGGCGGCGACAACGGCATCTACGGCTCCGAGTTCATGATGCTGTCCTGGCTGGAGCGCAACGGCTACGACGTCAGCTACACGTCCGGCGTGGACGTGTCGTCGTCGAACGGCGCCACCCTGCTGAAGAAGCACAAGGTGTACATGTCGTCCGGCCATGACGAGTACTGGACGCAGAGCCAGTACTCCAACGTCCTGGCGGCGCGGAAGGCCGGCGTCCGCGAGGGCTTCTTCAGCGGCAACGAGGTCTTCTGGAAGACGCGGCTGGCCCCCAGCATCGACGGCACGAACACGGCCGACCGCACCCTCGCCTGCTACAAGATGACCAAGATGGCGTTCAACAACGGCATCGCCGACCCCAGCGGCACCTGGACCGGCACCTGGATGGATCCGGCCAGCACCAACTACGGCCAGACCTACCAGCCGCCGAACATCCTCACCGGCTCCATGTTCCAGGCGAACGGCTACCGCAGCGACGCGATCACCGTCCCCGGCTCGTACGGCAAGAACCGGATCTGGCGCAACACCTCCATCGCCAACCTCACCTCCGGCCAGACCGCGACCTTCCCGACCGGCACGCTCGGTTACGAGTGGGACAGCGACCTCGACAACAGCACCAGACCCGCCGGGGAGATCGACGTGTCGTCCACGACGGTGGACATCACCGACGGCACGTACCGTCTGGACTGGGGCAACCTGTACGGCAACGGCACGGCGACGCACAATCTCGTCGAGTTCCGCGACCAGGACTCCGGGGCCCTGGTGTTCGGGACCGGGACCGTGCAGTGGTCGTGGGGTCTGACCAACGTGCCCACCTACAATCCCGATGACACGGTGGTCACCGAGGACTCCCGTATGCAGCAGGCGACGGTGAACGTCCTGGCCGACATGGGGGCCCAGCCGAAGACCCTGCAGAGCAACCTCGTCGCCGCCACCGCCTCCACCGACACCACCGGCCCGGCCGTCACCGTGACCAGCCCGGCCTCCGGGGCCACCGTCCCGGCGCTGAAGCCGGTCACCATCACCGGCACCGCCGCCGACTCCGGTGGGGGAGTGGTGGCCCGCGTGGAGGTGTCCACCGACGGCGGATCGACCTGGCAGGCCGCCAAGGGTCTTGCGTCCTGGAGCTACAGCTGGACGCCCACGACCCCGGGTTCCGCGTCCATCAAGGTCCGCGCGGTCGACGACAGCGTCAACATCGGCGCCGTCACCACCGTCCCGCTGACCGTCGGCCCCCAGGCCTGCCCCTGCACCATCTGGCCGGCCTCGGCCGTGCCCGGCACCGTCAACGCCGGCGACGGCGGCTCGGTGGAGCTGGGCGTCAAGTTCCGTACCACCGTGGCCGGTTCGATCACCGGCGTCCGCTTCTACAAGTCGCCCGCCAACACCGGCACCCACATCGGCAGCCTGTGGACCGCCTCCGGCACCCGCCTGGCCACCGGTACCTTCACCGGCGAGACGGCCTCCGGCTGGCAGCAGCTGAACTTCTCCACCCCGGTGACCGTCAAGGCCAACACCACCTATGTCGCCTCGTACTTCGCCCCCAACGGCGGATACTCCTACGACAGCACCTTCGCGGGCAGCGACGCCGGACTGGCCCCGCTCACGGCCCTGAAGACCGGCACCGACGGCGGCAACGGCGTCTACCACTACGGTTCGACCAGCGCCTTCCCGTCCTCGGCGTCCTCCGGCAGCAACTACTGGGTCGACGTGGTGCTGGACACCTCGACGGCCTCCACGACCCCGCCCACCGTCTCCTCGACCTCCCCGACGTCCGGGGCGACCGTCGCGGCGATCACGGCACCGGTGTCGGCCACCTTCAGCTCGGCCGTCGACACCGACAGCGTGACGTTCACCCTGAAGGACCCGGACGGCAACACCGTGCCGGGGGCCGTCACCTTCCCCGCGTCGAACAAGGCGACCTTCACTCCGTCGACGGAGCTGGAGCTGCACACCACGTACACCGCGTCCGTCCAGGCCTCCGACGTGTGGGGCAACGCCATGGCGAACCCGGTGACCTGGTCCTTCACCACCAGTTCCACCCCTCCCGCGGTCACCTGCCCCTGCACGCTGTGGAGTTCCTCCGCCGTGCCGGCCAACACCGACATGACCGCCGATCCCAACTCCGTGGAGCTGGGCACCCGGTTCACGTCCTCGGCGGCCGGCTGGGTCACCGGTGTCACCTTCTACAAGGGCACCGGCAACACGGGCACCCACACCGGCAGCCTGTGGACCGACGGCGGCACGCTGCTCGCCAGCGGCACCTTCACGGGCGAGACGGCCTCCGGCTGGCAGACGCTGACCTTCGCCACTCCGGTGGCGATCACCGCCGACACCCCGTACGTCGTCTCCTACCACGCGCCGCACGGCAACTACGCGGTGGACGGCGGCTACTTCGCGGCGGCCCACAAGTCCTACCCGCTGACGGCCACGGCCGACACCACCACGCACCACAACGGGCTCTACAAGTACGGCACCGACTCGGCCTTCCCCAACGGTTCCTACGGATCCGCGAACTACTGGGTCGGCCCCGTCTTCACCGCCGACGATCCCGGCACACAGCTGACGACGGCCACCTCCTCGGAGGTGACCGCGTCCCTGCTGTCGCACACCGCCGACGCGGGCAGTCCGCTCGTCACGACCCTGCCCGCCGACGCCAAGGTGTCGTCCGTCAAGGCGACCGTGACCATCCTGCGGGGCTCCAAGGCCGCCAGGAAGCTCCACGTCACGGCCGTCGTCTCCTACGACCGGGCCACCCACAAGGTGTCCGTCCATCTGTCCGCCCCGCTGCCGGACGGCACCCGGTTCACGATCACGGTCACGGCCAAGGACAGGCACCGGAACACGGTGAAGTCCCCCAGCTGGACGCTGACCAGCAAGACGACCGTCCACAAGAAGAAGAACTGACCGACCGGAACCCACCGGTGGTGGTCTCCCGCGAACGCGCGAGAGACCACCACCGGGGATTGGCTGCCCCCATCAGATGAGCACCGTCAGTGTTGTGATCCCCTGCTACAAGTACGGCCATTTCCTCGCCGACTGCGTGAGCAGCGTCCTGGACGAGCAGGACGGCGTTGACGTCCGGGTACTCATCATCGACGACGCCTCGCCCGACGACTCGGCGGAGGTCGCGCTCAAGCTGGCCGCCGCCGACCCGCGCATCGAGGTCCACGTCCACGAAACCAACAGGGGCCACATCGCCACATACAACGAAGGCCTGCTGGAGTGGGCCGACGGCGACTACGTAGCCCTCCTGTCCGCCGACGACCGGCTGGTCCCGGGCGCGCTGGTGCGGGCCGCCGCGCTCCTGGACGCCCATCCCGAGGCGGGGTTCGCCTACGGGCGCCCCCTGCGCTTCCAGCACGGCGGCCCGCTGCCCGAGGCCCGTACCCAGAGCACCGGCTCGGTCGTCTACCCCGGCCAGTGGTGGCTGGAGCGCCGCTTCCGCGAGGGCACCGGCTGCATCACCTCGCCGGAAGTCGTCGTGCGCACCGGCCTCCAGCGCGAGGTCGGCGGGTACGACCCCGCCCTTCCGCACGCCGGCGACATCGAGATGTGGATGCGGCTCGCCGCCCACGCCGACGTCGGCTACATCCGCGGCGCCGACCAGGCCTTCTACCGCGTCCACGGCAAGAACATGTCCACCGTCGACTTCGGCGGCCAGCTCGACGACCTGCGCCAGCGCCTCGTCGCCTTCGACTCCGTGCTCGCCAAGTGCGGCGACCGGCTGCCCCACGCCGACCGCCTGGCCGACCAGGTCCACACCCGCCTCGCCCGCTACGCGCTGCGCCGGGCCTACCGGGCCTACGACCGGGGCCGCACCGAAGTCGTACCCGTCGACGCGTGCGTGGCGTTCGCCGAGGAGTGCCTGCCCGGATACGCGGCGCTGCCCGAGTACCGCGCGCTGCGGCTGCGCAGACGCATCGGGCCGAAGGCCATGCCGTATCTGCAGCCCCTGGTGTGGTCGGCCGTGGCCGAGCGCGGACGGGAGTGGCTGTGGTGGGAGTCGTGGAAGCGCCGCGGTATCTGATGCGTGATCAGTTCAGCTCAGCCGGCCACCGGAACCCCGGCGGTGCGGCGGACCGGGTCCGGGAAGCCGCCCGTGCGCTTCCTGCGCCGCAGCGCGTACCGGTCGAGCCACAGGGCGCCCAGGATCCCGGCGATGCCGCCCAGCAGTGCCGTACCGGCCAGTGCGCGGGACCTGGTGCCCTGCACGGGTGCGGCGCTCGGGGCGACCAGGACGGATGCGCTGATCCGCGACGCGGGCGCGATCCCCTGGGCGTCCTGCAGGGCCGTCACGTGCTGGGTGTAGACCTCGATGACCCGGCGGACCGCCGTGTCGGCCTCCACGGCGCCGGACCGCTGCGCCTGCACCTGCACCGAGGGGATCAGATAGCGCGGCGTCGCGCTGGTGCCGCTGTTGCGCGGGATCAGCTGGTACGTCCCGTGCACGCCCACGGAGTCCAGCTCCTTGCGCCCGGCGGGCGACTCGAGCTGCTGGATAACCCCGTACGAGAGGGTGGCGAGCGGCGGTTGGAGATTCGTCAGCTGGTTCGGCTGGTTGCCCGTCACGGGCGGTTTGAGGACGACGACCGCCGAACTCAGGTACTGCGGTGCGGGGTGCAGCACTTGGTAGGCTCCGCCGGCCGTCAGCACGAGCGAGAGCACCAGAACGTACCAGCGGCGGAGCAGCGCTTCGGCGACGTCACGAGGCGACACAGGGATTCCTTCCGTCGCCACCGATCCTCGCAGGCGCCGGGACGAGCCGCCACCCCATGGGAGTTCTCGTGAGCCTTGCCGACCTCTTGGCCATCATGCGCAGGCGCTGGTACTTCATGGTGCCCCTCACGCTGCTCAGTGTTCTCGCGGGCGGGTATCTGTACCGGACCATCCCGGTGTCCTACGAGTCGCAGAGTTCCGTCACGCTCCTCGACTCCACGGCGATCGCCGATCTGGCGCCGACCTTCGGCAACCCCCTGTCGAACGCGGGCGGTTCGCTGGTCGTCACGGCCGACGTGCTGATCAGGACGCTCCAGTCCAGCGACTCGGCCAAGGAACTGCACTCCCGCGGCGTCACGGACCAGTACACGGTCGGCTTCGCGCCACAGGCCGACAGCCCGCTGCTCACCCTGAGCGTCACCGGAACCGACCGGGCGAAGGTGCTCCGGGAGACCACCATCCTCACCAAGTTCACCGGGGAGCAGCTGAAGGCCCTGCAGGCCGCCTCCAAGGTGCCGGCGGTGTACGCGGTACAGACCGCGCCGGTCGTCCTGCCGCAGACACCTGTCTCGCAGTCGAAGGGCCGGTACCAGGGCATCGCGGCGGTCGTCATCGTCGGGATGGTCAGCGCGTTCCTGCTGTCCATCCTGGCCGAGGGTGTCGCGGTGGTCCGCCGCCGGGGACGCGCCCTGGCCGGATACGTGCCCCGGCGCCATCGCGCCCGGCCCCCCGAGCGGCCCAAGGGCCTGCTGGTGCGGAGACTGGACGCGACGACGATCCTCACCGGCTATCTGGCGCTGGCCTTCTTCGTCCCGTCGAACCTCACCCTGCCCGCGCTGGGCGGCGTGGGCACCCCGGCCAACGTCTTCGCCCTGCTGGGACTTCTCTGGTACCTCGCGACCTGGCTGGGCGGCCGCATCCTGCCGGCGCCGGGCACCAGGCTGCCGCGCGTGGCGATGTGCGTGCTCGCCGCGGCGGTGCTGCTGTCGTACCTCGCGGCCGCGACCCGCGAGAGCTCGCACGAGGAGGTCCTCGGGGCCGACCGGGGGCTGATCGGACTCGGGGTGTGGGTGGCGCTGGTGGTGCTGGCCTCGGCCGGCATCCAGGAGCGCGGCCGGCTGGAGACCCTGATGCGCCGGCTCGTCGTCCTGGGCACGGTGGTCGCCCTGATCGGCTACTACGACTTCTTCGCCGCGACCAACATCGCCGACTCCATCCACATCCCGGGCCTGCATTCGAGCACCGCCGGGATGAGCGCCATGGACCGCGGCTCGTTCACCCGGCCACGCTCCACCACGGCCCATCCGCTGGAGTTCGGGGGGATGCTGGCCATCCTGGTTCCCTTCGCCGTCCACCAGGCGTTCGACCCGGTGCGCCGGCACGCCGGCGCGCTGCGCCGCTGGGCCCCGGTGGCGATCATGGCGGGGGCTCTTCCGCTGACGGTGTCCAGGACGTCCATCATCGGTGTCTTCATCGTCATCCTGGTGATGGTGCCCCGCTGGAAGCCGCAGCGGCGCTGGGCCGCGCTCGGCATCATCCTGGGCTCGGTGGCCGGCTTCAAGGTGATCATTCCCGGGCTGATCGGAACCATCACCGACCTGTTCGCCAGCTTCCTGTCCAACTCCGACAGCAGCACCCAGGCGCGCACGGTGAAGTACAGCGCGATCGTCCCCTACCTCAGCGAACGCCCCTGCTCCGGACGGGGATTCGGCACCTTCACCCCCGACCTGTACTTCTTCACGGACAACCAGTACATGCTCACCCTGGCCGAGATGGGCGCCGTGGGGCTGGTCGCGCTGCTCGTCCTGTTCGTCACCGGGATACACCAAGGCGGTGCCATCCGCCGGCTCGCGCGCACCGAGTCGGACCGGGAGCTCGGGCAGGCCTTCCTCGCCTCGGCCCTGGTCGCCCTGGTCATCAGCGCCACCTTCGACGCGCTCAGCTTCCCCATGTACGCCGGGATGTTCTTCCTGACCCTGGGCGCCGGCGGCAGCTACCTCGGCTTCATCCGCCGCGAGGCCGCCGCCGCGGTACCCGTAGAGGTCCCCGCCCCCCGTAAGACAGCCGAAGCCCAGCTCCCCCAACTCGCGGAGTCCCGATGAACCCCGTCGCCGTCATCGTCGTCACCTGGAACAGCGCCTCGGTGCTCCCCGGGTTCCTCGCCGCGCTCCCCGACGGCATGGCCGGCCTCGACTGGCGGCTCGTCGTGGCCGACAACGACTCCGCCGACGACACCGTCGAGGTCCTGCGGGCGCTGGCCCCCGACGCCACCGTCGTCCAGACCGGCCGCAACGCCGGGTACGCGGCCGGGGTCAACGCGGCGCTGCGTGCGGCCGGTGCGTACGGGGCCGCGCTCATCTGCAACCCCGACATCCGGATGCGGCAGGGCTGCGCCAAACGTCTCGTCGACGGCCTCGGGGACGGGGTCGGGATCGCCGTACCCCTCCTGTACGAAGAGGGCAGGGACACGCCCCATCACTCGCTGCGCCGCGAGTCGAGCGTGCTCCGGGCCCTCGGCGAGGCCGTGATCGGCAACACCCGGGCCGGGCGCTTCCCGGCCCTGAGCGAGATGGTCACCGACCCCGCCGCATATCGGCGGCCCACGCGCGCGGACTGGGCGACCGGCGCGCTCATGGCGATATCGGGGGACTGCCTGGCCGCCTGCGGTCCCTGGGACGAGTCCTTCTTCCTCTACTCGGAGGAGACCGAGTACTGCCTGCGGGCGCGGGACCGGGGATACGGCACGCGGTTGGAGCCGACGGCCGAGGCCGTTCACCTGGGGGGCGACTCCCAGGTGTCGCCCCGGCTGTGGACGCTGCTCACCCTCAACCGTGTCCGTCTGTACCGGCGCCGGCACGGCCCCCTCGCCACGGCCGCCTTCCGCACCGCCGTCCTGCTCCGGGAAACCTCACGCGCCGTGCTCGGCCGCCCGGCCAGCCGAGCCGCCGCCGCCGCCCTCGCCCGACCGGGCGCCCTGCGGGCCACGCCGGGGCCGTGACTTCAGGGGCGCGTCTTCCGGCGTCCGAGTCGCCGCATCACCGGCACCTCGACGAACCGGTGCATGAGCCCCGCGAGCGCCACTGACAGAGCGAGCGCTCCGACGGTGAGCGTCCATGCCTTGGCCGGTGCCGAACCCTGAGCGTCGAGCCCCCGCATCAGATCCACGATCACCGACTGATGGATCAGATAGAAGGCGAAGGAGACCTCACCCAGCCACACCGCGGACCGGCTCCGCCACACGCTCCGCTTCCCCTCGACGTCGGCCACAGCCACGGCGGGGATGAGCAACGCGAACGGGATCACGGTGACGGCCGACGTTTCCGCGTCCGGCGGGAAGTACGGCGTCACGGCATACGCGACGACGAGCAGTACCGCGACGGACCACACAGGAATCCGCGGCCAACGCCCGCTCTTCACGATGAGCGCCATCAGCATCCCGAGCACGAACTCCAGCAAGCGGACCGGCGGGAAGATGTAGACGAACCAGTAGTGCCGCTCGGCAGGCAGCAGCATCGCCACCACGGGCACCGCGAACACGGCCGCTACGCACACCGTGGCGCTCGCCCACAGCCGCTCCGGACGAATGCGGCTCAACACGGGCAGCAGCGCCGGGAAGAGGGCGTAGAAGAACGCCTCGCACGCGAGCGACCAACTGACCGAGTTCGCGCCGAAGTAGACGCCCGGGTCCGGCCACCACGCCTGAACGAGCCCCAGGTTCGCCGCTCCGACGAGGAACCCGACGGCGTGGCCGGTCGCGTACAGGCCGGCGACGGAGATGACGAAGGCCACGAAGTAGTTCGGGTAGATCTTCGCCGCTCGACGCCGCCAGAAGGCACGAGCGGTGTCGCCCAGCCGCGCTGACCACGTCAGGACGAAGCCACTGAGGACGAAGAAGAACGAGACGCCTACGGCGCCGGCACCCGCCGTGCGAGCGAACGCGTGCTGCGTCGACGACGGGGCCAACAGCCCCGATATCGAGATGTGGAAGCAGAAGACGAGGAACGCGGCGACGAACCGGAGCCCCGTCAGCGAGGGGAGCCTCGATCCGTCGGCCTGCGTTCTGGCGGGTCTGTCCGATCTGTCGGTGACCTCAACTGCACTCATGAACCCCCCAAGAGCCCCGTAAGCAGTAGTACTAGCTCGCACCCCGCGGTCGGCAGACCATGGCGATGAAGTCGTGCCCCACCTCCGGCAGGGCCGCGTCCTCCGCGGCGAAGCACCGCTCCAGCAGGGCCAGCGTCTCCGGCTCCTGGTCACGGAAGTTGTGCGCGATGCCGGAGAACGCGATGTGCAACACCGTGCCGCCGTACGGCCGTTCCTCGACCACCTCGAAATGGCGCCGCAGGCCCGGCAGCAGCGCCGCCGCGTCGACCGCCTCCGAGGGGTCGTCCAGCACCATCGACAGCCTGCTGGGCCGTACGACACGGCGCTTGATCCGCCCGTCGGCCAGGCGCCGCCGCTCCTCGGGGAGACGCGCCAGCAGCGCATTCGCCGCCTCCAGTTGACCGTCGGTCCACTGGAACCGGGTGGGTCCGACGAACTCGTCGATCACGAACGTCCCGCCGGGCTCGATCAGTTGGGCAAGGCGCGGCAGGGTCTCGTCGAGGTTGTCGAAGTGGTGCAGCGACTGCAGGCCCAGCAGGACGTCGAAGCGTTCCCCGTCGCTCGTCATCTGGTTGACGTCGGTCACCCGGAAGCGCAGGACGTCCGCGAGGCCGTGCTCGGCGGCGGCCCGGGTGGCGAAGTCGATCCGCTCTGGTGCCACGTCCACGCCCTCCAGGAGGCCGAACGCGCCGGTCTTCGCCCACAGCAGCTCGTTCCCGCCGGTGCCGCACCCCAGCGACAGGCCGCGCAGATCGGTGTGCGGCGCGAAGTGCTTGGCGGCCACGTACTCGGGAAACGACGTGTCCGCGTCGCCGGTCATCAGCAGGTTCCACCGCTTGATGACCGCCGGTATCGCCCACCACTCGGTCAGCGACGGGTCGACCTGGGACCAGTGCTGGACGACCCGGGCGCCCCCGCGCACCCGCAGCTTGGCCAGCACCGGGTCCAGGTCCAGCTTCCGCACCTTGCGCAGCAGCCGGTCCGCGTCATGTCTGTTGATCAGGTTGTTCAGCATGCGGGCTCCGTTCTTACGGCTATGAGCGACTTCGGTGCACCGAGCACCCGCTCGCTGAGGAGCGCCGACCGGGGGAACAGGTAGCGCATCTCGGCGCGGGTCAGCAGCTCGATGTTGATCACGGCGTTCATCGCCGACTCCGGACTGTCGGGACGGCTGTGGACGAGCGGCCAGTGCCGTACCAGACGTGCCCTGGCGTTCAGGGGCAGGAACTGGAAGCCGGGGGCCACGAAGTGCGGCTCGACGGGGAAGTAGCGGTAGGGCGTCTGGATCCAGTGCAGCGGCGCCAGTTGCTCGACGGCGGAGACGAACTTCTGCCGCTGGCTGTGGCCGCCGACGTGCTCGATGGTCGAGTTGGAGAACACCAGGTCGTAGCCGCCGTCGGCGCTCAGTTCGGCGGCGACCGCCGGATCGGTGACGTCGGCGTTCTCCGCGGTGATCCAGTCGGGCAGTTCGGCGGGGTGTGCCTCCAGGTTGATCAGGTGGACGTGCTTGGCGCGCACCGGTGCGCGCAGCCACATCTCGGCCGTCCCGCCCAGGTCCACCACGCTCATGTTCTCGATGCCGGGGAAGCAGCGCCGGAACCGCTCCCAGCGGGCGATGCGGAGTCGTTCGCCCAGCGAGCCGGGCGCGTCGACGAATCTGTTTCTGAGAGCGCGGGAGCGGGGCATCGGATCAACCACCTGAGGTCGGAGCGGAAAGGGAGGGAGCAAGCCTCAACTGGGCTGTCGCCATTGGGTGTAGAAGCTGGCCGGGTTCATCAGGTACCGGACGGTGGGGTGCGGCACATGGCGCACCCGGTGCCTGCGGCCGTACCGGCGGATCAGCTCCCAGTCCTCCCGGGGCAGCACCTCGGGCGTCCGGCGCAGGCGGCTGAAGTGCAGGGAGCGGGTGCGGCGGGCGACGAAGGCGTTGGTGTCCAGGAAGGCCTCGCGGGCGGCCCGGCGCCGGTCGAAGGGCACCGACAGGACGTCCTTCTCGCTTCCGTCGGGCAGGACGCGGCGCAGTGCCGTGTAGACGCCGTCGGGTCCGTCGGGGGACTCCAGGACCGCCAACGTCCGTTCCAGATGGTCGGGTTCCCACAGGTTGTCGTCGTCCAGGAACGCCACGTACCGCGAGCGGGTGAGGCGGATGCCCACGTTGCGCACGACGCCCGCCACGCCGGTGTTGTGCGCCAGCGAGACGGCGAACAGCCGTGGATCGTCGGGGAGTTCGGGTAGTCCGGCGCCGTCGTCGACCACGATGACGACCTGGTCGCGAACGGTCTGGTCCAGGGCCGAGCGCACCGCGGCACGCAGCGCCTCGGGACGCCGGTGGGTGGCGATCACCGTGGCGACCAGCGCCGAGGGCGGCGACGGCAGACCGGCGGCCAGCCGTCGGGTCTCGGCGTCCTCGAACCGGCGCAGCCGCACCGCGGTGGAGGCCAGCAGGACCTTGTTCCTGGCCTCGAAGAGCACCAGCCAGCCGAACACCGCCTTGAGCAGCGTCCAGGGCGCCCGCGCGACACGGCGCGTGATTGCCCCGCTCACGAGGCCGGCTCCGGCTGGACCGGGCGGCCGTCGGACATCCGGTTGTTCCGCCACACGTTCCCGGCGCCGCCCGCGTTCCAGTGGGCGACCGTGCCGTAGCCGCCGGAGGCGGGGTGGTACTGCGTCGAGAAGACGTTGTTCGTGACCGTGATCCCGGTGGCGCCCGTGTCACCGCCGTAGAGGGCGTAGGCGCCGCCGGCGATCCAGTTGTCGTCGACGGTGACGTTGCGGACCACTCCGGTGTCCGCGAACAGACCGATGCTTCCCGAGGCGCCCTGCTTGAGGCTCGTCGGGTTGAGCAGGGTGTTGTGGCGGATGATCAGGTGGCCGGTGTTGCCGCCGCTGCTGATCACCGCATTGGTGTGCTGCCACTCGCCGCCCTTGTTGATGAACGGGGCGATGTCGTGCACGTAGTTGTCGTGCAGATTGCCCTGGCCCATGGCCAGGGCGTCGCCGAACACCGAGACGTCGCACCAGCCGACCTCGATGGAGCTGGTCCCCATGTTCGACACCGCGTAGTCCACACCGCCGTTGTCCGGCCCCTTGCCGGGTACGGCGGTGATGGTGGTGTGCAGGATCCGCAGGCCGCTGTAGCCCGGGCGCAGGTTGATGCCCCACCAGCTGTCCGAGGTGATCCTGGTGTCGATGACGGTGACGTCGTTCGCGTAGATGTCGAGCGAGCCGGTGATGTCCCAGCCCCGGATGACGAGCCCGTTCTTACGGACGGCCAGGTAGCCGGTCTTGTGGGGCTTGAGGGGGATGCGGGGGCCGGTGGTGCGGGCGTCGGGGAAGCCGCAGGCGCTGGGAGAGGCGCACGCGTTCTTGGCGGCGGGTTTCCCGGACGCGCCGCTCGTACCGGTCGTCGCGGTGGGCGTCTTCGTCGGGGACGGCGAGGCGGCGGGGTTCCCGGTCGTCTCGCCGGCCGAGGCCGACGGGCCGGCGCTCGGTGCCGCCGAGGACCCGCTCGCAGGGCAGGTGAGCGCGTCGTCCGGGCAGTCCGGTGCCGCGGCCCGGTCCGATCCCGAGCAGGCCACGCCCACGACCGCGAGTAAGGCCGCGAGCATCACCCACGCGAGCGAGTTCCGGCTGATACGCCGTGACATCCGGCTCACCTCATGTCCTGTTGGGTAGACCGAACCGGTGCGGACGCCCGGTGCCGGCCGCGGTGGGGCCGGTCGCCGCGGTCGACGCCGCGCAGGAAGTCGCGGCTGGGCAGTACGCACACCGTGTAACCGGCCAGGGCGATCGTGCCGATGGCGAGGAGCGCGAGCCGGCCGTCGCCCAACGGGCCCTGCAGCCCGAGGATGATCGCGGCCATCACGGCCCCGCCGAGGAAGGGCCAGGCGCAGGCCCTGGCGATCCGGCCGACGCCGATGCCGCCACGGCTGAGGGCGATCAGGAACACGGGCACCACCATGCCGCCGGCGACCAGCACATGGCCTTGTGAGACGCCGACGATGCCGTTCAGCCGGGCGGCGACGAGGAGCACCGGGATCAGGGCTGCCAGCCACAGGCCCTGCACCAGGAAGAGCGAACGACGCTGTCCGATCGCGACCAGGCAGTCGTAGGCGAGTTCGGAGCCGATGCGGATCAGGCCGAGGGCCATCAGCCAGGGCAGTGCCGCGGCGGCGGGGGTCCACTGGCTTCCGTAGATCAGTTGGATGGCCGGCTCCGCGAGGCCGGCCAGCAGGACGCACAGCGGGACGGTGCCGGTGATCACCACCCCCAGGGCACGGCTGAATCCCTGGGCGAGCGCCTGCGGCGAGTCGGCCAGGCGGGAGAATCCGGCGAAGGAGACCCGGCGGGCGGCCTCGGAGATGATCCGCACGGGCCAGCCGGAGATGTTGAAGGCGAGCACGTAGAAGCCCAGGGACACGTTGCCCAGCGTCGCGCCCACCACCATGGTGTCGACGTTGACCACCGCCAGGGCCAGCAGGCTCGCCCCGGCCAGCGGAAGCCCGAACCGCAGCAGCGCCCGGGCCTGCCCGGGGTCCCAGCCGAACTTCAGGGTGCCCGGCGCCGCCAGCCCGCAGCCGATCAGCGTCACGACGTTGCCCGCCACGGCGCCCCAGGCGAAGCTCATCGCGCCCCAGCCCTCGAAGGCCAGCACCAGCGTCACCGCGGTACCGACCACGAAGTTGAGCCCATCGATGATCATCCGCCTGCCCTGGGCGAACTCACGGGTGAGGAAGCCGCCGGGCACCTGTGCCACCCCGTCGATCACCACGCACAGGCACATCACCCGCAGGACGCCCGCGGCGTCCGGCGAGCCGAGCAGGCCGGCCACCGCCGGGGCCGCCGAGAACAGCGCCACGTACAGCAGGCCGCTGGAGAGGGTGCTGAGGGTCAGTACGGTCGGCGCGAACCGCCGTGCGTCCCCCTCCCAGCGCACGATGGCCAGTCCCACGCCCAGCTCGTTCGCGGACAGCAGGACCAGCAGCACGGTCTGGGCGATGCCGTACACGCCCCATTCCGCGGGGCCGAGGGCGAAGCGCGCCAGCACGATGCCGGTCGCGAAGTTGCCCAGGCGCAGGACGACCGTGTTGATCAGGCTCCAGCGGGCCGCCGAACGGACCTTGCGGCCGAGGGAGTTGGCAGCGGGGGGTGCGGGAGGGGGAGGAGCGGGGGCGTCGCTCGTCTCACCGGTCTCGCTGCCCGGTGCGCGGGCGGTGTCCATGAGTCGACTCCTCGTCGAGCGGCTCTGTGGCGGACGCCCCGGCCATGACGGGCCGTGGCGCTGTGGGCTCTGCGGCGTCCGGACCGTCCTCGTCCTCGGCGGACCGCGACCAGCTCGGCGGCCGCCGGATGGCGAGCGTCTCTTCCACGACCGATTCCCCGGTCGAGGGGGTCGAGACGTTCGAGGGGGTCGAGGGGGTCGAGGGGACGGGGGCGGTCGTCTCCGGCGCCGGCTCCGGCTTGCGCGGCCGCTTGCGCGCCTCCACGTAGAAGGCGGCGACCAGAGTGACCACCAGGCCCAGCGCCCCGGCCATGACCAGGTACTCGATCCGCGTCTTGGTCTGCGCCACCGGGTTCTGCGGGGGCACGATCGTCGTCATACGGATCATGGCCTTCGGGGCGACCGACTGCTGCTGCTGGAACTGGTCCAGCCGCTCCTTGGCATACGCGGTAAGGATCTTGTCCGAGGCCAGGACGGAGGCCCTGTCGGTGCCGGTGACGGTGAGCCACATCAGCGGCCCCTGCGCGTTGTCGGCGAGCTTGGCCGCGAACGTGCCCTTGGCGCCACGGGACTTGAGTTCCCGGAGCGAGTCGTCGGAGTTGAGGTTGCGGGCCAGGCTGTCGGCCATGCCGGTGAGCGAGGTCTGGGTGCTGAGGAAGGGGTTGCCGTCATAAGCCAGCGTGGCCTTCTGGGAGTTCAGCAGGACCACCGTGCTCTGCGACTGGTAGTTGACCGGAACCAGCATGGTCACGCCGACGATCAGGCCGGCGGTCAGCAGCAGTCCGGGCAGCAGGACGTACCAGCGCCTGCGCATGACCCGGAAGATCTCAGCGAGATCCATGGTGGTCCCCCCTTACGACCAGACGTTCGACGAGCATATGTTGCAAGCGGATCATATGGGGAGCGTTCGGTCCGTGGGCCTCGGCTGGTCGGTCGGTCTCGGCCGGGTGCGCGCGGTGCCTCCCTCCAGCAGCACCTCGGCGATACGGTCGCTCGCGCGGCCGTCCCACAGGTCGGGCCGGCGCGGCGCCGGAGGATCGTCCAGCACCCGGTGCACGGTGGACACGATCCGCGCCGGATCCCGGCCGGCCAGCACATTGGTGCCCTGCTCGACGGTGATGGGCCGCTCGGTGTTGTCCCGCAGGGTCACACAGGGCACGCCCAGCGCGGTGGTCTCCTCCTGTACGCCGCCCGAGTCGGTCAGCACGAGGCGGGCGGCGTCCTGCAGGGCGATGAAGTCCAGGTATCCGGCGGGCGGTACGAGCCGGACGCCTCCGGGGACGCCGATCTCGGCCAGCCGTCCGGCCGCGCGCGGGTGCACGGGCAGCAGGAGCGGGCAGCGGTCGGCGATCTCGCCCAGGGCCTTCAGTAGCCCGGCGAGGACCTCGGGGTCGTCCACGTTGGCGGGGCGATGCAGGGTGACCAGGCCGAACTCGCCTCTGGACAGGCCGTATCGGCCGAGGACGTCCGAGGCCCGGGCCCGTTCCAGGTTGGTCAGCAGCGTGTCGATCATGACGTTGCCGACGAGATGGATCTGGTCGTCCCGGTAGCCCTCCGCGCGCAGGTTCACGACGGCATCGGGCGAGGGGGCCAACAGGTAGTCGCTGACGCGGTCGGTGGCTACGCGGTTGACCTCCTCCGGCATGCTCCAGTCGCGGCTGCGCAGGCCGGCCTCCACGTGCGCCAGCAGCGGTCCGGCCTTGGCGGTGACCAGGGCGCAGGCCAGCGTGGAGTTGATGTCGCCGACCACGACGACGATGTCCGGGGACACCTCGCCGAGAAGTGGCTCGAACGCGGTCATCACGCGTCCGGTCTGCTCGGCGTGGGTGCCGGAGCCGACCCCGAGGAAGCGGTCGGGCGGCCGGATGCCGAGGTCGGCGAAGAACACGTCGTTCATGGCCGGGTCGTAGTGCTGGCCGGTGTGGACGAGGAGCACCTCGGCGCCCCGGCGTTCCAGGGCGTCCATCACCGGTTTGATCTTCATGTAGTTGGGCCGCGCCCCGGCGACGCAGACGACTCGCGGCATGGGTCAGAGCACCTCGATCGTGGGTCCGGACGACAGCCGCCGGCGGCAGTCCAGGACGAAGGGGGCGTGTTCGGCGACGAGTTCGTAGTCGAAGCTGTCGTGGTCGGTGAGCAGGACCACGACGTCGGAATCCGTCAGCTCCTCCGCCGTCAGTTCGACCCGCACCAGCCGGGTGTCCACCGGCAGACTCTCGACGACGTGCGGATCCGCCGCCTTGACCTTGGCCCCCATGTCGAGCAGCAGTTGGGAGATGCGCAGGGCGGGCGACTCGCGGGCGTCACCGGTGTTCTTCTTGTACGCCAGGCCGAGCAGCAGGATGCGCGAGCCGTTCACGGAACGACGTCTCTCGTTGAACAGGTCGCTGATACGGCGTGCCACGTACTCGGGCATGTGGTTGTTGATGTCGTTGGCCAGTTCCACGAAGCGGAAGCTCTGGCCGAGTTCGCGCTGGACGCGCCAGGACAGGTACGAGGGGTCGATCGGCAGGCAGTGACCGCCGACGCCCGGTCCGGGCGTGAACTTCATGAAGCCGAACGGCTTGGTGGAGGCGGCGTCGATGGCCTGCCAGACGTCGATGTCCAGGTGGTGGGCGAACATCGCGATCTCGTTGACCAGCGCGATGTTCACATGCCGGAAGGTGTTCTCCAGCAGCTTGGCGAGTTCGGCCTCCTTCGGCGAGCCCACCGGCACGGTGGTGTCCACGAGTTGGCCGTAGAAGTCCTGAACTGCCTTGAGGGAGGCCGCGTCGACGCCGGAGACGACCTTCGGGGTCTCCTTGAGGCCCCAGACGGCGTTGCCGGGGTCGATCCGCTCCGGGCTGTAGCCGAGGTGGAAGTCGGTGCCCGCGGTCAGGCCCGAGCCGTCCTCCAGGATCGGGGCGAACAGCTCCTGGGTGGTGCCGGGATAGGTGGTCGACTCCAGGACCACGGTGGCTCCCGGGCGAAGGTAGCGGGCGAGGGTGGCCGCCGACTCCTTGATGTACCGCAGGTCGGGGCTGCCCTCGTGCAGCGGGGTCGGGACGGTCACGACGGCGATGTCGAAACCGCCGCAGTCGCGGGCCGACTCGCTCGGGCGGTAGGCACCGCGGTCCAGTGCCGCGCGGATCCGCTCGGAGGAGACGTCCTCGACGAAGGACTCACCGGCGGAAAGGCTCTTGATCCGCCGGGCGTCGACGTCGTAGCCGATCACCTCGTGTCCGACCTCGGCGGCGCGGATGGCCAGTGGCAGGCCGACGTATCCCTGTCCGACCACGACGACGCGCATCAGTGACTCCTGTTCGCGGAAGCGGGCGACGGGGTGAGCCGGATGAACTCGCGCGCCGTCATGACGAGGAAGGCAGCATTGGTGGTGAGATAGCGCCGGCCCAGGCGGCGCGGCTCCTGGAGCGCGCGGTAGAGCCATTCGAGTCCCCACCGCTGCCAGGTCTCGGGGGCCCGCTTGGTGACTCCGGCCAGGATGTCGAAGGAGCCTCCGACTCCGTGCACGACGCGGGCGCCGGTGCGTGCGCCGTAGGCGGCGGTGAAGATCTCCTTCTTCGGCGAGGTCATGCCGAGGAACAGCATCTGGGCGCCGCTGCGGGCGATCGCGTCCGCCACGGCCTCCTGCTGGGAGTCGTCGAAGTAGCCGTTGCGGCTGCCGGCCACCTTCAGGCCGGGGAAGCGGTCGGCGACCCGGCGCAGCATCTCCTCCAGCACGTCCTGTCTGGCGCCGAGGAAGTACACGGACATGCCCGCCGATTCCGCCTCGGCGAGCAGCCGCAGGAACAGGTCGATCCCGGCCACCCGTTCCGGTAACGGGGCGCGCAGGACCCGGCCGGCCCAGACCACGGCCTGCCCGTCGGCGACGACGAGATCGCAGCCGGCCACGGCCCGGGCGAGCCGGGGGTCGCGCCGCATGTTCACCAGCTTGGCGGCGTTGACCACCCCGACCTCGAGCTGTCTGCCGTCCCGGACCGCCTCCAGGCAGCGCTGTACGGTCTCGTCCATGGTCAGCGGGTCCAGCTCGATCCCGAACAGAGACTGACGCTCGCTCATATCCGGCCCCCCTGCCAGGCGTAGAGCATCCAGCCGAACTCGTACGGCCGGCATTCGCGGTCCACGGAGACCGGGCGGTACACCCGGTCCAGGGACTTCAGCCGGAGGTTCGGAGCGATGCGGGTCCCGAGCCCTCGGGCGGCGCGTACGGCCTTCTTCGGATCGCCCCGGTAGACCTTGCGCCAGGTGACGCCCAGCTTGTCGAGGATCAACGGCTCCCGGTGTTCCGCGCCGGCCAGTTCGGGCACGTCCGTCATCCAGCGCAGGCCCTTGCGGATCGACGCGCCGAAGTCGGTGCCGCCGGCGTCGGTGAGATCGAACAGGGCGGTCGGTGCCATCGCGTGCTGGTGGACGCTGTAGACCGGGTAGCCCTCCACGACACCGCCGGTGCGCGCGTCGTAGTGCCACCACCACTGCCCGCCGTCCCCCTGCAGCTCGCAGATGCGTGCCGCGCACGCCTCGGCCGCGGCCAGCGCCTCCGGGTCGCCGTCGCCACTGGCGTGTGCGCGGGCCAGGGCCTGGAGCGGGTAGGTCTGGTCGGCGAAGCAGCTCACATGCGCCCGGTACCAGGGCACCAGACCGGGCCCGGTGGCGTGCGGGAACAGCGGGCTGTCGCCGATCCGGGCCCGCAGCAGACGGTCGCGGGCTGCGGTGAAACGTCTCTCCACGTCGACCGTGTCGCGAGCCGCCGCGAGGGCGGACAGCACCCACGCCGCCTCGACGGTGTACTGCGGCCGGCCCTCCTCGTCCAGGGCCTCGACCCGCGCGAGGGCGTCGGACAGTTTGGGGTGCCCGGTCTCGGCGGCGGCCCAGGCGATGAGCGCCGCGTCACCGAGGTTGGTCACCGCGGGCAGTGACTCGATCAGCAGACCCGTGAACTCCTGGGCGGTACGTCCCGCGAGCACCGCACGCTGGCGGTCCTCGGGGAGGAACCGGGTGCCCAGCGCGGTGATGGCCGCGTACCGGGTACTGGTCCCGCGCCGCTCCAAGGTCCAGGAACCGTCGGGGGCTTGCCGCCCGGCCATGGTGAAGGCGAAGACCTCGCCGCCGGGGAGCAGCATCGACCCGAGCCCCGACTCGGCGACCGCGAGGAGTCGTTGGGCGAGTGCGAGCAGCGGCGGTTCCTCATGACCGAGCGCCTGCAGACGTGTGATGGTCATCGTTGGGACACACCAACCCCCCTGTGGGTCCTGTGTTTTGAACAGACTCGTGATCGCCGCGTCGCCGAAGGTCACGCGGCGGAAGGCAGACGTCAGACGTCAGGCGCCGGAGCGGTCGTCACTCCTCGCTGCAGACACAGGTGTCCCCACCCGGTACCCCCCCTGGGCACTACTGGCATGTGTGCTCACTGTGCCCGGCCTGCACAGTTCGCACACATGTTATGCCTGCGGATGTTCGAGGATTGGCGTTTTGGGAGAATCAGGTGTCATGCGCGTTCCACGAGTTCGCCGTCCTTCTCGTCGTACAGCGCGCCCGTCTCCGGGCACTCCCATCCGCCCGACTCCCCTTCGCGCTCGACCAGTCGTACGCCGGCCCGGCCGACCCAGCCGATCCGGCGCGCCGGAACGCCGGCCACGAGCGCGAAGTCCGGCACGTCCCGCGTCACCACGGCACCCGCCGCGACCAGCGCCCAACGACCGACGCGTACCGGCGCCACACACACCGAACGGGCCCCCAGCGACGCCCCCTCGGCCACCACCACCGCCACGGCCTGCCAGTCACCACCGCGCTTCAGCCGGCCCTCCGGGTCCACCGAACGGGGAAAGTAGTCGTTGGTGAGCACCGCCGCCGGGCCGACGAACACCCCGTCACCGAGCACCGCGGGTTCGTAGACCAAGGCGTAGTTCTGGAGCTTCACGTGGTCGCCGATCCGCACCCCCGGCCCCACATAGGCTCCCCGGCCCACGATGCACCCGCTGCCCAGCCGGGCGTCCTCCCGTATCTGGGCCAGATCCCAGACCGTCGTTCCGTCACCGACCGTGGCCGTCTCGTCGACCTGTGCGGTCGGCTGGATCGTGAAGCTCACCGGGCTGGACCTCTCTTTTCGTCGAGCAGAGCCGGAAAAGCCGCCTCCAGCGCCTCGCGCCAGGGACGGATGGGTTCGATCCCCGCCCGGCGCCAGCGGTCGTGCCCCAGGACGCTGTACGAGGGGCGGGGAGCGGGCCGCGCGAAAGCGGTGCTGGTGGTCGGCCGGACGCGTCCGGGGTCCGCGCCCAGCAGCCGGAAGATCTCCTGGGCCAGGCCGCACCAGGTCGTCTCCCCACCGCTGGTGCCGTGGTAGATCCCGGCGGGCGCGGTACCGGCGAGGGCGGCCTGCCCGAGCCGTACCAGCCGGTCCGCGAGGTCCACGGTCCAGGTGGGCTGTCCGTACTGGTCGTCCACCACGTCGACGGTGTCCTTGACGGACTCGAGTCCGATCATCGTGCTGACGAAATTCCGGCCCCCCGCCCCGTACAGCCAGGCCGTACGCACGACATACCCCGCGTCCGGGAGCGCGGCCAGCACGGCCTGTTCCCCCGCCTGCTTCGTACGTCCGTACGCGCTGCGCGGTGCCGTCGGGGCGTCCTCGCGGTACGGGCCGGCGGCGTCGCCCGCGAACACGTAGTCCGTGGAGACCTGAACCAGCCTGGCGCCGGTCTTCGCACACGCCTCGGCGAGGTGCCCGGGCCCGTCGCCGTTGACCCGCAGGGCGTCCGCCTCGCGCGCCTCGGCGTCGTCGACGGCCGTCCACGCGGCGCAGTTGACCACGATCCGGGGCCGGTGCGCGTCGACCGCGTCGTGGACCGCGCCGGCGTCGGTGATGTCGAGACCCTCCCGGGCCAGGCCGACGACCTTCTCGCCGTCCCGGCGGAGCCGCGCCACGACGTCCTGCCCGAGCATCCCGGTGGCGCCGGTGATCAGCCACGTGGAGGTCACGGCGCCACGCGCTCCTTCAGCGCCTCCCACCAGGCGCGGTTCTCGCGGTACCAAGTGACCGTCTCCGCAAGGCCGGTGGCGAAGTCCTTGCGGGGCTCGTAGCCGAGTTCCGTGCGGATCTTGGCGCAGTCCACGGAGTAGCGGCGGTCGTGGCCCTTGCGATCGGCGACGTACTCGACGCTCGTGTCCCAGCCCGCGCCGCAGGCCTCCAGCAGCAGGGCGGTCAGCTCCTTGTTGGACAGCTCGGTGCCGCCGCCGATGTTGTAGACCTCACCGGCCCGCCCCTTGGTGCGCACCAGCTCGATGCCCTGGACGTGGTCGTCGATGTGCAGCCAGTCACGGATGTTGCCGCCGTCGCCGTACAGCGGGACCTTCCTGCCGTCCAGCAGGTTGGTGACGAAGAGCGGGATGACCTTCTCGGGGAACTGGTGGTGCCCGTAGTTGTTGGAGCAGCGGGTCACCCGTACGTCGAGACCGTGGGTGCGGTGGTAGGCGAGGGCGATCAGGTCGCTGGACGCCTTGGATGCGGCGTACGGGGAGTTGGGGCGCAGGGGGTCGGTCTCCGGCCAGGAGCCGGAGTCGACGGAGCCGTACACCTCGTCGGTGGAGACGTGCACGAAGGTCCTGATCCCGGCCCGGTGGGCGGCGTCGACCAGGGTGTGCGTGCCCACCACGTTCGTGCGGACGAACTCCGCCCCGCCGTCGATGGATCGGTCCACGTGCGACTCGGCGGCGAAGTGGACGACCTCGTCGTGCCGGGCGAGCAACTCGTCGACCAGCTCGGCGTCGCAGATGTCGCCCTTGACGAAGGCGAATCCGGGGTGATCGCCCACCGCGTCGAGGTTGGCCGGATTGCCCGCGTAGGTGAGCTTGTCCAGCACCGTGACCGCCACATCGCCCGGGTCGGCCGGGCCGAGGAGCGTGCGGACGTAGTGCGAGCCGATGAAACCGGCGCCGCCGGTCACCAGGATCCGGGTCGGGCGGGCGGGAGAGGAAGGGGTCGTCATGACGAGATCTGCACCTTGCTGTGGTCGCCGAGGACGAAACGGTGGGCGGCGGGCTTGCGGGGCGCGGGAGTGACCTCGACGTTGCGGCCGATGAGGGAGGCCTCCACCCGCCGGACGCCGCTCACCGAGGAGTCGCGCAGCACGATCGAGTACTCGATCTCGCTGTCCTCGATCCGGCAGTCGCCGGATATCGAGGTGAAGGGGCCGACATAGGAGTCGGTGATCACGGTGTTCGCGCCGACGACCACCGGGCCCACGATCCGGCTGCCGGTCACCTTCGCCCCGGGCTCGATCCGCACCCGGCCGATGATCTCGCTGTCGTCGTCGACCGTGCCGTCGATCCGGCGCTCCAGGGTCTCCAGCACCGAGCGGTTGACCTCGAGCATGTCGGTGACGTTCCCGGTGTCCTTCCAGTACCCGGAGATCGTCGTGGAGCGCACATCGCGCCCGGCGTCGATCAGCCACTGGATGGCATGCGTGATCTCCAACTCGCCGCGCCAGGACGGCTCGATGGACCGTACGGCCTCGTGGATCGCCGGGGTGAACAGATAGACGCCCACCAGCGCCAGCTCGCTCTTGGGATGGCTGGGCTTCTCCTCCAGGCCGATCACCTGGCCCGCCGCGTCCAGCTCGGCCACCCCGAACGCGGTCGGGTTCGGCACCTTCGTCAACAGGATCTGCGCCTGAGGCCGCTCGGCCCGGAAGGCGTCCACCAGATCCGTGATGCCACCGACGATGAAGTTGTCGCCGAGGTACATCACGAAGTCGTCGTCGCCCAGGAACTCGCGGGCGATCAGCACCGCATGGGCCAGCCCCAGCGGAGCAGCCTGCGGGATGTAGGTGACGTCGAGACCGAACGCGGAACCGTCGCCGACCGCCTCCCGGATCTCCTCGGCGGTGTCCCCGACGATGATCCCGACCTGGGTGATGCCCGCCCCGGCGATCGCCTCCAGACCGTAGAACAGCACCGGCTTGTTCGCGACCGGTACGAGTTGTTTCGCCGACGTATGCGTGATGGGGCGCAAACGGGTACCTGAGCCACCGGACAACAGGAGTGCCTTCACGGAGGTCACCCTACTGACGCCGGACTCGCCGAAGAAAGGATTCCGCATATGTACGGTCCGTTTGGGACACCGTGGGCATCCCGCACGTCTCGGGAGTAACCGGCAGGCGATCGCTCGCCGTCGAGGGTGGAACGCCGTAGCGTTCGCACGCAGGTTTTACCGTCCCTTGGTTGCCGCCCCCACGGGGCCGTCGGACTCTTGGTCACCATGCCGTCGGGCAACGGGTTCTGCTGGTCAAGGGGGGTGCAGGGGCCCCCGCGCTGAGCGGGGAATGGTCATGCACCTGGAGTTCCGGCATCTCCGTATCCTGCTCACCGTCGCCGAGGCCGGCAGCATCCGCAAGGCCGCCGCACGGCTGCAGCTGTCCCAGCCGGCCACGAGCGCTCAGCTGAAGCGGATCGAACACGAGCTGGGCGGCCCGCTCTTCATCCGCCGCGCGGACGGGGTGACCCCGAACGAGAACGGACAGTACGTCCTGCGCTGCGCCCGTGACCTCGTCGTCGGCTTCGACCGGCTGCGCGAGCACGCACGATCGGCGGCCGAGACGGACCGAAAGGCCGCCGCGCCACTGAGGGCGGGCGGAACCGCCGGCCCCCTGATGTCCCTGCTGGTCTCCGCCCTCTTCGAACTCGTCCCGGAACGCCGGCTCACCATAGACGCCCGCCGTTCGGTGCACACCCTGGTGAAATCGCTGAGCCTGTCGAAATGCGACATCGCGGTGTTCGGCGAGTTCCCCGGCTTCCCGCTTCCGGTCGGCGAGTCGGTGAAGACGCGCACACTGCTGCGCGAGCCGGTCTTCGTCCTGCTCCCCGAAGACCACCCGCTGGCGCGCCAGGAGGTGGTCGGCCTCCATGAGCTGGCGGGCGAGGAGTGGGTCATGCCGGAGGCCGACGAGAGCGGTGTACACGCGTACCTTCATCTCACCTGTCAGTCGGCGGGATTCACTCCGCGCATCGCCCATGTGACGCCGGACCTGTCCGTGGCGCAGATCCTGGTCGCCGGCCGGCGTGCCGTCTGCGGCGTATGGCCGACCGCCGACGTCCCCGCCCACGGCACCGTGCAGCGGCCGCTCGTGGACGTCCCGTTCCACCGGCGGCTGCTGCTGGCCTGGAACACGGAATCGGTTCCGCTCGAACTCGCCGACGCGGCAGGCGAGCGTCTGCTGGCCGCCTATCTGTCGCTGGTGCGGCAGCGGCCGCAGTATCTGGCCTGGTGGGAGGACGGGGGAGAGGAGTTCGCCCTCGGCGAGCGCAGGTGACCGCCCGGGCCACGGCTCCCCCTGCCCTATAACTCCGCGGTTATATCCCAGATGAAGTCACGTCAGGAACATGTCACCTGGTGAACACTTCGCGTCAACGTCCCCCAGGGCGTCGTCACCCCACGACGAGCGAAGGAATCACCCCGTCATGCCCCGTCCCCTTCTTGCCCTTTCCGCGATGGTCGCAGCCGGCGTCATCACCACGGGCGCGATGGCCGTACCCGCGCACTCGCAGACCAGCGCAGTGCGGGGCGGAATTTCCGTCCGCGACACGGCGATATCCCAGGCCAAGGCGAACGTGACCCGGCACGCCGACACCTTCGGTTTTGGTGCGGGCCAGAGACTCCACGTCAAGGACGTCGTCATCGACGCCGACGGCACCCAGCACGTCCGCTTCGAACGGACCTACCACGGCCTCCCCGTCGTCGGTGGCGACTTCGTCGTCCACCAGAAGGCCGACGGCTCGCTCAAGGGATCCACCCGCGCCAAGGCCCACAAGGTGGCACTCAAGTCCGTCACACCCGCCGTCGACGCCAAGGGCACCGCGGCAAGCGCCCTGAAGCGCTCGCACGGGTTGGTGCGCAAGGCCAAGTCCACCCCCGAGCTGATTGTGTGGGCCGCCGACGGCACCCCCCGCCTGGCCTGGCGCACCACCGTGCAGGGCCTGGGCGACAAGGGCCAGCCGCACGGCGAGGTCTTCGTCACCGACGCCACCACCGGCGCGGCGATCGAGAACTACGACGCCGAGCGCGAGGCGACCGGCACCGGCCACTCCGAGTACACCGGTGACGTCGGCATCGACACCACCCAGCAGGCCGACGGCACCTTCGCCCTGATCGACCCGGTGCGCGGCCACATCACCAAGGACGCACACAACCTCTCGTCCTCGTCCGTGAAGAGCACATCCGGCACCCTGTTCACCGACGCCGACAACACCTGGGGCGACGGCAGGAAGTTCTCCACCGACCGCGCCACCGCCGCCGTCGACGCGCACGCCAACACCGCGGAGACGTTCGACTACTACAAGTCGACCTTCGGCCGTAACGGCATCAAGAACGACGGCCGCGGCGCCACCGTCTTCGTCCACGTCGGCACCAACTGGGACAATGCCCAGTGGTCGGACTCCTGCTTCTGCATGCTGACCGGCGACGGCGACGGCACCACCGACCCCGAGCAGGTCGACCTCGACACCATGGGTCACGAGATGACCCACGGCGTCACCTCGGCCACCGCCAACCTGCGCTACAGCGGTGAGTCCGGCGGCCTGAACGAGGCCACCAGTGACATCCTCGGCACCATGGTCGAGTGGTACGCCAACAACCCGGTCGACACCCCCGACTACCTCTTCAGCGACCAGTCCACCCCGCCGTGGCTGCGCCGCTTCGACAAGCCGTCCCTGGACGGCCGCTCCGCCGACTGCTGGTCGAAGTCGGTCGGCCGCCTCGACGTGCACTACTCCTCGGGCGTCGGCAACCACTGGTTCTACCTCGCGAGCGAGGGCAGCGGCGCCAAGACCATCAACGGCGTCTCCTACAACAGCCCCACCTGCAACGGCTCCACCGTCACCGGCATCGGCAACAAGAAGGCCTCCGCCATCTGGTACCGGGCGCTGACCGTCTACATGACCTCCACCACGGACTACAAGGGCGCCCGCACCGCCACTCTGAACGCGGCGAAGGACCTCTACGGCGCCACCAGCACCGAGTACGCCACCGTGGCCGCGGCCTGGAGCGCGGTCAACGTCTCCTGAGACACCGACACCCCGCCTGACCCGGGGGAGCCGGCCCGGACGACGACGTGGACCCCCACAGTCGTCGCCCGGGCCCCGGCGTTTCCGGCGACCCGCGGTTGAGCCGGGGGTGCAGCGGGTGAGGGTGTGGTGCAGGCCCGCCCGAGCGCCGTCCTGGCAAGATGGCGGCATGGAACGTGTGCTTGGAATCGGCGGATACTTCCTGCGGGCCACCGACCCGGCGGCCCTGAACGCGTGGTACCGCGACTGCCTGGGCCTGGACGCCGACGAGAACGGCCTGTGGCGTCAGGGAGCCGGGCCGACGGTGTTCGCGACGTTCGAGTCCGACACCGACTACTTCGGGTCCCGCGCCCAGCGAACCATGCTCAACTTCCGGGTCGGCGACCTCGACGCGATGCTCGCGCAACTGCGCGCCAAGGGAGCGGACGTGGCCGAGGAGACGCAGGACATGGAGGGCGTCGGCCGATTCGGCTGGGTCACCGATCCCGAGGGCAATCGGATCGAGCTGTGGCAGCCTGCCTGAATATCCGCGGCCAACACCTATGACAGCCAAGCCCTGCAGACGCTCGTGCAAGGCATCCCACCGATCCGCTCACGCCGCGGGCCACTACGCCGACGCCCGGCCAAGCTGCACGCGGACAAGGGCTACGACTACCCCTACCTGCGGCGATGGTTACGCACACGCGGCATCATCCCGCGCATTGCTCGCCGAGGCTCAGAAGGTGAGCACCACGCGCCCCCGGAGGCCACCCGCTTCCAGCAACCGGTGCGCTTCGGTGGCCTGCTCGGCCGTGAGGGTGTGGGCGATTCGTGGGGTGAGTCTGCCTTGTTCCGCCAGGCGGCGGAGGCGGTCGAGCTTGGCGTGTTCGCGTGCGTAGTGCGGCACGAAGGTGCTCCGGGTCTCTATGCCGCGTTCAACGGGGACTTGGACGCCGCCGACCGACGAGGCCACCCGGCCACCGTCGTGCACCGCGCGGATGACGAGCCCGGCGACGCCCGCGGTGTCGACGAGTCCGTCGACACCGTCGGGTATCTCCTTGAGCACCAGCTCCGGGAACTCGCTACCGCGAGGCAGGACCACGTCAGCCCCGAGTTCCTTCACCAGTAGCTCGTCCTTCGGCGCCGCGTCGGCGATCACCCGGAACCCGTCCGCCTTGGCCAGCTGGACGGCGTAGCCGCCGACCGCGCCGGCCGCTCCGGTGACCGCCACGGTCGCCCCCGTGGGGAGTTCCAGCAGGTCCAGTGCCATACGGGCCGTCAGCCCGTTCATCGGCAGTGTGGCGGCCTCGACATCGGTCGCGCCCGCCGGTACGCGGACCACCGACTCGGCGGGGACGACCACGTGCTCGGCGTAGGCGCCGTGCGTCCCGGAGACGACCACGACAGCCATGACGCGCTCGCCGACCTGGAGATCGGTGTCGGTTCCCTCACCGATCCGCTCGACCACGCCGGCCGCGTCCATCCCTGGAACGTAGGGCGGCTCGGCGTCGGAGACGAAGGCGATTCCGCGGCGCACCAACGTGTCGACGGGGTTGACCGTCGCCGCGTGTACACGGATCCGGATCTCGCCCGGCCCGGCCTCGGGGACCGGAAGGTCCAGGACCCGCAGTACGTCGGGCCCGCCGAATTCAGTCAGGCCTATGGCCTTCATACAAGGTCCTTCCTCGGAGATGAGTCATTCGACCGCCGCGCCGCCCGACAGGCGGATCTCTTCGCTGTCGAGGGCGGCCCGCAGGCGGCGCAGGACGGTGTCGTCGATCCGGCGCTCGTCGCGCAACCGGACGACGGTGCCGCGTTCGTGGGCGATGAGGGCCAGGCGCAGCGCGAGGCAGTTCTGGTGCTGGAGCACCGCGGGGTCGCCGTGGGCTCCCGCGCTCCTGGCCCGGACGGACGCCAGGTGGGCCTCGTACTCCTGCCGTAGCCACTCGACGATCTTCGGTTCGGACCGCAGATCGACGGCGAGCTGGGGCATCACCTTGATCGCCTCATTGATGGCGACGGTCTCGGCGAGGTCGTGTTTCTCGTCGACCGAGGTGTCTGGCGGCAGCTTCGCCCAGCGCACCGCCACCGGCAGCAGGAGCCCTTGCACCACCAGCGTCACGAGGATGACGCCGGAAGCGACGAAGACGATGAAGCTGCGGTCGGGTCGTCATGGGCTTGCCTCCTCCACGGTCGTGCGGTGGGTGTGCCCCCGTGGCCGTGAGCGCGGTTGGGGCAGCTCACGCCCACGAGGCGACTGGCTCAGGGCGTGAGGAGGGTCTTGATGGCGCGGCGTTCGTCCATCGCCTTGTAGCCCTCGGCGACCTGGTCCAGGGGCAGGGTGAGGTCGAAGACCTTGCCCGGGTTGATGTGGCCGGACAGCACGCGGTCGATCAGGTCGGGCAGGTAGCGGCGGACGGGAGCCGGGCCGCCACGCAGGCCGACCTGGGAGAAGAACAGCTCCTGGCCGTCGACGGCCACCTCGTGCGGTACGCCGACGAAGCCGACGTTGCCACCCGGGCGGGCCGAGTGCAGGGCCTGCCGCATGGACTGGGCGGTGCCGACGCACTCCAGCACGGAGTCGGCGCCGATGCCGCCGGTGAGGTCCTTGATACGGGTGACGCCGTCCTCGCCGCGCTCGGTCACGATGTCGGTCGCGCCGAACTCCAGGGCCAGCTTCTGCCGGGACTCGTGGCGGCTCATGGCGATGATCCGCTCCGCGCCGAGTTCCTTCGCGGCGATGACACCGCACAGGCCGACCGCGCCGTCACCGACCACCACGGCCGTCGAGCCCGGCTTGACCTCGGCGGCCAGGGCGGCGTACCAGCCGGTGCCCATCACGTCGGAGACGGCAAGCAGGCCGGGCACGAGATCGCCGGAGGGGTGCTCGTCCGTAGCGACCAGGGTGCCGTGGGCGTTGGGGATGCGCACGTACTCGGCCTGACACGTGCTCATGAACTCGCGGTTCAGGCAGGAGGACTGCCAGCCCTTCCGGCAGTTGGCGCAGGTGTTGTCGGAGGTGGCGAAGGAGCCGACCACGAACTGCCCGGGCTTGACGTGGGTGACCTCGCTGCCGGTCTCTTCGACGACGCCGACGTACTCGTGGCCCATCGGGTGCGGGTCACCGACCGGCTCCAGACCGCGATACGGCCACAGGTCCGAGCCGCATACACACGTGGCGACCGTACGGATGATCGCGTCCGTCGGCTTGACGATCCTGGGCCCGGGGACGTCCTCCACCCGGATGTCGCCGGGGGCGTGGATCACGGTTGCTCGCATGTCTTTTCTCCTGGTGCGTTTCTCGGGCGGGGCTGCTGCTGAGGCAGCGGTGTCACCCGGACGTGCCGCATTCCTCGACGATGTCCCATGGGGTATACGGAAGTGTCTACGGCTTATGAAAAGTAATTTCCGGTCAATGAATCTGTCACCGCTCACAGGGCCCGTACAGAGGAGAATTGCACCCCAGGGCGGAAGTATCCAGGGATAAAACCTTCCTACCCACCCGAGTGGCGGACAGCGCAGACTGGCCAGCATGAACAGCAGTGCCCACCGTAAGGAGCTGGGTCACTTCCTGAAGGCCCACCGGGCCGAACTCGGCCCCCGCACGGTCGGCCCGCCCGAAACCGACCGGCGGCGGCGCGTGGCCGGCCTGCGCCGGGACGAGGTGGCCGTGCTGGCCACCATCAGCACCAACTACTACACCCGGTTGGAGCAGGGGCGCACGCCCCCCCCGCGTAACTACGACGGGCTGCGCTTTCTCTCCTCCTGGGCCGCGGCCCAGCAGGGCGGCTAAAGAAAAGGCAGGGGAGCGTGCCTTCCTCTCGGTCAGGAGCAAATCCCGACCAGGGATAAATCCTTCCTACCTTCGCTTTTGAATTCCGTGCCATGCTTCCGGAGCACGATTCACGCGATTCTTTTCGAGGAGCAATACCCCCATGTCCTCCACCGCCCGCCCCACGGTCGCCGTCGCTTTCCATTCCGGCTACGGCCACACCGCTGTCATCGCCGAGGCCGTCGCGCGCGGTGCCGCCGAAGCCGGTGCCGAGGTGATCTCGATACCCGTGGACACGATCACCGACGAGCAGTGGGCGCAGCTGGACGCCGCCGACGCGATCATCTTCGGTGCCCCCACCTACATGGGCACCGCCTCCGCCGCCTTCCACACCTTCGCCGAGGCCAGCAGCAAGCGCTGGTACACCCAGACGTGGGCCGACAAGATCGCCGCCGGCTTCACCAACTCCGGTGCCAAGAACGGCGACAAGTCCTCGACCCTCGGCTACTTCTTCACCATGGCCGCCCAGCACGGCATGCACTGGGTCAGCCTCGGCGTCCAGCCGGGCTGGGCCTCCACCGAGGGCAGCGAGGACGACGTCAACCGTCTGGGCTACTTCGTCGGTGCGGGTGCCCAGACCCCGGTCGATGCCGGCCCGGAGGCCGTCCACAAGTCCGACATCGCCACCGCAGAGGGCCTCGGCGCCCGCGTCGCACAGCAGACCGCGTTCTTCCGCGCCGGCCGCGCCGCCCTCGCCGCCTGAACCCAAGCCCCCCGCAGCCTGACCTGAACAAGGAGCAGCACCATGTCCGACTCCCCGAACCTCGCTCTCGTCCGCCGGCTCTACGACTCCGGCATGGCCCCGGACGTGGTCGCCGAGGTCATCGACCCCGAGATCGTCTGGGACATCACCCCCGGCTTCCCCTACGGCGGCGTCTACAAGACCTGGGCGAGCGCCGGCGGCGACTTCTTCGGCCGGCTCGCGCCGCGCTTCACCTCCTTCGGCGCGGTGGCCGAGGAGTTCTACGACGCCGGGGAGCACGTCTTCGTGCGCGGCCACTACCACGCGGTGTCCAAGTCCGGACAGGAGTCGGACGCGCGCTTCATCCACCTGTGGACGGCTCGCGACGGCAAGCTCACCCACCTCGTCCAGGCCGCCGACAGCCACGTCGTCCAGCAGGCCGCGAACAACTGACCGCCCGCACTCACCTCTGGGAGCACCCCATGGCGAAGATCCTCTTCCTCATCACGGCCGCCGACCACTGGACCCTGGCCGACGGGTTCGAGCAGCCGTCCGGCTTCTGGGCCGAGGAGGCCATCGGTCCGTACGGCGTCTTCAAGGAGGCCGGCTACGAGATCGCTGCGGCCACCCCGGGCGGCGTCCCGCCGACCGCCGACGCGCTCAGCCTCACGCCGGACTTCAACGGTGGTGAGGAGGGCGCCGAGCAGATGAAGACCGCCCTGCGCGAGGCCACCGAACTGGCGAACCCCATCCGCATCGAGGACGTGAACATCGACGACTACGACGCGGTGTTCGTCCCCGGCGGCTGGGGCCCGATGGAGGACCTGTCCGACGACCCCGCGGCCGGCAAGCTGCTGAGCGACTGGCTCGCCTCCGGCAAGATCGTGTCGCTGGTGTGCCACGGCCCGGCCGCGCTGCTGTCCACGGTGGACGCCGACGGCAAGTCCCCGTTCGCCGGCTACCGCCTCACCGGTCTGTCCAATTCCGAGGAGATCCAGAACGGCCTCGCCGACCGGGCCAAGTGGCTCCTGCAGGACCGTCTCGTCTCGGACGTGGGCGCGGACTACCGCAAGGGCGAGGAGAACTTCGCTCCCCACCTCGAGGTGGACCGCACCCTCATCACCGGCCAGAACCCCGCCTCGGCCGTCCCGCTGGCCCAGGAAGTCGTCAAGACCCTCGGCTGACACCCCCGCACCACCGCTCAAGGAAAGAGCGGTACCGAGGGACAGCAACGCGACTCTCCCCAGCGTGGGCCAGACCTGGCCGGTGGACCTCGGCCCGGACACCCCGCTCGGCCACTTCACGTTCGTCCAGCTCCACGGGGAGTGGACTCGCGTCCGCTGATGCCGCAGAGCAGCGCGTCATCCTGAGAGTGAGGGCTTCCAGGGACAGATCTCTCCCCCTGACAACACCGCTCTCCGATGTCAGGGTGATGGCATGAACCGCGATCCTCACCGTCACGATCTGGGGGCATTCCTCAAGGCGCGCCGCGCCGAGCTCGACCCGGCCGCCGTCGGACTGCCCGACGGCGGCCCGCGTCGCGTCGCGGGCCTGCGCCGTGAGGAGATCGCCGTACTGGCGGCCATCAGCACCGACTACTACGCGCGCCTCGAACAGGGCCGTATCCAGCCCTCGCCGTCCGTGCTGGAGTCCCTGGCCCGGGTGCTGCACCTGGACGACGATCAGCGCGCCTATCTGTACGAGCTCGCGGCCAAGGACGAGTTCCGCCCTCCCCGCCGGCAGCCGCGCCCCAAGGTGCAGCCGCAGCTGCAGCGCATGCTCGACGACATGGCGCACACCCCCGCCTTCGTGATCGGACCGCGTACCGAGATCGTTGCCTGGAACGCCATGGGCGCCGCCCTGATCACCGACTTCGGAAAGATCCCGGAGAAGCAGCGCTACTACATAAGGCTGCTCATCACCGATCCCGCGATGCGCGAGCTGTACGCGGACTGGGAGGGCGTCACCGGGCTGGCCATCGCTCAGATGCGGATGCACAACACGAACAACCCCGGCGACGCGCAGCTCGCCGCCCTGGTGGGCGAACTCTCGCTCCGCGACGACCAGTTCCGCCAGTGGTGGGGCGCCCACAACGTCGCCGTCAGGGACACCGGGACCAAGCACTTGCGCCACCCCGTCGTGGGGGATCTGCATCTCGACTGGAACGCCGTCACCTGGGCCGCCGACCCCGACCTGCAGATCATCGTGTGGACCGCCGAATCCGGCACCCCGACCCACGACAGCCTGCACCTGCTGGCGTCCTGGGCGGCGGACCCGAGCCACGCGGTCAGGAGCAGCTCCGCCTGACCGCCCCGGCTATTCCCTTCAGAGGGGGAGCCTTTTCTCCTACGCACCCCGCGCGTAGGAAGAGGCTCTCCCTTTTTCGTGTACGGCATCCCCTGGCACGCTCGTCACGAGGCCGACCGCGCCGCGCGTCCCCGCCCCCGGTCCGGCCCTCTTCCGACCGGTTCCTCAGCGCCGAGGCGTCCGACCTGCCTGCTCATCCGCCAGGAAAGAGATCCACCTCCCCATGTCCCTGACCCAGTCCCGTCCCGGGACGCTGCCCTCGGCCGCCCCCGAGCCGCGCTGGACAGCCCGCCTTTGGGCCGTCCTCGCCGTGCTGTGCCTGGTGCTGTTCCTCGACGGCCTCGACGTCTCCATGGTCGGCATCGCCCTGCCCTCCATCGGCCACGACCTCGGCCTGGCCACCGGCTCGCTGCAGTGGATCGTCAACGGTTACGTCCTCGGCTACGGGGGACTGATGCTGCTCGGCGGCCGTACCGCGGACCTGCTCGGCCGCCGCCGGGTCTTCCTGATCGCGCTGGCCGTCTTCGCCGCCGCCTCGCTGCTCGGCGGCCTCGTCGACGACGGCACGCTGCTGATCGCCACCCGCTTCGTCAAGGGCCTCGCCGCCGCGTTCACCGCTCCCGCCGGCCTGTCCATCCTCACCACGACCTTCCCGGAGGGCCCGCAGCGCAACCGGGCCCTGTCGGTCTTCAGCCTCTTCGGCGCCCTCGGCTACTCCTCCGGTCTGATCCTGGGCGGCCTGCTCACCGGGATCGGATGGCGGTGGACCTTCCTGATGCCGGTCCCGCTCGCTCTGCTCGCGCTGGTCGTCGGCCTGTTGCTGATTCCGCGCGACCGGCGCAGCGAGACCGGCGGCCAGGACCCGGCCGGCGCGGTCACCCTCACCGCCGGCATGCTGCTCGCCGTGTACGCCGTGGTCACCGCTCCCACCACGGGATGGACCTCGGCGGCGACGCTCGGCGCCTTCGGCCTCGCCGTCGTCCTGCTGCTCGGCTTCGTCCTGATCGAGAAGCGGGTCCGGTACCCGCTGGTCCGCTTCGGCATGCTGCGCCAGGCCACCACGGTCCGGGCCAACCTCAGCATGATCGCGCTGATGGGCTCCTACATCAGCTTCCAGTTCATGATGACTCTCTTCCTGCAGGACGGGCGCGGCTGGTCGCCGTTGCGCATGGCGTTCGCGCTGCTGCCCGTAGGCCTGATCGTCGCCGTCGGATCGCCCCTCGTCGGACGGCTCGTCGACCGCTTCGGCACGGCACCGCTGATCATCGCCTCGATGACCTCGCTGACCCTCGGCTACGTCTGGTTCCTGGCCACGGCCGGCTCCTCCCCCGACTACCTGCTCGCCATGCTCCCGTCCCTGATCCTGCTCGGCGGCGGCTTCGCGTTCGGCTACAGCGCGATCATGGCCCAGGCCACCGAGGGCATCGACGACTCCGAGCAGGGCCTCGCCTCCGGTCTGGTGCAGACTTCCGGCCAGGTGGGCGCCGCCCTCGTCCTCGCCGTGCTCACCGCCGTGCTCGCCGGAGCGGGCGGCGGCGACTTCACCGCCTACCGGCCCGGCCTGAACCTGGTCACCGGGGTCGCGGCGGTCGGACTTCTCCTGAACCTGGTCCCCGTGCTGCGTATCCGGCGACGCTGAGACCTGACATACGGAAAGCCGCTCCGGGGATGTCCCCAGGGCGGCTTCCCGTCAGCTGTGGAGTTCCTTCGGCTGATGTGATCAGCGGACGTGGTCGTCGAACCAGGCGACGGCGACCTCGGGGTGCTCGCTGAAGTAGTTGTAGCCGTCGAAGCGGCGGGAGGTGCCGTAGATCCAGTGCATACCGAGGGAAGCGGCGACATATCTCCTGTTCCGGGTCACACAGAAGTGGTCGGAAGCCGGTGGCCGCAGGTTTCCGGCCCAGTTGCCGTGAAGTCGGGAACTCGGTGGGGCGGTCGCACGACTACTGGGACGTGGGACAGACCAGATGGCGATCACACGGGGCTCGGGAGCTGCTCTCCTGGCCCTCGGGCGATCCGGTCGCACTGGACGTGCGGCTGCGTGACGTCCGCTGCCGAGCCGGTGTGAGGGCGGAGATCCGGGGCGTGCACCTCGAGGTACTCGCGGGGGAACGCGTCGCGCTGACCGGCGCGGCGGCGGCCCCGGCCCGTACGGCGCTCCTGCGCGCGGTGGCCGGGCTCCACCAGGTGAGCGGTGGTCAGATCACCGTGGGCGGACGGGAGAACCGGAACCCCGCTGAAAGGGCGTGGCGCAACAGGGCCTGCGCCTGGCTTCCGCGGGTGACCGTGGCTCCCGGATCCATGGCGCGCGCCGGCACGATGCCGTGGCGCGACGCAGGGACCACGCGTGGGGAGCTGCAGTTTCTGTCCATGGCACGGGCGATCGGCTGTGTGACGGCGGGAGCAGGCGTGCTGCTGGCGGACCATCCCACCGAGGGGCTGGAAGGCGCCGACCGGAACGCCCTCGCGCAGCTCCTCGCCGAGTCGCCCGTCACGGTGCTGGTCGCGACCGACGACCCGGTACTCGTCTCTCTCTGCGACCGTTCGGTGGACCTGGCCCCGGCGGTCCGGCACGAAGAGGCAGGCCCGACGTCGGCATGGCCCCCAGGGGCGAGCGGAAGCGTCAATTCCCCTAGGCGCGCGGCACGCTGACCGAAAGTCGCGGGAACTCGCTCGGACTCCTGTCCGACCACTGATGCGACGGCGCGGCACGACGCACGGTCGCGGCATCAGCCAGGAGGGCCTCATGACACCCGAGATAGAGAACGCGTTCGCGGCGATCAGAAGCGATCACGGTGCGGAATCCCTCAGCAGGGTGGAGCAGATGCTGGAACCTGGAGGGGGAGGGCCACGGCATCCGCTCCAGAAGGGAGCCAAGTGGATCCTGCCGGGTCTCTCGCCCACTCCGTGGCACGATCCCTACGCCTATCCGGAACTGACCCCCGTCGTCGAGGCGCTGGAATCCGCTCATCCGGTCATCAAGGGCGAGCTGAACTCGGCCTGGGCGGTCCACCGGGAGGCATTTTCCGACTACGAGCACTACCTGACCCGGCAGCACAACTGGCAGGCTCTCTACCTTTACCGTGGTGGGGCCTTGGTCGAGGATTCGGCTGCGACCGTTCCGACCGCCTACAAGGTGCTCCAGGAGTTCGCCGTCGACACGGAGGCGATATGCCCTCTCCTGGAATGCCACTTCTCCACCTTGCTCCCCGGGGCATCCATAGCCCCGCATTGCGACCTGTGGAACTTCAGCATCAACCTGCATCTCGCCGTGGACATCCCCGACGGGTGCGGCATCACCGTCGCCGGTGAGACCCGTACCTGGCAGGAAGGTCACTGCCTGCTCTTCGACTACTCCTTCGAGCACGAGGCGCGCAACGACGGCGATCGTCCCCGCACCTGCCTCCTCATGGACCTCTGGCACCCGGAAACAACCATTCCGGAACGGCAGGCGCTGGTGGCCCTCATCTCGGAAATCAGGCGACTGATGGGAGACGGCTGAACGCCTGAAACTCCCGGAAAAACGAACCGACAGTTCTGCGCTGTCGGTTTTCAGTGCTGCCCGAAAAAGTTAATTTCCACCCCTGGGGAAGTCGACAGGGGGGCCATTCTCAAGGTCTCTTCGGGGTGCTATCGTGACCGAAAATGATCGACGGATTCGATATTCGTCTCGTTTTCTATTTCTTTTCTTCTGGTGAGGGGGACCGGACGATGTCGGCACGACTGCCCCTTCTCGTCCTGGCGCTGGCCCAACTGGTCATCGCCCTCGACTACAACATCGTCTACGTGGCTCTCCCCGACATAGGCGCGGGCCTCGGCTTCTCGGAGCACGATCTGCAGTGGGTGGTCAGCGCCTACGTCGTCACGACCGGCGGCTTCCTGCTGCTGGGCGGCCGGGCCGCCGATCTGCTCGGCCGGCGCCGGACGTTCGTCACCGCGGCACTGATCTACGCGGGTTCCTCACTGGTGGGCGGGTTCGCCCAGACCCCGGGAGCACTGGTCGCCGTGCGGGCGGTCCAAGGCATCGGCGGATCCCTGCTGTTCCCGGCCACCCTGTCCCTGATCAACACGATCTACGCCGAAGGACCCGACCGGAACCGGGCCTTGGCGGTCTGGGGTGCCGCGGGGGCCGGAGGTCTCTGCTTCGGTTCCCTGCTCGGCGGGTTGCTGGTGGAGGGGTCCGGCTGGCCGTCGGTGTTCTTCGTCAACGTCCCCGTGGCGGCGGCGATCGCGTGGGCGGGCCGGGTGTTGTTTCCCGCGGACGCCCCGCGGACCGGAGCGCGCGGATTCGACATGACCGGCGCGCTGACCGGGACCGGCGGCATAACCCTCCTGGTGTTCCTGCTGGTTCATGCGCCCGAGGCCGGCTGGACCAGCCCGTCCGCCCTGGTGAGCGCCGTGCTCTCGCTGACGCTGCTGGCGCTCTTCGCCCTTGTCGAGACGCGTTCGCGTGATCCGCTGGTGCCGATCCGGCTGTTCAGACACCGCGGGCTCGTCGGTGCGATGGCGGTCACGGCGGTCTACAGCGCCACCTTCAGTTCCCTGCCGTACTTCCTGACCCTCTACTTCCAAACCGTGCGCGGCTACAGCGCGTTCGCGACCGGCCTCGCCTTCCTCGTCCCGGCCGTGGTGGTCGCTGCCGGAACCCAGGTGGGAGAACGGGCCGTTGCCGTCGTCGGCGTACGCCGCATGCTGGTCGGCGGCATGGCCCTCGGCGCGGCCGGAGCCGCCGCCCTCGGCCTGGCGCTCACCGAGCACGGCTCGTACCCCCTGCTGCTGCCGGGCATCGTGCTGCTGGGCCTGGGCCAAGGGGCTGTCTGGACCGGCATGTGGATCACCGCCGCCGCCGGTGTCGAGCCCGACGACCAGGGTGTGGCGTCGGGGCTCGCCTCCACCAGCCTCCAAGTCGGTGGCGCGGTGGGTCTCGCGGTGCTGGTGGCCTTGGCCGGTGCGGTCGGCCCGCACCCGGCGGACGGTACCGCGCCGGCCGGCATCAGGGCCGCCGTGTTCGCGATAGCGGCCGGAATCGCCTGCGGCGTGCCGCTGACCCTCGCCGTGCGCAGAACGACCACGGGTCCCTAGACCGCTCCCGCCGTCCCCCTCCCGTCCCGGTGCCCCCGGAACTCCCCACACCTGGAGATCAGCCATGCCCACCCACTCGCCCGGTCCACCCGCCGCCGTCCTGTGCGGACTTGCCGGATGGGTGCCAGCCCGCGTCGTCACCAACGACGAGCTCGCCGAGCGGCTCGACACCGACGACACCTGGATCCGCACCCGCACCGGAATACGCCGCCGCCATGTCATCGAACCCGGCGAGGCGACCTCGGACCTGGCCGTCGCGGCCGGGCGCCGTGCCCTGCGCCATGCCGGAGTCGCGTCCGTCGACGCGGTGATCGTCACCACGACCACACCGGACCGCCCCTGCCCCGCCACCGCCCCCGCCGTGGCCGCGCGGCTGGGCCTGGCCGGGGCCGCGGCCTTCGACGTCGGAGCGGTGTGCACGGGCTTCGTGTACGGCCTCGCCACCGCCGCCGGCCTGATCACGTCCGGCGTCGCCGATCGGGTCCTGCTCATCGGCGCGGACACCTACTCCACCATCGTGGACCCGCTGGACCGCGCCAACGCGATCATCTTCGGCGACGGCGCGGGAGCCGTGGTCCTGCGAGCCGGGCAGGCCGACGACCCCGGCGCGGTCGGCCACTTCGACCTCGGCAGCGACGGTGCGCACGAGGACCTGATCACCGTCACCGCGGGCGGTTCCCGCCAGCGTTCGACCGGCGGCGAAGTACAGCACCGCGACCGGCACTTCGCGATGCGCGGCAACGAGGTCTACCGCCACGCGGTGACCCGCATGGCCCAGTCCGCGCGCGCCGTCCTGGACACGGCGGGCTGGAAGACCGACGACGTCGACCACTTCGTGCCCCACCAGGCCAACCTGCGCATCCTGCACTCCGTCGCCGACGACCTGGGTCTGCCCAGGGAACGCTGCGTGACCAACGTCGACGCCGTCGGCAACACCGGCGCCGCCTCCATCCCGCTCGCCCTGGCCGACGCGGTCGCCCGGCAGGCGATCCGCCCCGGCGACCGGCTGCTGCTCACCGCCTTCGGCGGCGGCCTCACCTGGGGCTCCTGCCTACTGACCTGGCCCGACATACAGCCCGTACCCGCCGACCCGTACGACCGAGGAGACGAAACCGCCTCATGAGCACGACCACCTACGACCAACTCGTGGCGATCCTCGCGAAGTTGCACGACGCTCCCGCCGACCGCTTCACCCCCGAGGCCACCTTCGCCGAACTGGACGTCGACTCGCTGACGATGGTCGAGATCAGCATCCGCATCGAGCGCGACCTCGGCGTCACGGTGCACGACAGCGAACTGCGCCCCACCCTCACCCTCGGCGGCACCGCGGCACTGATCGACGCCAAGAAGGCTCGCTGACCTCCCACGAAGGAAGACACCCATGAAGATCACCGAACAGCTCGGCTCGGCCCTCGGCGCCACGGTCGAGGACTTCGACCACACCAGCGCCTCCGACGCGGACGTCGAGACACTCAAGCAGACCGTCTACACGAAGAAGATCGCCGTCCTGAAGGGGCAGGACCTCTCTCCCCAGCAGTTCCTGGACCTCGGCAAGCGCCTCGGCCGCCCCGAGACCTACTACGAACCGATGTACCACCACCCCGAGACCAAGGAAATCTTCGTCTCCTCCAACGTCCCGGAGAACGGCAAGCAGATAGGCGTGCCGAAGACGGGCAAGTTCTGGCACGCCGACTACCAGTTCATGCCCGACCCCTTCGGCATCACGCTGATCTACCCGCAGGTCATTCCGCAGCGGAACCGCGGCACGTACTTCATCGACATGGGCCGGGCCTACGAGAGGCTGCCCCGGGACCTGAAGAAGGAGATCGCCGGCACGTACTGCCGTCACTCGGTCCGCAAGTACTTCAAGATCCGCCCGCACGACGTCTACCGCCCCCTCTCCGAGATCATCGAAGAGGTCGAGCGCAAGACCCCGGCCGTCAGGCAGCCGACCACCTTCACTCATCCCCTTACTGGTGAAACGGTTCTGTACATCAGCGAGGGCTTCACCATCGGCATCGAGGACGCGAACGGCACGCCACTCGACGAGGAACTGCTGGGGCGCCTCTTCGAAGCCACCGGCCAGCTCGACGACACCTTCGAACACGACAACATCCACCTGCAGAGCTTCGAGCAGGGCGACCTGCTGATCTGGGACAACCGCAGCCTCATCCACCGCGCCCGGCACACGACCACCCCGGAGCCGACCGTCTCCTACCGCGTCACCGTCCACGACGAGCGCAAGCTGCACGACGGGATACGGGTGCCATGACCACACCCGCCGCCGACCGCTCGTACGCCACCGACACCGCCCTGCTCGCGCGCGTCCTGGTGCCGTACAAGGAGCACTGCAAGTACCTGAAGTCCGCCGAGGTCACCGTCGGCCACGAACACACCTCGGCGCGCTGTGAGTTCGCGATCCCCGAGTCCTGCTACATCGACGACACCGGGCACCTGAACTCGGTCGAGGTCAACATCGCCTACAACCAGATGATGTACTACCTCGTCGCGAAGTCCGTGCAGGAAGGACTCCTGGCAGGGTTCGAGGACTGGACCCTGGACGACTTCTGGCGACACCAGCTCCCGGACATCCTCATCGCGCGGTTCGCGGGCACCTTCCGGCGGCCCGTCAACCCCCGCTCGTTCTCGGGGGAGATGGCGTTCCTGTCCGTCACCCGGCGCATGCCCGGCGGCGGCAAACCGTTCCTCCATGCCGAGACCTCGTACCGCTACTGGGACGCCGACGGCGGCCGGTGCGACGGCGAGGCGACGCTCGCATTCGTCAACGTCCGCTGAGCCATCGAAGGGACCGCCCATGGAGCCCATGGAGACGCTCGTCCAGACCACCCGCTTCCATGCCGACCACCGGCCCGACGCCCCGGCCGTGCTCTGCGAGGACCGCAGCCTGTCGTACGCCGAACTGCACCGCGAGAGCAACCGCATCGCCCACGCGATCCGGGCCGCCGGACTCACCGAGGGCGACCGGGTGGCGTACCTGGGCAAGGAGTCCGAGCACTACTACGAGATCCTCTTCGGCTGCGCCAAGAGCGGCACCGTCCTGGTTCCCGTCAACTGGCGGCTCGCCGCACCCGAGGTGAGCCACATCCTCCGGGACTCCGGCACCCGACTCCTCTTCCTGGAGGAGGAGTTCGCGCCGATCGTGGAGCGCATGCCGGCAGCGCCGCCCGAGACGGTCGTACCCCTCGGCCCGGACTTCGCGGCCTGGAAGGCCGGACATCCGGACACCGAGACGAAGATGGACGCGACCGCCGACACCCCCGTGGCCCAGCTCTACACCAGCGGCACCACCGGGCTCCCCAAGGGGGTCGTGCTCGCGCACCGCAGCTTCTTCGCCATCCGTGCGGCCCTGGCCCGCGAGGGGCTCGACTGGATCGACTGGCGGGAGGGTGACATCGCCTTCGTCGGCATCCCCGGATTCCACATCGGCGGCCTGTGGTGGGCCACGCAGAACCTCAGCGCGGGGACGACGATCGTGGCGATGCGCGCCTTCGCCGCCCGCCAGGCCGTCGACCTGATCCGCGACCTCGGCATCACCACCGCCTGCGTTGTTCCCGCCATGCTCCGCATGATGCTCACCGAACCAGGGATCGGCGCCAAGGACTTCACCACCCTCCGCAAGACCGTCTACGGCGGCTCCCCGATCTCCGAGAGCCTGCTGGAGGAGAGCCTCGCCGTACTGGACTGCGAGTTCGCGCAGATCTACGGGCTCACCGAGACCGGCAACACCGCCGTCTGCCTGCCACCGGCCGACCACGTCCCCGGCGGACCGCGGATGCAGGCCGCGGGCCACCCCTATCCGGGTGTCCGGGCCAAGGTGATCGACGACGAGGGCCGGGAACTGCCGTCGGGCGAGATCGGCGAGGTCTGCCTGCGCACCCCGGCCCGGATGGTGGAGTACTGGGGCCTGCCCGACAAGACCGCGGAGACCCTGGTCGACGGATGGATCCACACCGGCGACGCCGGGTACATCGACCGGGACGGCTACATCTTCATCCGTGACCGGATCAAGGACGCCATCCTCGTCGCCGGCGAGAACGTCTACCCGGCGGAGATCGAGAACGTGCTGGAGAGCCACCCGGGTGTGGCCGAGGCGGTGATCGTCGGAGCCCCCGACGAACGCTGGGGCGAACGGGTCCACGCGTTCGTCGTCCCCGTACCCGGGGACCAGCCGACCCCGCGGGACCTGCACCGCTTCCTGGTTCCGCGCCTCGCCGCCTTCAAGCTGCCGTCGGCCTACGAGTTCATCGACCACGTACCGCGCAACCCCAGCGGCAAGATCCTCCGCCGCGAACTGCGCGACCGCTTCTGGGGCGACTCCGCCCGCAAGGTCAACTGACGCAGCCGACAACGTCGTGAAGAACACCGTCGTAGACCGTCGTAGAGAGAACCCCCATGCCTGAATCCCTCACCCTGGAGAACTTCCGCGCCGACCTCGCGGAGTTCCTGTACCTGCGGCCCGACGAAGTCGACCTGGACGAGAGCCCGCTGGACGCAGGACTGGACTCCCTGCGCATCGTCACCCTGCTCGAACGGTGGCAGGCCGCGGGCGCGGACGTCAGCTTCGTGGACCTCGCCGAGCGCACCTCCTTCGCCCAGTGGTGGCAGCTGCTGACCGAGCGGCAGGGAGGTGCGGCACGTGCCGACACCTGAGCCCTCACCCCGTCACCCCCTGCTGGCCGCCCAGGAAGGCATCTGGACCGGTCAACAGCTCGACCCGGACAGCCCCGCCTACAACACGGCCGAGTACGTGCGCATCGACGGACCCGTCGACGCGGCCGTCTTCGACACCGCGCTCCACCACGTGGTCGCCGAGACAGAAGCCCTCAACGTCACGTACGTCGTGGATGGTGAAGGCCGTCCCTGGGAGGCCGGGACCCCGGCGGACGGCTGGCAGCTGCACACCGCCGACCTCACCGCCGAACCGGACCCGCACGCGGCCGCGCTCGCCTGGATGGCCGCGGACATGGCTCGCCCCGTGGACCTCACCCGCGGCCCCGTGTTCGGCCACGCCCTGCTGAAGACGGGGAGCGACCGGTACCTCTGGTACCACCGCGTCCACCACATCGCCCTCGACGGATTCGGCCTCTCCCTGGTGGCCCGTCGGGTGGCCCAGGTCTACACGGCCCTCGTGGCGGGCGAACCCGTACCCGACAGCGGTTTCGGCACCCTGGAGTCCGTACGCGCCGAGCAGGGTGCCTACCGGGAGTCCGCTCGCCACGCCAAGGACCGGGCCTACTGGACCGACCGCTACGCCGACCGCCCCCCGGTGGCCAGCCCGGCCGGCCGCTCGGCGCTGCCCGCGCGCACCTTTCACCGCCGCGTCACGGACCTCGACGCCGCCCGGGCCGACGCCCTGCGCACGGTCGCCCGTGAGCTGTCGGTGACCTGGTCCGAGGTGCTGCTCGCGGCGACCGTGGCCCACCTGCACCGGGTCACCGGAGCACCCGAGATCGTCCTGAGCCTGCCGGCCATGGGCCGTCTCGGCTCCGTCTCGCTGCGGGTACCGGCCATGGTGCGCAACATCCTGCCGCTGCGGGTCGCCGTCTCCGCCGACGACAGCCTCCGCGACCTCGCGGCCCGCGTCTCCCGCGAACTCCGCGCCGGTCTCCCGCACCAGCGCTATCGCTACGAACAGCTCCGCCGTGACCTGAAGCTGGTGGGGGGACAGCGCCGGCTTTCCGGGCCCGGCGTCAACATCATGCCGTTCGAGTACGACCTGCGGTTCGCCGGGCACAGCAGCACCGTCCACAACGTCTCCGCCGGTCCCGTGGACGACCTGGCGGTCAACGTGTACGACCGCTCCGACGGCACCGGCCTGCGGATAGCGGTGGACGCCAACCCCGACCTGTACACGGAAGCCGAAGTCACCGCCTTTCAGGAGGGGTTGCTCGCACTGCTCGCCGAGGCGGTGGCCACCCCTGACCGGCCTTTGCATCCGCCTTCCGTACCGGTCCTGGACGGCGGGCCGCTGCCCGCCCCGGTCCGCCCGGTGCTGAGCCTCATCGCCGATCATGCCGCCCGCCGGGGCGGAGCGGTCGCCGTGGAGCATGCCGGGGACAGCGTCACCTACGCCCAACTCTTCGGCAGTGCACGCGACATGGCCCGCGGCTTGGCCGCCCGGGGCATCGGCCGGGGCGATCTGGTGGCCGTGGCGCTGCCCCGGGGCATCGACGCCGTCACCACCATCCTCGGCGTGTTGCTGTCGGGCGCGGCCTACTGCCCCCTCGACCCGGCCGCCCCCGCCGACCGGACGGCGCAGCTGCTGAGCGCGGCCACGCCCGCCCTGGTGGTCACGACCGACGCCGATGCGAGCGCGTACACGGGTACGCCCGTACTCACGGTCGACCAGCCGGACTCGCCCCTGGGCCCGACCCCGCCACAGCCGTCACCCAGGGACCCCGCCTACGTCATCCACACCTCCGGCTCCACCGGCCGTCCCAAGGGCGTCGAGATAAGCCACAGTGCCCTGGCGCACTTCGTGGCAGGTGCCACCCATCGCTACGGGCTGCGCCGTAAGGACCGGGTCCTGCAGTTCGCGCCCCTGCACTTCGACGCCAGCGTGGAGGAACTGTTCCTCACCCTGTGCGTGGGAGCCACCCTCGTCGTCCGCACCGACGAGATGACGGAGTCGGTCCCGCGGTTCCTGGACGACTGCGCACGCCTGAACGTCAGCGTGCTGGACCTGCCCACCGCCTACTGGCACGAACTGGCCTACGCGCTCTCGACAGGCACGACCGTCCTGCCCGAGGGAGTGCGGGCCGTCGTCATCGGCGGCGAGGCGGCGCTCCCCGAACGCGTCGAACGCTGGCGCAAGGCCGTCGGCACGTCGGTCGAACTGTTCAACACGTACGGCCCGACCGAGGCAACCGTGGTCGCCACCGTCGCCGACCTGCACGACCCCGCACTCGCCCCCGGCGACGTACCGATCGGACTGCCGCTGCCCGGCACCCGCGCCGCCGTCGTCGGCGGGGAGCTGTACCTCTTGGGCGACAACCTGGCCCTTGGCTACCGGGCGGCCGGCGCTTCCGAAGACGCCCGGTTCGCCCCCCTCGCCGCACTTCCCGGAGGCCCCCGCTCCTACCGCACGGGCGACCTGGTGCACATCGGCGAGGACGGGCAACTGCGGTTCCTGGGCCGGGCGGACGAAGAGTTCAAGATCAGCGGCCATCGGGTGCATCCCGCCGAGGTCGAGAGCGCCCTGCTGAGCCATCCTCGGATCCGCGAGGCAGCGGTCGTCGGACAGTCCTTTCCGGACGGCACCCGGCGCCTCGCGGCCCATCTGGTCGCGGACTCCCCGGCTCCGTCCGCCTCCGAGGTCCGGGACCACCTGCGGGCGAAGCTGCCCGCGGCGATGATCCCCTCCGCCGTCGCACTCCACGACCGCCTGCCCCGAACGGGCTCCGGCAAGATCGACCGACCCGCGCTGAGCGCGCCCGCCGAGCTGCGGGCTCCTTCCGCCGGCAGCCCGCTGGAGCGAACGATCATCGGCATCTGGCAACAGATCCTCGGTGCCGACGATGTCACCGCCGCCGACGACGTCTTCGTCCTGGGGGCCCAGTCCCTCCAGGCCATCCAGGTGGCCAACCGCCTCGGCGTCGAACTGGGCCGCGACCTACGGGTCGCCTGGCTCTTCCAGTACCCCACAGCCGCCGAACTCGCCCGCTTCCTCGACGACCGCACGCCCGCCGCCCCAGGTCTCCCGGCGGCCCTGCTCACCGACACGGCCCTCGACCCGGGCATCCGACCCGGTGCCGGCCGTCGCCCGGACGTGCCCAGGCGCATCCTGCTGACCGGCGCCACCGGCTTCGTGGGGGTGCACCTACTGGCGGAACTCCTGGCCACCACCGAGGCCGAGATCGTCTGCACGATCCGCGCGCGCACCACCGGCGAGGCCATGGACCGCGTCCACCAGGCCCTGGAGCAGCACGGCTTCTCGCTTCCGGAAGCGGCGAAGCAGCGCATCACCGCCGTCCGCGCCGACCTCGCCCGCCCCGGCCTCGGTCTGGCACCGGACGCGATCGGTGACCTGGCCGAGACCTGCGACGCGATCTTCCACAACGCGGCGACGGTGAGCATCATGCGGGAGTACGGCACCCTGCGTGCCGTCAACACCGAGTCCACCCGGCACCTGCTGGGCCTGGCCGCCGCACGCGCCATTCCACTCCACTACGTCTCCACCCTGTCCGTGGCTCCGCCCGCGAGCCACAGCGCGGAGGTACCGGAGGCGTTCCTGCCGCCGCACGCCGGTCTGCGGTACGGCTACCAGCAGTCGAAGTGGGCCTCGGAACGGCTCCTCGAACAGGCCGCCCAGCGTGGCCTGCCCGTCACCGTGCACCGCCTGGGGCGAGTGGTCGGACCTGCCGGCACCGGCTATGTCAACGCTCGTGACTTCCTGTGGAGCGTGCTGCGGGCGGGTATCCCGGCGGGAATCGTCCCGGAGTTGTTCGAGGACGAGATCTGGACGCCGGTGGACTACGTCGCCAGGTCCGTGGTGCATCTCAGCCTCGACGGTGCCGGCCCCGTCTTCAACCACGCGGCCGTACCGAGAGTGCGGCTGAGCGACCTCTACGACTGGGTCGAGGAGTACGGCTACCCCGTTCGACGTATGCCGCTGGCCCAGTGGCGCGACGAGTTGCCCCGCGCGGCGGATGTCGCCGCGACCACGCTCGCCTTCTTCGACTCGACGAGCGAGGCAAGCGGGAGCGAGGCCCCCGACCTGCGGCTCGGGCACGTCCACACCGACCACGTCCGCAAGGGGCTGCGAGGCAGCGGCATCACCTGTCCGTCGATCGGCCGGGACCTGGTGTTCCGGTACCTCGACCGGTGTGTGGCCACCGGGGAGCTGCCCGCACCGGTCGGAACAGAACCCCATCCGGCGCCTCCCGCCAAGTAGTCGGACTTTCCCGGGAACTCACGGCGACGGCGCCACGACTACTGCGACGGAACACCACCGAGCTCTGCAAGCAAGGAGTCAGCATGTCCATCAAACGGCCGGTTGCCACTGCCCTGGCCGCCGCCCTCTGTCTGGTCACGGCGGCATGCGCCGGCTCCTCGACGGACGAGAAGGCGAGCGGCAAGCAGACCGAGGCCGCCGCCTCGAAGACCGGATACCCGGTGACCATCGAGAACTGCGGCCAGAGCGAGACCTTCAAGAAGGCCCCCAGCCGCGTGGTCGTGATGAACGGCGCCTCGGTCGCCGAGGTTTCGACCCTCCTCGCCCTCGGCCTCGGCGACAGGATCGTCGCCAACGAGCAGACCTACGGCATGAGCGAGGTGCCCGGGCGGGCCAAGACGATCAAGGCCCTGCCCACTGGCGACATCAAACTCAACGACGCCTACGACATCCCCCGCGAGGCGATGCTCGGCCTGCGCCCGGACCTGGTGCTGTCCACGACGTCGTACGGCTTCGACGAGAAGAACGGCTTCGCCACCCGCGACCAGTTGAAGCAGGTGGCAGCCAACACCTATGTCTCCCCGCAGGGCTGCACGCAGGACACCTCGAAGATGACCGTCGCCGACAGCTACACGCTGCTGCGCGACATGGGGAAGATCTTCCATGTCTCCGACCGCGCGGAGAAACTGATCGCCGCCTCCGAGAAGCACATCGGCGAGGTCTCCGCCAAGGTCAAGGGCAAGAAGGCGCCCAAGGTGATGGTGCTCTTCTCCAACATGTCCATGGGCGGCAACGACTTCAGCTCCGTCGTCGCCCAGGGCATCTACAACGACATCCTCACCAAGGCCGGCGGCTCCAACGCCTTCGCGTCGGCCTCCAAGACCTCCTTCGCCGACCTGAGCAAGGAGAAGGTGGCCGCCACCGACGTCGACGCGCTCGTCGTCATCGGCTACAACGACCCCCGCCCGGCGGCCTACGCCAAGAAACTGCTGAAGGAGTTCCCCCAGTGGCCGGCCGCGAAGCAGAACAAGTACGTGGTGCTGTCCGACTCGATGTACCTCGGCCCGAGCAACGACCTGGCCGTGGAGAAGATCGCGAAGATGCTGCACCCGGACGCCTTCTGAGCCGCCCGACCCGACTGAGGGTCACCCTCGCCTTCACCCTCCTGCCCGTCGCGCTGATCGTCACCATGATCGTGGCGATCAGCATCGGCGCGGTCACCGTCCCGCTCGGCGACGTGTGGGGCATCGTCTGGCACCACGTCACCGGGCAGGGCGCCTCCGGTGACCTCGCGACCGACCAGATCGTCTGGAACTTCCGCACGCCCCGGGTGGTTCTGGCGGCCCTGGTCGGCGCGGGCCTGGCCGTCTCGGGCGCGGTGCTGCAGACCGTGGTGTCCAACCCGCTCGCCGACCCCATCGTCCTCGGCTTCTCCTACGGCGCCACGCTCGGCGCGGTGCTGGTCATCACCCTGGGCGGTGGCGTGGCACTCGCCGGGCTCGGCGTCTCGGCGGCCGCCTTCCTCGGCGCGGTGGCGGCGGGCACGCTGGTCTTCGCCCTCGGCCAGAAGCGCGGCCGGATGGCCCCCACCCGGCTGGTCCTGGCCGGGGTCGCGGTGGGCTACGTCTTCCTCTCGGCCACGAGCTACGTCCAGTTGCAGGCCACGCCGACCGAGCTGCGGACAGTGATGTTCTGGATGCTGGGCAGCGTGGCCGGCGCCCAGTGGGACCAACTGCCCACGGTGACCGTGGTGGTGCTGGCCGGCACCGCTCTCCTCACGCTCTTCGGACGGCGGCTCAACGTCCTGCTGGCCGGCGACGACTCCGCCACCGCGCTCGGCGTGGACGTCAACCGCCTGCGCGCGGTACTCCTGGTGCTCAGCGCGCTGCTGACCGGAACCGTCATCGCCGTCGCCGGCAGCATCGGCTTCGTCGGCCTGATGATCCCGCACCTGGTCCGGCTCACCCTCGGCGCCGACCACCGCCGGCTCCTGCCGCTGACCGCCCTGCTGGGCGCCCTCTACCTGGTCCTCGTCGACCTGCTCTCCCGCACCCTCAACCGCCCCAACGAACTCCCGCTGGGCATCCTCACCGCTCTGCTGGGCGCTCCCTTCTTCCTGTGGCTGCTGCGCCGCAACAAGGGCCTGGACTGAAGCATGAAACTCACCGTCGACCGGCTCCACATCACCCTGGACCGCAGTCCGATCCTCCGCGATGTGAGCCTGGAGGCCCACAAGGGCGACATCGTCGGCCTCGTCGGCCCCAACGGCAGCGGCAAGTCCACCCTGCTGCGGGCCGTCTACCGCTCACTGCGCCCGGCGGACGGCGTGGTCCGGGTCGGCGACGACGACGTATGGGCGCTGTCCGCCCGCACCGCGGCCCGCCGCACCGCCGCCGTCCTCCAGGACGCCACCGGCAACACCACCGGCCTGACCGTCACCGAGATCGTCGCGCTCGGCCGCGCGCCCCACCACGGCCTGCTGGGGCGCGACGGCGCCGAGGACCACCGGGCCGTGGCCGACGCCATCGAGCGCTGCGGTGTACGACCGTTCGCGGGCCGGGACTACGCCTCCCTGTCCGGCGGCGAGCGCCAACGCGTGCTGCTGGCACGGGCGTTGGCGCAGGACCCTCAACTGCTCGTGCTCGACGAGCTGACCAACCACCTGGACATCCGTGCCCGGTTCGAGCTGCTGGACCTGATCCGGGCCACTGGTGTCACCACGCTGGCGGTCCTGCACGACCTCGACCTGGCCGCCCGCCTCTGCGACCACCTGGTCGTCCTGCACGAGGGAGCCGTGGTGACAGCGGGACCGGTCCTGGACGTGCTGTCCCCGCAGCTCCTGGCCGACGTCTTCGGCGTGCGCGCGCACGCCGAACAGCACGCCGACGGCGTCGTTCGCATCACCTACGCGGCTCAGCCACTCGCCGGTGGCAGTGGTGAGGAGGCCGGTGAGGAGACGCGCGACAACGACGGAGCGGAGGAGGACCGGTCCGTGAAGGCCGGCGAGCGCTGACGCTCGGTCAGACGCCCTTGCCAGCAGGTGCCTCGTACTGAATCCCGGCACACGTCGCTGCGCTCGCCTCCGCACCGCCGAACCGGGTCACCAGGTGCAGCGCCATGTCGATACCGGCCGACACCCCGGCGCTGCTGACGATGTCGCCGTCGTCCACGTACCGTTCCCACGCACGCACGTCGACCGTGCCGTCGATGGTCGTGAGCTTGTCGAGGTAGTGCTGGTGCGTGGTGGCCGGCCGCCCGGCCAGCAGTCCCGCGGCGGCCAGCACCAGTGAGCCGGTACACACGCTCGCCAGTACGGTGCCGCGTTCGTGGAGGCTACGGAGCCAGTGGAGATGCCCCTCGTCGCGCACCAGTGTTCGGGTGCCGTTACCACCGGGATGGACGAGCACGTCAAGCGGCGGCGCCGTGTTCGTGCCGCAGTCGGCGACGAGGCGGAGCCCCTTCGAGCAGACCACCACCGCCCCCGCGTCCGGACCGACGGCCAGGAGCTGCACGGGAGACGACGCGATGTGGGAGGCCCAGAAGCCGAGCACCTCCCACGGGCCCACCACGTCGAGTTCCTCGACGTCGTCGAACAGCAGCACACCGATGGTCAGGGTGTCGGTCACGACCACACCCTAGACGGCGACGGGCCTCCTCCTGAGGGTCGGAGAGCAACCGTCATTGGTTCCTGCTGGATTCGGTGTACGAGGAGCACGAGGGGCGGTCGGCTGGGTCGCACAACTCCTGGGAGAGGTAGGGACGATGAGTGGTATTGACGGCCTGGAGCCTGTGGCGACTTTCTGCGGGGACTGCGACTGCGGTTGCCCGCAACTGTTCGTGGACTCCGACGCTCCCGCGGAGCGCCGCGTCCTGCTCACCGACGATTTCGGGCAGCGCGTCCAGATGAGCGCCGACCAGTTCGCCTCCCTGGTGGCGGAGGCGAAGGCCGGAAAGCTCGACGGCATCGCCACCGCCTGATCCATGGCGCGGACCAGTGCAAATGTGCTGTGTGAAGGGACACGGGCAAACGTTGGCCCGGGTATGGCCCGGATCTTGGGACGGGGACCCGACCGGCGGTCTCAGCAGCCATCCGCTTTCCGAACGTCCGGCCCCGCAGGGGCAGCCGCACGTACGTCACGCGGGCTCGCGCCGAGTTCACGGCGGCAGGCCTTGTTGAAGGCCTGGAGATCGGCGATGCCCACGGCCGCGGCGACGGCGGTGATGGACAGGGTGGAGGACAGCAGGAGGTGGCGGGCGCGTTGAAGGCGTCGGTGCCGGATGTACGACACGACCGTGAGGCCGGTTTCGGTACGGAACACGCGCGTCAGGTGTGTGTGGGAGATTCCGACGGCGCGTGCGACGTCCGGTACGGACAACGGGCCGGCCAGGTGTTCCTCGACGTAGGCCTGTGCGGCGGCCACGAAGGGGTGGCGGCGCCCGGCTCCATCGCCCCTCGGCAACTCGGCGATGCGCCACAGAGCGGTCCAGACCTCGGCCGTGGCTCGCGGGGGAGAAGTCGGCATGGCCGCCACGGCGTTTCGGAGCAGATCGGCCAGGCGTGCGCTCTCGGCCGCGGCGTCCTGCATCACTGGTACCACCCGCGCGGTTCCGCCGTCGTGCAGCCGTAGATGGACGTAGTAATGCTCCGACCTGCCCCGGTAGTGAAAGTGCACCTCCGTGTTCGGCGGCACCAGGCTGACGTGGCCGGGGCGTATGGGGTGGACCGACTGTCCGACGGACAGAGCACCCTCGTAGTGGTAGAGGTGCAGCTGCCACAGGTCGGGCAGCCGGAAGACGTCGTGGGCGGTGGAGACGCCGTGCACCCCGATGCCTGCATTGACCACGGTGGGCGCCTCGTCGAGCCGTACTGTTGCGTGTTTCACGAGGATGGAAAATTACCAGCACTGGACGATTTCAGCCCACGACCGATCCGCACAACGCACGTACGTTCGTCGCATGCCAACCAGCAAGCAACTCCTGACATCGGTTCAGGTAGCGCGCTTCGTCGCGCAGGGATTCCTGCGCCTGGACGGGGTGGTGCCGCAGGAGATCAATGAACGGGCCGTCGCGGCCTTGACCGAGGCCCTGCCGGAAGTGCCCTACGGCACTCCGCTGGGCCGGGCGTTCGCGCCGGACACCTTCGTCCACGAGCTGCTCGCCCTGCCGGTCGTCGCCGGCGCTGTCGAGAGCCTGGTCGGCCCCGAGCCGACCGTCGACCACCATGCGGTTCATGTGCGCGAGCCGCACGAGGGACAGGCGCAGCCACTCCACGGAGACGCCATCATCGACGTGCGGCCGGACGCGTTCGACATCCAGCTCATGTACTACCCGCACGAGGTGACCGCCGAGATGGGCGGCACCCTCAGTGTGCCCGGAAGCCATCTGCGCAGGATCAACGAGACGGACGTCGGCCGTGTCCAGAACCTCAGGGGGCAGACCCGTCTGACCTGCCCGGCAGGCACGGTCGTTCTCGTGCACCACGGCATCTGGCACAGTGGCCGCCGCAACGACACCGCGGGCCGTCGCTACATGTACAAAATCCGCCTCAACCCGACGGTGCCGCAGGTGCGTCTGTGGGACGTCTCCGACCTGCACGACCCCGCGGTGACCGCGGAACTCAATGCGTACTTCCCCTGGTGCGAGCAGGCCACGGCCCGACTGGAGATCTACAACCGGGTCCTGCTGTGGCGGGCCCTGACCGGTGACGACTCGTTCGATGTCGAGTACTGGGTCACGCGCGTCAGCAACCGGCCGACCCTGAGGAGTCACGCATGAGGCAGCAGGTTCTGGTCCTCTATCTCGCGTCGTCGGCGCTGGACTCCGACGTGGTGGGTTGGTCCCGGTACGACGGGACCGGCCGGACCCGTCCGACGACCGGGGACAGCGACGAGCCGCCCTATTCCACAGGGCTTGCCGCGCTGCACGACGGGTGGCGCCTGTTCCAGGCCTCCCAACTTCTGCCGCCTCAGTCCGGTCACGAGTACGACGTCTCCTTCCTCAAGCACGAGTTCTTCTTCGAGAAGGTGGAGGACAGCTCTCGCCCTTGACCCGGAGCTGGAACGGCTGCTCCTGGCAGGTGGGGTGGCGTAGGTGTAGCGGGCGTTGAGTTCCTGGAGACACCGATGAAGGGCATGCATATGACATTCAGGGTTCCGTGGTGGAGATGCGGGAGGCGTACGGGGGTGCTCGCGTCGGTGACCGCCCTGATGGCAACGCTGCTGTCCGGGTTGGGTGCTGCCGGGACGGCGCAGGCGGCTACCGTGGATACGAACGCGTCGTATGTGCTGGTCAACCGTGGCAGCGGCAAGGTGCTCGATGTGGCGGGTGCGAGTACGGCCGACGGGGCGAGTCTGACGCAGTGGAGCCGTACCGATGGCGCCAATCAGCGGTTCCAGTTCGTCGACTCGGGTGGCGGCTATTACCGGTTGAAGGCGCAGCATTCCGGCAAGGTGCTGGACGTGCTCAACTACTCCACTGCCGACCATGCGGACATCGCGCAGTGGAGCGACGCCAACGGTGCCAACCAGCAGTTCCGGCTGGCCGACTCGCCGGACGGCTACGTCCGTCTGCTCAACCGCAACAGCGGCAAGGCCGTCGAGGTGGAGAACGCCTCGACCGCGGACGGTGCCAAGGTCGTGCAGTTCACCGACTGGGGCGGGGCCAACCAGCAGTGGCAACTGGTCCGCGTCGGCTCCAGCAGCGGCGGCGCACTGCCGTCGACGTTCCGGTGGTCCTCCAGCGGCGTCCTGGCCGGTCCGAAGCCGGACGCCCAGCACCCGGACGTGACGTCGATCAAGGACTTCTCAGTCGTTCGGTACAACAACCAGTGGCTGACCTTCGCGACCAGCGCCAGCCCTTCCGGCTGGGGTCTGGTGCAGTTCAACTTCGACGACTGGTCCCAGGCTGGGTCCGCACCGCAGACCTACCTCGACACCTCGCCCATGGGCCCCGGCTACCGGGCCGCGCCCCAGGTGTTCTACTTCGCGCCGCAGAACCTGTGGTACATGGTTTACCAGACCGGTCCGCCCACCTACTCCACGAGCACCAACCCCGCCGACCCGCACTCCTGGTCCGCGCCGCGCACCCTCATCTCCCAGGAGCCGCCCATCGTCACCCAGAACAAGGGCAACGGCACCTGGATCGACTTCTGGGTCATCTGCGACACGGCCAACTGCCACCTGTTCTTCAGTGACGACAACGGCCACATCTACCGCGCCCAGACCAGCCTGGCGAACTTCCCGAACGGGTTCGGGAACACGCAGCTGGTGATGTCGGACACCAAGAACAACCTGTTCGAGGCGACCAACGTGTACAAGGTCGCCGACAGCAACCAGTACCTGCTCCTCCAGGAGGCCATCAGCAACACGTCGGGCCGGCGCTACTTCCGCTCCTTCACCTCCACCAGCCTCACCGGCAGCTGGACCCCCCTGGCCGCCACGGAGAACGAACCCTTCGCCAGCCGCAACAACGTCACCTTCCCCGGCGGCGCCTGGACCCAGGACATCAGCCACGGCGAGATGGTCCGCGCCGGCAACGACCAGAACCTGACCATCAACCCGTGCCGACTGCAGTACGTCTACCAGGGCATGGACCCCAACGCCGGAGGCGACTACATCCGCCTCCCCTGGCGGATGGGCCTGCTCACCCAAACCAACTCCACCTGCTGACCGCCCGAACCGACATCGAGCATCCACGCACCCCGCCGGGCAACTCACCCGGCGGGGTGACGTGCTGCCTGCCCGGCGCCACGGCAGCCGCTCGCACGCGTCGCCGGCCGACTTGATCACGGCGAAGACCTCCGGTGTGGTGGAGCTGTCTAGGACTGCACCGCACGGAGGTCTTCGTGTCCCACCGTGATGCCCGTCTGACCGTTCACGGCAGGCGACTGCTCATCGAGCGTGTCTGCGCATGCCGTCCTGATGCGCATGTCGCGGCCGAGATGGGCATCTCGCGCGTCAAGGCCCACAAATGGATCCGCCGCCGGCGGGCAGAAGGCGAGCAAGGGCTGTACGACCGGCCCAGCCGCCCCGCACGACACCACACCGCACGGCGGCAGCGGTAGAGGCCCGGGTATGCCGGCTGAGCCAGGAACGCAAGCTCGGCCCCGCCCGACTGGGACCGATCCTGGGCCAGGCCATGGCCAGGACGGCGGAGATCGGAGCCCGCATGCAGATCCATGCTGAGGGCGAAGGCGACCGGCATCGCGCGCCACGTCCGGTGAACGGAGCGTCGGCGAACTCGCCCGTGGCTGGAAGGCGGCGCCCGCCCGGAGAGTCTCCCCGGGCGGGTACCCGCCCCACCTCAGGACGCCGTACCGGTCACTGTGCTCCCCGACTTGGTCACCTGGTACGTCACGGTGGCGCCGCTCCAGAAATGGAAGGTGAGCTTCACGCGTGCGTTGTCCTTGACCGTGTCGAGGAAGGCGGGAGTGAGGCGGATGGCCTTCCTGGCGTAGTCCGGCGCGAAGGTGGTGTTGAACTGCTGGTAGGGGGTCCAGTTGGTAGGGCCGGCGTTGCCGCCGTCGACGTACTCGGCCTTCATCGTCGCCAGCACATCCCCCCGGAACTGCGTGGGGATGCGGAACGAACCGGCCGTTCCGATCGTGCTCGACTGTGCCGGGGCGTCGTGGGAGATCACCTGGATCCGCCAGGGGACTCCTCGGGAGAACTCGGCCTGGAGGGTCGCGTTGACCCCGTAGGAACGTTCGCCGACGAGCCGCGTGAGCGTGGCCGCCTTCAGGGTGAGCCGGTTGCCGGAGAGGGCGTAGTCCCTGCCGCTGACCAGCTTGGTGGTGCCCTGCTTGAGAGCCTTGAAGGTGGTTCCGTTCAGGTTCAGCGTGAGGGTACGGTCCTTGACGGGACCGGACTTCGGTACAAAGACGTCGTCCGAGGAGGCGGTTGCCGAGCGCGTCGTCCAACTCGACCTGATCTGGCGGAAGAGTCCCGCATCCTTCCACCGGAGCTTGCCGCGGTCGTAGAAGGAGCCGTTGTCCCACAGCACGGTGGTGACCTTGTTGCTGCGGGCGGCGTGGCCGAGCGCCTCGAAGTATTTCAGCATCTCGCCGCGTTCCACGGCGCCGGGGCCGTGGTCGTAGCCGAGCAGGCCGTACTCGCCGAGGACGACGGGGATGCCCTGGGCGACGAAGATGTCGCGCATCCGCCTGAACGTCTTGTCCAGGTCTCCCCGGGCCTGCGCGTCGAAGCGGGTGGAGCCGGCGACGTTCACACTGAACGGGAAGTAGCCGTAGTAGTGCACGGTGGCGATCAGCCGTGGGTCGTGCAGCGACTTGATCGTGGTGGCCAGGTTGTCCATCAGTCGCTGGTCGGGGGTGCAGACCTCGGTGGGCAGCATGAGCAGGCGCTTGGTGTTGTTGCCTCCCGACGCGCGAACGACCTTGTGGAAGGACGTGTTCAGCTCGTTGAGCAGCTCGGCCTTGCGAGCGTTGTCGGCGTTGTCGAACTGGGGCTCGTTGACGCTCTCGAAGACCAGCTGGGCGGGCTCGTTCCGGAACGCGGTGGCGATCTGGGTCCAGGTCGTGTCGAAGCGGTCCAGGACCTTGTCGTGATCGGTGGACATCTTGCTGGTCCACTGCCAGGAGTCGTGATGGACGTCGATGATCACGTAGAAGCCGTCGGCGATCGCCCAGTCGACGACCTCTTTGACCCGGCTCAGGTACGCCGGGTCGATCGTCTAGTCCGGAGCCGCTCTCTGGTGGTCGCTCCAGGTCACGGGGATTCGGATGCTCTTGAAGCCCTGGGAGCGTACCGAGTCCAGCAGGGCCTTGGTGGTGCGGGGCTGGCCCCAGTCGGTCTCGTTGGGGACGGCCTCCAGGCTGTTGCCCAGGTTCCATCCCGGCTGCATCGCGGCCACGGCTGCCATCGCGTTGTCGGGAACCGGGGCCGTCGCCGCGGACGCCTGGGGCTTGCCGTCGTCGCCGAACATCCCGAAGACCGTGCCGTAGGCGATGACGCCCCCGGCGATGAGTGCCAGCGGTGTACCCACTGCGAGCCGAAGCCGGCGTCGGCGGTGCTGTGGGGCCTGCTGCTTCTTCATTGCTCATCCGTCCTGGAAGATCGAGCCGGTGTCGCCCCTTAGTGGCCGCCGACGGGCAGGAGGTTGCCGTCATTCACAGGCACGGCCGCCGCCCGTCTGGCTGGACGGTTGGAAGAACGCCAACGTCATCAAGGCCGTGCCTGACAAGGCTCCGCTCCCGGTACGGGTTCGTGCCGGTCGACGTCGTAGTTCTTGGGAGTGTTGCGGTCAATCGGGATGGTGCCCGGATTGGCAAGGGCGCCGACTACTCGGACCTGGAGTTCGGACTCTTGACGGAAGCCGGCCTCAGTGGAGCCGGCACTCTCGTCGTGACCACGATTCACAGGCTTCAGGTGATCGACACAGTGCGCTTGGCCGCGTGCCCCGGCTAGCAGCCCGACCTGGTAACGATGCTCGCGATCCGCGGGACGTCTGCCGGAGTGGGGGCAACGGCCACCTCGAGGACGGCTCTGGGCATGACAGACAACCCGAGCCGGGCGATCAGCGCCCTCAGTGCGTAGTAGCTCGCCCACGCGCGCCGGCCGGCCCGAACGGGACGAGCCGGCCCCAGCCGTCTCTGTCGCGGACGCCACTGTTAGCCCTGACCTCTGGGCCGCAGGGGGGGGGGCGACGTTCGTCCCGCTGCACCTGAACCTGTTGGGTTCCCACAATCACTTGAGTGGCGGGCCTGTGACGACCGTCCCCGTAAGGACTACTGCGCTGAGGGAGCGCGCTGTGCGGTGAGCACGGGCTGGTAGTACCCGCTGGAGGCCGGACTGTGCCAGGTGATGTTGGTGAAGCCGGCTTCGGCCACGAACTCTGTCAGCTGCGGCGTCGTCGGCGCCCAGTAGGTGCTCCGGCGGACTCGGACATGCCAGGTGTTCCCCGCGGGGATGAGCTGGAAGTGCTCCAGGTCGTAGCGCTCGCCGTCTTCATGCCAGTGCCACAGCTGGAAGGTGATCACTTGGCCATCGCGTGTTTCCGAGACCTGGGGAGGTGTCGCCGTGGGTCTGGTCTGGCGCGTCTCGTCATAGGCCCGGACAGTGATCACCAGCAGTCCGTCGTCTTGGAGTACCCGTCTCATGCCGAGGAGTGCCGCCCGGAGATCTTGCCCGGAGAGCAGGTGCGGGAGCGAGTTGTCCGCGCAGAGGACGACGTCGAATGACGTCTCTTTGAACGGCAGTTGGCGCATGTCAGCCGCGGCGGCCGGAAGCCGGCTGCCCCGGGCCGCCGCCTCGGCGGCGGCGCGCGCGGCGGCGACCGGGCTCAGGTCGCTGCCGATGACCTGGTGCCCGGCCAGGGCCAGCCCGATGGCCTGGGTGCCGATCCCGCACGAGCAGTCCAGGACGCTGTGCGGTCCCGCGCCGAGAGATTGGCGGACGAGCCCGCCCAATACCTCGGCCTGGTAGGCCATGCTCGCGTCCCAGTCCCGGAACATCAGGTGGTAGTCGTGGGCCAACTCGTCGTAGAAATGCCGCACGGAGAGCTCGGACATGTATCCCACCGTAGTGCGTGGCCGCCAGGGAGGACTGGCAGTTCAGGCAGCGGCTGCCTGACTTCGGCCGCCCCAGCGGATGCCCTTCTCGCTGCGGATACGGGCGCGTTCGCGGCGTTGGGCGGCCAGCACGTCGGGGCGGATGCCGAGCGGGCCGAACTCGTCGAACGCAAACACCCGGTCCGGGAAGTGCTCCAGCACGTGCTCGATCCGGTCGAGCTTGACGTCGTGCTCGGGGGATTCCTTCCAGGTCTTGGTGCGCTGGAGGGTGACGCCGCGGCGGGCGAGCAGGCACCGTAACGCCTCGCGGCCGATCCGGATCACACGGCCGTGTACGCGGCGCAGGCAGGCGGCGAGTTTGCGGAGGGACCGGCGGGTGAAGGGCTGCCCGAGCTTGGTCGGGCGGGTGGTGGCCGTCTGGACGACGAAGTCCTCGTCGTCAGGACTGAGCAGGCGGGGACGGCCTCCCGCCCACCGAGGGTCCAAGCAGGCCAGACCGATCTCGTTGAACCGGTGGATCACGTCCCGGACCGTGTCCTCGTCGGCCTGCTCCGGCCAAAGCTGCGCACAGACGCCCACACCTTGGAAACGCAGGCTGCCTCGGGGGCGCCCATGCGGCAGCATCCGAGCGCCCGCGCCACCAGAGATCGTTGTTGCAGGACGGGCGGAGAGACGGTCTCGAAATCCCTGGACCGGAAGCCTTATTTGCCCAGGTCAGCGCACTCTTCCGCGTGGCTTCAACGGCACCGGCGGCAGCTCGGGTGCGGGCAGCGGACCCCCGTCGTAGCCCTTCACCTCACCGAAACGTGCCCCCTTCATCCAGTCCTCGCGCGCCTGTTCGATCTCCTGCAGCGTACGCCCGACGAAGTTCCACCACATATCGCACAATTCCGCCGTTTCCTCAGGTCAGCGGCCTGCGCGACTGCTCCTGGTCAGCAAAGGGTCAGCGTCGGTCGCGAGGAGTCGGTCGGACGGGGCGCGGGATACGTCGGTCCGTGGGATGGGCTCGTTCTTCAAGGAATGCGAGCATCCGCGGTCCCGGTGGCCGAAGTGCCCCCACCTGCGTCGGCCAACACCGCCCTGCAAGCCGAAGCTCTCACGCTGCTGGCGCAGGGCGGCAATCCGTCGGCCGTGGCCGCAGAGCGGTGGCCACCCGCTCTGAGTCATACGGTCCCACCTGGCACAGGTTGTAGGGACCCTCCAGGGGCGTCTACACCAGTCAATCGCGGGCATGAAATCGCAGGTCAGGGCCTACTGGTCCGAGAGGGTCCGCCCAGGTCGTGATAGCTGCGTGATAGCGGGCGATACGGCGAGGCCCGCCAGAAGCCGTTCCGACGGGGACCTCCGCGCGGAGCCGTGAGACGCCGAAGCCGCACCGGAGCGCTCCGGCGCGGCTTCGGCGTGAGATCGGTTGCGCTCGCACGGGTGGTTCCCGGGAGCGGTGCAGGAACGCCTGCCCGAGCAGCCGACCCGCCGCAGGAAGGCACTCCCCGGTGCGAAATACTCTCCCGATGAGATCACGCACTTCCCCGATCAGCCAGCCGATCACGATACGGAGGGCAGTCGCGCGGGATGCCAAACGGCTCACGCGGCTCGTGCGTGGCTCAGGCGCCTACGAGGGTAAGTACGCAGGCGCAGTGGCGGGCTACCGGGTCGGTCCTGATTACATCGAAGCCCACCGTGCCTTCGTAGCCGTCGGCGCCGACGAGCATGGAGGCCGGGTCATCGGGTTCTACTCGCTCGTCCTCGCTCCACCGGAGCTCGACCTGCTGTTCGTCGCCAACGATGCGCAAGGACGTGGTATTGGACGGCTGCTCGTTGGGCACATGCAGTCCGAGGCCCGTGCCGCCGGGCTCGACCGTGTGAAGGTCGTGTCGCATCCTCCCGCCGAGGACTTCTACCACCGCGTCGGTGCAGTGCGGACCGGGACCGCGCTCGCGAACCCGCCCGCCGTGCCGTGGGACCGTCCCAAATTCGAGTTTCGTATTCCTCCGGAATGACGCGGTGTGCCGGTTCGCAGGGCACCGGCTTCGCCTGCATGGTGGCTGGCATGCAGGAGCCGCTGGACGCCGCGCTTTCGTGTGGGCCGTCGTCTCTGCCCTGGCGGGGGGATCGCCTGCGCCAGCGGCCTCTCCCGGCGATTCCCTCGCCTCCGGCACTTCCAGGGCCATCGGAATCGCGTACACCTCGGCTCGTTCCACACACGATCGAGGTCGCCCGCGTAAATACGTAGTTCACACAACCTTGATCTGCGAGACGAAGTGGCCACAGTCCACCGTCAGCGCTGTAGGGGGTGATGCCTTGCCAGTGCAGCCATCAGCGCAAGTGGAAGCAGTCACAGCCCGTGCCCCGTGGAGCTTGGCCGGCCGGCGTCGGTGCGGCCCGCGGTGGAGCGGATCGGCGGGAGGCTCGGGACACGGACATCAGAGCCTGACTGTCGTGGGTGTTGGCGAGGTCCGACTCGGCGTTCGGGTCGTCGTAGGCGTCGACGATGGCGATGGTCCTGCCGGAGCCGCCGGCGGACGCGGCGGAGGTCAGGCCGTAGGCCGACTGCAGTGCGGAGGCTCTCCCATGGCCCAATTGCCCACATTGCCGTATGCGGCGGCAGCCGCCACGAATGCCGCGGCACTGCTGTACCCCCGCGCCGTTTGGTGAGTGTTCTGGTGGGCGGGGTTTCGTCACGCACGGGGGTACGACGTCCCGCGTCCGGTGCCGTCATCGGCTGGCTCGAAGGACTCCCCGAGAGCGCTGACATCGAAGACCTGTTCCCCCGCTCAGGGCCTGAAGCCGCCGACAGGACAAAGCCTCGGGAGTTCGTCCTCCGACGTCCCAGGGCTTCGTGCTTTCGGATCTCACCGCATCGAGGATTTGCGCGGCCCGCGTGGTCTCTACCTGCTCGCCGGTCCGTCGTCTCCCGTCCGCTCGCCGTCCGCCGGGCGTGGGGCTCCCCGATGCATGCGGATCACCGCGTACGTCTCTCCGTTCCTGGGCGGCCGCGTCCAGGAGCGGGTGGCGAATGTGTGCAGCCGCCCGTTCAAGATGGCATGACGCGGCAGAGACGCACCGAACTCGCCGGCCACCGCTTCCAGCAGCGACCGTTCCGCCTCGACGCCGTCCGCCAGGTCACCGAAGAACCGGCTCGGGTCCAGTGCCTGCGGTATCTCCCCGCTCTGCCGGATCTCTCCGTCCCCGTATGTGAATGCGTACTGCTCGGCACCGTCTCGCGCCACCGAAAGGTGGAAGAACGGTTCTCCGTGCCACGTTCTCAGGCCGCTCCACACCACCACCGCGCGGGTGCCGGCGCTGGCGGCCGCGGCCGGGGAGACGAACCGCCGCTGGTCGAACGGGGCGGGATCGCCGTCGAAGGCGAAGCTCCAGCCGGTGCCGGCCCGGCCGACCGCCATGAGAGCCCTGTCGTCGTAGGACGAGAACTCCCTCTGGTCGTGCAGCGACCTGTCGCGCGCCTCCCAGAAGGTCATGGGTTCGTTCAGCAGGGTGCCGTCCCCGTCCGCGAGACGTCCGGGCAACTCCTGCGGCTCCACACCTTCCACCAGGACGAACCGGTAGGACGTGCGGTTGTTGCCCGGGTCCGGCTCCGCGAGCCACGCCAGGTCGCCCGGGTCGAGCCCGACCGTCGGCCTCGGCGCCTCGCCGGCCTGCCCGCCCCTTGGCGTGGAGAGCAGCTCGTGGCCGCGCCCCGGGGTCAGCAGCGGCCCGAGCACGGGGTCGGCCACCCATCCCAGCGGCGCCAGGTGGTCCGGTCCCAGCGGCTCCCACAGGGACAGAGCATCTATCAGTGTCCGCCATGCCCCGTCGGTGTCCCCCCACCGTGCCAGCTCCCGCGCCCGCTCGACCGCTTCCCCGAACGGTCCGGCCGCCGTGTATCGGTACGTGCCCTTCCGCATCTGATCCAGCGTGGCGTAAGCCAGTGACACCAGGTCGTCGTCGGCGCCCCCCAGATGGAACGTCAGCGTGGAGTCGTCCCGGTACGAGTGCGCCGCATGCTCGGCGACCAGCGGTGGCAGCATCTCGGGCGCGTACCGCGGGTCCGTCACCAGGCCGTCGAAGTACACCATGTAGGTCTGTCCGAGCAGGCGGCGTATCTGGTCGCCCAGCCCAGCGGCTCGCGGTCTGCCGTACTCCTTGGCCTCGTCCAGCGCCTCCCCGGCCCGTTCCCAGCCGCCGCGCAGCGCCTCCAGCCGGGCCTCCTCCACCAGGGCGTCCAGATCTCGCGTCGTGTCGTTGGCGAACACCGGCTCCCCGTCGCTCCGGTGCGCCCGCAGGCTGTGGAGCTCCCGGTACATGTCCCGCATGAACTCAAGGAAGTTCGCGTGCCGCTCGGGCGGCGCGGCCCGCCAGCTCGCCCATGTGTACACGGCCCACTCGCCGTCCTCGTCCACGTCCTCGGGGTCCATGAGGACGTGGGTGATGTCGGACTCGACGTCGAGCTGCAGCCCGCGCCGCCAGATGTCCGCCTCCAGCCGCTCCTCGGGCCCGGCGTCCTCGTCCAGGTACTCCTCGAACACGTCAGCAAGTCCCGACTCGTTGTCGTGCCAGTGCGCCTCCTGGGTCCCCGCCAGCAGCCACACGAAACCGCCCGCGTGCCGCCACCCGTCGCTGACCTTGAGGAACTCCCGGTACGACGGGGGCATCCGTCGGCCGAGGCGCGCTTCCATGGCTGCGATCCGCTCTTCGGACGCGGGCGGGAACCCCAGCCACCGCGCTTGCCTGGCGGTCTCGTCGTCCTCGCCCCGCGTCTCGCCGTCCGGCAGGGAATCTGCCCACTCCCCGCTCCACTTGAGAAGGAAGGGCCGCCAGTCGAATGCCGTGGTGTCCGTCATGTGTTCGATGCTGCCACCCGCTACTGACAGCGCTCCGCTGTTTGCTGCGGCCAACGGGACCTCTGGTACGCGACCGGCACGGCAGTTGTGCCGGCGTGCTTGCCGGCAGCGGTGTCCGGTAATCGCCGGTCCGCGGTAAATGCCTGGACTGAGGAGCTCCCTCGACGGGACACTTCCGACTTCCGAACCTCCGGGAGCGTGATGGGGACAACAGATACGCGAGGGCCGATGCCGGGCAGGAGCGCGGTCGTTCTGGCACTGTGCCGCTACGGCCGGGAACTGCTGCGACTGCGGCGGCTGGCCCTGCCCGCGCTGCTGCTGCCGGCCGCGGGCAACATCGGCACCCGCTACGTCGCCCCCCTACTGATCGCCAAACTGGCAGGACAGGCCGCCGACGACGGCGGTCTCGCCCTCAGCTCGGCGCTGCCGTACGTGCTGGGCTTCGGCGTGACGCTGCTGCTCGCCGAGGCCGTGTGGCGGGTCGGGCAGCACTGCCTGAACCGCGTGGACGCCCTCGGTATGGAACACCTGTACGTGGGCGGCATGGACGAACTCCTCGCCAAGGACGCGGCATTCTTCCACGACAACTTCGCCGGCTCCCTGACCAAACGGGTACTGAGCTTCGGCAAGCGCTTCGAGGACTTCGTCGACACGGTGACGTACCGGATCGTGGGCAGTCTCGTTCCCCTGGTGTTCGGTGCCGTGGTGCTCTGGAGCTATGAACCGATGCTCGTCGCCGGCCTTCTTGTGATGATCGTGCTGACCGTGGTGGCCGCGACACCTCTGATCCGTCGTCGGCAGAGGCTCGTCAATGACCGTGAGGCGGCGATCGCCCGGGTCTCCGGCCACGTTGCCGACAGCCTCGTGAACATGGAGACCATCCGGGCGTTCGCGGCCGAGGGGCGGGAGGCCGACGAACACCGCAGCCGTGTCGCGGATTCCCGGCGCCTGACGCTGAGGTCGTGGGACTACGGCAATCTGCGCGTCGACACCCTGATCGCCCCCATGTCCGTGCTGACCAACGTGCTGGGTCTGCTGGTCGCCATCGCCTTCGGTGGCTCGGGTCAGGGAGTGGAGGAGGTCGTCGTCGCTTTCACCTACTACTCCAACGCAACCGAGATCATGTTCGAGTTCAACCAGATCTACCGGCGGCTGGAAAGCTCGATGACCGAGGCCGCGCAGTTCACGGAGCTGCTGTTGGATCCGCCCACCGTGCTCGACCCGACGGAACCCGAACCGCTCGCACCGCGGGACACCGGTATCCGCTTCGAGGCGGTGACCTTCGCTCACACGGGCGCGAAGCCGATTTTCCAGGGACTCGACCTGGACGTGCCCGCAGGCGCACGTATCGGCCTGGTCGGCAGGTCCGGCGGCGGCAAGACCACACTCACCCGGCTCCTTCTGCGGATGTCGGACATCGACGACGGACGCATCCTGATCGGTGGTCAGGACATCCGCCGGCTGCGCCAGACCGACCTGCGCTCACTGATCGCCTACGTCCCGCAGGAACCCGCCATGTTCCACCGCAGCCTGCGGGACAACATCGCCTTCGCCCGGCCCAGCGCCACCGACGAGGAGATCCACGCCGCGGCCGCGGCCGCGCACGTCACGGAGTTCGCCGACCAACTCCCCGACGGCTTCGGCACTCTGGTGGGGGAGCGGGGAGTGAAACTCTCGGGCGGCCAGCGCCAGCGTGTCGCCCTCGCCAGGGCCATCCTGCGCGACGCCCCGATCCTGCTGCTCGACGAGGCGACCAGCGCGCTGGACTCGGAGAGCGAGCTCCTCGTTCAGGATGCCCTGTGGCGGTTGATGGACGGACGTACGGCCCTCGTGGTCGCCCACCGTCTGAGCACCGTCGCCGGCATGGACCGTCTCGTCGTCCTCGACCGCGGAAGCGTCGTCGAGCAGGGCACCCACGAGGAGCTGCTCGCGGATAACGGTGCCTACGCCAAGCTGTGGCAGCACCAGTCGGGCGGCTTCCTCGGCGAGAGCACCGAGTCGGCCCTCGGACGTCCGGTCCCAGGAGCCGCTCCCAGCGGGCTGCCCGGACCGGCCGACCCGGCGCCGGACGGGGACCGCAGGACGTCGCCGCCCGCTCGTACGAGCACCGGGTCCACGTGACCGAGTCGGTCACGGACATCCTCGCCTGCCGGCGGTGTCATGCTGATACGTCCGTCGCATGCGGCAAACTGCGAAGCGCCGGGGGAAACGACCGCTGCTCCCGGACCGGCTGACGCCCGACTCGCATCGATGCGGGCGTCAAGCCGACGATTACCTGATGGCCTGTCAGTAAAGTCAGCATTGGGTCAGCATTCGTCCGACCGCGGCTGCTCGCAGATGCCCGCACCGGTGCGAAAGAAACGTCTTGCAGCCGTACTCGGGCCATCCGGCAGCGGGAAGTCCTCGCTGCTGAAGGCTGGGCCCGTTCCGGCTTTGCGGGAGACGACGGGTGCCGACCGGCCGGCGGTGATACGGGTTCTGAACCCCGAGGAGCGGCCCGCCCACACACATGCTCCGCCTGCACCCGAAGGTGAAAGCCGAGGCCGACGAGGGCTACCTAGGACTGGCCAACGAGTTCCCCGACCAGGTCAGCGCCCCGCCGAAGAAACCGAAGGATGACGCCCCGCTCGGCGAGCGGCATGCCTGACGCGAGCAGCGCCGACGACCATCCGCCCGCCGGATCTGCGTCGAGCATGTCATCGGAGAAGAGAAGAAGTGGCGCCCGCTGCAGCGGTACACCGGACGGCGCTAGTACTACCCCGAGACCCACGCCGCCATCGCCGGCCTGCTCTCCGACCGCGCCGCCCGCAGACCGACCCGGCACCGGACGAGACCGAACTGGTGCCCGTCCACCGCACGGCCTGCTGATCACCACCAGACAATCCACCAGGGCCAGCACGTCCCGACGTCAGTCGCGTACCAAGTCGTAAGGCCGGCCCTTGGACGGCCGGCTGCCTCTTGGCCGGCTATGGCGACGGGTGATTGGGGCGGAGTGATCTCGATGGACTGACTCACGTGCCCCCGGCATCCACGGCCCATACTGCCCCGGGGTGAGGACTGTCTGCGTGACTGAGAGCTTCCGTCTGCATGGGTCGGCGTGGATCGTGCGAAATTCACCCGCGGCAGCTGCCGGCGAGAGTGGCGCACAGCGACGGGCCGACAGAGCAGGCGATTCCCGCTTCTGTCAAAATCGGACGTACCGATTGGCCTCTGCGCCGCCACCCTGCCATACAGATGTACCGAGGTTGTCGTGAGCAAACCCGTGGCCCGCGCGCCTCAGCGCCGCAATGCACGATCCAACCGGGCGCGCATCCTGGACACGGCCCGCCAGGAGCTCGGTCGGAACCCGGACATCACGATGGAGGAGCTCGCGCGAGCCGCCGGTGTCGTGCGGCGCACGCTCTTCGGGCATTTTCCCGGGCGTGACGCTCTGCTGGCGGCGCTCGCCGACGAGGCGTCCGCAGCGCTGCGGGAGGCGGCGGAAGACGCCGTGGGGCTGGATGAGCCGGCTGAGCGGGCCCTGGCGCGGCTGTTTCTTGCGATGTGGCCCGTGGGGGACAGGTATCGGATGCTCCTGGCGCTGGCTCGCAGGCACTTGGGAGCCGAACGCGTAACGGGGATCCTGGCTCCGGTCCGAGACGCGGCGACGGACATTGTGGAGAGGGGACAGCGGGAGGGAGTTTTCCATTCCCACCTGCCGCCCGTGGCGCTCAGCGCTGGACTGGAAGCGCTGATGGTCGCCTTGCTGGAGAGCGTCAATGACGGGGTCCTGGATGATGATGTCGTCCCTCTCGTCGTCGCCACCCTGATCGCTGCCGGGGTGCCGGAGAAACGTGCGAGTGACGTGGTCGTGGACGTCTCTTCCGTGATCAATGCCAAGCCCGGCTTCGGTGATGGCACCTGATCCCGGTCGCTGCGCCTCCGTCGAGCGGAGCCGCGCCGCGGCCACGAGGTGGGAGTCTGCTCCTGCTCGCAGACTCCCACCTCGGGTAGTTGCTGTCACGGCACACGGTGGCGAGGGACATCAGAGCTGTGGGTGACTCTGCCGCGACCCACCTCGGTGAGCCATAGCCTCACGGGGAATCCTGGATGGCTTGCTCGGACCAGATCGTCTTGCCGTTCTGTCCGTGGCGGCAGCCCCATCGTCCGCCGAGCTGAGCGACGAGGAACAGGCCGCGTCCTCCCTCGTCGGTCATGCGGGCACGCCGCAGACGGGGCTGGGTGCTGCTGGAGTCGGTGACCTCGCACACCAGGACGTTGTGGCGAATCAGACGGAGGTCCATCGGCGGACGACCGTAGCGGATGGCGTTGGTGACCAGTTCGCTGACGATGAGTTCGGTCGTGAAGAGGAGGTCGTCCAGGCCCCACATGGTGAGTTGGCGGGTTATCCACCCTCGGGCCTTGGAGACGGCGGCCGGATCGGCCGGGATCTCCCAGTGAGCGGTGTCCGCCGTCGGGATGGCGCGGGTGCGGGCCAGCAGCAGGGCCGCGTCGTCGCGTGGCGCCTGGTCTGCCAGGTCGGCGAGGAGAGCCCGGCCGGTTTCGTCCAGGGCACTATCCGGACGGCAGTACGCGGCGAGGGCGTCCGTCAGGCGCCGCAGGCCTTGGCCGCTGTCGCGATCGCCCCGTTCGACCAGGCCGTCGGTGTAGAGAGCGAGGATGCTGCCCGGCGCAACGTCGATCACGGTGGTCTCGTACGGCATGCCGCTGAGGGCGAGTGGTGGCCCCGGGGAGATCCCGACTGCTTCGGCGGTTCCGTCGGGCCGGACCAGGACGGGTGGCGGATGCCCGGCACTGGCCATGGCGCAGCGCCTGGTGACCGGGTCGTAGACCGCGTACAGGCACGTTGCGCCGATGATGTCGCGGTCGCCGGATGGGGCTTCGGCCGCGAGGCGCTGGTTCAGGTCCGCGATCCGGGTGAGCAGCTCGTCCGGTTCGAGTTCCAGGTCCGCGAGCGTCTGGATGGCGGCACGCAGGCGGCCCATGGTGGCGCTCGCGGGCATGCCGTGGCCGACCACGTCTCCGGCGACAAGGGCCAGCCGGAGCGAGGGCAGAGCAATGGCGTCGTACCAGTCGCCGCTGATGTCCGCTCCCCCGCCTGCGGGCAGGTAGACCCCGGCGGTTTCGGCTGCCGGAGTGTCGGTCGTGGCGGGGGGAAGGAGGCGCTGCTGCAGCGCTACGGCTGCCCTGTGCTCGCGCGTGTAACGGCGGGCGTTGTCGATGGCGAGCGCACCCCGGGAGGCGATCTGCTTCATGAGATCCACCTCGTCCTCGGTGAAGGGGTCGGATCGGCCGCATCGCCAGGCCGATATGGCGCCGAGTGTGAGCCCCCGGGCATGCAACGGTGCCACCATCACCGAATGGGCCTGCTTCGGGACGAGATACTCGACCAGCTGCGGGTCGCTGAGCATGGCGATGACGTCGTCAACGCCGAAGACGACTGGCTCGCCGTGTCGGAAGCTGTGCAGCAGGGGGTGGGAGAAAAGGGGCGGGACGGGCTGCCCACGCTCGATGCCGGCCGGCCACACTGCGGTGGCCGGCGCAAGAGCCGCGTTGTTCATGTCTCCACCGCCCAGCTGCGTCGAGGGTTCGTCCCCGGCGAAAACGGGGTGCGCTAGGTCGACTGCGACGAGATCCCCGAACGCAGGTACGAGAACGTCTGCAAGGTCCTGCGCGGTGTGTACGACATCCAGGGATCCTCCTACCCGCTCGGCCACCTCGCGGGCGAGGTCCAGATGACGGCGGGCACGCATCTGGTCGGCTTCGTCGATGTACAGGGCTGCGACCCCCGTGGCGCGTCCCCGCGCGTCCTCCAGCCGGAAGGCGGACAGCGACAGCGCGTACTGCCGCGCCGGATCGTGCCGCCAGCTCACTTGCTGGTTTCTGCGGACCACTGGGGCACCCGTCTCGAGTACCTGGCGCAGTACTGCCTCGAGGTTCTCCGCGTCCTGGGCGCACAGCACGTCGCTCAGCCGAGCGCCGGGCGGTACTGGACGGCCGTCGACATTGCCCGGCGTGGCGTTCGTCTGCACAGTGGTGAGATCCGTGTCGTGCACGGCGATGGTGATCCCGTTCTGTGCGGCCAGCGCACGCAGCAGCGCCGCACCGTGCTCGTGGTTGGTGACGTGGGGCGTAGGGGCCGCCAGGACGAGGATCTCCGCCGAGCCCCCCACCATGGTGGTCCTGAAGGTGACATCGATGGTGTCGCCGCACTGGTGCCACAGCCATACCCGGCCGGATGCCGGCATCTCCGTGGCGCCGCGCAGGTCGTCCGGGAGGCCGGCCACCAGTTCCTGCACGGGGCGGCCACAGACCTCCTCGGCGCGGAACCCCGTCAGGTCCTCTGCTGTTCCGGTCCACCGCAGCACCGCGCCTCGATCGTCGAGCACGGCGGCTGCCAGACCGTCGAAGGCGTACAAGCTGCCGCTGGGGCCGGAACCGGAGACGGCCCTCGATCCGTGGGAGGCGCCTGCGGAGTCTGCGTTCTTGACATTGTCGATATCCATCTGTGGCTTCCTGTACGAGAGCCTGCGGCTCGAGAGATCGGCGTGTGGTGGCGGCCATTGGCCGCCGGTCGGCAGCGCGTCACACCGCAACGGCTTTCGAGGGCAGGTCTTGTTCGGCCCAGACGACTTTGCCGTCCGTTGCGGAGCGTGAGCCCCACCTGCGGGACAGCTGAGCGACGAGGAAAAGACCGCGGCCGTTCTCGTCGATGGTGTGGGGATGACGGGGGCGTGGGTGGCCGGTGTTGCTGTCGGAGACTTCGCACGTCAAGACCTGGTGCTGAATGAGCCGCAGGCGGATCGGCCCGCCGCTGTAGCGGATGGCGTTGGTGACCAGTTCACTGATGACCAGCTCCATGGTGGTCACCAGATGCTCAAGCCCCCATTCGTTGAGCTGACGGGCGGCTGCCTGCCGGGCGATGCGGGCGGCGGCCGGTTCGTTCGGCAGTTCCCAGGAGGCGACCTGGGCCGGTTCGAGGCCGTGAGTCCGCGCCAGGAGCAAGGTGACATCGTCGCCCGGCGCCTGAGTCGGCAGGGTCTCGATCACCTGAGAGCACAGGTCTTCCAGGGACGAACCGGTCTCTGCCAGGGCGGCGCCCAGGCGATCCAGGCCCACGTCGATGTCGTCGTCGCGGGACTCGACCAGACCGTCGGTGTAGAGCGCGAGCAGAGTTCCCTCGGGCAGTTCCAGTTCCACGGACTCGAATGGGACGAGACCGAGGCCGAGGCCGAGCGGGGCCCCGGCGGGCATGTCGGGGAAAGTGATATGGCCCTGCGGGTCGATGACCGCGGGCGGGGGATGCCCGGCCCGCGCCATCGTGCACCGCCGGGTGACCGGGTCGTAGACGGCGTACAGACAGGTTGCGCCCACCGCCGCGGGGAACTGGTCCGGAGCGTCGGCATCTTCTTCGCTCAGCCGCCTGACCGTGTCATCGAGGTGGCTCAGCAGTTCGTGGGGAGGCAATTCCATGTCCGCGAGCGTGCGCACGGCGGTGCGCAATCGGCCCATCGTCGCCGCGGCGTTGATGCCGTGTCCGACCACATCTCCGACGACGAGGGCCACCCGGGCGCCAGACAGCCTGATCACGTCGAACCAGTCGCCCCCCACGCCGTGGTCCATGTCAGCCGGCACATAGCGCGAGGCCACATCGACGGCGGCGCCGCCCCCCACATGGTGGGGGAGCAGGTCACGTTGGAGCGTCAGTGCCGCGGTGCGTTGGCGAGCGTACTGGAGAGCGTTGTCCAGGCTGAGCGCGGCCCGGGTGACGAGCTCCTCGGCGAGGAGGAGGTCGTCCTCCTGGAACGGCGCCGGCTCCTGGGAGCGGCCGAACACCGCCAGCCCCAGCACACAGCGGCGCGCACGGATGGGTACGACCATCAAAGAGTGGACGCCGCTGTCACGGAGCTTCTGCGTCCGCACCGGGTCGTGACTGACCCAGGGGCCTGAATAGGTGTCCAGCACCGATTCCAGGTACGACGTGCCCGTGCGCAGGGCGGTGGCGAACAACGAGGCCGGGAAGGGGCGGATCACCTCTTGGCGCACCCACGGCAATGTGAGGACACCCCGGTCGATGGAGGCCACACCGGCACGGCGCAGCACAGGTGGGGGGCCGCTCGCCTTGCCGGTCCCCCCCGAGGGATCTACGCCGAATGGAACCGACTCCACCAGGTCGACGAGTGCGTGGTCGGCCAGCAGGGGCACGGCAAGGTCGGCCAGTTCCTGCCCGGTCCGCATGAAATCGAGGGTGCTGCCGATGCGCGTGCTGGCTTCGCTGAGGATGGCAAGGCGCTCGCGCGCCCGCCGGTTGCCGGTGACGTCCACGCTCATGGAGCACACTGCCAGTGCCGTGCCGTCCGCGTCCTGGAGGCAGAAGAACGAGGCCGAGAACGCGTGCTCCCGGCGCCGGTCCGCCGACGACCACGCCCGGTACTCGTGGACCATGGTGGTGCCACTCTCCAGCACCTGCCGCATCACCACCTCGAGCGCTTCGGCCTCGACGGCGGGCAATGAGTCCCGCAGGCGGCGTCCGAACCGTCGCTCACGAGGAGTGCCGTCGTGGCGCTCCATGACGTCGTTGACCCAGGTGCAGCGCAGCTGCGGGTCATAGACGGCGATGCCGACCGGTGAGTGGGCCAGGAGCGACTCCCGCACAGCTCCGTCGGACGCCCCCGAGGACAGGGTGCCTATGTCGGTAACGGACACCAGCCACCGGGTGGCGGCGTCCTGCCCCCACAGCAGTGAGATCCGCAGCGTCATTTTGATGGTGTGGCCGTCGCGGTGGCGGACCGTCACGGTGCCGGACCAGCCACCCTGGGCGCGGCACTGCTCGGCGAACGCCGAAGCCCTCGGGGCGTGTTCGGCGGGCGGCAGCACATGTGCGGCGGACCGGCCCACCACTTCCCCGGCCGAGTACCCGACAAGGTGCTCAGCGGCGTGCGTCCACCCCACCACGGTCCCCTCCCCATCGAGCATCGCTATTGCCGCGTCGGGTATCTCTCGGGGGCTCACCGGCTCGGTGAGTGGTGTGTGGTCGGTGTTCGTCATCCGGTTCTTCCCATCGGTGCGTGGGTGTGAGGCAGCGTCGGCATGTGCGTCGGCCTGACCTGTAGCCCTGCACCGGCACGACATCTGCCAACCTTGGACGACTTTGTCCACTTCTGATGGAATAGTCAGATATGACCGCTATATAGTCAAGTCTCACGGAAGTGATCAAGTTGCCAGCGCCTCGCTGGGTATGCGGCTCGGTCGGATATGCGCCGGCGACGGACTGGCTCCGCGGGCGAAGCGCGACGAGGAGGAGGACATGAACGCAGGCCGGTTCACCGTGGTCGACCTGGTGATCGCCCTGGCCGTGCTGAACGGCAGCCTGTTGGCCTGCTGTCGTCGCCCCTCGGTCTCAGAGTCGGATGGGCAGGTGGCGAGGTCCGCGAAGCATGGCGTTCTGGCGGTAGGGGGGCGGGTCCTCGACCAAGCGCGCCGTGCCGAGGTGGGGGACCAGCGCACCGAGCGCGGCCTCGGCTTGGTTGCGGGCGAGTGGCGTGCCGAAGCACAGGTGGATGCCGCTGCCGAAGCCGACGTGCTGGTTGTCCGGGCGGGTGGGGTCGAACCGATCGGGTTCGCTGAACCGCATGGGGTCGCGGTTGCCCGAGGCCGGCGCCGGCCACGTCGATGTCGACGAACGGGAATCCCGGGCAGCTCGTCCGCGCTGGCAAGTTGCTCGCAGGTGTGGCTGATCTCCTCAGTGCCGCTGCCGGCCATGCGGGGCCCTTTGTGCCGCCTAGACAGTTCCATACGTCGTATGGTAATCCTGGAAGGGAACTTCCATACGTTGTATGGAAGAGCTTCCTCGGACCACGCCAGGTGTCGCACAGCGCCTGTATGCAGCCGATGGGTGCAGATCGCACCCATCGGGAAGGAAAGACCATGAACAAGCTCACGAGGCGCGTTGCCGTCACCGCTTTCTCCGTGGCGGTCGCGGGAGTCTCCGTTCTCGGTGCCGGGGGCACCGCTTCAGCCGCGACTTCTGCGTCCGTTGACGGCCAGCGCCCGGCCGGCAGCGTCAACGCCGGCGACTACCGCTGGGACCACGGTGTCGGCTATCTGCTGGAACTGGGCTACTCCTGGGACGAGATCCATGGCTGGCACCGCGACGGCCAGGATGAGATCAGCGGTCGCTGACCGCCGCCCAGGCAGGAGTGAAAGTCGATGGAGTCTTTGAAGACCGTCATGCAGGAGGTGGCCGTGCAGCTTGTCATCTCGCGCACCTACTGGGGCGTGATCTTCTGGCCGATGGCCTGAGGGGTTCTGCGGGCTGTGGGGACATCCGGATCTGGTCGGCCGTCAGCCGTGGTGACCAAGGGATGTACATCGCTCTCGGGTCTCCCGCGGGCACTGCCTTGCTCGAGGTTCCCGTGCAGGACGTCAGGACCTTCCTGGAGAACACGGAGGCGTTGGTGCCACGGGGTACCGAGTCCGGACACATCGACTGGGACCTCGAACTGGCGAACCTGTTTGCAAAAGGCTGAGGGAAGCCTCCCAGCCGCCGGGCGGATGGTGATCTTTGTCCCGGCCACAGAAGAGAAGGAAAGAGTTCATGTCCCAGTACCAGCTTCGCGTCTACACACTGCGCAGCCCTGAGGCACTCGTCGCCTACGAGAACATCTGGTCCAAGCACATTCCAGGCATGGCCAAGCACAGGATCGCCACCCACGGCGTCTGGACGGTGGCTGCAGCTCCTGGGAGTGAGGCGCCCCAGCTGTGCGCCCTCGTTTCCTACCAGGACGTCGACGACGTTCAGGAACGGCTGGAGGCGTACCTGTCCAGCCCCGAATTCAGTGCGGACATGGAGGGCTTCGACATCAGCCAGATCGTCGGCGTCGCCGAGTCCGTGCTGACGCCCACCGCCGACTCACCCTTGCGGTGACGGGTACCGAGCCGCTCGATGTCTGCGGCGACCATCTTGCCGAAGGTCCGGTTGAGTGCGCGTCAGTACGGGCGGCGGACGCCCAGTGACATGGAGGTCCGGTCGGCCGGCGAGTGAACGCGTACCGGCGACACCGTGCGCCAGGCTTCGGCCGCAGCCGGGTCCGCAGCTCGGTCGGCCGAGTCATGCGCGAGACCGACGTCCGGAGTGCGAGCGGGCATGCGGGGCCGGGGAGCGTCCGCGGACCATGGGTTGGCATCGATGCGCGGCAGGGCGCTGTCTTCGACCGGCCCGCCGCTGCGATGGGTGGCGGACGTGCCGACGCCGCTGTACGTGGTGGTCGACGAGACCGACCGCGAGGCCCGGGCCGGTTGGGAGCCTGGCGGTTTCACGACAGGGAGCCGTGAGCGGGAGTACGCCGTGAGTGGGGGTACGGCGTGCCCACCGACCCGAGGGGCACCGGGCTCGACGCGGTGCGACTGCCGTCGGCTGTGACGATCGTGCCCGCCGGCGAGGCGAAGGAAGACCTGCTGCGCGTGTTGGACCGGGCGATTCGCGACGAGGTCGAGGCCACGGTCGGCCGGCAAACGATGCCGGCCGAGGTGTTGCCCCGCCCTGCTGGGGTCACGATCGTGGACCCGTCGAAGTACGCGGTCGCGGAACTGTCCGGCCGGTACGTGGGGCTGATCCGGGTGGCGCCGGTCACCCGAAGGCCGAGGATCGGGCTGATCGCGGTCCTGGCCGATGCGCAACGCCGGGGCATCGCACGGGCGTTGCCGGCCCACACGCTGGGTTCGCTGCACCGCTCCGGGGCCGCATCGGCATGGGCCGAGGTGGACGAATTCAATGCCGCGGCCGTAGCGCTCTTCGAGGGCGTCGGCGCGGCCCGCCGAGTATGACGTTCTGCCGGTACGGGGCGTCGCGATCGTCTCAGGGGGCCGGGCGAGACGGTGCTCATACGACCCCAGGAATACCCTCCACGTCCAGCGCTGCCGCGTCCGAGAAGAGCGTCGGCGCGCCCAGGGCGCACTCCGCCCAGACCGTCTTGCCGCGTCGGGCATGGCGCGTTCCCCAGTGCTCGGCGAGTTGGGCGACGAGGAACAGACCTCGGCCGCCCTCGTCGAAGACACGGGCCCGGCGCAGGTGCGGAGTCGTGCTGCCGGCATCCGCGACCTCGCACATGAGGGTGCGATCGTGGATGAGACGCAGCTGGATGGGAGGTCGCCCGTAGCGGATGGCGTTGGTGACCAGTTCGCTGACGACCAGTTCGGTGGTGAAGTCGAGTTCCTCGAGTCCCCAGGTGGTCAGCTGCTTGGAGACGCTCGCTCGGGCACGGGCGACCTCGGCCGGGTCGGCAGCCACGTCCCAGGTGGCGACCTGACGGTCCCCGAGGGCGTGGGTGCGGGCCAGGAGGAGTGCCACGTCGTCGTGCGGTCGGTCTGCGGGCAGCAGCGCTTCGAGGACGGTGTCGCAGGTCGCCTCCAGGGAGGCGGAGGACTGCGCGAGGGCGTGGCACAGTCGGGTGAGGCCCGTCTCGATGTCGTGGTCGAGGGCCTCGATCAGGCCGTCGGTGTACAGGGCGAGGAGGCTGCCCTCGGGCAGGTCGATCTCCGCTGTCTCGAAGGGCAGGCCGCCCAGGCCGAGTGGCGGGCCGGCTGGCAGCTCGAGGATGTTGACGGTTCCGTCCCGGGTTACCACGGCGGGCAGCACGTGGCCCGCACGGGCGAGGGTGCAGCAGCCGGCTACGGGGTCGTACACGGCGTACAGGCAGGTGGCTCCGATGTCCCCCGCGGATTCGGTGTCCGGTTCGGCAGAGACTTCGGAGGAGACTTCCGCGGACAGGCGGATGACGACGTCGTCCAGGTGGGTGAGGAGTTCGTCGGGGGGCAGGTCGATGTCGGCGAGGGTGCGCACGGCGGTCCGCAGTCGGCCCATGGTGGCGGCGGCGTGGATGCCGTGGCCGACCACGTCGCCCACCACGAGTGCGACCCGGGCGCCGGACAGCGGGATGACGTCGTACCAGTCGCCGCCCACGCCGAGCTGGGCGGCAGCAGGAAGGTAGCGGCAGGCGACCTCCACGGCGGACTGCGCGGGTGTACTGCGCGGGAGCAGGCTGCGCTGGAGGGTGAGTGCGGTCGCGCGCGCGTGGGTGTATCTGCGGGCGTTGTCGATGGCCACCGCCGCCCTGGCCGCGATCTCCTGGGCGAGTAGCAGGTCCTCGTCCCCGTAAGCGTCGGGCTTGTGGTGACGGAAGAACTTAGCGACACCCAGCGTGGTGCCACGGGCGCACAGCGGGACCAGCAGCATGGATGCGGACGGGCCGAGTTGGTGCCGTGAGGGCCTGCCGGTGACCAGGGCGCGAGCCGGCGGTGATCCGTCCGGATACCTGTGGATCTGCTGCGGCGGAACCGACGACTCCCCGTAGTTTGCTTCCACGGAGGTCGTCTTGGGGTAACCGTCCATCACCGACTGCTGGGCGACCCGGCGGACCACGAGTGTGCCCTTCGCCGGGGGCTCGTCTCCGGGAGACGTGTCGAGGAGGTCGACGGTGCCGGCGTCGGCGAAGTGCTCGGTGGCCAGGTCCACCAACTCCTGGGCGGTGCGGGCGATGTCCAGGGTCGTTCCGACGCGTACGCTCGCCTCGTTCACCACCGAGAGCCGCCACTGCAGCTGGCGATCCCGCTCCTCCTGGAAGGCCAGGACGCCCGTCTCCGATATGCGGTCCATGTACTCGGTCGCCAGCGCGATCAGCTTGCGTGTCGCCGCGTTGATCGGCTCGGCATCGCTGGTGAGCCGGGGCAGCTCTTCGAGCAGCCGGTCGATGACGAGGCCCTGCGCGAGCCGGAAGGCGCGCAGCATCGCTGTGACCGGCTTCCCGCGCTGAGCCAGCCGACGCGCGCGCTGTGCGTCGGCGGCCGGCGGATCGATCCGCCTCGGCTCGATGTCGTGCTCGATGCCGAAAAGTATGGCGACGACGTGCTCGGCGACGTTCTCCCCCGTCATCTGTGCGATGTCCGGTTCGTCCCACAGTTCGGGGACCTCGCGCCGCAGGTATTGCTCTACGTCGTGGATCAGCTCGTCCGCTCGCGGGCTGAGTTCATGTGCGGCACGGGACAGAAGACTGTCCGCGGTGAAGTCCACGCTGACGACGTTACGCCGTCCTGGTGGATCGCGAAGCCTCAGATGGCCGCATCTGGCTGCGCGGTGTCCCGGGGGGAGCCCGCTCTCATGGGCTGGTCGAGGGCAAGGGTCCGCGCGGCCACCGGTGGACGGGTGACACCCACGGCTTTCCGGTGCCCACGGCGCCTGGCGCGGCCGGTGCTCCGGTCAACTGACGTCGGGCAGCGGCCGCCGGGTCACCTGGTGGGCGTCGTCCGGTGGGACGCCGAGCATGCGCAGGACCATCTCGGCCAGGTCCGAGGCGACCTCGTCGCCGTCGAGGTCGGGGCGGGCCAGTCGCAGCGCCACGAGGGACATCAGGGTGCCGCCCATGGCGGACAGAGCGGTGGTCGCGTTGCGGCAGGTGAAGCGGCCCGAGGCGATGCCGTTCTCCAGGTCTCGCAGGGCTCGCGGGGCGAGTCCGCGGGCGGAGTGGATGTAGGCGAGACCGCGGTCACGCAGGATCCGCATGAGTTCGGGGTGGGAGTCGGCCATGCGGGCGGTGAGCCGGAAGCCGGCGGCGACGAGTTCGGCCGGGTCGTCGATGCCTTGTACACGCTCGTCGATGACCTGCCCGAACTCCTCCAGGGCGTCTGTCACCGCGGCGTCGAAAAGCTCCGTCTTGGAGTCGAAGTGGTTGTAGAAGGAGCCGAAACCGACGTCCGCGCGCTCCGCGATGGCCTGGATGCTGGCGCTGGTGTCCCCGGTCTCCGCGAGGATCTGGCGGGCCGCACGGACGAGCGCCTGACGGGTCTCGGCACGGCGCCTCTCGAAGCGGTTCCTGGGCGGGGCTGACGTCGGCATATCGCGAGTGTAACAACCGTCGCGATGAGTCTGCCATCACTGATGAGATCATCAATTATTTGGGTCCACCCTATTGACGATGGATATCGGCAATGTTGATGATTTCCTCATTACAGCAGTGTTGCTTGGAGGACACCATGTCCCACACCCCCGCTAACAGGGCCGCTCCCCAGACGCCCCACCAAGACCTCCACAGTGAGCAGGGCGCCCTGCGCGGAGAGCATCCTGGACGTTCCCGGAACCCCGTGATCAAGGTGGCGGATCTGGCCTGGCTCGAGTTCGAGAAGCCGGACCTGGACCGGGCCGAGGTGTTCGCCCGTGACTTCGGATTCGCGATCGCCGCCCGCACCGAGCGGGAACTGTGGCTGCGCGGCACCTTTGCCGGCTCACCCTGCATGGTCATCCGGCGGGGGCGTGCGTCCCGGTTCATCGGGCCTGCGTTCCGCGCGGCCGAGCGGGCCGACCTGGACCGGCTGGCCGGCGCCACCGGCAGCACCGTCCGGGACATCGGCGTACCGGGCGGCGGCCAGTCGGTCGCCCTGCTCGATCCCTCGGGACTGCCGGTCCGGGTCGTGCACTGCGCCGAGCAGCTGCCCGCGCTGCCCGAGCAGGAGCCGCTGATCCTCAACTTCGGTACCGATCACCGTCGTACGAACGCCACCCAGCGTCCGCCCCGTGAGCCGTCCCGTATCCAGCGACTGGGTCATGTGGTGCTGGAGACACGGGTGTTCGCCCGCACCCTGGACTGGTACCTGGACACCCTCGGGATGATCGTGTCCGACTTCCTGTTCCTGGACGGGCAGCGCGGGCGCGGGCCGACGATGGCGTTCGTCCGGTGCGACCAGGGGAGCGTGGCGGTCGATCACCACACGCTGGCCCTGCACCTGGGGCCAGGAACGGGCTACGTCCACTCGGCCTACCAGGTCACCGACCTCGATGCGATCGCCGCCGGCGGGGAGTACCTGGCCGAGCGCGGCTACCGGCGCAGCTGGGGCATCGGCCGGCACATCCAGGGCAGCCAGCTGTTCGACTACTGGCGCGACCCCGACCGCTTCATGCTGGAGCACTTCGCCGACGGCGACCTGTTCTCCTGCGATCTGGAGCCCGGCTGGGCACCGATGTCGGCGAGTGGCCTGGCCCAGTGGGGCCCGCCGGTCACCCGCGACTTCCTGGGCGCCAACCCGTCCCCCGCCAAGCTGCGCGAGGTCATGGCGGCCCTGCGCGACGACAACGAACTCGACCCCGCACGCCTGCTGGGCCTGATGAAAGCGATGAGCTCATGAGCACCAACGTTCTGCGTACCCCCGACGGCTGGTGGGTCGTCCGGGACGAGCGCGCCGTCCGCGTTGACACCAAGGCCATCACCACCGCCGAACTGCTCGCCGACCGGGACGCGGTCCGCGAAGCCGCCGCCTCCGCCGAGAGCGGCACCCCCGTCATCGACCTGGTGGCGCTGCCTCCGGTCACCACCCCGTGCCGGGTGGTCGCCCAGATGGTCAACTACCGCAGCCACGCCAAGGATTCGGGCTTCACCGGCGACATCCCGCCCACCTTCTTCCGCAAGGCGTCCGGCTCGGTCAGCGGCCCGCACGACGCGATCATCTGCCCCGCGCACGTGAAGTTCCTCGACTACGAGGTGGAACTCGGCCTCGTCATGGGCGCGACCCTGCCCGTGGGCACCGTCGTCGAGGAGCAGGACCTGCCGCGCTACGTCGCCGGCCTCGTCCTGACCAACGACGTCAGCGCCCGCGACGTCCAGCTGACCAAGACCCAGTTCTACGAGAGCAAGTCCTACCCGACCTTCACACCTACGGGGCCGTACCTGGCCCTGCTGGAGCCCGAGGACTTCGCCCATCTGCTGAACCTGCGGCTGCGGCTGTCGGTCAACGGCGTACCGCGCCAGGACCGCACGCTGGCCGACATGATCGTGCGGCCCGCACAGGCGCTCACCCTGCTCGCCCGCTTCCAGACCCTCGACCCGGGCGACCTGCTGCTGACCGGCACGCCCGGCGGCACGGCACTGAAGGCCCCGCCCAAGCCGGCCGAGAAGATCGGTGCGCTGCTGCCGCCCGCACTGAAGTGGAAGGCGTTCTTCAAGGGGCAGGCCAAGAACCCCCGTTACCTGCGCAACGGTGACCTCATCACCGCCACGATCGCCACCTCGGACGGGCGGATCGACCTCGGCGAGCAGCGGACCCCCGTTACGGACGCGCCATGAAGGCCCCATCCCGGAGACCGGTGGTGATCATCGGTGCCGGACCCGTCGGGGTCATGGCCGCCCTTCTGCTCGCCCGGCACGGCGTGCGCAGCTTGCTCCTCGAACGCCACCGGGACATCTACCCCCTGCCGCGCGCCGTCGTCGTGGACGACGAGATCCGCCGGATCCTGCAGAGCGTCGGTGTGCACGAGGAGTTCGCCGCCCTCGCCCGCCCGGCGCCCGGGCTGCGGCTGCTGGACCCCCGGCGCCGCGTGATCACCGAGTTCCCGCGGTCCCTGCACGGACACCACGGCTTCCCGCAGACCAGCATGTTCGACCAGCCCGAGCTGGAACGCCTGCTGCGCGACGCCCTGGCGCGCCGCCCGGAGTGCGAGCTGTGGAGCGGGGTGGAGGTCGGGTCCGTCATCCAGTCCGCCGCGCAGAACACCGACGGACCGAACGATCCGACGGGTCCGGTCCGGGTCACCTTCCGTCGCGACGGCAACGACGAGGAGGAGCATTTGTGGGCCGATGCCGTCCTCGGCTGCGACGGCGCGGGCAGCGTCACCCGTGACGCCATCGGCGCCGTGTGGGAGGACCTGCACTTCGAGGAGAGCTGGCGGGTCATCGACGTGCGCACCAGCCGCCCGGTGCGCACCTGGGAAGGTGCCGAGCAGATTTGCTGCCCCACCCGGCCCGCCACTTTCATGCGCGTCGGCGAGGACCGCTACCGGTGGGAGTTCCGGCTCGCCGCCGACGAACCCCTGGACGGCCCGGACGGACTGGAACGCCTGCGCGAGCTGGTCGCCCCCTGGGTGGACCTGCCGTCCTCCGCTGCCTCGACGGGCGGCGACTTCGAGGTGATCCGGCAGGCGCAGTACACCTTCCGGGCCCGCCTCGCCGACCGGTGGCGCAGAGGGCGCGTCTTCCTGCTGGGCGACGCCGCCCACCTCACCCCGCCCTTCGTCGGGCAGGGGCTGTGCGCGGGCTTGCGCGACGCCCAGAACCTCACCTGGAAACTCGCCCGTGTGCTCCAACAGGGCGCACACGAGGAGCTATTGGACACCTACGAACGCGAGCGCAAGCCGCACGCCCGCCATGTGATCCGCGTGGCGGTCGCCGTCGGCTGGGCCATGACCGGCGGACAGGACCGCGGTGCGGCATTCCGCCGGGCAGTCGTGGGCACGGCCTGCCGCATCCCCGGCGTGACCGCGGCGGTGAGCCGTGACCTCAGCCCCGCCCTGACCGCCGGTCCACTCGTACGGCGCCGAACCAGGCTGGTCGGCCGCGTGCTGGCCGGCACCTTCTGCCCGCAGCCGTGGGTACGGCGCGACGGGAGACGAGTGCGCCTCGATGACGTCCTCGGGGACTCCTTCGCCGTTCTTACCGCCGTGCCTCCGACCCCGCAGGTGACGGCCGTAGCCACGGCACTGGGCGCATCCACGATCCACGTCGACGACCTGGGCGACGAGGGAACCCTGGCCTCCTGGCTGGCACGCGGCCGGGCGGACGCCGTCCTGCTGCGCCCCGACCGCGTCGTGATGGACACCGTCCCGGCCGGCACCGGCGACTTCACGGACACCGTTGCCTGGGCTCCCCTGCTGCACACGGCCCGCCGTACCGCCGATGCCCGGCCAGTCCCCCCGCCGAGGAGCTCCGCGCCATGACCACCTCACACCTCGCGCCGTATTCGGATCCCTTCTTCACCCCCGACCCGAATGCGGTCGCCCACAGCCGGATCGCGGACTTCGCCCGATGGGCGGCCCGGCACCGGGGCGCCGAAGGGATCCAGGACCCCACGGACTACCGAGCCCTGCACCAGTGGTCCGTCACCGACCTTGAAGGGTTCTGGGCCGCGGTGTGGGAGTACTTCGGCATCGACGCGACGACTCCGTACGAGCGGGTGCTGGCCGAGGAGACCATGCCCGGCGCCCGCTGGTTCCCAGGCGCCACCCTCAACTACGCCCACCACGCGCTGCGCAACCTGCAGCCGGACGCTCCCGCGATCACTGCCCTGGACGAGACCGGAGCCGGCTATGAGATCACGGGCCGGGAGCTGCGCGCCCGGGTCGCCTCCGTCGCTGCCAGCCTGCGCGATCTGGGCGTCGGACAGGGCGACCGGGTGGTGGGATACCTGCCCAACACCCCGCACGCCGTCATCGCCTTCCTCGCCACCGCAAGCCTGGGAGCGGTGTGGTCGGTGTGCGGCCAGGACTACGCACCCAAGGCCGCCGCCGACCGCTTCGCCCAGCTCGAACCCGCGGTGCTCATCACCGCGGACGGCTACCTCTTCAACGGCACCACACACGACCGCCGGACCGCCTCGCTCGAACTCGCCGCCGCCCTGCCGACGCTGAAGGCCACTGTGCTCGTGGACCACGTGGGCCTTGCCTGGCCCGAGGGTGGGGACTCGGGGCTGACGGTTCCCTGGGAGGACGCGGTCACCCGCGTCGAGTACCTCACCATCGCCCCGGTGCCGTTCGACCACCCTCTGTGGGTCGTCTTCTCCTCCGGCACCACCGGACTTCCCAAGGGCATCGTCCACGGGCACGGCGGGGTCCTGCTCGAACACCTCAAGATGCTCGGCCTGCACACCGATCTGGGCACCGGGGACCGCCTGCTGTGGTACACCACCACCCACTGGATGATGTGGAACCTGGTGGTCTCCACCCTGCTGACCGGTGCCACCACCTGCACCTACGACGGCAGCCCCGCCCCGCTCTCTCGCCCCGACGTCCTGTGGGAGCTGGCGTCCCGCCACCGCGTCACCGTCTTCGGCACCAGCCCCCAGTACCTGCTGGCCATGGCCAAGCTGGGCATCGAACCCTCTGCGCACGACCTGTCGGCCATCCGCGTCGTCGGCTGCACCGGCTCCGCCCTGCCCGCCTCCGCCTACCCCTGGGTCCGTGACCACGTGGGCGCACGCGTCCAGCTGGCCTCCACCAGCGGCGGCACGGACATCGTCTCCGGATTCGCCGGCAGCGCCTCCACGACCCCCGTCTGGGCGGGGGAGCTGTCCGCCCCCAGCCTGGGCGTGGCGCTGGCTGCCTACGACGCGACGGGCACCCCCGTCCTCGACCGGGTCGGCGAACTGGTCGTCACCCGCCCCATGCCGTCCATGCCGCTGTACTTCTGGAACGACCCCGGCGGCAGCCGCTACCGCGACGCCTACTTCGGCGCCTACCCAGGTGTGTGGCGGCACGGCGACTGGATCACGCTCACCTCGCACGGCTCGGTGATCGTCCACGGCCGCTCCGACGCCACGCTCAACCGCAACGGCGTGCGTCTGGGCAGTGCCGACATCCACGATGTCGTCGAACGCCTACCCGAGATCACCGAGGCCCTCGTCATCGGTGCGGAGGAACCCGACGGCGGCTACTGGATGCCGCTCTTCGTTGTCCTCGCCGACGGGATCGGCCTGGACGATTCCCTGCGCGACCGGATCCGCGACGCGATCCGCGCCGGCGCCTCACCCCGCCACGTCCCCGACGAGATCCTCGCCGTACCGGCGCTCCCGCACACGAAGACGGGCAAGAAGCTCGAGGTTCCCGTCAAGCGCCTGCTCCAGGGTGCCCCCGCCGAGCAGGTCCTGAACCCCGCGGCGGTCGACAACCCCGACCTGATCGCCTACTTCGCCCGCCTTGGCGCGGAGCGGAACAAACGGTCAGCACACCACACATGAGTCGGCCGGGGCACCACAGACCCATGTGACAGCACCGGGCCCTTGTGCCCCGCCCGGCTCCGCAAACCCCGTCCCCACGGGGTGGTGCCGGGGCGGTCAACCCGCCCCGGCACCACACACAACCGAAGTAAGAGAGAAATGATGAGCATGACCGACCGCGAGCCGCAGGCCCTCGATGTCCTCGACGACGCCGGACGAAAGGTGCTGTTCACCGAGGCCCGCACCGCGAACACCTTCGCCGAGGTGGCCGTTTCCGACGACGAACTCGCCATGATCTGGGAGCTCGCCCGCTGGTCGCCGAGCGCCGCCAACGGCCAGCCGCTGCGCGTGCTCTTCGTGCGCACCCGCGAGGGCAAGGAGCGACTCGTCCGCCATCTCGACGAGGGGAACAGGGCCAAGACGCTCAGTGCGCCGGCCGTCGCGATCCTGGCGTACGACGTCGACTTCCACGAGCAGATGCCGACAGTCTTCCCGGCTCGCGGCGAGATGCTGCGAGCGGCGTTCGCCGACCAGATCGACGCGCGCGAGGGCATCGCGGCCTACAACTCGGCACTGCAGACCGGGGTCTTCCTGCTCGCGGTCCGCGCGGCGGGGCTCGCGGCCGGTCCCATGGCGGGCTTCGACAAGGCCGGCGTGGACGGGGAGTTCTTCGCCGGTACCAGCTGGCGCTCGCAACTGGTGGTCAACATCGGTCACCCCGGTGCCGACCCGTGGTTCCCGCGGCTGCCCCGCGTGCCCGTCGAGGACGCCGTCGCCTATGCCTGAGGGCAATGCGCCGCCTGGTAGGTGAGAGGCGCCATGCCGTGGGCGCCGGTGCTCTTCTGAGTACCGGCGCCCATTTTTCACCGAGTTTGCTGTGACCAGCTGTCAGTCGCTCTGCTGCTCGGCGGGGCGCAGCCCGGCGGTCCACTTCTCCTCGACACGGCCGAGCTTCCACACGGCCAGGGCAGAACTTGCGGGTGGTGAAAGATGCAGGCAGGAGGGTGCCGTTGAGCCCCTCCTGCCTGCCGCTCGGGTGCGGTCAAAAATCGCTGATCCCGAGATCGGCGGCCGCCTCCCTACCGTCAGCGGGTGTCACGGCGACGTGCACGGTCTGAGCCCACCCGTGCCAACGGCGCCTGTCTCACCGGTTGTCGCGGCCTCGGTCATCGTCGGACCGGTTGGAGTCGTGGTCATACCGGTTGGAGTCGTGGTCATACCGGTTCGAGTCGTGGTCATACCGGTTCGAGTCGTGGTCATACCGGTTCGAGTCGTGGTTGTACCGGTCCCAGTCACGGTCGTACCGGTTCGAGTTGCGGTCGGACCGGTCCCAGTCGTAGGGGTGGTTCCTGTCGTGCTTCCAGCTGCAGCCCTCGTCATCCCAGGAGTAGGAGTGACCGCGGCGGTCGTACCGGTCCGAGGTGCTGAAGCGGGTGCTGTGCTCTCGGGCGCGGTATCCGTCCTGGCGGTGGTCCTCCTCGGAGTTGTGTCGGTAGGCGACACTGCGCTCCGCGCGGTGGTCGTCCGCCTTGACGCTTACGGCCGGGCGCTGCACGTGCGCAGACTCAGGAACCGCGGCCGAGGCGGTGCCCCCGGCGCCGAGAACGGCGCCACCCGCGACCGCAGCGGAGGCGGCAGCGAGAGAAATGCGCTTCGTGAGCTTCCTCATGGTTATCTCCTTCGTATGGGCGTCATCCGCAATCCCAGGGATTGCTTATGCAGGTGATGCGGTGCGCCCCGTCTATGTCGAAGCCGCATCGGCGAGTTCACCCCTCGTGAGGGCACAGCCGGCGGCCATCAGTCGAAACGGAGGCCACCGATGCGGCGGCACTCCGCTACGTTCCATACGCTGTATGGAAGTACAGTGATATCAGAGAATGTCCGGAAATGTCGAACGCAGGGTTTGCGGCGCCGAGGTGCAGCCCACCGGATCTGGTCGCGGTCGCGGTCGCGGTCGCGGTCGCGGTCGCGGTGCGCCGGCCTGCTGATCGACCAGGACGCGGCTTGCGGCGTACCGAGACTCTGCTGCGCAATTCCGGGGGGGCTGGGGTGAGCGGGCCGTGGGTGCGGGACCGGTGGTGCCGCTGTCGCCGAGGTAGGACTTGGTGGTGGCGAGCGCGGAGACGGGGCCGGCCCCCACCCCCGGAGACGGATTTGGCCCATAGCGCGACCAGCGCCCGCAACCGCCGCCCCGGAGAAGCGGCCCGGCATGCGCGACTCACGCAACGCCACCGCATCCAGCGACAGCAGGAATCCGACAGGCCTGTCGGCAGCCGCGGTGCGCAGCCGCTTGACGGTCCCGCTCCGCTTCGGTGACGGCTATACGGTGACCGCCGACCTCGCCACCTTCCACCACCTCGCCGACGGGCAGGAATACGTGGCTGTCATCCTCGGCGAACCCGCCGCCGGCCGGCCCCCGCTGGTGCGCCCGCACTCCGAGTGCCTGACCGGCGACGTCCTCGGCTCCGCCCGCTGCGACTGCGGACCCCAGCTGCGCGAGGCGGTCGAACGCATCGCCGACCACGTCATACGTCCCCGGGTCTCGCCGCCGCGTCGCCGGGATCACGAGGGAGAGGTGTTTCTCCTGTGTCGGTAACGCCGCCGTCGACTTTCCGTACGGCGTATGGTTCACTGAGCGAGGGGGTTCCATGCGGCGCATGGAACCCCCGGGGCGTTATTTGAGGACGGCCTACGCCGGATTTCTCTGAGTCGGAGGAGAAATCCGTGAGCACGGCCGCCATGGCCGGCGTCATGGCGGGGACCGTGACGAGGCGAGCGGCCTCTTTGATTCCGGCAGATGCCCCCTGAAGGCCCTCCCCGTATGCCTCGAGGCACAGGAGTAAGACCGATGAAGTCGTTGAAGACCGTGATCCGGGGGCTATCTGTGGAGCTTGTCGTATCGCAAGAGATGTCCTTGTCGATGACCATGAGCCTGCGGTATGAGCCCAGTGATCCTTATGCGCTCCGCGTTGCATTCACCGTTGTCGGCAGCGACGATACGGTGGACTGGATCATCGGGCGAGATCTTCTGGACGATGGCCTGAAGGGTCCCGCCGGCGAGGGCGACATACGCGTATGGCCCGCCGAGGAGTATGACCTCGGCGACGTGTACATCCTTCTCAGTCCGCCGGCTGGTACGGCCTTGCTCAAAGCTCCGGCTCAGGAAATCAAGGCGTTCCTGCAGGAAACAGAGGCGGTGGTGCCCAGGGGCGCCGAGCTCCGGCACGTCGACCTGGACGCTCTGCTGGCGCACTTCCTCGCTGGAGGGTGAGGGGCTCGGTGGCTACGCATCGAGAGGCCAGGGCACTCATGACCCCTCGATACCGAGTCCTGTTCGCGTGCCCATACCAGTGCTGACACACTGAATCTGTGCTTCCACTGATGGCAGCTGCTGATCAGATTGCGTCCTCAGTTTTTTCCGGTGGCGCCATTGTCTCGGTCTGCGCGTTGTGCTTCACGGTCGCCTCCTTCTGGTGGATCAACGCCAGGCAGGGGCACCTGGAGTCGTGGGAGCCGCATTCCTTTGCGGCGATTGTCCACCCCTCCCGAGCTTGCCTGCGGCTTCCGCTTGTTCTGCACAACACCGGGGCCAAGCCGATAGTCGTGCAGGATCTCATGCTCACTTTTCCTGATGAGCCCGCCTCTCATCTGCCGCTCCTGTGGAGGTCCTCACCGTCTCGTCTCGAACCCGGGCCGGGCGAGGAGCTGAAGTTGCCGGCCGGATTCGCCGTGGCAGGCAGGGAGGCGCGACAACTCTTCATCGAGTTCGAGGCGCCGTTTTCAGGATTCGTTGCGGAGCCCCGTAATTACAAGGTCCAGCTTCGAGCGCGATTGGGTCACCGCAAGGGGTGGCGCCCGGTTCTGACGTTCACCTTGAGGGCCGCCAACATCATCGATCCCAACCAGTACACCGTCTACAGCAACGCACCTCTTGAACTGACGAAGGAGGACCAGCGGAAGGCCGACGCCGCCCTCCTGGAACTGCTGGACGAGCAGAAGAAGGACACCCCGGCCCAGGGCGACACCACGCAGCGGCACTCTTCGGACGACGAGGGCAACGCCGGAACGGAGGTGTAGGCGTGAACACGATCCGGAGCAGCTCGGTCCGGACGTGGGGTGTACGAGCGGTCGCCAACCGTGAGGTCGGAGACCAGCCGGAGCAGTTGTCCTCCCGCCCCATAGTTTGTGGTCACCCGCGCCGTGATGAGTGGGTTTTCGCAGCCGTGGAGTCGAGGGCGGCCGGGTCGAATCCGGCCTCGGTCAGGACGTTGACGGCCACTCCGCGGCCGACCTGAGCAAGTCCGATGAGCAGGTCGTCACAGTCGATGTGGTCGGATTCGTTGTGCTCGGATCGGGCCTCTGCGATGGCGATGGCCTTGCGTGAGTAGGGCGTCCATGCGATGCGCTCTGCTGCCTGGGAGGTACCCAGGATCAGCTGGGTTCCGACCGACCGGTGGACCGTCTCCGGTGAGACACCGGCGGCCTGCAGGAGCCGGGTGGCGCTGTTGTCCTGCGCGGTCAGTCCCCAGAGCAGATGCTCGGTGCCGATGTAGTTGTTGCGGTGCTGTACCGCCGCATGCTTGACGTGGACCATCGCCTGCTGGAGGTCGTCGGTCATGGTCTCGGGGCCGTAGCGCTTGTGCGGGACCTGGAATCGTTGCTGGGCCGCCTGTCGGGTCACGCCCAGGGTCGCGCCGATGTCCGTCCATGAGGAGCCGTGCCTCCGGCAGTGCTCGACGTACTCCTCGACCAGGGCGTCTGCCAGCCCTTGTAGTTCCCCCGCGACTTGGGTGGCGATCGCGAGGAGGGCCAGCCAGTCGGACTTTTCTTGTCCATCGGGGCGGTGCGCGGTGTCGCCTCTGCGGTCGACTTCCGCAATGAGATCGTCCAGGTCCGGAAGAGTCATGAGGCGAGTACCCCTCGAGAATTCAGATGTTCGGCAGGCCAGGCATGAAGAACCGCCTCGGGCTGGAACGGGGGAGTGGTCGATCGTCTCCGTCAGCCGGCCCGCCCGCCCGCAACGTTGGCAGCCGTAACGCTGCTCTGCTTTGTACGTCACATTTCCGTACGCCGTACGGCTTGATATCGTACACCGTATGGAAAGAGCGAAGCGTACCCCTAGAGGCACTCGGAAGAGGGATGTGCCTCTGACCGAGGCAGGGATCTGCACCTCCGCCCTGCGGCTCATCGATGCCGACGGGGTCGAGGCGCTCACGATGCGCAAACTCGCCGCCGTGCTGGACGCGAACCCAATGTCGCTGTACCACCACGTGCCGAACAAGGAAGCGTTGATGCGTGGCGTGGCGAGAATGGTCGGCACCCGGTTCCGCACCGTGACACTGGAGGACGCTCCCTGGCAGGAGCGCATGCGCCTGCTTGCCACGGATTTCCGGACGCTGGCACACCGGCATCCCAACCTCATGGCCTACTCGTTCAGTCAGCCGGACTTCATCCAGCCCGAAGATCCCTTCTGGGTCGAGCTCACCGCCGTACTGGACGCCGCAGGGGTGCCGCAGTCAGAGATCCCGCAGCTCGCCGCGCTCGTGTGTGCCGTCGTCAGCGGCGTGATGATCGCCGAGCTCAACGGCGCGCTCCACCGGTGGTCGAACCTCCAGCCAACCACCCCCGCCTCCGTCAAGGATGGGCAGACGAACGAGGACTCTGGCGAGGACCGAATGTTCCGCCTGGTGCTGGACACGATCATCAGCGGCATGGAAGGCCGGCTCGCAGTCGATCACGCCGGTGGGCCAGACGGCCAGCCCTCGCAGAACTCCCGGCGCCCCTCCGCGCGCATCCCGCGTCAACTCCGCCCGCCGGCCGCACGCTGCGAAGGGGAGTCCCAGGAAAATCCCTTCTCGGACATGGCGGCCGGTGTCGACCCGAAAGAGCAGTGAGGGCCACAGGCCCAGACGTGCTGCTGATGAGGGACAGCATCCTCAAGCTGTACCGTTCCGCCGAGACGGTGGGTGCGGAGTGGGGGCCGGAACTGGCCAACGGTGTCTGGGGCGGCGTGAAATCGGTTCGTATGTCCTTCCCGTCTGGCTCCGGCGGATCCGCCGGATCAGCCCCCACCAGGGCCGCTGTGCGCAGATCCCCGCCCTTTTCCGTCACGCCCCCTCGCGGACTCGTGCGACATGGTTCTCCACTCCGGCGACCGCTGCGTCCAGCGCGGAGTTGAACATGGTGTCGATCACGTCCTTGGAGGGCGGGGGCGCATCTTCCCCGTCGGGGCCCGACGGTGCCGGCGGCAGGGTGGCCCACCGCTGCAGTGCCCCGTTCAGTTCGCCGAGCAGCAGACCCGTGAACACGCCGACCAGGGTCGCGGCGACGCGCGGAATCTCCTCCTCGGGTAGTTTCGCGGCGGCCAGGATGTCGATCAGTGCCTGCCAGAAGGGGTCCTCCGGCTGCACGTAGTCGGGGCGCGTGAAGGAATATCCCATCAGTTTCGGGTGACGGTGCGACAGTTCGCGGAAGTCCCGGGCTAGTTCACGCAGCCGATCCTGCCAGGGGACGTCCTCCAGTTCCCCCGCGCGGAACTGCGAACCGACCCGGTGGGCCACGCCGCGCAGCACGGCGTCCTTGTTCGGTACGTGGTGGTAGAGCGACATCGGGTTTGCATCGAGCGCGGTCGCGAGTTTGCGCATGGTGAGCGCCTCGACCCCGTCGGCGTCGATGAGCTGCAACGCCATGGCGTAGATGCCGTCCTTGGTGAGCGGTACGTCCCTCTTTCTCGTGCCCCGAGGGGGCTTCCGCGCAGTCGCCATACAGCGTATGGTACCAGCGTCGGCGGCGTCGACAAAGCATGCCTTGACCAGGAAAAGGCTCGGCGGGAAGCCGAGCTCGCGGTGCTCGTAGCGGCCCAGTTCACCGTCATGGCGCTGTGTCGCCTGACGCCTGCAGGCGAGAACCAGGCGAGACGTGTCGGCCGCGCCCACTCCCCGGCGCACTCGCCTGCGGCAGTGGATCGCAGGTATGCCCGGCCGAGGAGATCCTGCGAACCTGCCTTGCCCGCTCTCGCGGACTGATGCCGGACCGATCGAGCGCGGCGTAGAGGCGTGGAGACGCCTGCTTCTCCAGTGCTGCCGTCGGCCGCCAACACACATGCGGGCGGCCCCGACCTGTGCGATGCCTGCTTGCGGGAAGGGGGGATTGGCCGCTCACCGGGATGTCGCCGCAGCCGACGTCGCGGATCGTAGGTGTTCTCCACCGGTCGCATCCATCAGGGGGAGCCTGGTCGAGCCGCCCGGCTGGCGACGGCCGGCCTTCCCCCGCCTCCTGTAATCGGGCGAGTGTCCGGAAGCGCTTGATCTTGATGCGATTCCGTTGCGTGAGCGACGCCGTCCCTCATGAGGCGAACGCTCCTGTTTCTCGCTCCCGGGCCTGCCGATTGAGTTTCCATACATCGTATGGTACCACTGAAGGCATACAGCGTATGGAAACCGGGGCGCTGCCATACCGGCGCCCCGCCATGCCGAATGGCGCCCTTGCCCGCCTTTCCCCTTGAAGGAGCCAGCCATGACCACACAGCCCGAGACCGACCTGCGGCCCATCCGGTCCCCGCGCGGGGTCCCCCTCCTCGGCCACACACCGCAGATCCCCAGCACCAACCCGGTGGAGTACTTCGGCGAGCTGTCCAAGCAGTTCCCCGAGGGCATCTATGGCATGGACATCGCGGGCATTGAGCAGGTCTTCGTCTCCGACCCGGACCTGGTGGCCGAGGTCTGCGACGAGACGCGGTTCTTCAAGCAGGTCGAGAAGACGCCGCTGGCCCATGTCCGGGACTACGCGGGAGCCGGCCTGTTCACGGCCCACCAGCACGAGGAGGAATGGGGCATGGCGCACCGGATCCTCCTCCCGGCCTTCAGCCAGCGGGCGATGAAGGGCTACTTCGGGCAGATGCTGGAGATCGCCCAGAACCTGGTGGGCAAGTGGGAGGGCAAGGAGGGCCGGCCGGTCAACATCACCGACGACTACACCCGTCTCACCCTGGACACCATCGCTCTGTCGGGATTCGGCTACCGGTTCGACTCCTTCGCCAAGGAGGAACTGCACCCCTTCCTCAACGGGCTGCTGGCGGCGCTGGTGGAGTCGCTGCGGCGCTCGCAGGAGCTGCCGATGATGACCAAGCTGCGCAAGGCGGACGAGAAGAAGTACCGCCAGAACATCCAGCTGATGCGGGACCTGGTCGAGAGCGTGATCAAGGAGCGGCGCGAGGGCAAGGGCAGCGGTGAGGAAGATCTGCTGGGTCTGATGCTGGACGCCACCGACCCGGAGACCGGCAAGCCGCTGCCCGACGACAACGTCCGCGACCAGGTGGTGACGTTCCTGATCGCCGGCCACGAAACCACCAGCGGTCTGCTGTCGTTCGCCACGTACTCGCTGATGCGCAACCCGCACATCCTGGCCCAGGCCTACGCCGAAGTGGACCGGCTGATGCCCGGCGACACGGTCCCGGACTACGACACGATCATGCAGATGGATGTGATCCCGCGGATCCTGGAGGAGACCCTGCGCCTGTGGGCTCCCATCCCGCTGATCGGCAAGGCCCCGCTGGAGGACACCGTCATCGGCGGCCGCTACCCGCTGAAGAAGGGAACCAGGGTCAACATCCTCGAGGGCCCGCTGCACACCCACCCCAAGGCGTGGGAGCGGCCGGAGGAGTTCGACATCAACCGGTGGCTGCCGGAGAACCGGGTCAACCACCACCCTCACGCCTACAAGCCGTTCGGCAACGGCGTGCGTGCCTGTATCGGCCGCCAGTTCGCGCTCACCGAAGCCCGCCTGGCCCTCGCGCTGGTGCTGCAGAAGTTCAAGTTCTCCGACACCAGCGACTACAAGATGGACGTGCGGGAGGCCCTGACCCGTAAGCCCGGCGACTTCCAGCTGGTCGTACGGACCCGCCAGGAGCACGAGCGCACCGTCTTCGGCGCCGCGGACCTGCAGACCGATGACACGCAGGCGCAGGCCGCGGTCAGCGGTGTCGGGGTCAACCTGACCGTCGCCTACGGCTCCAGCCTCGGCTCCTGCGAGGACCTGGCGCGCACGATCGCCGACCGTGGCGAACGCTCCGGGTTCGGCACCACCTTGGTCGGCCTCGACGAGCTGGGCGACAACCTGCCCACCGAGGGCCTGGTCGTCGTCGTTGCCTCCAGCTACAACGGCAAGGCCCCGGACAACGCGCAGCAGTTCGACGACCTGCTCGCCGCCGGACTCCCGGAGGGCTCGCTGTCCAACGTGCGGTTCGCGCTGCTGGGCGCCGGCAACACCCAGTGGGTGGCCACCTACCAGGCCTTCCCCAAGCGGATCGAGGAAGGCCTGCTGGCCGCCGGCGCCACCCCGATCGTCGAGCGCGGCATCGCGGATGCCGCCGGTGACTTCGACGGCATGGCCACCCGCTGGATGGACACCCTGTGGACGACCCTGGCCGAGGAGTACGCCGCCGACACCTCCGCCACCACCGGGCCGCGCTACCAGGTGCAGTTGCTCACCGAGGCCGACGTGCGCCCCGCCATCGTCTCCGAGCAGGCGTACCCGCTCACCGTGGTCGCCAACGAGGAGCTGGTCAACGACGCGACCGGGCTGTGGGACTTCAGCATCGAGCCGCCGCGCCCGGCCGCGAAGTCCATCACCATCGAGCTGCCGGACGGTGTCACCTACGACACCGGCAACCACCTGGCCGTCTTCGCCAAGAACGAGCCGCAGCTGGTCGACCGCGCGCTGGCGCGGCTGGGCGTCGACCGCGACCAGGTTCTGCGACTGGACCAGCCCGCCGGCGGCCGCACGCACCTCCCGGTGGGCACCCCCGTGACGGCAGGTCTGCTGTTCACCGAGTTCCTGGAACTACAGGACGTGGCCACCCGCACCCAGATACACACGCTGGCCGAGCACACCCAGTGCCCGTGGACCCGGCCGCAGCTGCAGGCCTACACGGCCGACACCGCCGAAGCCGAGGAGCGCTACCAGAAGGAGATCCTGGGCAAGCGGGTCTCCGTGCTCAACCTGCTGGAGCGCTTCCCGGCGGTCGAGCTGCCGCTGGCTGTGTTCCTGGAGATGATGGGCCCGATCCGCCCGCGGTTCTACTCCATCTCCTCCTCCCCGCTGGCCAACCCGCGCCACGTCCGGCTGACCGTCGGCCTGCTGGAAGGCCCGGCCCTGTCCGGCGACGGCCAGTACCGCGGCACCTGCTCCTCCTACATCGCACAGCTTGAGCCCGGCGACGTCTTCTACGGCTACGTCCGCGTGCCGTCCCCGACGTTCGCCCCGCCGGCCGACCCGGCCACGCCGCTGATCCTCATCGGTCCCGGTACCGGCATCGCGCCGCTGCGAGGCTTCCTGGAGGAGCGGGCCTGGCAGTACGAGAACGGCACGAAGATCGGCCTGTCCCAGGTCTTCGTCGGCTGCCGCCACCCCGAGCACGACTACTTCTACCGGGGCGAGATGGAGATGTGGGAGCTCTCCGGGATCGCCCAGGTGCACACCGCCTTCTCCGCGGTGACCGGACACCCGGCCCGGTTCGTGCAGAACGCGATCGCCAATGCCGCCGACACGGTGTGGCAGGCCATTCAGGACGGCGCGTACATCTACGTCTGCGGTGACGGCCGCCGCATGGCACCCGCCGTCCGCGAGGCACTCGCCGCCATCCACCGTCAGAACACCGGAAGCGACGACGCGGCCGCCCAGCAGTGGCTGGCCCGACTGGAAGCGGACGAGCGCTACCAGCAGGACGTCTTCGCCTGACCCTCAGACGCCGGGAGGCGTGCGGACCGCTGCCCTGCACGCCTCCCGGCCACCAACCCCCACCCCCCACTTCCGAGGTATCCCACGGCACCTGTCGGCCCGGCCGGCCGCGACGTGCCACTCACAGAAAGCAGATCTTCATGGACACCATGCTCGCCGGACGCTTCCACCTGGACAGCAAGAAGTTCGTCGTGGAGGAGGTCCCCGTCCCCGTCCCGGGCCCGGGCGAGGTACTTGTCGAGGTGAAGGCCGCGGGTGTCTGCCTCTCGGACGTCCACCTGATCGACGGATCCCTCGTCCCGCTGTTCGCCACCTCCGACACGGTCACCGTCGGCCACGAGGTCTCCGGTGTGATCCACACTCTCGGCCCCGACCTCAAGCGCGGCCTGTCCGTCGGCACCCGCGTCACCCTGGAGGCCGGCAAGACCTGCGGCCGGTGCGCCGGCTGCGTGCGCCGCCGCCCCTGCACCCAGATGCTCACCGCAGGCATCGACTACGACGGCGGCTGGGCCCAGTACACCCTCGCCCGCGAGGACACCCTCATCCCCATCCCCGACAATCTCCCCTTCGACCAGGCAGCGATCATCCCCGACGCGGTCTCGACCCCCTACGCCGCCGTCGTCGCCACGGCGGGGGTGCGCCCCGCACAGTCCGTCGGCATCTGGGGTGTGGGCGGTGTAGGCGCCCACAACGTCCGCGTGGCCCGCCTGGCCGGCGCCGCGCCGATCATCGCCGTCGACCCGCTGCCCGGCGCCCGCGAGCGTGCCCTGGCCTTCGGTGCGGATTTCGCCCTGGACCCGGCCGCGCCCGACTTCGCCGACCAGGTCCGCGCGGCCACCGGCGGACGGGGCCTGGACTTCGCCTTCGACTGCGCTGGTGTGCCGGCGGTCCGTGAGCAGGCCGCGTCCGTGCTCGGCCTGAACGGAGTCCTGATCCTGGTCGGTATCAGCCCCAGGCCGCTCACCATCAGCGAGGGCCTGACGTTCAACTACCTGGGCAAGCAGGTGCGCGGCCACTACGGCGGCACCCCCGAGTCCGTCACCGAGCTGGTCCGGCTCGCCGAGGTCGGCCGTCTCGACCTGGCCCCCTCCATCACCGACCACATCCCGCTCGCCGAGGCCGCCGACGCGGTCAACCGGCTGGAGAACAAGATCGGCGACCCGATCCGCCTCATCCTCGTCCCCTGACACCTGAACAGAACCCGTAGTTGAACCAAAGTTCATCAAGACCACCTCGGGCAGGGGTGAGTGGGCGCCGGTGCTTGAGGGAGCACCGGCGCCCACGGCTGTCGCACCTGCCTCGCCTACCAGGTGCCCGAGCCGCCCGGAGATCCGTGCGGTCGCACCTTTGAGGACGCTTCCGGCCTGGCGCACAAGCCGGCGAAGCTGAAGCACCGCAAAGCGGGGGAGTTCCGAGAGGTACCTCTCCCACGCTCGGTACGGGAGGCGATGGTGCGATACGAGGAGAAGCACGGAGCCACGAAGGAGGGGTACCTGCTGCGCGGCCCGAGCGGTCACTACACGGAGCCGATGGAACGCCGGCGTGTCCAAAAGCTCTTCAGCGGCGCAGTTGGGCGCCGTACCGCGGCGAGCAGGCCCGCTCCTGGTCCAGCCGGCGCATCCTATGGCTCCAGCTCCTGCTGCACCTGTACTGGGCCGGAATCTGGAGCGCCGACCTGTGGGCCGCAAAGGTAGGACGTTCGTCCCACTCCACCTGAACCTGTTGGGTTCCCACAACCACCCGGGTCGGCCTGCGACGGCTGGTCCCGAAGGCCAATCGGCTCCGGAGGCAGGATCAGCCGACTACGCGATGCAGACGATCTGACCCCCATGCCGGGCCCCAAGGGGTGACCACACCGCTTCAGCATGTTCTGATGACTCGTCAGTAAAGTCAGCATTGGGTCAGCATTCGTCCGGCCAAAGCTGCCCTCAGATGTCCAGACCTTGGAAACGCGGACAGCCTCGGAGGGGTCCGTGCGGCAGCACCCAAGGGCCCGTGCCACGAGCGGTCCTCGTGGCCGGACAGGCGTAGCCACGGTCTCGAACTCCCTGGACGGGTGAAGCGGGTTTCCCCAGTTCAGCGCACCCTTCCGCGTGGCTTCAACGGCACCGGCGGCAGCTCGGGTGCGGGCAGCGGACCCCCGTCGTAGCCCTTCACCTCACCGAAACGGGTCCCCTTCATCCATGCCTCTCGAGCCTGTTCGATCTCCTGCTGCGTACGCCCGACGAAGTTCCACCACATGATCAGCTCCTCGGCGAACGGCTCGCCGCCCAGCAGCATGATCCCGGCGTCCGACTCGGCGCGCAGCGGGAGTTCGGTGCGGCCGCAGCCGAGGTAGAGCATCGAGCCGGGCAGCACCGGCACCCCGTCCACGTGCACCTCGCCGGACATGGCCAGCACGCCGTACTCGAAGTCCGGTTCGAGGGGGAGACGGACGTCGGCGCCCCGGCTGAGCGCGAGGTCCGCGCCGACGATCGGGGTGAACGTCGTACCCGGCGAGGACGAGCCGTCGAGGGCGCCGAGGATCACGGTCGCGGTCAGGCCGGGCGCGGTGACCGTGGGGAGGTCGGGGTGGTGCTCGAACCCGGGGTCGGTGTGGCGGTGTTCGTCCGGGAGCGCGACCCACAGCTGGGCGCCGTGCAGGAAGCGGGCGTGCGACTTCGGGCTCTCCTCGGAGTGGCTGATGGCCCGGCCCGAGGTCATCAGGCCCAGCTGCTTGGGCCGGATCGTCTGGAGGCTGCCGGTGGAGTCCCGGTGCAGCACCTCGCCCTCGTGCAGCCAGCTGACCGTCTGCAACCCCATGTGCGGATGCGGCGGGACCTGCATGCCGGGCTCGTCGGCGATGTCGTCGGGGCCGTAGTGGTCGACGAAGGCCCACGCGCCGATCATGCGCCGGCCGAGGTTCGGCAGCAGCCGGCGCACCTCGGTCGACTCCCCGAGTTTCACCAGGCGGGGGCTCAGCAGCTCGCGGACGGGCTCGGCGACGACGAATCCGCGGCCGCCGCACACGCTCGGTACGGGAGCGCGGTCAAGGTTGCTCATGCCGCCCAACTTAGCCCTGCCACGGCCTCACCGGCAGACCAACGGCCCGGTACGGGTGATCGTTCAGCCGGTCGTGGTGAAGCCGTCCCTGACATGGTCGAAGACGGGGCGGCAGGTGTCCCACTGGGCGTCCGGTGCGGAGAGATAGATGTCGTACTCGCGGCCGCCCTCCCTGCCGTAGCCGAGGTCGATGGCGCGGAAGAGGCGGACGCGTCCCTTGAAGGTGAACTCCCACACGGCGGCCGGCTGTCCCCGGAAGGAGCTGGTCTGCATGCGGAGCCTGCGGTACGTGGAGTAGTTGACCTTGGTGTTCGCCTCGATGTCCCGGAAGTGCGCCACGGGGTTCGGCCCGGCCGGGTCCACCGTGCCGATGGTGATGCCGGCCAGGCCGGACCGGTCGGTGTAGGTCAGCTCGTCGCCGGTCCGCCGGCCCGCCTTCCAGCCGTCCGGGAGGGGGAAGGAGACACCGAGCCGCTGATCGCGGACCAGATGGTAGCCGTCGGGGACGGGGGAGGGGGTGGGACTGGCGGAGTTCGTCCGGGTGGCGGAGGCGGCCTCGCCGCGGTGCCTCGTCGTGGAGAGAGTGTGCGTCGATTCACTGGCGAAACAGGGTCCCCGCGCCTGCCGACATCAGGCGCGGGAACCCCGGTCGGGGGAGGTCAGCGTGGAGTCAGCCGCCACAGGTGGTCGGCGGTGCCGTTGTCGTCCCACTGCAGGACCTGGGCGCCGGACGCGGTGCTCATGTCGGTCACGCCGAGCAGGAGCCCGCTGTTGTAGTTGGCGATCTTGTAGTAGCCGTCGCCGGACGGGACGAGCTGCCACAGGTGGTCGGCGGTGCCGTTGTCACCCCAGATCAGGGCCGTGCCGCCGTCGGCGGTGCTCATGTCCTTGATGCCGAGGAGCAGCCCGCTCGCCCTGCTGGTGATCCGGTAGAGGCCGGAGCCGGCGGAGGTCAGGGTCCAGGACTGGGTCGTGCCGGTGCTCGACGTGGCCTGGACGACCGAGGTGCCCTGGGCCGTGCCCGCGCTCTGGGTGTCCAGGGCCAGGCCGCTGTTCCTGTTGGTGATCTGGTAGGTGCCGGCCAGCGAGGCCGAGGTGCCGGTCGGGGTGACGGTCAAGTGGTAGCCGTCCGTCGCGTTCGTCGTCACGGGGACGGTGATCTGGCCGTTCGAGACCGTGTAGTCGGCGTCCGAGATCGTGACCGGGCCGGACACCGCCGTCGTACGGCCCCTGGACGGCGTGTACTCCAGTTTCACGTGCACTGTGCCGCCGAACGCCGACAGGGAACCGAGGCCCTTGACCGTGACCGCGCTGGACCCCGCGCCGCCGCCGAAGATCACCCCGATCTGATTGCCGGCGCTGTTGAGCGAGGCCGCGCCGTCGAGGCCCGTCTGCGCCGGGGGTGTGGTGACCAGCATGTTGCCGGACATGTCGCCGTACCACTTGTAGAGCCAGTACGAGCCGTTCGGTGAGCCGGCGGTGTCGGTGAGCGTGTCGCCGAGGGTGCCGTAGTGGTTCCAGAAGGCCAGCTCGGCGTCGTGCACGCCGGCCCGCTCGAACTTGGCGACATAGCCGACCAGCGAACCGGGCACGCCGATCTCGCTCGGCGTGCCGTACTCCTCGATCGCGATCGGACGCGGGCTGATGCCCAGGCTGCTCTCCAGGGCGCGGTAGGCCGAGACGTGCGCGGCGATGTCCTTGCTGCCCTGCAGCTCGTGCCACGCGATGATGTCGGGCACGGTACCGCCGGCCTTGGCGTCGGTGAGGAACGTGCTCATCCAGGACTGGTTCCACGCCGAGTAACTGGGGCCCTGGATGGGCGTCCTGGTGTCCTTGGCGCGGACCTCCTTGTACGTGCGCGCCCAACCGGCGTCGAAGGCACCCGCGTTGGTGGTGTCCCATGTCCAGTCGGGTTCGTTCCACAGCTCGTACGCGGCGATGTTGCCGGCGCCGGACGACTGCACGGACGCCACCTGCTTGTCCACGGCGGACAGCCAGTCGCTCCAACTCACCCACTTGTATGGAAAGTTCGGGTACCAGTCCGGCATCCGTACGACGACCTTGGCGCCCGCCCGCGCCGCCTTGGACGCCACGACCAGCGCGTCGCCCGCCGGCTTGGGTTCGCCGTTGGGCAGCTGGGAGCCGCCGGGGGCCATCTGGACGAAGGTGTTCGGCTTGAGCGGGGCGACCAGGCTGTCGGCGGGGGTGCTTCCGTCGGCGAGGCCGTAGAGGCTGCCGGTCGCCACATGGGTGACCGGGCGCAGGGTCTGATCGGCGTTGACGACCAGCGTGGTGGACGTGGTGGGGGCCGCCTGGGCGGGAGTCACAAGGGCGGCCGTGAGAACGGCTGTGCCGAGGGCCGCCGTCAAGCTGCCGTAGCGTCTTGTGCGGGTCATGACAGGCTTCTCCTTACGGAGGTGATGGGGGGATGTTTCAGTCCTTCACGGCGCCCGCGGTCACGCCCGCGGCCACATAGCGCTGTGCGAGGACCAGCAGGACGGCTGCGGGGACGGACGCGACGGCGGCGGTGGCCATGATCGCGTTCCATTCCTGGTTGTTGTTGCCGATGTACTTGTAGATGCCGAGGGTGATCGGCCTCAGGTCGCCGCCGCCGTCGAGGGTGTTGGCGAAGACGAAGTCGGACCAGGCCCACAGGAAACTGAAGAGCGAGACGGTGACGACGGCGTTGCGGCTCACCGGCAGCACGATCGACCAGAAGGTGCGGAAGGTTCCCGCGCCGTCGATGCGGGAGGCGGCGATGAGTTCGCCGGGTATGCCCGACATGAACGCCGTGAAGATCATGACGCCGAACGGCACGGCGATGGTGGAGTCCGCGATGATCAGGCCCCACCAGGAGTTGAGCAGACCGAGGTCCAGGAAGATGCCGTAGAAGCCCATCGCCATGACGATCCCGGGGATCATCTGCGCGACCAGCAGTCCGAGGCCCAGCGCGCCGCCGCCGCTCGGGCGCAGTTTCGCCAGCGAGTAGCCGGCGGGGGCGGCGAGGAGAAGGGTGAGGGCGACCGTGCCCGCGCCGATCAGCAGACTCGTGCCGAGGTACGGCAACTGGTCGTCCAGGACGGCCCGGTAGCCCTCGAAGGTGGGGTGCAGCGGCAGCAGGTCGGGCGGGTTCTTGCGCATGTCCTGCTGCGGGGTGAGGGACACGTTCAGCATCCAGTACACCGGGAACAGCATCAGCGCGGTGAGTACGAGGCCGATGACGGTGTGACGGCGGCTCGTCGCACGGGACTTCACGCTTCCTGCCTCCTCTGCACGCGGATGTACAGCAGCCCGAAGACGAGCGCGATGAGGATGAGGATGTCGCCGACCGCGGCTCCCGGGCCGAACTTGGGCAGCAGCGTGCCGAAACCGAGCTGGTACGACCAGGTGGCCAGGGTCGACGAGGCGTCGCCGGGGCCGCCCTTGGTCATGATCCAGATCAGGTCGAACACCTTGAGGGTGTAGACGAGCCCGAGCAGCAGGGTGATCGCCGACACCGGGCGCAGCAGCGGGAAGGTGATCCGGCGGAACTGCTGCCAGGCGCTCGCCCCGTCCAGTGCCGCCGCCTCGTACAGCTCGGCCGGGATGTTCTGCAGGCCGCTGTAGAGGATGACCAGGTTGAACGGGATGCCGATCCAGATGTTGGCGACGATCACCGAGGTCAGCGCCCAGTCCGGCGAGGTGAGCCAGCCGACCGGGTCGACGCCGAAGAAGTGCAGGAAGTAATTCACCACGCCGGACTCGCTGTTGAACATCCACGACCACGTCGATGCCGACACGATCAGCGGCAGCAGCCACGGGATCAGGAACAGTGCGCGCAGGGTCGGCGCGAGCCGGAAGTGCCGGTTGAAGAAGACCGCGAGGGCCAGCCCGATGACGTACTGAAAGGCGATCGACACGAAGGTGAAGACCATCGTGTGCCGCATGGCCGGGCCGAACGTCGGATCGTCCAGGACCTTCTGGAAGTTGTCCCAGCCGGAGAACGGCGCGTCCCCGGCCACGAACGACCGGACGGTGTAGTCGCGCAGGCTCAGGTCGAGGTTGCGGTAGAGCGGATAGACGTAGAAGGCGGCGAGGTAGGCGAGGAGAGGCGTCACGAAGGCGAGCGCGGTCAGGCGGCTCCTGCGCCGGTGCCGCCGGCGCAGGGACAAGGCGTCGGCGTCGCTCGCCCCAGCCGCGGCGGCCGGTGCTCGCCGCGGACGGTCGACCCGGGCGATGGTCATGCCGGTGCTAGCCCTTCTGCGCGCTCGACTGGGCGGTGTCCAGCGCGTCCTGCGGGCTCTTGCTGCCGGACAGCGCGGCCTGGACGGCGGTCCACATCGGCTGGGAGATGGTCGGGTACTTGGTGCCGAGACCGCCGCTGGTACGGCCGCGGGCCGCCGCGACCGCGGACACCCACGGCTTGAGCTTCGGGTTCTGCTTCACCTGCTCGGCCTGTACGGCGGCCGTCGGAGCGACGTACTGCAGCGTCGTGTCGGTGGGCAGCAGGTTCGCGTCGCTGGTCAGACACGTGACGATCTTCTTGGTGACGTCGTAGCGCCCGGTGTCCTTCTGTACGGGCACGGTCACGAACTCGCCGCCCGTCGGCACCGGCGCCGAACCGCCGTTCTGTGCCGGGATGTTGATGATGCCGTAGTCGAAGCCGGCCTTCTCCGCGTTGCCCAGCTGCCAGGTGCCGTTCTCGCTGAACGCGTAGTCGCCGGTGGCGAACTCCTGCCAGCTGGTCGTCTGCGTGTTCTGCAGGACGTCCTTCGGCGCGTACCCCTCGTCGACCCACCGCTTCCACAGGGACAGGGCGGCAACTCCCTTGGCCGAGTCGAGCTTTGTCAGATCGCCGCCCGCGCCCCAGAACCAGGGCAGGAACTGGAAGCTGCCCTCCTCCGTGTTGATCGCGGAGAAGGTGATGCCCTTCTTCCCGGCCGACTTGACCTTCTTCAGCGCGGCCGTGAGGGAGTTCCAGTCCTTGACGGACGCCGGGTCGACGCCCGCCGCGGAGAGGATCTTCTTGTTGTAGTAGAGGGCGAGCGTGTTGGCGCCGATCGGCACCCCGTAGGACGCGTTGTCGATGGTGCCCGCGCCGATGATGTTCTGCTGGATCGACTTCGTGTCCAGGCCGAGGTCGCTCGTCCTGTTGAGGATCCCGGCCTCCACCAGCGTGGAGACGACCGGGTTGTCCACCAGCATCACATCGGGCGCGTTGCCCTGCTGGGCGGCCAGCAGCGCCTTGTTGCCCAGGTCCGTGGTGTCGTACGCGGTTCGCTTCAGCTTCACCCCGGCCTTCGTCCCGCATGAGGTGACGAGCTTGCCCCACGCCGACGAGGCGTCGAACTGGGGGTACGGGTCCCAGAAGGTGTACGTCCCCCCGGACGACCCGGAGGAGGAGTCCGAGGAGTCGGAGCCGCCTCCGCAGGCGGTCAGGGAGGTGAGGGTGCCGACGGCTGCGAGCGCTGCCAGCAGGGCGCGGCGGGTGGGAGCCAGGGGGCTGCGGCGGGTGGGTATCACGGGGTGACCTCGTTGTCGTAGGGCAGAACAGAGGGAGTTCATGAGGTGGGGAGCCAGACGCGCATGCTGCCGTCCTCGCGGTTGGCCCAGGCGTAGTAGGGGACGGCGGTGAACTCGACGGTTTCGCCGTCCGGTTCGGGGGCCGCGGTGGTGTCGGCGGAGGCGTACGGCCACCATCCCCGGTCGGGGATGCCGCGCCGGCGCCCGGCTGCCACGACCGTCGTGACCCCGCCGAGCAGGTCCGGCCGGTGCTTCACGGCGAGCGGGCGGGTGGTGTCGAGGACGATGTCGTCCAGACCGCCGCCGGGGTGGTCGACCTGCTCCAGGCAGTACACGAGCGGCCCGCGTTCGATCGCCACGCAGCCGCGTACGGCGTCCACGCGGGGGTCGGCCCCGGTGAGCCGGGGTTCGAGCGAGAGCTCCAGCACGATCCGGTCGCCGGGAGCCCAGGTCCGCTCCAGCCGGAGCCAACCGTCGTCCACGGGGGAGTCGTACGTCTCCTCGCCGCACCGCACCCGGAACTCGCGGCACCACTGCGGGATGCGCAGCGAGAGCGTCCAGGGCCGGTCGGCCGGGGTCTCCTCGACGGTGAGGGCGATCGTGCCGTGCCACGGATAGTCCGTCTCGGCACGCACGACGATCGGGCCGCAGGCGTAGCGCCCGGTGACGTACTGGTGGATCTGCAGGCCGTCGTCGTCGCCGCTGGCCAGGTAGTGCTCCAGGCTGCCGAGCAGCCGCATCACGTTGGGCGGGCAGCAGGCGCACCGGAACCAGCGGGTTCGGCGGGCCGACTGGTCGCCTCCGGGGTCGGTGTGGCCGTCGCGGACCTGGAGCGGGTTGACGTAGAGCCAGCGCTCGCCGTCCAGGGAGACTCCGGCCAGGAAGCCGTTGTAGAGGGTGCGTTCGACGAGGTCGGAGTAGCGGGCCTCGCCGGTGAGCAGGGCCAGGCGCCAGCTCCACTGGACGGAGGCGATGGCGGCACAGGTCTCGCAGTAGGCGCGCTCGTTGGGGAGTTCGTACGGGTCGCCGAAGTCCTCCTGGTCGTGGTGGGCGCCGAGACCGCCGGTGAGGTGGGTCTTCGTCGTGGTCATCGCGTGCCACAACCGCTCACCCGCGGCGCGCAGTTCGGTGTCCCCGGTCTCGGTGGCCAGGTCCGCGGCCGCAGCCAGCAGGTACAACTGCCGTACGGCGTGGCCCTCGACGTTTGTCGCCTCGCGCACCGGAACGCGGTCCTGGCAGTAGGCCTCGCCGCCGAGCAGGCCGTGGCCGTGCCGGTCGACGAAGTAGCCCGCCAGGTCGAGGTAGCGGCGCTCGCCGGTCTCCCGGTACAGCTCGACCAGAGCCGTCTCCACTTCCGGGTGGCCGTCGATGCCGTCGATCGGGCGTCCGCTGCCGGGGAGGCCGAAGACCGAGTCGACGTGATCGGCGAACCTCCGTGCCACGTCGAGGAGTTCGGTGCGCCCGGTGGCCCGGTGGTGGGCGACGGCCGCCTGGATCAGATGGCCCGCGCAGTACAGCTCGTGCCCCCAGCGCAGGTCCTGGTAGCGCTCGCCGCCCTTGACCAGCTGGAACCAGGTGTTGAGGTAGCCGTCGGGCTGCTGGGCGGCGGCGACCAGGGCGATGATGCGGTCCACGTCGGCGGCGAGGGAGTCGTCGCCGCGATGGCCGAGTTGCCAGGCGGCGGCCTCCAGCCACTTGTAGACGTCCGTGTCCACGAAGGGATACGCGCCCTGGAACTCGCCCTCGGCAGTGCCGGCCGCCAGCCGCAGGTTGTGCAGGTTACCGGCGGACTCCAGCAGGCCCGGTCCCTGGGGGACGGAGACGCGGGCGTTGGTCTCGCGGCGGGCGTGCCAGAAGCCCGCGTCGATGGCGACGGCCGTGGGGCGCAGCGCGGCGTGGGCGTCCGGGCCGAGGCGGACCGGTCCGGTGGGGGCGGGCTGGACGGGGCGGGTGCGGGGCATGGCTCTCCGGGTGGGGTGGCGTGGCGGGATTGCTGTTCGGTATATCGAACGCTGTCCGGATGAAGTGTCGTGGCCGGTCGTGGAGCTGGTGTGCGCAACCGTTTTCTCGCCGAGAAGTAGAGGGGAGTTGGGTAGTCCGGTCAAGAGGTGCGGCAAGTTATTTCTCAACTTGCTCAACGATCTGGCACTTCCGTCGGGCGGCTGCCACGATGTGAGCCGTCGTCATCATCAGGAAAAGGTTTGCCCGTGACCTCTGCTGCAGGCTCTCCCCCGACCGGCCGGGCCAGGCTCGCCGACGTCGCCGCGCTGGCCGGCGTCAGTGTGGGCACGGCGTCGAAGGCGCTGAACGGCGGTGGCCGGATGCGTCCCGAGACCCGGCAACGGGTGCTGGACGCGGTGGAGACGCTCGGCTTCCGGCCCAACCAGCATGCTCAGAGCCTGCACAGCGGCAGGAGCTGGACGGTCGGCCTGATGACGACGGACGGGATAGGCCGGTTCAGCACGCCGGTGCTCCTCGGCGCCGAGGACGCGCTCGGCGCCGGAAAGATCTCGGTCCTGCTGTGCGACACCCGCGGCGACGCCATCCGCGAGCAGCACCATCTGCGCAACCTCACCGACCGCCGGGTCGACGGCATCATCGTCGCCGGCCGCCGCACGGACCCCCGCCCGCCGCTGACCGGCATCGACCCGTCCATCCCCGTCGTCTACGCGCTCGCCCCGTCCACCGACCCCGCGGACACCTCGGTCGTCACCGACGACCGGGGCGGTGCCCACCTGGCCGTCGAGCACCTGCTGGCCACCGGCCGCACCCGCGTCGCCCATGTCACCGGCCCGGAGCACCACCAGGCCGCCCGCGACCGGGCCCGCCACGCGATCGAGCACCTTCGGGGCGCCGGCCTGGAACTGGCCACCGGCCGCGTGCACTTCGGCGAGTGGAGCGAGGCGTGGGGCCGCCGCGCGGCCGACGCGGTACTGCGCACGGCACCGGACACGGACGCCTTCTTCTGCGGCAACGACCAGATCGCCCGGGGCGTGGCCGACACGCTGCGCGAGCGGGGCCGGAGCGTGCCCGGTGACGTCGCCGTCGTCGGCTACGACAACTGGGACACCATGGCGCTGGCCTGCCGCCCGCCGCTCACCACGATCGACATCAACCTGGCCGAGATCGGCCGGATCGCCGCCCTCCAGCTGCTCCAGGCCATCGACGCCGTGCCGGAGCCGGGCGTGCACACGGTGCCGTGCCGACTGGTCGTGCGCGAGTCCAGCTGACCCGGACCTGCTCGCCCGCCCCGGGGCGTAGTTCACTCGGCTACGGCTACGGCTACGGAGAACTGGGGGACGGCTCGGCCGTGGTCGGGCGGACGGGACTGGGGACCGCTGACGGGGTGCCGGTCGTCGGCCTGGGGGAGTGGGCCGGCTCGGCCGGGTGGTCCGGGCCGCCGCGGACGAGGGTGAAGAACACCAGCGCCGCCACCGCGGCCAGGGTGAGCAGGCCCACCGCGACCCGGCGTACGAGCCGTCCGGCGCGGACGTTCCCGGTCGGCGGGCGCAGCGGCCGTAGGTCGGCCGGGCCGACGGACTGTGCCCGGGCGGCGAGGGCGGCCCGCAGCCGCTCCTCGACCGGCGTCGGCGCGGTCCCGGTACCGTACTCGTTCATCGCAGACCCTCCAGACGTCGGCCGAGTGCGTCCAGGGCCCTGCTGGCCGTGGACTTGACGGTGCCGCGCGACAGACCGAGCGTCGCCGCGATCTCGGCCTCGGTGAGGTGGGACCAGTACCGCAGGACCAGCACCTCGCGCTGACGCGGGGTCAGTGTCCGCAGGGCCGCCAGCACTTCACGGTGGTCCTCGTGGAGCAGGACGTCCTCCTCCGGTGCGGGGGCGTGCCCCTCCCGTTCGGGGGTGTGCGCCCGTACGGTCCTGCGCCGCCGCAGCACGGAGCGGGCCGCGTTGACCACACTGGTCCGCAGGTACGCCTCCGGGTCGTCGAGCGAGCCGAGCCGGTGACCGTGGCGGCGGAACAGCGCCGTGAAAGCGTCCTGTACGACGTCCTCGGCCGTGGGCAGGTCATCGACCAGCAGCACCGCCAGGCGCACCAGGGAAAGCCGGCGGTGGTGGTACAACTCCTCGATGCCGAGCGGGGGTTCGGGGACGGCCAGTCCCCGTGCCCCGGTGTCGTCACCGCGGTCGCGGGGTGCCGGATCCGCCGTCGTGCCGGCGTGGACGCGCGCGAGGACGCGGGCCCGCAGCGCGTGGGTGAACCTGCGCCAGGCCGGTGTGGACGCTGGGGCGCCGGCGCGGTCCCGGTACCAGGGCAGGGCCGCCGCCGGTGGTGTGGCTGTCGTCATGGATCTCCCGGCCGGGTGTGCGGGGAGCCGCACCGGGCGACTCCCCGCACACCGGCATGCCTCAGTGGTGCTGCGGAACCGGCGAAGGCGTGGCGTGCCCGGTCGCGGGGACCGGACTCGGCGACGCGGGTCGCTGCCCGTGGCTGTGCCCGTGGCGCGGTACCGGTGCCGGGGCCGGAGTGGCCGTGGACGGGACCGGTGACGGGGCGGCCGGCGCGGGAGTGGGCGTGCCTGTGTGGGGGGTGGACGGCACGGACGGTACCGGAGACGGCGTGCCTGTGTGGGGGGTCGACGGCACCGGACTCGGCGTGCCCGTGTGGGGTGTCGACGGCACCGGACTCGGCGTCGCCGTACGGATCGGGGACGGCACGGGAGACGGCGTGGCGTGGCCTGACGCGGCGTGGGACCCGGATCCGGCATGGGCGCTGCTCTGGACCGCCTGGGCGGTCACGGTGCCGCCGACGGCCAGGGCCGCGCCCACGGCGGAGACCCCCAGGGCGGTGCGCAGCCTGCGGATGCGGCGAGGGCGGGGGACACGGTGTGCGGACATGTGTTCCTTCGGTTGCTCGGGTCGCTCGGACATCGGTCGAAGTGGAGGCCTCCACCCCGACAGACGTCCGACCCCGGGCGAGGTTGCAGGCGACGGCCGACCAATTTTCCGCACGGGTGGCCGGCCGCCGCTCAGCGGCACCGCCGCATCAGCCGAGCTTCTTCAGCAGCTCCTCCGCGACCGGGGCCGAGGAGGCCGGGTTCTGGCCGGTGACCAGGTTGCGGTCGACGACCACGTACGGCGCCCACGGTTCGGCGACCTGGACGTCGACGCCCGCCTCGGTCAGCCGGTCCTGGAGCAGCCACTTGGCCTGGCCGGCGAGCCCGCCCTGCGTCTCCTCCTCATTGGTGAAGGCCGCCACCCGGTAGCCGGCGAAGGCGTTCGAGCCGTCGGACCGCACCGCCGCGAGCAGCGCGGCCGGACCGTGGCAGACAACCGCCAGCGGCTTGCCCGAGTCGAGGGCGGCGGTCAGCAGACGGCCCGAGTCGGCGTCCACGGCCAGGTCCTCCATGGGCCCGTGCCCACCGGGGTAGAACACGGCGGCGAAGTCGTCGAGGTCGACCTCCGCGACCTTCACCGGCTCCCGCAGCTCGGTCATCTCCTCCAGGGCGCGCGCCACCTTCTCGGCACCCTCCTGACCGCCGTTGAACTCGGGCGCGAGGCTCGCCCGGTCGACCGTGGGCACCACACCGCCCGGCGTGGCGACGACGACCTCGTGGCCGGCGGCCTTGAGGGCGCGGTACGGGACCACGGCCTCCTCGGCCCAGAAGCCGGTCGGGTGCGGGGTGCCGTCGGTGAGCGTCCAGTGGGTGGCGCCGGTCAGCACGAAAAGGATCTTCGACATGGGTCTTTCTTCTCCCTGAACTTGCGCTGGTGAGGCAAACGTAGGCGACACCACCCATAGGGAACCAATGAAGCGGCGAATGGCAGACATTGGACTTTCTATGGGTGGCGCGGAGCGCGGTCCGGTGAATACTCGGAATACTCGGCCTCGTGGACATCCCTTCCCTCGACCTGAACCTGCTGCGTACCTTCCTCGCGGTCTACCGCTCCGGCTCCTTCACCGGGGCCGCCCGCCTGCTGGGCCTGTCGCAGCCGACGGTGACGACACAGATGCGCACGCTGGAACGGCAGACCGGCCGGGAGCTGTTCGAACGGCTGCCCCGCGGGGTGACACCGACGCCGGTGGCCGAGGAACTGGCCGCCCGGATCGCCGCGCCCCTGGACGAGCTGGCCGCCGTCGCCGGTCCCGAGCCGCGGGAGGGGGCGCGCCCGGAGCCCGTTCACCTGGCCGGCCCCGCCGAGATCCTGTGCACGACCGTCCTGCCCGCGCTGGCTCCCCTCGTCGCCGAGGGCGTACGACTGCGGGTGGCCACCGGCCTGACCGATCCGCTGCTGGACGAACTGCGCGCGGGCCGCCACGACCTGGTGATCGCCACCTCCCGCCCGCGCGGCCGCACCCTCCACGCCGTGCCCCTCACCGACGAGGAGTTCGTCCTGGTCGCCGCGCCGGTCTGGGCCGGGCGGCTGACGGACCGGCTGCCCGTCGAAGGACCGGCCGCGCTGCACTCCGTACCCCTGATCACCTACGCCGAGGACCTGCCGATCGCCCGCCGCTACTGGCGCCACGTCTTCGGCCGCCGCCTGTCCTGCACCGCCGCGGTGACCGTGCCCGACCTGCGCGGAGTGCTGGCGGTGGTGATCGCGGGCGCGGGCTTCAGTGTGCTGCCCCGCTACCTGTGCGCGGATCAACTGGACTCCGGCGCGCTGGTGGAGCTGGTGGAACCCGAGGACCCACCGATCAACACGGGCTTCCTCGTCCAGCGCCCCGGCGCCTCCGACAACCCCGACGTGGTCCGCGTCCGCGAACTCCTGCTGCGGTCGGCGCGCACCTGGTAGCTCACCCGGGGGACCGCGTAGAGGGTCACCTTCGGGCGAGGGGGTGGGACATCTGCCACGCCAGCCTGCGCCCGGCCCCCTCCCCGATCCCCGTGAGGACCTCGTCCAACTCCAGGAACCACGCCCAGGCCGGCCGCCCGTCGACACCGGCCAGCCGGCCCACGACCAGGTCCTCCAGCTCCGGGACGCGCTTGTCCTTCCAGACCTTGTCGGCGAGGCTCACGAGCAGGTCCTCCACGCCGATCCCGGGCGCGGTCCAGGAGGCGTGCGTCCCGGCGAACCGGGCCAGACCGGCCTCCACACCGTGGTTCAGCAGCAGTTCCCGCCCGGCCTCCTCGTGCCGTGCGCCGGGGCCGGACAGCTCGGCCACGTGCACGGCCTTGCCGATGTCGTGCGTCGCGGCACCGAAGAGCACCGCCTCCGCATCGAACTCCAGCCAGGGACAGTGCCGTTGCACCCACTTTACGAGCTGTGCCGCCACGTCGTGCACCGCCCTGAGGTGGGCCACCAGACGCGGTGGGGCGTCAACTCGGGCCAGCAGTGCGACGGCTCGCTCGGGAAGCGGCCGTAGCGGTGGGTCGACGGTGTCCTCCGTCGCGATCGACGCTGTGTTCGTGGCTGTCACCGTGCCAGAGTAAGCATCATCGGGCGTGACGGTTCGTGTACGGAGGGTGGTCATGGGTGTGATGCACACGGCGTTTCTGCTCGGCACGGGGTTCTTCTGGAGCGTCGCCTACGCGCTGTTGATCCGCGCGGGGCTGCGGGAGCGTACCTTCGGGATGCCTGTCGTCGCGTTCGCGACCAACATCAGCTGGGAGTTCATGTTCGCGTTCGTGCGGCCGTCGTCCGGGGTCATGCAGGTGATCAACATCGTCTGGTTCTGCTTCGACCTCGCCATCGGCTACACCGTCGTACGCTTCGGACGGGCCGAATTCCCCTACCTGCCCGACCGGTTGTTCCTGCCCGCACTGGCCGTCCTGCTCGCCCTCGCCTACCCGGGCATGAACTATGCCTCCGAACAGTTCGACGAGGGCGTCGGCGCGATCACCGCGTTCGGCAGCAACCTGGCCATGTCCGGGATGTTCCTGGCGATGCTCGCCGCCCGCCGCGGTACACGCGGCCAGTCGGTGGGGATCGCCGTGACCAAGCTGCTCGGCACCGCCTGCGCGTCGCTCTCGATGCTCACCGACCCAGACGGGGACCCGCGTTACGACAACGCCCTCATGTACTACCTCTACCTCGGCTGCCTCCTTCTTGATCTCGCCTACGTCTACGCGGTGTTCGCCGTGCGGCGAGCCGAGCGGATCGTCGATGCGGGCGGGGTGCCGGCCCAGAGTGCCCTCCAGGGCTGAGCGACAGTTCCGACAACGTTGTCTCGGCGTGTTCCGGCGCCCCCCGAATGGCGGCTCCGAGTTGACCGGCCCACGATGGTAGTGGGTGCGGCCGCCGCCGGAGCGCCGGTGCCGCCCGTGGCCGCCGGGAGACGGCGACCCGCCCCGGCCGTGGTGAGCGGCCGGAAGGGAGGACACCGTCATGTTGGAAGTGAAGACGGTAGACAAGCCGGACGAGCGGCGTGACTTCCCCCGTGGCCATCTCGAAGCCGTCCACCTGACCGGGCTCGACTTCGCGGTGGGCACCTTCGAACCGGGCTGGCGCTGGTCGGAGTCCGTGGCGCCGATCGCGGGCACCGAGAGCTGCCAGTTCCCCCACAGCGCCTATGTCGTTCAGGGCCGGCTGCACATCCGCATGGACGACGGCGGCGAGGGGGAGGTCGGCCCCGGCGACGTCTTCATGTGCCCGCCCGGGCACGACGCGTGGGTCGTGGGTGATGAACAGGTCGTGGTGTACGACTTCGCGGGACCCACGGCGAAGGACTACGCGAAGGCTCAGGGGACCTGAACGTCCCGCAGGTGCCCCGCGGTGCGCCCGTCACCGCGGGGCACCCGTGTGTCACGGCCGCCCCCGGTCAGACCGTGACGACGACCTTCCCGCGCGCGTGCTCCTCCTCCAGGTACCGGATGGCCTCGGGGGCCTCGGCCAGCGGGTACGTCCGGTCGATCACCGGGGCGAGCTTCCCGGAGTCGGCCAGCTCGCGCAGCTCCGCCAGCACCGCCTTGCTCGGCGCCGGGCCGATGAGCGGACGCAACCGCTGGCGGACGAACGGGGAGAGCACGACCCCCTGGAGGATGAGGACGGGAGCCCCGAGGAACTGCCCCGCGCTGCCCCCGCTGCCGAGGACGAGCGTCCCGGTGGGCGTGAGGGCGCGCCGGAGGCCGGAGATCCCGTGGCCGGCCGCGAGGTCGAGGACGACGTCGTACCGCCGTCCGCCGCGCGTGAAGTCCTCCCGCGTGTAGTCGACGACGTGGTCCGCGCCCAGCGAGCGGACCAGTTCGGCGTTGCGCGTGCTGCACACGCCGGTCACCTCCGCGCCGAGCGCCTTGGCGATCTGCACGGCGAACGTGCCGACCCCGCCGGAGGCGCCGTTGATCAGCACCTGCTGCCCCGGCCGCAGCCCTGCCAGGTCACGCAGACCACGCAGGGCGGTGTTCCCGGCCAGCGGCAGAGTCGCCGCCTGCTCGAAGGTCAGGGCCGCGGGCTTGCGCTCCACCCAGGCGTCCGGGACGCACACGTACTCCGCGAAGGTGCCGTCGACCTCGCCGAACACCTCGTCCCCCGGCCGGAGATCCCGTACGTTCCGGCCGGCCGCCGCCACCTCGCCCGCGAAGTCCCGGCCCCGGATCCGGGCCCGGGGCGCGCGCGGTCCGAGCGCCAGCCGGGCCACGTACGGGTCACCGCGCATTAGGTGCCAGTCGTACGCGTTCAACCCGGCGGCCCGCACCCGTACCAGCACCTCGTCGTCGCCGGGCACCGGCTGGTCCACGTCCCGCAGCTCCAGCACGTCCGGCGAGCCGTACCGGTCCTGCACCACTGCCTTCATGATCTCCCCCCTCGCTCCGTACCCGCAGGTTAGGGCGAGGTACGCCGGCCGGGCATCGGGGAAGCGCCGTAGTCCCGGGGGAGGACGAGCGGGGGTGCGTGTAGGGGGCCGGTGTCTCAGTGTTCGTGAGTGACGGCGCCCGCTTCGGCGTACGCGACGGCGTCCGCGTGCCCGAACAGACCGGGCAGCCCGCCGGTGTGCACGAACACGGTCTTCTCGCCCGGCCGTACGTCACCGTCCCGCACGGCGGCGGCCAGCCCCGCCAGGGCCCGGCCGGTGTAGGTCGGGTCAAGGACGATCCCCTCGGTGCGGGCGGCGAGCCGGAGCGCCTCCGCCACCGGACCGGTCAGCGCCGCGTACCCGCTGCCCACCTGGTCCCGGCGCACCCGCAGCCGGTCCGCCAGGACCTTCTCCGCGGTGAGCGGGGCCGCGAACTCCTCGACCGCGGTGGCCGGGTCGGCCAGCGCGCCCACGTCGACACCGAGCACCGACTCCGTGCCGAGGGCCGCGACCAGCCCCGCCATGGTGCCGCCCGAGCCGAGCGCGACCACCGCCGTCCGCAGGTCGGGCACCTGCGTGCGCAGCTCCTCGCCGCAGCGCACATAGCCCCGTGCGCCCAGCGTGCTGGACCCGCCGAACGGGATCAGCGCGGGACGGGCACCGCCCGAGCGCAGCCGCGCGCACACCTCGGCCGCCGCGGCGTCCAGCCCCGCCTGGTCCACGTCGCCCGCCCAGACGAGGCGCGCCCCCAACAACCCGTCCAGGGCGAGGTTCCCGGAACGCGACCGCCCCGGTGCGCCGCGCAGTACGAGGACGGCGTCCAGACCCAGCCGGGCGGCCGCGGCGGCCGTCAGCCGGGCGTGGTTGCTCTGCGCGGCGCCGGTGGTCACGAGGGTGTCCGCGCCCTCGGCCAGCGCCGCGCCCGCGAGCCACTCCAGCTTGCGGATCTTGTTCCCGCCGCCGCCCAGGCCGGTCAGGTCGTCCCGCTTGACCCACAGGTCGTCCGGACCGAGCCCGAGCGCGGCGGCGAGCCGGGGCGCCGGTTCGACGGGAGTCGGGAAGGTGCCGAGCTGCACGGGCGGGTGGCTCATGTCGTACGTCCTTGTGTGCGGGCGGATGGCGGGCCGACAGCAGACAGCCGCCGGGCAGATGGCGGCCGATCAGGGATCAGTCGATCACGCCCGGCCACCCCGCGTCACACCGGCACCAGCCTTCTCACACGGGCAGCAGCCCTCCGATCAGCGCCCCGAGCTGCCGGGCCGTGCGGCACTCGTGCATCTCCACCAGCTCGGCGTATTCGGGCGCCGCCGAGTCGCCGGTGCCCCACTGGGCGCGCGGCTCGGGGTTCAGCCAGTAGACGCGTCGGGCGCTGCGGGCGAGTTCGCGGACGGCGGCCAGGTTCGGGTCGCTCATGTTGGTGCGGGCGTCGCCGAGCACGAAGACGGTCGTGCGCGGGCCGACCGTGGCGCCGTACCGCTCGGTGAACTCACCCAGGGCGACGCCGTAGTCGCTGCTGCCGTGCCAGCCGGTGAGCCTGGCCTCCGCGCGGATCCGGGCGCCGAGTCCGTCCGGGTCGGCGCGGCCGTGCTCCAGCAGGCCGGTCACCTCGTCGAGACGGTTGACGAAGGCGAACACCCGGATCTTGCTGAACTGGTCGTGCAGCGCCTGCACCAGCAGCATCGTGAAGTCGGAGAAGCCCGACACCGAGCCCGAGACATCGCAGAGCAGCACCAGTTCGGGCCGGGCCGGACGCCGTCTGCGCAGCACCGGCCGCATCGGCACCCCGCCCGTGGACAGCGAGGAGCGCAGGGTGCGGCGCAGGTCGATCGTGCCCCGCGCGGCCCGGCGGCGGCGCGCGGCCAGCCGGGTCGCGAGCTTGCGCGCCAGCGGCTGCACCGTCCTGCGCAGCTCGGCGAGTTGGTCCCGGCCGGCGTACAGGAAGTCCACCCGGTCGGCGGTCGGGCGGACGGCCCGCCGGGCGATCTCGTCCCGGTCGCGCCGCTCGGCGACCCGGCGCCGCGCCTCCGTCGCGACCAGCTGCCGGAACACCTCGATACGGCGCCGGATCTCGTCGTCCAGCAGCCGGTCCGCGAACCCCGCACCGCCGTCCCGGCCCCCGACGTCGTCCCGCACCCGGGCCAGCAGGGTCTGCGGGCGGAGCCGGTCCAGGGTCTGGTACGCCGACCAGCCGTCCGACCCCGGTGAACTCCCGTACCCGCCCAGGCCGTCCACGGCCTCGGCCGCCAGGCGGGCCATCAGCGAGCGGTCGTCGGCGGCCAGCGCCTCGGCGAGCCGGTCGCGCAGCTCGTCCCGGCCCGCCCCTTCCGTGCCCGGACCGCCGACGCCGCGCGGGAAGTACAGGTCGAAGACCGGATCGAACACCGCGCGCTGTCCGGGCCCGTGCAGCAGGGTCGCGGCCAACCCCTCCCGCAGCAGGTCCCGGTCGGCGAACCCGAGGGCCTCCACGGCGAGGGCCGCGTCGACGCTCTCCCCGGTGCCGATCCGCACGCCGTGCGCGCGCAGCGCGCCGACCAGACCGGTGATCCGCTCCTCGACACCGCTCACAGCGCGTCCAGGTCCAGCTTGGCCGCGGCCTTCTGCACATCGTCCTGGTGCTTGAGGATCACGCCGAGGGTGTCCCGTACGACGGCCTCGTCCAGGGTGTCGGCGCCGAGGGCCAGCAGGGTGTGCGCCCAGTCGATGGTCTCGGCGACCGACGGCACCTTGCGCAGGTCCATCGCGCGCAGCGCCCCCACCACCCGCACCACCGACTCGGCCAGCGCCGCGCCGAGTCCCGGCACCTTGAGCCGTACGATCCGCCGCTCCAGCTCCTCCTCGGGGAACCCGATGTGCAGGAACAGGCAGCGGCGGCGCAGCGCCTCGGACAGTTCGCGCCCCGCGTTGGAGGTGAGGACGACGAAGGGGCGGCGGGTCGCGGTGATCGTGCCCAGTTCGGGGACCGTGACCTGGAAGTCGCTGAGCACCTCCAGCAGCAGCCCCTCCATCTCGACGTCGGCCTTGTCGGTCTCGTCGATCAGCAGCACGGTGGGCTCGTCGCCGCGGATCGCGGTCAGCAGCGGGCGGGGGAGCAGGAACTCCTCGCTGAAGATGTCGGTGCGGGTCTCGTCCCAGCTTTCGTCGCGGCCCGCGCTGATGCGCAGCAGCTGCTTGGCGTGGTTCCACTCGTACAGCGCCCGGGACTCGTCCACGCCCTCGTAGCACTGCAGCCGTATCAGCCGGGCCTTTGCGACCTGGGCGACGGCCTTGGCCAGCTCGGTCTTGCCGACGCCGGCGGGGCCCTCCACCAGCAGCGGCTTGCCCAGCCGGGCGGCGAGGAAGACGGTCGTGGCGACGGCGGGCGAGGCGAGGTAGCCGGTCTCGGCGAGGCGGGCGGAGACGTCGTCGACGGATGAGAACAACGGGGCCTCCGGCTGGGTCGGGATCAACGTCCGCTCACTATCTAAGCGCTTGTTCACCCTCCTGTCACGGAAAGTCTCCGGCGACCGAGGGTGCGTACACCGATCGTTTTCCATTCATCTCGGACGAGGTAACCTCGCCTTATGGCCACCACGGACAAGGCGTCCCCCCGAGACCGGCTGCTCGACGCGGCCGCCCAGCTCTTCTACCGCGACGGCGTCTCCATCGGCGTCGAGGCGCTGTGCCGTACGGCGGGCGTCTCGAAGCGGTCGATGTACCAGCTCTTCGACAGCAAGGACGAGATGCTGGCCGCGAGCCTGGAGCGGCGTCTGCCCTGGTACGAGGCCCAGCTCAAGCCCGCGGACCCGGCGGCCGGGACGCCGCGCGAGCGCATCCTGCACGTCTTCGAAAGGGTGGAGAAGGCCTCCACCGACCCCGAGTACCGCGGCTGCCCGTATCTGGCCGTGCTGGTCGAGCTGAAGAACCCGGACCACCCGGCCAGCGAGGTCGCCCGCCGGGTCAAGGAGCGCCTGCAGGACACCTTCCGCACCCAGGCCGAACGGGGCGGCGCCCGGGACCCCGAGCTGCTCGCCCGCCAGCTCATGCTGGTCTTCGACGGCGCCAGCGCCCGTGCCGGAGCCCGCGTGGAACGCCTGGATGACGGGCTCGCCACGGCGACGGTGACGGCACTGCTGGACGCGGCCGGAGTGCGGTAGCCCACACCCGAAGGCCCGCGCCCCCGTACGGGCCACCACAACGCGCCGCGCCGCTCGCCCGCCCGGTGCAATGGACTCGTGACCGCGCCCCCGGACGACTGCCTCGCGCGCAACGAGTGGATCTGCGGCGCCTATCTGAGCACCCGCCGCCAGATCCTCCTCGACGCGGTCGTCCAGCACCTCCAGCTGACGTCCGTGTCGGTCCTCATCGGGCTCGCCATCGCCCTGCCGCTCGCGGTGCTGGCCCGCCGCTGGACCCTGGCGGCCGGTCCGGTCCTCGGCGTGACGACGATCCTCTACACCATCCCCTCCCTGGCGATGTTCTCCCTGCTCCTGCCCCTCTACGGCCTCTCCGCCGGCCTGGTCGTCGCGGGACTGGTGCTCTACTCGCTCACCCTGCTGGTGCGGAACATCCTCGCCGGGCTGCGCGCGGTCCCCCAGGAGACCCGGCAGGCGGCACGCGGCCTCGGCTACGGCCCGATCCGGCTGCTGCTCACCGTCGAACTGCCCCTGGCCCTGCCCGCCGCGATGGCCGGGCTGCGCATCGCGACCGTCTCGGCGGTCTCCCTGGTCACGGTCGGCGCGATCGTCGGCTTCGGCGGCCTCGGAAACCTGATCTACGCGGGCATGAACACCTACTTCAAGGCCCAGGTGCTCACCGCGTCCGTGCTGTGCGTACTGATCGCCGTCGCCGCCGACGTCCTCCTGCTCGGCGTGCAGTGGCTGATCACCCCGTGGGCGCGGGCGGCCCGCGGATGAACACCCTCGGCGCCACCTGGGACTGGCTGACCGACCCCGCGCACTGGTCGGGCGGCGACGGCGTCTGGCGCCGGCTGCTCCAGCACCTGGTGCTCACCGTCGTCTGCCTGGTCATCAGCTGCCTGATCGCGCTGCCGGTCGCGCTGGTCCTCGGCCACCTCGGCAAGGGCGGCGCGCTCGCCGTCAACATCTCCAACGTCGGCCGGGCCGTCCCCACCTTCGCCGTGCTGGTCCTGCTCCTGCTGACCCCGGTCGGGAAGTGGGGCGAGGGGCCGACCGTGGTCGCCCTGGTGCTGTTCGCCGTACCGCCCCTGCTCACCAACGCCTATGTCGGCATGCGCGAGGTCGACCGGAGCGTCGTACAGGCGGCGCAGGGCATGGGCATGACCGGGCGACAGATGCTGTTTCACGTGGAACTGCCCCTTTCGCTCCCCCTGGTCCTCACCGGGGTGCGGATCGCCGCCGTCCAGCTCGTCGCCACCGCCACCATCGCCGCGCTCGCGGGCGGCGGCGGGCTCGGCCGGATCATCACCGCCGGGTTCAACCTGGCCAGCACGCCCCAGGTGGTGGCCGGGGCCCTCCTCGTCGCCGTGTTCGCACTGATCGTCGAGGCCGTCTTCGAGGTCGGCGAACGCCTGGCACCGGCCAGGGCCAGGGGCGGCCGATGAGGGGCCGTGCCGCGGTGACGGCGGCCGGGCTCCTCGCCCTGACCGCCTGCTCCACCGGCCCCTCCCTGGAGAACCGCGGCGAGGTCACCGCATCGCCCGGTGACAGCCACCACCTGACCATCGGTTCGGCCGGCTTCACCGAGAGCGACCTGCTCGCCCAGATGTACGCGCAGCTGCTGAACCAGGCCGGCTACAGGACGTCCCTCCTCACGGTCGCCAACCGGGAGCTGTACGAACCGGCCCTGGAGTCCGGCCAGATCGACGTCGTCCCCGAGTACGCGGCCACCCTCGCCGACTGGCTGAACGCCAAGACCCACGGCGCCGACGCGCCCCCGGTCGGCTCACCCGACCTCGAAGCCACGATGAAGGCCCTGCGGGAGCTGGCAACACCCCGCGGACTCACGGTGCTCCCGCCCGGCCGCGCGGTGGACCAGAACGCCTTCGCGGTGACCGCCGCATACGCCCGGCAGCACCACCTCAAGACCCTCAGCGACCTCGGCGCCTCGAAACTGAAGGTACGGCTCGCCGCCGGCGACGAGTGCGTGCAGCGGCCGTACTGCGAACCGGGGTTGAAGAAGGTCTACGGCATCGACATCACCGGGATCGACCCCAAGGGCGTCGGCACCACCCAGGCCAAGCGGGCCGTGCAGGAGGGCCGCGACCAGATGGTGCTGACCACCACCACGGACGCCACCCTCGACCAGTTCGGACTGGTCCTGCTCGCCGACGACAAGCACCTGCAGAACGCCGACTACGTCGTCCCGGTCGTCAACCGTTCCCGCGCGGGAAGTGCGCGCGTGGCGAGGGCGCTGGGCAGGCTCAACGACGTCCTCACCACGGCGGACCTCGCCGACATGAACCGGCAGGTCGACAGCTGGCGCCGGCTGCCCGCCGACGTCGCCCGGACCTACCTGAAGGACAAGGGCCTGCTGAAGTGACGGCTCGCCTCAGGCGTCCGAGACCGAGTCGAACGGCACCTGCCCCCGCGCGACACCCCGCGCGTCCGCGTCCACCGAGCGGCGCAGCGCCTCGTGCAGCTTCGCCGGGGTCAGCACGCCCAGGAAACGCGCCCCGTCCAGCACGGCGACCCACCCGGCGTCGTACTGGAGCATCACCCCGAACGCCTGCTTCAGCGGGGCACCCACCGGCACCCAGGCCGTCATCCGGTGCGCGAGGTCCCCGACCGTGCCGCCGGCGGCCAGATCGTCGATGCCGACCCAGCCGTGCAGATCGCCGTGCGGGTCGAGGACCACCGCCCACCGGGCACCCTCGGTCCGCAGCCGCTCCACGGCACGCTCGGCGGGCTCGGCCGGCCGGGCAACCGGCGGCTGTTCGAGATCGTCCGGTTCGATCTCGGTGACCGACAGCCGCTTCAGCCCCCGGTCGGCGCCCACGAACCCGGCGACGTACGGTGTCGCGGGCGAACCGAGCACCGCCCCCGGTGTGTCGAACTGCTCGATGCGCCCCTGCCCGTACACGGCGATACGGTCACCGAGCCGGACAGCCTCCTCGATGTCGTGCGTGACCAGCAGCACCGTCTTGCGCACCGCGGCCTGCATCCGCAGGAACTCGTCCTGCAACTGCTCCCGCACCACCGGGTCGACCGCCCCGAACGGCTCGTCCATCAGCAGTACCGGCGGATCCGCCGCGAGCGCCCGGGCCACGCCCACCCGCTGCCGCTGGCCGCCCGAGAGCTGTTCCGGGTAGCGCGGCCCGTACGTCTTCGGGTCGAGGCCCACCAGATCGAGCAGCTCGGCGGCCCGGGCCCGCGCCTTCGCCCGCTTCCAGCCGAGCAGCGCCGGCACGGTCGCCGTGTTGTCCAGCACCGTGCGGTGGGGGAACAGGCCCACCTGCTGGATGACGTAGCCGATCCGGCGGCGCAGCCGCACCGGATCGGCCTGCGCGATGTCCTCGCCGTTGACGAAGATCCGGCCGGAGGTCGGCTCGATGAGCCGGTTCACCATCATCATGGTCGTCGTCTTGCCGCAGCCCGAGGGACCCACGAGGGTGACGAGTTCCCCCTCGGACACCTCGAAGGAGAGGCCGTCCACGGCGGTCGTACCGTCCGGATACCGCTTGGTGACCTGCTCGAACCGGATCATTCCCTCACGCTAACGGGACCGCTCGCGCGGTGCCCGGCGGCGCGGTCCGGCAGGTGAACCCCGTTCAGCCGAGCAGGACCACCTCCAGGGTGCGCGGGCCGTGCACGCCCTCCACCCGGTCCAGCTCGATGTCACTCGTGGCCGAAGGGCCGGAGATCCAGGTCAACGGGCGGGTGGGGGAGAGGCGTTCGAGGGCCTGCGGGACCGCGGAGACCACCTGGTCGGGCACCCGCACCACGCAGATGTGGTGGTCGGGGACGAGGCTGATCCGGCGCCGGCCCTGGTCGGGGCCGCCGTCCAGGACGATCGTGCCGGTCTCGGCGATCGCCACCGCACACGCCGTGACCACACTGTCCACGCGGTCCAGCTCGTGCGGAGTGCTGTCGGCCCGGTCGGCGACCCGCGTGACGTCCGCCTCCGCGAGCCAGCCCTCCGCCAGCCCGGGCGGCACCAGCACCGAGCCCGCCTTCCGGTCCGTGAGCAACCGGGCGATCAGGGACGGGAGTTCGTCCTCGGTGCAGCGGTGCACGAGCGCCCGGTAGTCCGCCAGGTTCTCGGCCAGCAGCTCCACGGTCTGCTCGACAGTCCGGTCGCCGTGCTCCCTCAGATAGTCGCGCTGGATGACCTGTTCATCCGGCGTCACGTCCGCGAGCGCGCGCCGCACCCGGCCCAGGATCCGTTCCCTGCTGCTCACTTGGCACCGTCCTTTCCGCCGTGCGTGCGCTGCCACCAGTCGCGGAAGGGTTCCGCGGGCACCGGGGGCAGGTCCCGGGTCCCGCTCCATGCCTTGCCCGGGCCCGGCAGGGTACGCGGGTGCAGCCGGCGGGTGCGGGAGGCGAGCCGCTGTCCCGCGCGCAACGCGCCCGGGTGCGCGAACGCCCAGCGGGCCGCCCGCATGGCCGCGCGCTCGGCGGCATGCCCCTTGGCGGGCTTCAGCACCACCTTGTTGCCCTCCCGGACCGCCGGACCGCCCTCCACGACCCGCTCCCGCAGATGCACCAGCACCTCGGGGATGTCGATCGCGACCGGGCAGACCTCGTAGCAGGCACCGCACAGCGACGAGGCGTACGGCAGCGAGGCGTCGATCTCGCTTGCGGTGCCCCGGAGTTGGGGGCTGAGGATGGCTCCGATCGGTCCGGGGTAGACCGAGCCGTAGGCGTGCCCGCCCGCACGCTCGTACACCGGGCAGACGTTGAGACACGCCGAGCAGCGGATGCAGCGCAGGGCCTGGCGGCCGACCTCGTCGGCGAGGGTGTCGGTGCGGCCGTTGTCCAGGAGAACCAGGTGGAAGGTCCGCGGACCGTCCTCGTCCGTGGTGCCCGTCCACATGCTCGTGTACGGGTTCATGCGCTCGGCCGTGGAGGAGCGGGGCAGCGTCTGCAGGAAGACCTCCAGGTCCCGCCAGGTGGGCACGATCTTCTCGATGCCGACCACCGAGATCAGTGTCTCGGGCAGGGTGAGGCACATCCGGCCGTTGCCCTCGGACTCCACGACCACCAGCGTCCCGGTCTCGGCGACCATGAAGTTGGCGCCGGAGATACCGACCTTGGCCCGCAGGAACTTCTCCCGCAGATGCAGCCGGGCCGCCTCGGCGAGTTCGGCGGGCGTGTCGGTGAGGCCCTCGGGGGCGGGACGGCCCCACTCGCCCATCTCGGTGCGGAAGATGTCCCGGATCTCGCCCCGGTTGCGGTGGATGGCCGGGACCAGGATGTGCGAGGGCCGGTCCCTGCCCAACTGCACGATCAGCTCGGCGAGATCGGTCTCGTAGGCCCGGATGCCCTCCGCCTCCAGCGCCTCGTTGAGCCCGATCTCCTGCGTGGCCATCGACTTGACCTTGACGACCTCCGACTCACCGGTCGCCCTGACGAGGTCGGCGACGATCCGGTTGGCCTCGTCGGCGTCCGCCGCCCAGTGGACCGTACCCCCGGCGGCCGTGACCGCCTCCTCCAACTGCACCAGATAGCGGTCCAGATGGCGCAGGGTGTGGTCCTTGATGCGCCGGCCCGCCTCCCTCAGCTCCGCCCAGTCGGACAACTCGGCGACCGCCTTGGCCCGTTTGGCGCGGATGGTGTGCGTGGCGTGCCGGAGATTGCCGCGCAGGGTCTCATTCCGCACGGCCTCGTGCGCGGCCTTGGGAAAGGCCGGCATTCCTACGAACGTCCCGCTCATACCGTCGGCTCCTCCTCCGTGCTCGCCAGGATCTCGGCGATGTGCACCGGCCGCAGGCCCGTGCGCAGCCGGCTCATCGTCCCGCCGATGTGCATCAGACAGGAGTTGTCGGCCGCGCACAGCACCTCGGCGCCGGTCGACTCGGCGTTGCGGACCTTGTCGGCGCCCATCGCCGCCGAGACCTCGGCGTTCTTCAGCGCGAAGGTCCCGCCGAACCCGCAGCACTCCTCGGCCCCCGGCAGCTCGACCAACTCCAGCCCCCTGACCGCCTGCAGCAGCCGCCGCGGCCGGTCGCCGAGCCCGAGGCCGCGCAGGCCGTGGCAGGTCGGGTGGTAGGTCACCTTGTGCGGGTAGGAGGCGCCCACGTCCGTCACGCCCAGCACGTCCACCAGGAACTCCGTCAGCTCGTACGTCTTCGGCACCACCGGCGCCAGCGTCCGGGCGAGGGTGTCCCCGCGTCCCTCGGCCCGCGCGCGCTCACCCATCCGCGGATACAGCTCCCGCACCATCGCCCCGCACGATCCGGATGGGGTCACGATGGCCTCGTACTCCCCGAAGACATCGGAGAAATGCCGGGCCAGGGGCTCCGCCTCATGCCGGTAGCCGGTGTTGTAGTGCGCCTGCCCGCAACACGTCTGCGCCATCGGGAAGTCGACCTCGACACCCAGCCTGGTCAGCAGTTTCACCACGGCTCGGCCGGTGTCCGGATAGAGCGTGTCGTTGACACAGGTCAGGAACAGGGCGACACGCATCGCGGCTCCTCGAAGTCGGTCATCGGACGAGTGCAGGGTAATGGGCGGACACGCCCCGGGGGAGAGGGCGGCTCACCGCGTGGCGAGCCGGGCCTGGGCCTCCCGCCAGCGCGCCGTGTCGCCCCGGGGCGCGTACCGGGTCAGCGGCTGGGTACGGGTCAGCAGCCGGCGCATCCCGGCGAGGTCGCCGACCAGCCCATGGGTGCGGGCCTGTACGAGGACGTTGCCGAGCGCGGCCGCCTCCGTGGCGCCCGCCACCACCGGCAGCCCGCACGCGTCGGCCGTCAGCTGGCACAGCAGCGCGTTACGCGTTCCGCCGCCGACGATGTACACGACGTCCACCGGATGGTCGGCCAGCCGCTGGGCGTCCTCGACGGCCCGCCGGTGCGCGAGGGCCAGCGAGTCGAGGATGCACCGGGTGATCTCGGCCCGCGTCCGGGGCACCGGCTGCCCCGAGGCCCGGCACGCCTCGGCGATCCGCTCCGGCATCCGCCCCGGAGCCAGGAACGCCTCGTCCCCCGCGTCGACGACCGACCGCAGCGTCGGCACCCCGGCGGCCTCGCGCAGCAGCAGCCCCAGATCGGGCTCGCCCCAGGCCCGTACGCACTCCTGGAGCAGCCACAGCCCCATGATGTTGCGCAGGTAGCGGACCGTGCCGTCCAGCCCCAGCTCGTTGGTGAAGTTCGCGGCCCGGCTCTCCTCGGTGAGCACCGGCGCGTCCAGCTCCAGGCCGGCCAGGGACCAGGTGCCGGTGCAGATGTAGGCGAAGCGCTCACCGGTGGCCGGTACCGCGGCCACCGCCGAAGCGGTGTCGTGCGACCCGACGGCCGTCACCGGCACCGGGCCCGTGAGCCCCGTCTCCTCCAGTACCTCCGCCCGCAGCACGCCCGCCGGATCACCCGGCTGCCGCAGCGGCGCGAACAGCCCGAGGTCGATCCCCAGCCGCTCGGCGACGTCGTACGACCACGCGCGCGTCCGGGGATCGATCAGCTGGGTCGTGGAGGCGTTGGTCAGCTCGGTGCCCTGTTCGCCCGTCAGCCAGTACGTCAGCAGATCGGGAATGAGCAACAGCCGCCCGGCGTGGGCGAACTGGGCGCTGGAGCGGGCGGCCGCCAACTGGTACAGGGTGTTGAAGGGGGCGTACTGCAACCCGGTGGCCGCGTACAGCTCGGCGGCGGGCACGCTCGCCCACACCTTCTCCGCGACGCCCTCGGTGCGGGCGTCGCGGTAGTGCACCGGGTTGCCCAGCAGGGCCCCGTCGGCGTCCAGCAGGCCGTAGTCCACGGCCCAGCTGTCGATGCCGACGGAGTCGACCTGGCCGGTGGCCCGCAGCCCGTCCAGCACACCGGCGTACAGCGCGAGCACGTCCCAGCGCAGCCCCTCCGGCACCCTGACCGGCCGGTTCGGGAACCGGTGTGCCTCGGTCAGCTCCAGCGCGTCGTGCCCGACCCGCCCGACCATCACGCGCCCGCTGGACGCGCCCAGATCGATGGCGGCGTACGACTTCACGTCCGCGCTCATCGAAGGAACGCGGCCGCGACACCCGCGTCGACCGGGACGTGCAGCCCCGTGGTGTGCGTGAGTTCCCCGCCGGTGAGCGCGAACACCGCGTTCGCCACATGCTCCGGCAGCACCTCCCGCTTCAGGATGGTCCGCTGGGCGTAGAACTCGCCCAGCTTCTCCTCCGGCACCCCGTACACGGCGGCCCGCTGAGCACCCCAGCCGCCCGCGAAGATCCCGGACCCCCGCACCACACCGTCCGGATTGACCCCGTTCACCCGGATCCCGTGCTCGCCCAACTCGGCCGCCAGCAGCCGCACCTGATGGGCCTGGTCCGCCTTGGTCGCGGAGTACGCGATGTTGTTCGGCCCGGCGAAGACGGCGTTCTTCGACGCGATGTAGACGATGTCACCGCCCAGCCCCTGGGCGATCATCACGCGGGCGGCCTCCCGCGACACCAGGAACGACCCGCGGGCCATGATGTCGTGCTGGAGGTCCCAGTCCCTGGCCGAAGTCTCCAGCAGCGGCTTGGAGATGGAGATGCCGGCGTTGTTCACCACGAGGTCGACGCCACCGAAGGCCAGCAGCGCCGCCTTGAAGGCCCCGGCGATCTGCTCCTCGTCCGTCACGTCCACGGGCACGGGGACGGCCTTGTCAGGACCACCCAGTTCCTCGGCGACGGCGGCGGCGTTCTCCGCGTCGAGATCCGCGACGACGACACACGCCCCCTCCGCGACCAGCCGGTGCGCGATCGCCTTACCGATCCCGCTGCCCGCCCCCGTCACGAGGGCCACCCGGGTGGCCAGCGGCTTCGGCCTGGGCATCCGCTGGAGCTTGGCCTCCTCGAGGGCCCAGTACTCGATGCGGAACTTCTCCGACTCCTCGATCGGCGCATACGTGGACACGGCCTCGGCCCCGCGCATCACGTTGATCGCGTTGACGTAGAACTCACCGGCCACGCGAGCGGTCTGCTTGTCCTTGCCGAAGGAGAACATGCCGACGCCGGGGACGAGCACGATCGCCGGGTCGGCGCCGCGCATGGCGGGGGAGTCGGGCAGGGCGTGCCGCCGGTAGTAGGCGGCGTACTCCTCACGGTAGGAGGCGTGCAGCTCCTTCAGCCGGCTGATCGCGTCTTCGAGGGGAGCGCTCGGCGGCAGGTCGAGCACGAGCGGCCGTACCTTGGTCCGAAGGAAGTGATCCGGGCACGAGGTACCGAGCGCGGCGAGCCGCGGATGCTGCTCCCGAGCCAGGAAGTCCAGGACGACCTCGGCGTCGTCGAAGTGCCCCACCTGCGGCCTGTCCTGCGAGGCGATGGCCCGCACATACGGCGCGAGGGCCGCGGCCCGCTCCCGCCGCTCGCCCTCGGGCAGCGCCTCGTACCCCTCGATCACCGCCCCGAAGGGCTCGGTCTTCCCCCTCTCCTCCAGGAAGGCCTCGGCGGTGCGGATGATGTGCAGCGAGTTCCGCTCGCACTCCTCGGCGGTGTCACCCCAGGCAGTGATGCCGTGCCCGCCCAGGACACACCCGACGGCCTGCGGGTTGGCCTCCTTGATCGCGGCGATGTCCAGCCCCAGCTGGAACCCGGGCCGACGCCACGGCACCCACACCACGCTGTCCCCGAAGCACTCGGCGGTCAGCTTCTCCCCGTCGGCCGCGCAGGCGAGCGCGATCCCCGAGTCGGGATGCAGATGATCGACATGCGGGGCGTCGACCAGCCCGTGCATGGCGGTGTCGATGGAGGGAGCGGCCCCGCCCTTGCCGTGCAGGCAGTAGTCGAACGCGGCGACCATCTCGTCCTCGCGCTCGACCCCGGGGTACACGTCGACGAGCGCCCGCAGCCGATCCAGCCGCAACACGGCGAGCCCGGCTTCGGTAAGGGTCCCCAGGTCACCACCGGACCCCTTGACCCACATCAGCTCGACGTCACCACCGGTGACGGGATCGGTGTCGGTGCCTTTGGCGGACGCGTTACCGCCGGCGTAGTTGGTGTTCCGCGGATCGGCGCCGAGCCGATGGGAGCGGGCGAGGAGAGCGGCGGCTTCGGGGTGCGGTGCCATGAACTTCAGTCCTTATCTGAAAGAGGGTGAGTGGACTTCCTCAAGGGGCGCGGGGAACTGCGCGACCAGCCACAACCGGCCTGCAGCCCGCACACGAACAGAACCCGGCAGACGCTCACGCGCCCCAACCGGCCTGCTCCCCTCCAACCCGCTCAGCGACGATCTTCTGAGCCCACCCGGACCGGGCATACGCAGCCAAGGGATCGGCATCCAACCCCATCTCTTCCCGCACCTCACGAAGCAACGGCCGCACGTCCGTGTTGTACGCATCCATCAGCACCGCATTGGCACCGAGCACATCACCCGAGACCTGCGCAGAAGCCAACGCCGTCCGGTCAACAAGCAGCGCCTTCGCCGTCGCTTCCTGCACATTCATCACCGACCGGATGATCGCCGGAATCTTCGCCTCAATGTTGTGGCACTGATCGAGCATGAACGCGACCTCGGAGCTGAACCCAGCCCCACGCACCACCTCGTACATGATCCGGAACAACTGGAACGGATCAGCCGCCCCCACCATCAGGTCGTCATCCGCATAGAAGCGCGAGTTGAAGTCGAACCCCCCGAGCTTCCCCTCCCTGAGCAGCGTGGCGACGATGAACTCGATGTTGGTCCCCGGCGCGTGGTGCCCGGTGTCCACGACGACCTGCGCCTTCTCGCCGAGCTTCAGACAGTGCGCGTACGCCGTACCCCAGTCCGGCACATCCGTCGTGTAGAACGCCGGCTCGAAGAACTTGTACTCCAGCAGCATCCGCTGCCCGTCCCCCAGCCGCGCGTACACCTCGGAGAGGCCCTCGGCCAGCCGGTCCTGCCGCGCCCGTACATCGTCCTGCCCGGGATAGTTCGTACCGTCCGCGAACCACAGCTTCAGATCGGCGGAGCCCGTCGCGTCCATGATGTCGACGCACTCCAGCAGATGATCGACGGCCTTGCGCCGCACCGCCGCATCCGGATGACAGATGCTGCCCAGCTTGTAGTCGTCGTCCTGGAACGTGTTGGAGTTGATCGCCCCCAACTTCACCCCGCGCTCCTCGGCGTACTTCGCGAGCGCCGCGTAGTCGTCCACCTTGTCCCAGGGGATGTGCAGGGCGACCGTCGGCGCGACACCGGTGAACGCATGCACCTGCGCCGCGTCCGCCACCTTCTCCTGCGGAGTGCGTGGAACGCCCTGCTGGGCGAACACCTTGAACCGCGTCCCCGAGTTCCCGTACGCCCACGACGGCGTCTCGACGGCCTGGGTCTTGAGCGCGGCCTTCACCGCGGCGAGGTCGGTCACTTGAGGGCTCCTGTGGGGTCCGGTCGAACGACTGAGCATGTGAAACGATTCAGAACGGCAAGCTATGAGTCCGCCCGAGGGGTGTCAAGCGCTCTGACCAACACTGTTTCCCGTGACCCGGTCGTGACCTTCGACTATCGAAATTTTTTCGACACGGACCCATTGACGTGACATGGCCGGGATGCCTAACGTCCCGGCAATCCAGTTGAAACCTTTCACGACGCCATGGGGACCGCCTCGGGCGTCGTCGAGGAGCCATCCATGACCCACCCGCCTGACCCGGGACCGGCCCCGGTGCTGGCCCTGAGGGACGTGTCCAAGTCCTTCGGCGCCGTACGCGCCCTGCGGGGCGTCTCCCTGGAGCTGTTCCCCGGCGAGGTGCACGCCCTCGCCGGTGAGAACGGCGCGGGCAAGTCGACCCTGATCAAGACGCTCGCCGGCGTGCACCGACCGGACGCCGGTCAGGTGCTGCTCGACGGTGAGCCCGTCGCCTTCCACGGCCCCGGTGACGCCCGCGACGCCGGCATCGCCGTGATCTACCAGGAACCGACCCTCTTCCCCGACCTGTCGATCGCCGAGAACATCTTCATGGGCCGTCAGCCGCGCCGGGCCCTCGGCCGGATCGACCACAAGGCCACCCACGCGGCCACCGCGGCCCTGATGCGGCGGCTCGGCGTGGATCTCGACCCCGACCGACCGGCGCGCGGTCTGTCGATCGCCGACCAGCAGATCGTGGAGATCGCCAAGGCCCTCTCCTTCGACGCCCGCGTCCTGATCATGGACGAGCCGACGGCCGCCCTGACCGGCAGCGAGGTCGCCCGGCTCTTCGGAGTCGTGCGCACGCTCGGCGAACAGGGCGCCGTGGTGCTGTTCATCTCCCACCGGCTGGAGGAGATCTTCCAGATCTGCCGGCGGGTGACCACGCTGCGGGACGGAGCCTGGATCGCCAGCGAGCCCGTCGACGGCATGACCGAGGACGACCTGGTCCGCCGGATGGTCGGCCGCGACCTGGACGAGCTGTACCCCAAGCAGGACGTCACGCCAGGCGACGTCGCCCTGAGCGTGCGCCGGCTGACCCGCGAGGGCGTCTTCACCGACGTCTCCTTCGAGGTCCGGCGCGGCGAGATCGTCGGTCTCGCCGGACTCGTCGGTGCGGGTCGTACCGAGGTCGCCCGCGCGGTCTTCGGCGTCGACCGCTGGGACGCGGGGGAGGTCGACGTCGACGGCCGCAGGCTCACCAACGGCGCACCCTCCACCGCGATGGCCGCCGGACTCGCCCTGGTCCCCGAGGACCGGCGCGCCCAGGGCCTGGTGATGGACATGTCCATCGAGCGCAACATCGGCCTCACCGGACTCCGTACGACGGTGAAGGCCGGGCTGGTGGACCGTGGCGCCGAACGCAGCCGCTCCCTCGACTGGGCGGTGAAGCTCCAGGTGAAGTACGCCCGGATCGCCGACGCCGTCTCCACCCTCTCCGGCGGCAACCAGCAGAAGGTCGTCCTCGCCAAGTGGCTGGCCACCGGCCCGAAGGTACTGATCGTGGACGAGCCGACGCGAGGGATCGACGTCGGTACGAAGGCCGAGGTCCACCGGCTGCTGTCCCAGCTGGCAGCCGACGGGGTCGCCGTTCTGATGATCTCCTCCGACCTGCCCGAGATCCTCGGCATGGCCGACCGCGTGCTGGTGATGCACGAGGGCCGGATCACCGCCGAGATCCCCCGCTCCGACGCCACCGAGGAAACCGTGATGGCCGCAGCCACCGGGAGGGCCGCCGCATGACGGTGACCGCACCCGATCACGCACCGCCCGCCGAGGTGCCCAAGTCCAGCGGCACCCGGCTGGTCGACCGCGTCTTCAAGATGCGCGAACTCGCCATCCTGGTCGTCTTCCTGGTGATGATCGCGGTCACCCAGGCGGGCAACAGCGAGTTCCTGTCCGAGCAGGGCATCAAGGACCTGCTGCTGAACGCCACGATCCTGGTGCTGGTCGCCACCGGCCAGTCCCTGGTGGTGATCACGAGGAACGTCGACCTGTCCGTCGGCTCCACCCTCGGCATCAGCGCCTTCGCGGCCGGCACCTGTCTGCACGGCGGCGGGAACGCCGTCGTCGCGATCGCCCTGGCCGTCCTGCTCGGCGTCGGCTGCGGTCTCCTCAACGGGCTGCTCGTCAGCCTCGGCCAGGTGCCCGCGCTCGTCGTCACCCTCGGCACGCTGTACATCATCCGGGGCATCGACTCGATCTGGGTCGGCTCGCGGCAGATCACCGCGGCCGATCTGCCCGGCGGATTCGTGGACTTCGGCTCCGGCGGACTCTCGGCGATCCCCTGGCTGGCCCTGATCGCCCTCGCCGTACTCCTCGCCACCGCCTACTACCTCAAACACTTCGGCAGCGGGCGCGAACTGTACGCGCTCGGCTCCAACCCGGAGGCCGCCCGCCTCGCCGGCATCCCCGTCCGCAAGCGGATCCTGGCCGCCTACACCGTCTGCGGCGCCCTCGCCGGACTCGCCGGCGCCCTCTACCTGGCCCGGTTCGGCAACGTCGACTCCGGCACCGGCAACGGCTACGAACTCACCGTCGTCAGCGCGGTCGTGGTCGGCGGCGTCGCCTTCACCGGCGGCTCGGGCAGCGTCTACGGCGCCGCCCTCGGCGGACTGCTGCTCACCTCCATCAACAGCGTGCTGCCCGCCCTCGGCGTCAGCTCCGTCTGGGTGCTCGCCATCAACGGCGTCCTGCTGCTGCTCGCCATCGCGGTCGACCGGATCGTCGCGCTGCGGGTGGCCGCCGCCCTGAAGAAGAGGAAGGCCCGCCATGCCTGAGTCCCTGACACGCGCGGTCCGCTGGGACACGGTCGTCGGCGCGCTCCTCGTCGTCCTGTTGCTGCTGTCGTTCGGCACGGTCGACGGCTTCGGGAACGCCCTCAACCTGTCCTTCCTGATCGGCAACACCCTGCCGATCGCGCTGATCGCCCTGCCGATGACCCTCCTGGTGGTCGCGGGGGAGATCGACCTGTCGGTCGCCTCCACGGCCGGCCTGTCGGGCGCGGTGATGGGCAAGCTGTGGAACGACGGCATGGCCATCGAGACGATCATCCCGATCTGCCTGTTGCTCGGCGTGGTCTGCGGGCTCGTCAACGGCCTCCTCGTCACCCGGCTCGGGCTGCCCTCCCTCGCCGTCACCATCGGCACCCTCGCCGCCTACCGGGGCATCGCCCAGATCGTGCTCGGCTCCGACGCGGTGACCGACTTCCCCACGCAGTACCTGGACTTCGCGGCCGGACGTCTGGGGGACACCTTCCTCCCGCAGGCCTTCCTGCCATTCCTCGTGCTGCTCGCCATCGCCGTGGTCGTCCTGCACGCAACCCCGTTCGGGCGGTCGCTGTTCGCGATCGGCGCGAGTGAGGAGGCGGCGCGGTTTGCCGGCATCCGAGTCAAGAGGCACAAGTTGATCCTCTTCACGGTGACCGGGTTGATGGCCTCTCTCACCGGCATCTTCTGGGCGCTTCACTACGCCAGCGCGCGGTACGACAACGCCACGGGTCTCGAACTCTCCGTTGTCGCGGCTGTGCTGCTCGGTGGTATCGACTTCGACGGGGGCAAGGGCACGCTCGGTGGCGCCATCGCCGGTGTGTTTCTGCTCGGTGCGCTGCAGAACGTGATGAGCCTGCTGAATGTCTCCGCGCAGTCGCAGATTGTCGTCACTGGCGTGCTGCTCGTCATCTCCGTACTCGGGCCTCGGGTTGCTCGGCAGATTTCTGTCGCGAGGGCAGCCAGTTCAGCTGGATAGGTCGTTCGAATGCTGCGGGCCGGTTGTGGCTGGTCGCGCAGTTCCCCGCGCCCCTTTGGGGCGCCTCCACTCACCCTCGTAAAAAGGACCCCGTGCCATGCGCAAGTCATCCCTCCGCCGCTCCGGCGCCGCCCTCGCCGCGGCCACCTCCTTCGCGCTCGCCCTCACCGCCTGCGGCGGTACCACCAAGAGCGACGTCAAGTCGGACAACGCCTCGGCCGCCTCCGCCGGCAAGGCCGATCCGAACGCGGCCACCAAGAAGGGGCTGACCGTCGGCTTCCTGCCCAAGCAGGTCAACAACCCGTACTTCACCACCTCCGACAAGGGCGGCGAGAAGGCTCTCGCCGAGCTGGGCTCGAAGTACAAGGAGGTGGGCCCGAGCAGCGCCACCGACACCTCGGGTCAGGTGAGTTACGTCAACACCCTCACCCAGCAGCAGGTGAACGCGATCGCCGTGTCCGCGCAGGACCCGGGGGCCCTGTGCACCGCGCTCAAGCAGGCCATGTCGAACGGGATCAAGGTCGTCACCTACGACTCCGACACCAGCCCGGGCTGCCGTAACGCCTTCGTCTCGCAGGCGTCCGCCGAGGACCTGGGCCGGACCGAGGTGCAGCTGCTCGCCGAGCAGATCGGCTACAAGGGCGAGATCGCGGTCCTGTCCGCCGCGCAGACCGCGACGAACCAGAACACCTGGATCGGCTACATGAAGGACGAGCTGAAGGACCCCAAGTACAAGAACATCAAGCTGGTCAAGATCGCCTACGGCAACGACGACGCCCAGCAGTCCTTCCAGCAGACCCAGGGCCTCCTCCAGGAGCACCCGAACCTGAAGGGGATCATCTCCCCGACCACCGTCGGCATCAAGGCGGCCGCCCAGTACCTGTCCGGCTCCAAGTACAAGGGCAAGGTCAAGCTGACCGGCCTCGGCACCCCCAACGACATGCGCAAGTACGTCAAGAACGGCACCGTCGACGGGTTCGAGCTGTGGGACCCGGCCAAGCTCGGCGACCTCGCCGCCCGCACCGCCGTCGCCCTGGTGTCCGGGCAGATCACCGGCAAGGAGGGCGAGACCTTCAAGGCCGGCGACACCACGTACACCATCGGCAAGGACGGCGTGATCAACCTGGGCAAGCCGACCGTGTTCGACGCCAAGAACATCGACCAGTTCAACTTCTAGTGGCTGAGGGGCTGTTGATGCAGCGCGTGTGCTTCCTGCTGAAGGTCCGGGCGGACCGCCTCGACGAGTACCGCGAGCGACACGCCGCCGTGTGGCCGGAGATGCTCGACGCCCTGCGGGCGACCGGCTGGCACAACTACTCGCTCTTCCTGCGCGAGGACGGCCTGCTCGTCGGCTACCTGGAGACCGAGGACTTCGCCGCCGCCCAGGCCGGCATGGAGGCCACCGACATCAACGCCCGTTGGCAGACGGAGATGGCGCCGTTCTTCGAGTCGCTGGACGGCGCCCGGCCCGACGAGGCCATGCAACCGCTCACCGAAGTCTTCCACCTCGCCTGACCGCCTTCAGGAGCCGCATCCATGAGACGACGCACCGTGCTCACGACCGCCATACTGGCCGCCGTGGCAACACCGGGCATCGCACGGGCCGCCGACCCCGGCCCCTCCGTCAGCAAGCAGGGCACCACCCGACTGGACACCCAGGCCCTCTACTTCGTCTCCTACGACGGCCTGGTCAACAACAACTCCTTCCAGAAGAACGGCCTGCTCACCTACAAGGGCTACCAGTACGCCGCCTGGTACACCTCGACCCGCAACGCCGTCGTCGCCCGCCGGGTCCTCGGCGGCGCCACCTGGTCGACGGTCACCCTCTCCCACACGCTCAAGAGCGACGACTCGCACAACGTCATCTCCATGGGCGTCTCGAAGACCGACGGCCGTCTCCACCTGAACATGGACTCGCACAGCGACGGCTTCTTCTACGTCAAGTCGGTCGCCGGACTCCTCGACAACCCCGCGACCATGTCCTGGACCTCGTCCGTCTTCGGCGCCGTACAGACGACCCTCGACGGGCTCGCGCTCACCTCGCAGTTCACGTATCCCCAGTTCGTCGCCACACCCGAGGGCAGGCTCCAGCTCAGCTACCGGGCCGGCATCTCCGGCAACGGACGCAACGCCCTCGCGGAGTACGACGGCTCGGCCTGGACGGCGCTGGGGGAGTGGACCAGCTCCAGCGGCACCTACACCAGCTCGCACGGCTCCAGCACCGCCCGCAACATGTACCTGCACGGCATCGACTACGACGTGAACGGCCGCCTGCACGCCTTCTTCACCTGGCGCGAGCAGAACGCCGCCGTGATGTGCAACAGCGGCGGTATCACCAACCACGACACCGGCTACGTCCACTCCACCGACCGCGGCCGCACCTGGCGCAACGACGCGGGCACCGTCGTGGCCACCACCGGAACCTCGGACACGGTCGCCGTCGGCGACGCCGGACTGGTCGTCGACTCCCTGAACCCGGACCACTCCCTGATGAACCAGGAGAGCCAGACCACCGACTCGGCCGGCTTGCCGCACGCGATCATCAGCTACGTACCCGGCCGCTTCGGCCAGTGCACCACGAACTACGTCGGCGACCGCACCGCGAACGGCCGCGCCTTCCACCTCCGCAAGAACTCCTCCGGCACCTGGCAGAAGACCGAGATCCCCGTCGCACTGAACTCCAGCCAGCGCACCAAGCTGGTCCTGGACCGGTACGACAACGCCTACGCGATCTTCCCGTACGGCCGGATCGCCGCCGCCTCGAAGTCCTCCGGGTACACGGACTGGGCGCTGCTGTACGACGGCAGTGACCTGAACGCGTTCGGCGAGGTCGTGATCGACGAGACGCGGGTGAAGGCGGACAACGTGCTGTCCTTCATGTACCAGGAGAAGTCGAGCGGCACCACCCCCTCGCCGCTCCATGTCGTGGACTTCGCACTCCCCGCGTGACCGGTCTGTTCTGGGCGGCGATGACGGTAATGTGAAGGCCTTCCCGCCGCCCCTCGTTTCCCTGGAGGTCCCCGCCCGATGGCCCAGTCGGTGGGTATCAAGGACGTCGCCCGCGCCGCCGGAGTGTCGGTGGGCACGGTGTCGAACGTCATCAACCGCCCGGACACCGTCGCCAGCGAGACCCGTGCCCGGGTCCTGTCCGCGATCGACCGGCTCGGCTACGTCCGCAGCGAGTCCGCGCGCCAGCTGCGCGCGGGCCGCAGCCGGATCATGGGCCTGCTCGTCCTCGACATGGGCAACCCCTTCTTCGTCGACGTCGCACGCGGGGCCGAGCGGGCCGCGCGCGAGGCCGGGGTCGGCGTGATGGTCTGCAACAGCGCGCAGAACGCGGCCGAGGAGGCCGAGTACCTCTCCCTCTTCGCCGAGCAGCGGGTGCGCGGGGTGCTGCTCACCCCGGCCGACGCCACCGGCCGCAACATCGAGGCCTTCCGCCGGCACGGCATCCCCTTCGTGCTGGTCGACCGGGTCGCCGAGGGCACCACCGAGTGCTCGGTCTCCGTGGACGACGTGGCGGGCGGCGCCCTCGCCGTCCGGCACCTGGTCGACGCCGGACACCGCTCCCTCGCCTACGTAAGCGGCCCGCCCGGACTCAACCAGGTCCGCGACCGCCGCACCGGCGCCCTGAACGCCCTCGCCGAGGCCGGGCTCGGTCCCGACGCACTGCGCGAACTGCCCACCGAGCGGCTCGACGTGGCCGCCGGCCGGGACGCGGGCGCCCGGCTGCTCGGCCTCGCCGACCGCCCCACGGCCGTCTTCTGCGCCAACGACCTGCTCGCGCTCGGCGTGCTCCAGGCCATGTACGCGGCCGGCGTGGTGGTCCCCGACGACCTCGCGATCGTCGGCTACGACGACATCGAGTTCGCCGCCGCGGCCGCCGTACCGCTGACCTCCGTACGGCAGCCCGCCGTCACCATGGGTGCCCTCGCCGCCGAGCTGCTGCTGGAGGAGACCGAGGCCGAGGGCGGCGCCGGCGGCCATGAACACCGGCGCGTGGTGCTCCAGCCGGAGCTGGTGGTCCGCCGCTCGAGCCTGGCCGCCCGCTGACCGGAAGTTCAGTAACGATCCATGATCCGGGGGCTCGGCTCACCGCCGTCCATGTGCTGAACTGGGACGCGTCCGTCCCATCCGTCCCGGGAGACCCGTTGAGCCTCAGTTACCGCCAGCCCGGCGTCGTCCTCACCGACCGTCACTTCACCGTGCCCCTCGACCACGGCGACCCCGGCGGCGAGACCATCGAGCTGTACGCCCGGGAGGCCGTCGCGCGTGACAAGGCGGGCCAGGACCTGCCCTGGCTGCTGTACCTCCAGGGCGGGCCCGGCTTCGGGGCGAACCGTTTCATCGGACGGCAGGCCTGGCTCGACCGCGCCCTCAAGGACCACCGCGTCCTCCTCCTCGACCAGCGCGGCACCGGCCGCTCCACCCCCGCCACCCGGCAGACCCTCCCGCTGCGCGGCGGCCCCGCCGAGCAGGCCCGGTACCTCACCCGCTTCCGCGCCGACTCCATCGTCCGCGACTGCGAGGCCATCCGCCCCGAGGTGACGGGCGGCGCCCCCTGGACCGTGCTCGGCCAGAGCTTCGGCGGCTTCTGCACGGTGTCGTACCTCTCCCTGGCCCCCGAGGGGATCGGCACCGCCGTCATCACCGGCGGCCTGCCCTCCCTCGACGCCCACGCCGACGACGTCTACCGGGCCGCCTACCCGCGCATCGAACGCAAGGTCGCCGCGCACTACGCCCGTTACCCCCAGGACGTGGAGCGGGTCCGCCGTATCGCCGACCACCTCCTCACCCACGACGTCGTGCTGCCGGGCGGCTACCGCCTCACCGTGGAGGCGTTCCAGTCCCTGGGCCTGATGCTGGGCACGAGCGACGGCAGCCACGGTCTGCACTTCCTCCTGGAGGACGCCTTCGTGCGCACCCCCGGCGGCTTCGATCTCTCCGACGCCTTCCAGGAAGAGGTCCAGGGCCTGCTGTCGTACGCGGGGCACCCGTTGTACGCGCTCGTCCACGAGGCGATCTACGGTCAGGACACCCGCCCCACCGCCTGGGCCGCCGAGCGCGTCCGCGCCGAGTTCCCGCAGTTCGACGCGGCCAAGGCGATCGCCGGCGACGCCCCGGTGCTGTTCACGGGCGAGACGGTCCACCCCTGGATGTTCGACACCGATCCGGCCCTGCGCCCGCTGCGCGAGACCGCCGAGCTGCTCGCCGCCCGCACCGACTGGCAGCCGCTGTACGACCCCGCCCGCCTCGCCGCCAACGAGGTCCCGGTCGCCGCGGCGATCTACCACGACGACATGTACGTGGACACCGCCCACTCCCTGCAGACCGCCCGTGCCGTCCGCGGGCTGCGGACCTGGGTCACCGACGAGTTCGAGCACGACGGCCTGCGCACCGGAGCGCCCCGGGTCCTGGACCGGCTGCTCGCGCTGACCCGGGACGAGGGGTGACGCCGGATCCGTGGACCCGAACGCTGCTTCCCTGAGGGCTCTGCCGTGGTTCGTCCGGCCGGCCGCCCGCTCCTGGACCTGCCCGCCGGCCCCTTCCGGGGTGCGGGACTTCCATGCCGCGCTGCCCGGCTACGCCCCCACACCGCTGACCGAACTCCCGGACCTGGCCGCCCAGTTGGGGGTGGGGCGGGTCTTCGTCAAGGACGAGTCGTCCCGGCTGGGCCTGCCCGCCTTCAAGGCGCTGGGCGCGTCCTGGGCGGTGCACCGCGTGCTGGCGGAGCGCGCTGCCCAGGCCCCGGGCGCGGGGCCGGTCACGCTGGTCAGCGCCACGGACGGCAACCACGGGCGGGCCGTGGCCCGCATGGCGCGGCTGCTCGACCAACGGGCGCAGATCATCGTTCCCCGGGGGGTCCATCCGGACGCCGTGGCGGCCATCGCCGCCGAGGGCGCGGAGGTCATCCGGGTGCGGGGCCCGTACGACGAAGCGGTGCGCCGGGCGGCCGAGGCGGCCGCCGCCGCGGACGCGGTCCTGGTCCAGGACACCGCCTGGCCCGGCTACGAGCGGATCCCCGGCTGGATCGTCCAGGGCTACTCCACGCTCTGCCGGGAGATCGACGAGCAACTGGCCGCCGCCGGAGCCCCGTCGCCCGGGCTCGTCGCCGTCCCGGTGGGCGTGGGTTCCCTGGCCCAGGCCGTCGTCACGCACTACCGGAGCCGTCCGTCCGGGCCGGCTCCGGCCCTGCTGTCCGTCGAGCCGGAGGCCGCGGCCTGCGTCCTGGAGAGCCTCACCCGGGGCGCACCCGTCAGCGTCACCACCGGCGAGACCACCATGGCCGGGCTGAACTGCGGCACCCCGTCCAGCATCGCCTGGCCCCGCCTGGCGGCGGGCCTGGACGCCGCGGTCGCCGTCACCGACGCCGAGAGTGCCCGTGCGGCCGCCGAACTGGCCGCACTCGGTGTCTCCTCGGGCCCCTGCGGGGCCGCCGCCCTGGCCGGTTCCCGAGCGGCGCTCACCGGGGAGGGCGCCGAGGAACGCCGTACGGCACTGGGCCTCGGCCCGGCGGCCCTGGTCGTCCTGCTGAGCACCGAGGGCACGTCCGCCAACCCGCACGCCACCGCCGTACCAGCTGCGAGAACGCCACGCTGAAAAAGGAGTTGCGACAGAGGCACGGCCGCATAGTCTGCGCCCATGACCGAGCCGAAGATCACCCAGCTCCAGCCCCTGCCCGACGACTGGCAGCGTGCCCTCGCCGTGGTCGCGCACCCCGACGACCTGGAGTACGGGTGCTCGGCGGCCGTCGCCGCCTGGACCGCGGCCGGCCGCGAGGTCGCCTATGTCCTGGCCAGCCGCGGCGAGGCGGGCATCGACACCCTCGACCCCGCTGTCTGCGGCCCGCTGCGCGAGCGGGAGCAGCGGGCGAGCGCGGCCGTCGTCGGCGTCACCTCCGTGGAGTTCCTCGACCACCGGGACGGCGTCATCGAGTACGGTCCCGCGCTGCGCCGCGACATCGCCGCCGCGATCCGCCGCCACCGCCCCGAACTCGTCATCACCCTCAACCACCGGGACACCTGGGGAGGTGTCACCTGGAACACCCCGGACCACGTGGCCGTGGGCCGTGCCACCCTGGACGCGGCCGCCGACGCCGGCAACCGCTGGATCTTCCCGGAACTCACCGAGCAGGGACTGGAGCCCTGGGACGGCGTCCGCCGGGTGGCCGTCGCCGGCTCCAGCAGCCCCACGCACGCGGTGGAGGCGACACCAGGCCTGGAGCACGCGGTGCGCTCCCTGCTCGAACACCGCACCTACATAGAGGCGTTGACCGACCAGGACCCCGAGACCTACGTCCGCGACTTCCTGACCGAGACGACCACCGCCACCGGGGAACGCTTCGGCGGGAAGCCGGCGGTGGCCTTCGAACTGTTCAACCGATAGCCCGGCCTCTTCAACCAACAGCCCGGCCGACGAACCACCACTGAACGGGGACCCCATGAACGGCACCGAGCTTCTCGCCGAACGCTTCGAGGAGCACCGCGGGCAACTGCGCGCGGTGGCCTACCGGATGCTCGGCTCGCTCGCCGAGGCGGAGGACGCGGTCCAGGAGGCGTGGCTGCGGCTCGGCCGGACCGACGCGGACGAGATCAGGAACCTCGGCGGCTGGCTGACCACGGTCGTCGGACGGGTCTGCCTGGACATGCTGCGCTCGCGCACCGCCCGCCGCGAGGACCCGATGGACGACACGTTCGTCCCGGACCCGCTGGTCCGCCCGCTGTCCCAGGTGGATCCGGAGGCGGAGGTGCTGGAGGCGGACTCGGTCGGGCTCGCCCTGCTCGTCGTCCTGGAGACGCTGGAGCCGGCCGAGCGGCTGGCGTTCGTCCTGCACGACATGTTCGCGGTGCCCTTCGACGACATCGCCGCGATCGTGGAGCGCACCCCGGCCGCCACCCGGCAGCTGGCCAGCCGGGCCCGCCGCCGGGTGCAGGGCGCCACCCCGGCGGCCGACCCCGATCTCGGCCGGCAGCGGCAGGTGGTGGACGCCTGGCTGGCCGCTTCGCGCGGCGGCGACTTCGAGGCGCTCCTCGCCCTGCTCCACCCGGACGTGGAGCTGCGCGCCGACGCCGGCGCCCTGGTGCGCGGAGCGGCCGTCTCCAAGGCCGTACGCGGGGCGCGGACGGTCGCCGAACAGGCCTCGATGTTCTCGCATCTCGCCGTGTACGCCCGCCCCGTGCTGGTCAACGGCACGGTGGGCCTGGTCACCGCACCCGAGGGACAGCCCCTGTCGGTCACGGCGTTCACCATCGCCGACGGACGGATCACCGGCCTGTACATCCTCGCCGACCCCGACCGGCTCGCCCGGCTGGACCTGTCCGTGCCGGAGGCCTGAGGCATGGAGACAGTTCCGCAGGTCAGTAGGCTTATCAGCATGCCGGATCAGACAACCGACCGCTCCGCCCTGCGCGGCGACTGCGCCCAGTGCTTCGGGCTGTGCTGCGTCGCCCTGCCCTTCGCCGCCTCCGCGGACTTCGCCCTCGACAAGCCCGCGGGCAAGCCCTGCCCCAACCTCCAGGGTGACCACCGCTGCGGCATCCACGCCGACCTGCGGAAGAAGGGCTTCACCGGCTGCACGGTCTACGACTGCTTCGGCGCGGGCCAGAAGGTCTCGCAGCTCACCTTCGGCGGCCAGGACTGGCGTACGGGCCCGAAGGAACAGGCCCGCCGGATGTTCGACGTGTTCCCGGTCGTGCGCCAGCTGCACGAACTGCTCTGGTACCTGACCGAGGCACTGGGTCTCGACGCCGCCCGGCCCGTCCACGCCGAGCTGCGCCGGGCGCTGGAGGAGACCGAGCGGCTCACCCGGCAGACCCCCGAGGAGCTGGCCGCGCTGGACGTGGCCGCCCACCGGCAGGAGGTCAACGTGCTCCTGCTGCGCACCAGCGAGCTGGCCCGGGCGGGTGTCGCCGACAGCAAGGGCGGCAAGGGGAGCAAGGGGAGCAAGGGCAAGAAGGGCAAGGGGAAGGACCGGCGGGGCGCCGACCTCATGGGGGCCCGGCTCAGGGGCGCCGACCTGCGCGGTGCCAGCCTGCGCGGCGCCTACCTCATCGCCGCCGACCTCACCGGCGCCGACCTGCGCGGGGCCGACATGATCGGCGCCGACCTGCGCGACGCCGACCTGACCGACGCGGACCTCACCGGGGCCTTCTTCCTCACCCAGCCACAGCTGAACGCGGCCCGGGGCAGCGCCGGCACCAGACTCCCGGAGTCACTCACCCGCCCCGTGCACTGGGCAGCGGCCGGCTGACCCCGAGCCGTCGTCCGGGACCGTGACCGGTGCGGGCGCGGGGGCGGTGCGGCGCTCCAGGCGCAGCCGCAGGCCCTCCGGCATCAGCGTCAGTCGCTCGGTGACCCGGAGCCGGTAGTCCGGGTCGGGACGCAGCTCGTAGCGGCGCAGCAGCAGGCCGAGGACGAGGGTCGCCTCGTGCAGGGCGAACTGGCGGCCGATGCAGGCCCGGGCGCCGGTCCCGAACGGCTTGAAGGTGTGCGGGGGACGGGCGCGTACGGCGCCGGCGTCGAAGCGGTCCGGGTCGAACCGCTCGGCGTCCTCGCCCCACACCTCCGGATCGCGGTGCAGCATCGGCAGCAGCACCAGCGCCCAGGCGCCGCGCCGCATCGGATGCTCCCCGGCCAGCACCGTGTCCTCGCGGGCCTCCCGGGCGTAGCCGGGCGCGGTCGGCCACAGCCGCAGCGACTCGTCCAGCACCCGGCGGACATAGCGCAGCCTGGCGACCTGGTCGTAGCCGGGTTCCGCGGTGTCGCCCCAGACCCGGTCCACCTCGGCGCGGGCCTTCGCGGCGACCTCCGGGTGCCGGGCCAGGTAGTACAGGGCGAAGGAGAGCGCGCCCGAGGTGGTCTCGTGGCCCGCCACCAGGAACGTGATCACCTGCTTGCGGACGTTCTCCGCCGACAGCCGCTCGCCGGTCTCGGGGTGGGCCGTGTCCAGCATGCGGTCCAGCAGGTCCCCGTCCCCGCCGCCGGAGCGGCGCCGGGCCGCCACGACACCGTCGACCGTGCGGTCGAGGAAGGCGATGTCGGCCGCGTTGCGCCGGGCGGCACCGCGCAGCAGCAGCGGCGCCAGCGGTACGGGCACGCTGTTGAGTCGCTGGGCGTAGGTGAGGGTGCCCACCATCGCCGTCACGAAGGGGTGCGGCCGGTCCCGCTCGAAGGAGCCGAAGTCGTGCCCGAACCCGGTGCGCGAGATCGTCTCCAGGGTCAGCTTGGTCATGTCGCCGGGCACGTCCACCGCCCGCCCGGCCGCCAGCTCCCGGTCCCAGTGGCCGGTCAGCCGCGCGGCGACCCCCAGCATCATGCCGTGGTAGCCCTCCATGGCCTCCCGGCTGAAGCCGGGCGCGAGGACGTCGTGGGCCAGCTGCCAGTTCGGCTCATGGTTGTACGCCGTGAACAGGCCGTCGCCGGCGACCGGGCGCAGATTGGCGATCCCGAGGCCCACGTGCTTGGCGAACCGGGACTCGTCGGCGAGATCGGCGACCAGCCGCGAGCCCCACAGGAACACGAACTCGTTCCCGAAGGCCCGGCGCCGGAAGATCGGGCCCAGCTCCCGCCCGAAGCGCATCGAGTCCTGCACGGGCCGGCGCCGGTCGACGCCCAGCACATCACCGGCCAGGGGCAGCCGGCGCGGCGGATGCGGGATGCGGTGCAGCTCCGGCCAGCCCTGCTCGGCGCCCCGGAACCCCTTGGGCAGCCCGGTCTGCCTCGTCTCCGCCATGACGCGATCTCCCTTGATCAGCGGATGGTCGAACCTGTGGTGCGCTCGTGTTGTACGTGAGTTCAATAACGTCTTTCAGTGTGGTCCGCTTGTTGAACCGACGTCAAGTAAAGTGACGCCATGCCCGCGAACCAGGGGGAACGCGCCCGGCGCAGACTCAGCACCGAGGAGCGCCGTGAGCAGCTGCTGTCGGTCGGGGCGAGGCTGTTCTCGGAGAGTCCCTACGACGACGTGTGGATCGAGCAGGTCGCCGAGATCGCCGGAGTCTCCCGCGGGCTGCTGTACCACTACTTCCCGACCAAGCGGGACTTCTTCGCCGCGGTCGTGGAGCGCGAGAGCGAGCGGATGCTGCGGATGACGGCGGCCGTGCCCGGGGTGCCGGTGCGCGAGCAGCTCGCCGCCGGCCTCGACACCTATCTCGGTTACGTCCAGGCCCACGCCCACGGCTTCCGCGCCTTCCATCGCGCCGACGCGGCCGGCGACCAGGCCGTGCGCCGTGTCTACCAGCGGGCCCTCGCCGCCCAGGAGCAGCAGATCCTCGCCGCACTGGCCGCGGACCCCGAGTTCGGTCCCGTCTTCGAGAGCGCCCCGCAGGTGCGGCTCGCCGTGCGCGGCTGGCTCGCCTTCACCACCGCCGTCTGCCTGGAGTGGCTGCGTGACGGAGGGCTGACCCGGGACCAGGTGCGCGATCTGTGCGCGCGTGCCCTGCTGGGCGTCCTCGCGTAACTCCTCGTCTTTTACGGGACGTGGTTGGCGTGCGCGCCGATCTTCGATAGGTTAGGCAAGGCTTACCTAAGGAGGTCTCGGGATGGGTGACACGCAGGACTGGGCGGCCGGACCCGGTGCGGCGGAGCGGGCGCGGTCGGTGCTCGCCGCCGCGTGGTCGTGCGGGGTGACCGCGGACGGTGCCCGCGAGGAGTACGTCGGCGCGCACTCCGTGACCGAGGACGGCGGGGTGCTGCTCGACGTACCCGAGGACAGCGCCCTGGTCGCGGCCGCACTGTGCGCCCCGCGCGGGGAGCCGTCCGCGGTGCTGGAGTTCGCCGACGTGGCCCCTGTCCCGGTACGGCAGCGCATCCGGGCCCGGCTGTGGCTGGCCGGCTGGTTCGCGCCGGCCGACGGTGGCCTGCTCTTCCGGCCCACGCGCGTGGTCCTGCGGCAGTCGTCCGGTGCCGTCCTGGTCGACCTCGACGAGTTCGCCGCCGCCCGGCCCGACCCGCTGGCCGGCGCCGAGGCCCGGCTGCTGACCCACCTCGCCGACGCCCACCCGGACGCCGTGGAGCGGCTCACCCGGCTCGTACGGCCCGAGAGCCTGCACGCCGCGACCCGCGTGACGCCCCTCGCCGTCGACCGCCACGGCCTCACCCTGCGCATCGAACGCACCCGCGCCCACGGCGACGTACGACTGACGTTCCACACACCCGCCGACGACGTCACGCAGCTCACCGAGCGCATGCACGCCCTGCTGGCCCAGGCGAGCGCCGCCGTCTGCCCTCGCGCGCTGCAGCGACAGCGGGCGGAGGGGGACAGGTGAGGCGAACGGCGCGGCCGCGCGGAAGACGCTGATCCGTTCCCGAGCGCTAGAGCGGCAGCGCGCAGACCGCGACAGGTGACGCGAACGGCTCGCCTGCCAGGCGTAGTTCGCCGCTCTTCGTGTCCACCTGGAAGACGCTGACCGTGCCGGAGCGCTGGTTCGCCGCGAACAGCAGGCGGCCGTCCGGTGAGAAGGCGATCTGGCGCGGGAAGTCCCCGGCCACCGGCACCGTGCCGAGCAGTCGCAGCCGGGCGCCGTCCGCCTCGACGGCGTACCGCGCGATGCTGTTGTGGCCGCGGTTGGCGAGGAAGGCGTACGAGCCGTTCGCGGTCACCAGGATCTGGGCCGGGTAGTTGGTGCCGCCGGCCGAGCCCGTGGGCTGCGGGTCGCCGATCGTCAGGCGCCCGGTGGCCGGGTCGTAGGCGCAGACGGCGACCGTGTCGTCCACCTCGTTGGCCAGGTAGGCGTACCGGCCGCCCGGATGGAAGGTCAGATGCCGCGGGCCCGCGCCCGGCCGGGTGTGTGCCTGGGCCGCCTCGGTGAGCGTGCCCTTCGCCTGGTCGAGGCGGTAGGTGTAGACGGTGTCGGTGCCGAGGTCGACGGCGTGGACATGGCCGCCGTCGGGGCTGGTGATGAACTGGTGCGCGTGCGGGCCCTGTTGGCCCGGGCCGGGCGCCGGAGTGGTGTGCGTGACCAGGTCCGTGCGCTCGCCGAGGGCGCCCGAGGCGTCGATGGGGTGCACGGCGACGCTGCCCGACTGGTAGTTGGCGCTCAGCAGCCAGCGGCCGCCCGGGTGGACCGACAGATGGCAGGGACTCGCCCCGCCCGTGCTCCGGCTGCCGAGGACGCGCCGGTCGCCGAGGCGTACGGCGGTGACCGCGCCGTCCTGGCGCTCGTCGACCGCGTACAGCGTGCGGCCGTCCGGGTTCAGCGCCAGGTACGACGGGTCGGGCACTCCGGTGAGCGTTCCCGCGCCGGTGATCCGGCCCGTCACCGGGTCGTACGTGGCCAGTCCGATCCCGGTGCCGCCGCCTTCGACGGAGGTGTAGGTGCCGAGGTAGAGCGGGTGGGGGCGGGGGTCCTTCCGGGGTGGCTGAGCCGCCGGCCGTGGCGCCGGCCGCTCGGCCGCCGTCGGTGCGCTGTCCGCCGGCGGGGCCGCGGGCGAGGGCACCGCCACGACGGCGGCCGTGCCCGCCACCGCTCCGACGAACCGGCGCCTGGTCCAGCTGCCCCGCGTCGCCCGCGCGTCCCTGTCCATCCCGCACCTCAGGTCATCGGTTGCCCCGCTCGTGACAGCCACCTTGGCGTGGATCCACCACCGAAGGCAAGAACGGCAACCGGTGTTGCGCAGGGTGCAATGCGACCCGGGTCTACCACTCCCCGTCCTCGACCGGCTTGCCCGGCGTGTCCTTCAGCGGTGTCACCTGGCCCGGCGACGGCTGCTGCCAGGGGTCCAGGTCGTCCCCGAGCCAGTCGCCGACCGGCTTGACGGCCTCCAGTGTCTCCGCGGGCGCGAGGTCCTCGGCATCCTCGTCGTAGTAGTCGAACCAGGGCAGCCCCGCGCTCGTGTAGGCCGCACGGTCCACCGGTGACGGCGGCGGCGCCTCGCCCGTGATGCGGCGCCACTCCGGGGGCGTGACCAGGTGGACAAAGACCCGCCCGGAGGGATCCCCGGACCAGTCCGTGAGCGGCCGGTCGTCCTCGTAGACCTCCTGGCGCATCGAGCCGCCGACCCCCAGGCCCATGGCCGCCGCGCGCCGCGGGGGCCCGCCGGGGACGGCCGGCGCCGAGGGGGGCGGCAGGGGCGGCCCGCCGGGGGCGGGCGCGGCCATCGCCATCGGTGCGCCGAAGCCACCGACCGCCCCGGCCGACCGCATGCGCCGCTCGCGCTCGCGTTCCCGCTCCCGGCGCCGCCAGTCCGCCAGGACGTCCTCCCGCAGCGGGAAGGACTGCAGCTGTACGCCGCCCCACACCTCCTCGCCGGTGACCTGCCCCTCCACGGTCGCGCCGAGACCGAGCGGTACGGCGACGAACTGCCGTACCGTCCCCTTGCCCGAGTTGATGCCGTCCAGCCAGGGCTGTCGGGGCAGCACCACGTAGTTCTGCGGATCGCGGGAGAGACGGTCACGCCACGACTTGCCGGAGACGGCGCACACCTTGCCCACGCCGACCTGGAGGGCGGCCGGCTCCGTCGTACCGGCGAAACTCAGCCACATCGCCTCGCGCAGGTACACCGGCAGCATCACGCCACCGCGCGCCCGCCACTCCTCGGGGACCCGGTCGGCATGGTCGGACACCCGCCGGATCGGGAACTCCCCGAGCCCCGGCGGCAGCGGATGCGTGCCCGTCTCCGGCAGCCGCAGCGTGCGGATGAACCGCACCGCCACCCCGCCGGGCAACCGCAACGTGTTGCCGTCGATGCGTACCCCGGTGTCGGCCATAGGCCCGCTCCTCGCTCTTCCGTGCCGGCCCCGCCCCGGCGCTCCCTCACCGAGAACGCCCGCTGACCCCCGTACGGTTCCGCCACAGCTCCTCCTGGACGCCGAGGCGTTCGCGCAGCCGGTTCATCTTCGGCAGCCTGGCCCGGTGTTCCCGGGACACCCGGTCCAGCTCCTCCAGCAGGCGGCGGGCGCGGTGCTCGGTGTCGAGTTCGTCGATGATCCGGTTCACCTCCGTCAGTACGGCGCCCATCAGATGCCAGTGCGTCGAGTCCTCGCGGATCTCCTCCCGCAGCAGCTCGGCGAGCCGGTCGCGGGTGGCGGCCGCCGTGCTCAGCTCGGCCGTCAGACGCCCCTCCGCCGATTCTGCGTTCTCACTCAGGTGCGTGGTCACCAGCACCGCGAAGCTGACCACGGCGTCGGCGATCTCGGACAGCAACTGTTCCACGGTCGCCCCGACCCGGGGCGGGAACATCTCCTCGGAGCCGCGGGCCTTCGCCAGGTCCGTGAAGGAGCGGGCCAGCACCCGCAGCACGACCGTGCAGATCTCCAGCGTGTCCAGTCCGGTGCGCAGCACCACCCGGTGCAGCAGGCCCTCCTTGACGCGCGGGTTGAGCCGCAGGCTGTCCTCGGCCTGCCGTAGCGCCGCGTCCACCTGCACGATGTCGTGGTCCAGCCGGCGCGCCTCGTGCAGCCGCTCGGCCGCCCGCTCCCAGGGGGTACGGCCCGCGGCCTCCTCGCCCATCCGCAGCATCAACTGCCGCACCCGGCGCGCCAGCCCCTCGATCGACTGGCCCGCCTCGCCCACCCAGACCGGGGGCGGGAGCAGCAGGTTGCAGGCCATGCCGACGACCGCGCCGATCAGCGTCTCCACGATCCGCGCCCAGGCGGTGAAGCCGACGGTGGTGACCCCGAGCACCAGCATGGCGCTGATCGCCACCTCGGCCACGTACTCGTCGACGCGCACCAGGTGCCCCACGGTCAGCGAGGCCAGGATCAGCAGGGCCAGGCTCCACCAGGTCAGCCCCACCAGCAGGCTGAACGCGATGGCGACCAGCACTCCGGCCACCACCGAGTTCACCCGGCGGATGCCGTTGGTGAGCGTGGCGTAGAAGGTGACCTGGACGACCAGCAGGGCGGTCAGGGGCGCGGTCAGCGGGGCCGGCTCGGGGCTCAGGCGCAGCGCGATGACGTAGGCGACGGTCGCAGCGGCGGCCGACCGCAGTGTCTGGACGACCACCGGTTCTCCGCGGCGTCCCACCAGGCGCAGGAGTGGCGCGCTCCACTTGCGTACGTCGTGCATCCCTTGCCCTGTTCCCGTTCCGGAGGTGGGTCGAACGTGATCGACCGAGGACCGGATCTGTCCGCAACGACTTCTACATTGATCACCCTGGTCAAGGGAAGACGTAAGGGAAAACCCGGGCTGCCGGCCGGGCGCCCCGGCCCGCCATCTGGTCGAGGAGACGGGCTTCAGCACCGATGACGTGCTGATCCCCCTTCACCGCGTCGAGGCGGCCCGGTTGCGTGACCGGTAGCCGGCGACCTTCGCGAGGTTGCCGCACCGCTCCATCGAGCACCAGCGGCGCCGCCGGGCCTGGGAGTCGTCGAGGAACAGCAGCGAGCAGTCCGGGTTCCCGCACTCCTTGACGCGCTCCAGCAGCGGGCCGCCGACCAGCAGGACGGCGTCCCGGGCCACGGTCGCCAGGGCGGCGCGCACCGGGTGGCGCGCCGTCCAGCGCCCGGGGCCCAGCTGGGGCGCGAGATCCGGCCGGGCCGCCACTTCGTTGACCAGGGCCACGTCCACCGCGTCCGACTCCCGCCCGGCCATCGCCGACCATACGACGCGGTAGACCGCCTCGCGCAGGGCGCGGGCGTCGGCCAGGTCGCGTGCGGTGACCGTGAGCGGACCGTCCTCCGAGGCCAGCTCCGCCTCGGTGATCCAGCGGCCCAGGGCGCCGGGATCGGGGAGCCGCTCCAGGGGCGTGGCGTGCCGTTTTCCGAGCGTGGCGACGAAGTCCAGACAGGGGCGGCCGCCGAGGAACGGGAAGGTGAGGGCCGGGTCGGATGGCTGGGTCATGGCCTCAGCTTAACGTGCGACACCGATCGAAGAGGTGTCTTGACACCACTTGAAGCAGTGTCGCATGGTGAAACCCGTTCAACCGGTGTCACATGGCGCCGGTCTTTTCGACGTCGGGATGGTGCGAGATGCGTGCGGTGCGGATCGAGGAGTTCGGCGGACCCGAGGTGCTGGTGCCGGCGGAGGTGCCGGACCCGGTGGCCGGACCCGGGCAGGTGCTGGTGCGGGTCGAGGCCGCGGGGGTGAACCGCGCGGACGCGCTGGTCCGGGCCGGTGTCTACCACCGGGCCGGGCGGCCCCCGCTGATCCCGGGCGCGGAGGCGGCGGGGACGGTCGCGGCGCTGGGGGAGGGGGTCACCGGATTCGAGGTCGGCCAGCGGGTGATGGCACTCGACGGCATCGACTCACCCGGCTTCTACGCCGAGTTGGCCGCCGTGCCCGCCACGCGTGTGACGGTGCTGCCCGACGGCGTGGATCCGATCGAGGCGGCGACCCTGCCCGTGGCCTGGCTCTCCGCCTGGTACTGCCTGCGCCGCCTGGCCAGGGTCGCCAAGGGGGACACGGTCGTGGTCAAGGCCGCCGCGAGCGGTGTCGGCACCGCGGCGGTGCAGATCGCCGCCGAGGCCGGCGCTCGGGTGATCGCCCTCGCCGGTTCGGCTGAAAAGGCCGCGTGGGCCGGGCAGTTCGGGGCGGCCGAGGTCGTGGACACCTCCCGGCACGCCGACGAGGCCGAGGTCGAGGAGGTGCTGCGGCTCACCGGCGGGCGCGGCGCCGAGGTCGTCCTCGACACCGTGGGCGGACGGGCCTTCGGGCGGAGCCTGCGCGAGACGGCGCACGGCGGCCGGGTCGTCTCCCTCGCCAACGTCGCCCTGGAGCCGAGCACCGTGGACACCCGCGACTTCTACCCGAAGAACCTCGCGATCCTCGGCTTCCAGCTCACCAACCTGCAGATCCACGGCTGGGACCCGCGCCCCGACCTGCGCGAGCTGGCCGAACGGGTCGCCGCGGGCGCCTACCGGGTGCCGGTCGAGACCGTGCTGCCCCTGTCCGAGGCGCGCGCCGCGCACGAGCGGCTGGAGAGCCGGGAGAACCGGGGCAAGATCGTGCTCACCGTCGGTGGCTGACCCTCAGGCGTACAGCTTGTCGACGAAGGCGGACAGGTTGCCCGTCATACGGGCGATCTGCTCCTCCAGGGTCAGGCTCTCCTCGAACCGCATCCCGGACTCCGGCACCTTCTTCCCGCGCACGTACAGCGAGCACGCCAGGTCCGTGCACATGTACACCCCGACCGAGTTGCCCTCGCGGCCCGCCGCGCCGGCCTTCCGGGCGGTCATCAGCGACACCCCGCCGCCGGGATGCGTGGTCAAGCACACCGAGCACATGCTGCGGTGCAGGAACCCGCGCTGCGAGGCCGGGAAGCGCAGCGCGACACCGACGGGCCGGCTCGCCCGCTCGGTGACCAGATAGCTGCGGTCGGGCGCCCCCGGATCCCGCCAGCCGAGGAAGTCCAGGTCGCCCCAGGGCCGTTCACCGAGGTCCCGCGGGACCGCCAGGCGCTTGGCCTCTCCCTTGGAGCAGTTGACGAAGGAGTCGCGGATGTCCTGCTCGGTGAGGGACTTCATGGTGGGCCTTCCGGGTTCGCAGCCAGGAACCTAGGGTGTCTAGGTTCCTGGCTAGCCTAGGCAGCCAGGGGGAGGGCGGGCGAATGGTTTTCCGGGCGGCCGGCGTCACGCCCTACTCCGCCTCGGCGGCCCTGGCCTCCGGCGGCCACACGCCCGGTGCGAGCACCCCCAACGCGTAGGCGCGGGCGACCAGTTCGGTGCGGTTGGCCGCGCCCCAGCGAGCCGACAGGCGGCGCAGGTGATAGGTGACACCGTCCTTGCTCAGGCCCAGTTCGCGGGCGGCCCGGGTCGTGGTGGCGCCCCCGGCCAGGAGCGCCAGTACCTGGCCCTCCACCGGGGTGACCGGCGGGGGCTCGGGTGCGCGGTGGGCCGTACGCTCGCCCCGCACGCGCAGCATCACCAGCAGGGCCGGTGTCTCGTCCACGCTGTCGCTCACCGGGTCCGCCGTCAGCTCGCCGTACCGCTCGGCCCCGCCGGGGGAGCGCCAGCACACCGACACCTGGTAGCGCGAGCGGTGCCGCAGTCGCAGTGCCTCGGCGATCCGGTCGACCTGCGTGGCCTCCTGCGGCCGGAACAGCTCCAGCACGTCCCGGCCCCGCAGCCGCCCCGGTGTCGTACCGCACTCCGCGGCCATCGCCGGGTTGGCGAGCCTGACCTGGCCGTGCAGATCGCAGACCGCGACCGGTACGGAGACCCGGTCGAAGAGGGTCAGCGCACGGTTGCGCCACACCACGGCCTCGATCCGGCCCACGTCCATCCGCACCTCCCGACGTTCTGCCCATCCAAGACGAACAGCCAGGTCAGCGGCAAACGCACGGGCGCCGCGCAAGCCCTCGTACCGACTTTTGACTGCACGATCGTGTAGTGCCGCGGCCCGTGCGCCCCCGATCGGTCGACCACCCTGGAACGCAGTACTCCCCGTACCGCGAAAGGCAGTTGTCGCGCCATGCCCCCCACCGCACTGCACCCCGAGACCGCCGGTACCCTGCCCGGCGTCCCCGTCGTGGACATCACCGCCACCGGGCCCGGCCGTACCCCCATTCAGCAGGTCATGCAGCTGATGCGTGCCCACGGTCCGGTGCTGGTGCGCCGGCTGCACGGGCGCGACGCCATGTTCGTCGCCGACGCCGACCTGGTCGCGGACCTCGCCGACGAGGAACGGTTCGCCAAGCACGTCGGGCCCGCGCTGGAGAACGTGCGCGCCTTCACCGCCGACGGCCTGTTCACCGCCTACAACGACGAGCCCAACTGGGCCAAGGCGCACGACATCCTCATGCCCGCCTTCGCGCTCGGCTCGATGCGCACCTACCACCCGGTGATGCTGAAGGTGGCCCAGCGGCTCATCGACTCCTGGGACCGGGCCGCCCGCGCCGGTCAGCCGGTCGACGTCCCCGACGACATGACCCGCATGACCCTCGACACCATCGGCCTGGCCGGATTCGGCTACGACTTCGGCTCCTTCGAGCGGGCCGAGCCGCACCCCTTCGTCGAGTCCATGGTGCGCTGCCTGGAATGGGCCATGACCCGCCTCGCCCGCACCCCGGGCCAGGACCACACGGCGGCCGACGCCGCCTTCCGCGCGGACGCCGACTACCTCGCCGGGGTCGTGGACGACGTCATCGCCTCCCGCACCGGCACCGACCAGAGCACGGCCGAGGACCTCCTCGGGCTGATGCTCAGCGCCCGCCACCCGGCCGACGGCACCACCCTGGACCTGGCCAACATCCGCAACCAGGTCATCACCTTCCTGATCGCCGGCCACGAGACCACCTCCGGCGCGATGTCCTTCGCCCTCTACTACCTGGCCAAGCACCCGACCGCGCTCCGGCTCGTCCAGCGCGAGGCCGACGCGCTGTGGGGCGACACCCCGGACCCCGAGCCGACGTACGACGACATCGGCCGCCTCACCTACACCCGCCAGGTCCTCAACGAGGCGCTGCGGCTGTGGCCGACGGCCGCCGCCTTCAGCCGGCACGCCCGCGAGGACACCCTGCTCGGCGGCCGGATCCCGCTGCGCGCCGGACAGGCCGTCACCGTGCTCGCCCCGATGCTGCACCGGCAGCCCGTGTGGGGCGACAACCCGGAGCTGTTCGACCCGGAGCGGTTCACCCCCGAGGCGGAGGCGGCCCGCCCGGTGCACGCCTTCAAGCCCTTCGGCACCGGTGAACGCGCCTGCATCGGACGGCAGTTCGCGCTGCACGAGGCGACCATGCTGCTGGCCATGCTGGTCCACCGCTACCGGTTGCACGACCACGCCGACTACGCGCTCACGGTCAAGGAGACTCTCACCCTCAAGCCCGAGGGCCTCACCCTCACCCTGACCCCGCGCACCGCCGCGGACCGCGTCCACGCCCCGCTGCCCGGTACCGCGGCCACCGCGGGCGCCCGGACCCCGGCCCCGGACACCCTGCCCGCCCGGGTCCGCCCCGGCACCGGCACGCTCTTCCTGCACGGCAGCAACTACGGCACCTGCCGCGCCTTCGCCGCCCAGCTCGCCGACGAGGCCGCCGCCGTCGGCTGTGCCACCGAGGTCGCCGCCCTGGACGACCACGCGGACGGCCTGCCCACCGACCGGCCCGTCGTCATCACCGCCGCCTCCTACAACGGCCGCCCCACGGACGACGCCACCGCCTTCACCGCCTGGCTCGACGGCACCCCGGACCTCACCGGCGTGACCTACGCCGTCCTCGGCGTCGGCGACCGCAACTGGTCCGCCACCTACCAGCACGTTCCCACCCGCATCGACGCCCGACTCGCCGAACTCGGCGCCACCCGGCTGACCGACCGCGCCGCCGCCGACGCCTCCGGCGACCTGACCGGCACCGTCCGCGACTTCACCGCCCGGCTGCGCACCGCCCTCCTCCAGGAGTACGGCGACCCGGACGCCGTCACCGGCACCGAGGAGGAGCCCGCCACGGCGTACGAGGTCCGCACCGTCACCGGCGGCCCGCTGGACGCCGTGGCCGAGCGGCACGGGCTGGTCCCCATGACCGTCACCGAGGCGTACGACCTCACCGCACCGGGACACCCGCGCACCAAGCGGTTCCTGCGCATCGCCCTGCCCGACGGCGTCACCTACCGCACCGCCGACCACCTGACCGTGCTCCCCGCCCACGCCCCCGGCCTCGTGGAGCGTGCGGCCGCCGCGCTCGGCGTCGACCTCGACACGGTCCTGGACATCCGGGCCACCCGCCCGCGCCGCGACGGCCTCGCCGTGGACCGTCCGCTGACGGCACATCAACTGCTCACACATCATGTCGAGTTGCAGGAGCGTCCGACCGCACGGCAGCTCGCCCTGCTCGCCGAGGCCGATCCCTGCCCGCCCGAGCGTGCCGCCCTCGCGGCCGTGACCGGCGACGATCCGCGCACCCTGGTGGAGATCGCCGAGGACCACCCCGCCCTGCGCGGGGCCCTGGACTGGCCGCGCCTCCTCGACCTGCTGACCCCGCTGCGCCCGCGCCACTACTCCATCTCCTCCTCCCCGGCGGCCGACCCGCGTCACGCGGACCTCATGGTCTCCGTGCTGGACGCCCCCGCACGCTCGGGCAAGGGCCGCTACCGGGGGACCGGATCCGGGCACCTCGCCGCCCTGCGGCCCGGCGACACCGTGTACGCCCGCGTCCAGCCGTGCCGGGAGGCCTTCCGGACCGACGGCACCGCACCCATCGTGATGGTCGCCGCGGGCACCGGCCTCGCCCCGTTCCGCGGAGCCGTCGCCGACCGCACCGCGGCCCGGGCCGCCGGCACCGAACTCCCCCCGGCCCTGCTCTACTTCGGCTGTGACGCCCCCGACGCCGACTTCCTGCACGCCGGTGAACTCCGCGCCGCCGAGACGGCCGGAGCCGTGTCCCTGCGCCCGGCCTTCAGCGCCGCCCCCAAGAACGGCGCCCTGTTCGTGCAACACCGCATCGCCGCCGAGGCCGACGAGGTCTGGGAGCTGCTGAACACCGGAGCCCGGGTGTACGTCTGCGGCGACGGCTCCCGGATGGCACCCGGAGTGCGCGAGGCGTTCCGTACCCTGTACCGGGAACGGACTCCCGGCGCCGACGAGGCGACGGCCGGGCGGTGGCTCGACTCGCTCGTGGCGGACGGGCGTTACGTGGAGGACGTGTACGCGGCGGGCTAGTCCCGCGCGGGAGGGGGCGCACGATGGGGGAGTCGCAGGAGCGGGCCCGGCGGGTCCTGACCGCGGCGGGCATCGACCCCGGCCGGCTGGCCGGGGTGCGCCCGCTGGCCGGCGGCACCTACAACACCGTTGAGGAACTGCGGCTCACCGACGGCACCCGCTGCGTCCTGAAGGCCGCGCCGACCGCACCGGGCCTGCGCTACGAGGCCCGGCTGCTGCACTCCGAGGCGGTGTTCAGCCGCGCCGCCGAAGAGGCCGGCGTTCCCGCACCCCGCACACTCCACGCCGACGACACCCCCGAGGTACGGCACCTGCTGCAGACCGCCTGCCCCGGCGCACCCTGGGACGACTCCCTCACCGACGCCGAACGAGCCGACTTGCGCGGGGAGTTGGGCCGTCAGGTCGCCCGCCTGCACCGGGTGACCGGGCCCGGCTACGGCTACCCGTCCGGTGCCCTCGGCCCGCTCGCCCCCGACTGGCGGACGGCGTTCACCGCGATGTTCGACGCGGTCCTGGACGACGCCCGCCGCTACCGGGCCCGGCTGCCCCGCCCCGCCGACGAGGTGGCCCGTACCGCCCGGGCCGCGCACGACGCCCTGGACGAGGTTACCGTTCCGCGCCCCGTCCACTTCGACCTGTGGCAGGGCAACATCCTCGTCGACCGCACGTCCGACGGCCCCCGCATCGGCGGCCTCATCGACGGCGAGCGGATGTTCTGGGGCGATCCCCTCGCCGACTTCGTCTCCCTCGCCCTGCTGGACGACATCGAGAAGGACGAGGCCTTCCTCGCGGGCTACCGGCAGGGTGGCGGCCACGCCGCACTCGGGCGCGCGGAGCGCCTCCGGCTCGCCCTCTACCGGGCCTACCTCTACCTGATCATGCTGGTCGAGACGGTCCCGCGGGCGGTCGACGAGGGCCACGAGCGCTGGGTCCAGGAGGCCGTCGCCCCGGAACTCGTCGCCGCGCTGGACGAGATCAAGGCGGCCGGCGCTTAGCTCATCACATGAAATAAGGGGTGGCGGAAAGTCGCGTGCAGCCGGTTCCGAGGGGTATGTTGCAGGTCGGGACAGGGTTCGAAGGGAGCCACATGGCGGGGCGGAACGGGCGAACGGTACGCGACCTCAGACGGGGCAACCGCACGGCCGTGCTGCAACGGCTGTACTTCGACGGCCCGCTCAGCCGCTTCGAGCTGGGCCCGGTCACCGGACTCAGCTCCGGCTCGGTCAGCAACGTGGTCGCGGACCTCGTCGCCGACGGACTGGTCGAGGAGGCCGGCAGCGTCGACTCCGACGGCGGCCGCCCCCGCACCCTGCTGCGCGTGTCGCCGCACAGCGGCCAGATGATCGGCGTCGACGTCGGCGAGACCCGCGTCCGCGTCGAGCTGTTCGACCTGGCCCTCACCGAACTCGCCCGCACCGAACGCCCGCTGACCCAGCAGGGCTACGACGTCGACGTCATCGTCGGCCACATCCGGGACGGCATCGCCGAGGTCCTGGAGGCCGAGGCGGCCTCGCCCGAGCGGCTGCTCGGTGTCGGCGTCGGCGTCCCGGGCATCGTCGAGCACACGGCGGACCGGGGTGCCGTCGTGCACGGGCAGACCATCGGCTGGGACGCGGTCCCGCTGGAGGAGCTGCTCCGCTCGACCTCCCGACTGCCGGACGACGTGCGGTACTTCATCGACAACGGCGCCAAGACCCTGGGCCAGGCCGAGATGTGGTTCGGCGGCGGACGCGGCGCCCGCAACGCGGTGGTGGTGCTCTTCGGCTCCGGTGTCGGCGCCTGCCTGGTCACCCCCGAGGTGGAGCACGGGCGGGCCGTCGAGTGGGGCCACCTGACCGTACGGGTGCGGGGGCGCCGCTGCCGGTGCGGTGCGCCCGGCTGCCTGGAGGCCTACGCGGGTGCCGAGTCGCTGCTCGCCCGCTGGCGCGAGGAGGGCGGACGGCCGCCCGAGGGCGCCGACGAGGAGACCGCGCTCACCGCGATGCTCGCCGCCGCCTACCCGGCCGAGGACCGGGAACCCGACCCGGTCGCGCTCGCCGTCCTGGAGGAGACCGCCGAGTACCTGGGCGCCGGCCTGTCCGACCTGATCAACCTCTTCCAGCCCGAGCGGATCCTCATCGGCGGCTGGGCCGGACTCCAGCTCGGCACCCGGTTCCTGCCCGCCGTACGCCGCCACGCGAGGACGTACGCCCTGCGGTACCCGGCCGACAAGGTCGGCATCGACCTCGGCCGGCTCGGCCCCGACGCGGTCACCGTCGGCGCGGCGATCCTGCCCCTGGCCGACTTCTTCGCGCGCGGCGGCCGCCGCGCCGAACAGGCCACCGAGGACCGGCACCCCGCCTGGCGGGCCGCGCTGCAGGAACGGGCACCGCGCTGACCGGGGGAGTGGCGTGACGCACCTCACGGCAGCCGGCTGGAACACCAGAAGGTGGTTGCCCGTTGAACCAGCCGTGGGTGCGGATGGGACAGTGTCCCCGGGCCTCACCATTCGCTCACAGGGACGATCGTTCGGCTGAAGCCCTGTGGTGCCCTTCGCCGAGAGGCGACCGCCGTCCGCGCCCACCACCTGGCCGCCCCGGCCGTGATTCCCCCGTCACGGTCGGGGCTTTCTCATGACGCCCGGGTCGGCGTACGGCCCTCCCGCGTCCAGGCCAGCAGCTCCTCGGCCGGCCAGGTGGTCACCACCCGTTCGGCGGACACCCCGCACTCCTCGGCCCGGGCGCAGCCCAGGATCTGCCAGTCCAGCTGGCCGGGCGCGTGCGCGTCGGTGTCGACCGAGAACAGCACCCCGGCCGCCACGGCCCGGCGCAACAGCCGCCGCGGCGGGTCCAGCCGCTCGGGACGGCTGTTGATCTCCACCGCCGTACCCGACTCGGCGCAGGCGGCGAACACCTCGTCCGCGTCGAACTCCGACTCCGGCCGGCCACGGCCCGTGACCAGGCGTCCCGTGCAGTGGCCGAGGATGTCCGCGTGCGGATCGCGTACGGCGGCCACCATGCGGCGGGTCATCGAGCGGGAGTCCATCCGCAGCTTGGAGTGCACGGACACCACCACCACGTCCAGCCGCTCCAGCAGCTCGGGCTCCTGGTCCAGCGAGCCGTCCTCCAGGATGTCGCACTCGATGCCGGTGAGCAGCCGGAACGGCGCCCACCGCGCGTTCAGCTCCGCCACCACCTCCAGCTGCTCACGCAGCCGCTCCGGGGACAGGCCCCGGGCCACGGTCAGCCGGGGGGAGTGGTCGGTCAGGGCCGTCCACTCGTGGCCGAGCCGGGCCGCCGCACGCCCCATCTCCTCGATCGGGCTGCCGCCGTCCGACCAGTCCGAGTGCGTGTGGCAGTCCCCGCGCAGCAGCGCCCGCAGCTCGGTGCCGCCCTCGGCGGTGAGCGGCCCGCCGCTCTCCTCCTCCACCGTGCGCAGATAGCCGGGCACCTCCCCGGCCAGGGCCTCCCGCACCACCTGCGCGGTCTTCGGCCCGACCCCCTTCAGCGACTCCAGCGTCCCGGCCGCCGCCCGCTCTGCGACCTCGTCCTCGGGCAGCGCGGACAGCACCCGGGCGGCGGTCCGGAAGGCGCGCACCCGGTAGGTGGGCGCCAGCGACCGCTCCAGCAGGAAGGCGATCCGGTCCAGGGCCGCGACGGGATCCATGGTCACCTCCAGCGCGCGATGCCCCTCCAGGGTTCCGCAGCCGACGACGCTCCGCGACCACAGCGGCCCTGGGCGCCCCCTCCCTCTCCTGGACGGCTCCCGCGGACGAGTCGTCGGCGCCGGTTGCGTTCTACGCTCTATTGCATGACCGAACAAGCAGTGCCCTACATCTCCCATCCGCGGGTCCTGGTGCACGGCGTGTGCCCGGGCAAGCCGGGGGAGCCGCCCTTCCGGGTGGTGGAGATCGACGGTCAGGTGGTCGGCCGGGCCAGGACCGCGACCGACGTGCTGGAGGTCGCCGCCACCCACGGCATCACGATCCACGACCTGAACGACCCGGACGCGGTCCGCTGGGTGGGCGGCGGCCAGTACCACTGGACACTCATCTGATCCGGACGCGGCTCAGCCGACCGTCCACTTCTGGTTGCCGCCGCCGGAGCACGTCCAGATCTGCAGCCGGGTGCCGTTGGCCGCGTTGTTCCCGGTCACGTCGAGGCACTTGTTCGCCTGCGGATTGACGATGTCGTGCGCCGCCGAGACGGCCCACTTCTGGTTGGCGCCGCCCGAGCAGTCCCACAGCTGGACGGTCGAGCCGTCCGCCGTGCCGTTGCCGGTGACGTCCAGGCACTTGCCGAGCGCCCGGATCGTGCCGTCCGAGCCGACCGTCCACGCCTGCGCGACCGTGCCGTTGCAGTCGTAGAGCTGGACCGGGGTGCCGTTGGCGGAGTTCGCGCCGGCCACGTCCACGCACTTGCCCGCCAGGCCCCGGATCGGGACACCGGCCGCGCTGTCGCTCGTCGTCACCGACACCGAGTCGACCACCAGCTGCTGCGGGAACTGCGTGGAGCCGTCCGGGTCGCCCGGCCAGTAGCCGCCGACCGCCAGGTTCAGGATCAGGAAGAACGGCTTGTTGAACACCCAGGTCTTCCCGCCCAGGTCGGCGGGCGTGCGCCGCTGGTAGACGTTACCGTCCACCGACCAGGTGATCGAGTCGGGCGCCCAGTCGACGGCGAAGGTGTGGAAGGCGTCCGCGAAGGCCTGCCCGCCCGGCAGGGAGTAGCCGGCGCCTATGCCGCCCGATCCGGAGTAGCCCGGGCCGTGGATGGTGCCGTGCACGGTCGAGGGTTCGAACCCGACGTTCTCCATCACGTCGATCTCACCCGAGTCCGGCCAGTTGACCGGGGTGCCGAGCATCCAGAACGCGGGCCACATGCCCTGCCCGCGCGGGATCTTCATCCGCGCCTCGACATGGCCGTACTGCGCGTTGAACTTCCCGGCGGTGTTCATCCGGGCCGAGGTGTACTGGCAGCTGCCGTACCAGCACTGGTAGCCCGCGGGGTTCTCCTTCCGGGCCGTGATCACCAGATGGCCCTGCCCGTCCAGGGCCGCGTTCCTGGTCCCGGACGTGTAGTACTGCCGCTCGTGGTTGTTGACGTTGTCGCCGGTCTCCAGCGTCCACTTCGAGGAGTCGACCCCGGAGCCCGCGGCCCCGTCGAAGGTGTCGGAGAAGGTGGTCACCGCCGCGGCCGCCGGGGCCGCGGTCTGCGCCCGGGCCGGACCGACGGCGGCCGAGGCGACGAGCGCTGCGGACAGGGCGGCGAACAGACATCTGCGGAGGAGGCGGGGGGAGGCCATGGCTCTCCGTTTCACGTGGGGGTGTGTGATGCGTTGACAGGGAATCGTGACGCCTCTTGATTTAAGAAGTGAGATAAGTGGGCGTCAATACCTTGGTACGGACCTCTCGCTGACGATCAATCGGCCGGCGTCCTGCGCACGCGCGCATGCACCGCACGCCCGAGCCGCCACCCGAGGAGCAGCCAACCGACCAGAGCTCCCGCGGTGTTGAGGATGACGTCGTCGATGTCGAAGGCCCGCCCGGTGACCAGCGCCCCCTGGACCAGCTCCACCATCAGCATCACGAGCGCGGTGAACGCCAGCACCTGGAGCACCCTTCGCGCGCGCGGCGCGAGCACCGGCACCAGCACCCCGAACGGCACACCGAGCAGCACGTTCCCGCCGATCTGCCTCACGGCGTCCCGTACCTGCGCGTGATCCGCGTAGGCCCGCAGCGAGCGGCCCGGGTGCAGATTGCTGTGTGTCAGGGGCACCGACGCCGGGGACGGCTGAAGCGTGAGCCGGGCCAGGATCACGGCGAAGGCCACCATGAACGCGAAAGCGACCAGCATCGCCAGCAGCCGCACGGGGAGCATGAGCGCGTGCCGTGTGGCTGGAGGGCGGGCCTCCTCGGCCCGCTCCCGCTTCTTCGGGGCGCGCAGTAACCCGGGCAGGCGCAGGGCGGTACGGGCCATGAGATCCTCCGGTCTTCAACTTCCCGCTGCTGTAAGGCGGTTACCCATACAACGGCCCGGGATGCCGCCGCCCGGACGACGCCGGGTGCGCGCCGGCGGATTCGGTTCACGCTCCCGGGGCACTCGGGACCCGGGTCCGCGCGCCGCCGCCCCGCACCCGGCCGGGCGGTGCTTGGATGCCCCGAGCGGCTGAGCGGACACAGGCCCGCGCAGTCGGGCGGAGCGGACCGAGGAGGTGGCGGATGACAGGGCGTACCACGCTTCTCGCCGTGGGCGAACTCCTGGCCTGGTGGGCCGGGCTCGCCCTGCTGTGGCTGGTGCTCGTCTCGTCGGTCGACACCTTGGAGCGGATCGTCGGCGCGAGCGCCGCCGCCGTGGGGGCCTTGGCGGCCCGGGCCGGGCGGCGGGCGGTGACCTGGCGGTGAACGGCTGGCTCCTCGCGGCGACCGTCGAACTGGGCGGGGCGGGGGCGGCCGCCCTGTGGGGGACGGCCACCGGCCCGCTGCCCCGCCGGGTCATGGCCCAGAACCTCGCCACCTCCGCGGTCTGCCCGGCCCTGCTGCTCCTCGCCCAGGGTTACGGCCGCCCCTCCTACGTCGACCTCGCCCTGCTGATGGCCCTGCTGGGCCCGGTCGGCACCCTCGTCTTCGCCCGCCTGCTCGCCGACGAACTGCTGGACGACCGGCCGCGCGCCTGGACACTGACCTGGGCCGCCGCCGGCTTGAGCGCCGCGGTCGTGGTCGCCGTGTGCGTGGCCACCGGACCGAGCCGGGCGATGGTGAAGCTGCTCCTGATCGGCGCCCTGCTGATCGGCGGCAACGTCATCGCGTCCCGGGCACTGGCGGGCGGGTTCCGGGGGGTGCGAGGTGCCTAACGCAGGGGGCGTCGCCGTACCGGGCGGCCGCGAGGGGATGCGGCATGGCTGATGCCGTGATCGTCGTGGCCCTGCTGCTCGTGGCCGCCTCCGCCACCGCCGCCGTGGCCCAGCGCGAACCGGCCCGGCAGGCCCTGGTGCTGTCCGTGCTCGGTGTCGTCCTGGCCGTCCTGTTCACCGTGCTCCAGGCCCCGGACGTCGGCCTGTCGCAACTGGCCGTGGGCTCCGCGCTCACCCCGCTGCTCATCATGCTCTCGGTGCGCAAGGTCAGACGGCAGGCCCGGGCGAAGGACCGCGCGCGGTGAGCCAGCGGCTGCGGTTGTGGTTGCTCGCCGTCGGCGGCGCGGGGGTGGCCGCCCTGCTGGTCGCCGCCTGCCTCGACCTGCCCGCCTTCGGCGGCCGCCGGCACCCGTACGGCGAACGGGCGGTCGCTGCCTCCCTCGCCCGGCACACCGCGAACACGATCGCCTCCCTCAACTTCGACCAGCGCGCCTACGACACCCTCGGCGAGATCAGCATCCTGTTCGCCGCCGTCCTGGGCTGCCTGGTGCTCCTGCGCGAGGCCCGCGACGAGCACCGGGCGCAGCCGCAACCCGCCGAAGTGGCCCTGCCCGTCCGCCGCTACGCCCTGATCGCGCTCCCCGTCGCCCTCCTGACCGGCCTCTACGTCATCGCGCACGGCCAGCTCAGCCCGGGCGGCGGCTTCCAGGGCGGGGTCGTCGCCGCGACCGCCCTGCACCTGCTGTACCTCGGCGCCGACTACCGCGCCCTGGAACGCGTCCGCCCCCTCGGTGTGTTCGACGTCTGCGACGCGCTCGCCGTCTCCGCCTACGCCGTCCTGGGCCTCGCCGGCCTCCTCGCGGGCACCGCGTTCCTGGCCAACACACTGCTGCCGTACGGCACCTTCAACACGCTGTCCTCCGGCGGCACCGTCCCCCTGCTGAACGCGGCCGTCGGCATGGAGGTGGCGAGCGCGGTCGTCCTGCTGCTCGCGGGGTTCCTGGACCAGGCCGTCGAGATCGAGGAGGAACGGGGGAGTTGAGAACGCCGTGATGCACGTCCTTCCCTACCTGGTCGCCGCCTACGTCTTCCTGACCGGCTGCTACGGCCTCGCCACCAGCCGCAACCTGATCCACACCGTGGGCTGCCTGGCCGTGTGCCAGTCGTCCACGTACGTCCTGCTGCTGGCCGTCGGCTACCGGGACGGGGCGACCGCGCCGGTCTTCTCCGACCTTGCACCGGGGTCCCGGCCGGTCGTCGACCCGATCGTGCAGGCCCTCACCCTCACCGACATCGTCGTCGGCGCCACCGTCACGGCGCTGCTGCTCGCCCTGGTCCTGCAGATCGCCAAGCGGCACGGCACCCTCGACCCGGACGAGCTGAGAGAGCTGCGCGGCTGATGCACCACCTGCTCCCGCTGCTCTTCGCGGTGCCGCTGCTCGGGGCCGCCCTGCTGGTGGCCACGGGCCGCCGGCTGCCCCGGGCCGTCGCCGAGACCACCGGGTGTGCCGTCTCCGGCGCCACGGCCGCCCTGGCCCTCGTGCTGCTGCTCAACTCCGCGCCGCCGCTGGTGGAATGGGTCGGCGGCTGGCGGCCCGTCGACGGGGAGAGCGTCGGCATCGTGCTGGTCGGGGACGGTCCGGCGCTGGGCATGGCCGCGCTCGACTCGCTGCTGACCCTGTCCGCCCTCGTGTACTCCTGGCGCTACTTCGACGAGCCGCCGCGCGGCCACGCCGGCTCGTACCCCGCGCTGATGCTGGTCTTCCAGGGGGCGATGTGCGGCTTCGCGCTCGCCGGCGACCTGTTCAACGCGTTCGTGTTCTTCGAGCTGATGAGCGTCGTCGCCTATGCGCTGACCGGCTACCGGATCGACGAGCCGAAGGCCGTGCAGGGCGCGCTGACCTTCGGCGTCGTCAACTCCCTCGGCGCGTACGCGATGCTGATGGGCATCGGCCTGCTGTACGCCCGTACCGGCGAACTGGCCATGACGAAGATCGGGCGCGGCCTGGACGACGCGGCCGGCCAGGGCGGGCCGGACGCCCTCGTCCTCGCCGCCTTCGTGCTGGTCATGACCGGGCTGCTGGTGAAGGCGGCCGCCGTGCCGTTCCACTTCTGGCTCCCCGACGCGCACGCGGTCGCGCCCACCCCGGTGTGCATGCTGCTGTCCGGCGTCATGGTCGAACTCGGCGCCTACGGCGTCTGGCGCGTGTACGGCACCGTCTTCGCCGGACCCGGCGGCATCCCCGCCGCCGACCTGACCCGGGCCCTGGTGACCCTGGGCGTCCTCACCGCCGCGATCGGCGCCGTCATGTGCTGGTACCAGCGGCACATCAAACGGCTGCTCGCCTACTCCACGGTCGCGCACACCGGCCTGTTCCTCGTCGGCCTCGGCGTGCTCACCCCCGAGGGCGACGACGGGATCGCCCTGTACCTCCTCGGACACGCCGGAGTGAAGGCCGCGCTGTTCGCCTGCACCGGCGCCCTCCTGGACCGGTTCGGCAGCGTCGACGAGCAGGCCCTGCACGGCAGGGCGCGCGGGATGCGGGCGTTCGGGGTGATGTTCGCGATCGGCGGGCTCGCGCTGGCGGGCCTGCCGCCCTTCGGGACGGCCCTCGGCAAGGCGATCACCGAGGAGGCGGTCGGCGGCCCGCTCACCCTGGTGTACGTGCTCGCCTCCGCGGTGACCGCGGGCGCCGTCCTGCGGGTCACCGCCCGGGTGTTCCTGGGGCTCGGGCCGCGCCCGGAGGACGCCGCGTACGAGACCAGCGGGTCCGACGAGCGGCCCGAGACCGGCAGGAGACTCAGCCGTATCCCGGACTCCATGACCGCGGTGCCCGCCGTGCTGCTCGCCGCCGCCTTCGCCGTCGGCGTGGCCCCCGGCCTCGCCGCAGTGGTGGCCCGCTCGGTCAACGAGGCCGGGTCGGGCGGCGCCCACACCTCCGTCCACTGGACGCCGCACGGCATCCTGCTGGGCCTGGTCTCCACCCTGCTCGCCGTGGGCCTCGCCGCCCTCGCCGTGACCCGCCCGCGCCGGCTGGCCACCCCGGACTGGGCGCTGCCCCTGCGCCGCCTGCAGTCGGGCCACGTCGGCGACTACGTGGCCTGGCTCCTGGTCGGTGCCACCGTGCTGGGCGCGCTGACCCTGCCGGGCGTGCTGGGCGGCTGATCGGCGGGAGCGGATCAGGATCCGTACCGGACGTGTACCTCCTTGAAGCCGAGAGAGCGCAGCAGGCCCTGCAGCATGCCGGTGGTGTTGGTCTCGGCCCGCGCCGTCAAGCCGCTGCTGCGCGCGGCATCGCCGATGTGTCGTACCGCCAGCTTCTGCACCGCCTGCTCGCTGTTGGGGTTGTCCGAGAACAGGTCGCCGAGCCGGTCGAACAGACCGCGCTGCTTGGACACGGCGTAGGAGTGGTCGGGGTCCAGGGCCGGCCTGCCGAGCCGGGCGTGCGGCAGCCGGAGCGTGGCCGAGGTGCGGTCGCCGTTGACCGACACGTCCTTCTCGCCGACCCGGCCGAGGTCGACGTACGCGTCCACGGTGCCCGCGCCGACGTACAGGGTGCGGCTGCCGTGGAGAGCGTCGGGCAGGTACTTGGCGTTCTTCTCCAGGTCCACGACGACCTGGAAGGTGCCGGAGGCGGCGTCGTAACGGCTCATGTCCTGAATGGACTTGAGGAGTGCGGGGCCGGAACGGTCGTGCGACTCGGTACCGAACAGGTCTTTGACGCCCGGGAGCACGGCAAGCCTGATCCCGGCGAACAGCACCGCGAGCACCAGCACGAACGCCGTGAGTGCCCGGGCCCAGCCGGGCATGCGTCGGGGGAGCCGCGTTTCGGAAGTCGTCATGTCGACGGCCCTCCTTCCTCCTCACCGGATTCCCACCGGATACCGTTCCAGACCGCTGCGTTGACGGATTGGCACCGAATGACGTAGGCGCCAGGCCGTCTCGCGTCGCCAGTAGCATGACCGGCGCAGCCCGTGTTGATCATGCGAGGAGCGGATCGTGCGAGACATCGCCGTCTTCAGTGGCAGTGCCCACCCCGAACTGGCCCAGGAGGTCTGCGCCCACCTGGGTGTGCCGCTCAGCCCGACCCGGGTCAGCCGGTTCGCCAACGACTGTCTGGAGGTGCAGCTTCAGGCCAACTGCCGGGAACGGGACGTCTTCCTGATCCAGCCGCTGGTCAGGCCGGTGCAGGAGCACCTGGTGGAGCTGCTGCTGATGTGCGACGCGGCCCGGGGTGCGTCGGCCGGCCGGATCACCGTGGTCATGCCCCACTACTCCTACGCCCGCTCCGACAAGAAGGACGCGCCCCGCATCTCCCTCGGCGGGCGGCTGGTCGCCGACCTGCTGGTGGCGGCGGGCGCGAGCCGGGTCCTCGCGATGACCCTGCACGCGCCGCAGGTGCACGGCTTCTTCTCCGTGCCGGTGGACCACCTGCACGCGCTGCGCGAACTGGCCGCGCACTTCCGGCAGTACGACCTCACGCGCACCACGGTCGTCTCCCCGGACCTCGGCAACGCCAAGGAGGCCGCCGCCTTCGCCCGGCTGATCGGCGCACAGGTGGCGGCCGGCGCCAAACAGCGGTTCGCGGACGACCGGGTGAGCATCAGCTCCGTGATCGGGGACGTGGCCGACCGGGACGTCATCGTGCTGGACGACGAGATCGCCAAGGGCAGCACCGTCATCGAACTCCTCCAAAAACTGCGGGAGTTGGGGCCGCGCTCGATCCGGGTGGCCTGCACGCACGGCCTGTTCGCGGCCGGTGCGCTCAAGCGGCTGAGCGAGCAGCCCGACGTGCTGGAGATCGTGTGCACCAACACCGTCCCGGTGCCCCTCGACGAGCACACCGACAAGCTGCGCATCCTCTCCATCGGCCCCGCGCTCGCCGAGGCCGTACGCCGTATTCACAACGGTGAGTCCGTGAGCGCCCTGTTCGAGGACTCGAGGAGCGCCTAGACGCCGTCGTCACAGTGAGCCGGACGCGGCCTCGGACTGTTCCAGGGCCGCGTCCAGCGTCGGCTGCGGCGGCAGCAACCGGGACAGCCCGGTGACCCGGAAGACCCGCAGGGTCAGCGGGTGGGCGCACACCAGGTGCAGCCGCCCGCCCCGCTCCAGCACCCGGCTGCGGGCCCGGTAGAGCAGGCGCAGCCCCGAGCAGTCGAAGAACTCCACGGACCGCAGGTCGATCACGATCCGGACCCCGGGCCGGTCGGTGACCCGGTCCAGGGCGGGAGTGATCTCCGTCGCCGCCGCGATGTCGATCTCGCCGCGGAACTCCAGCACCGTGTGTCCGCGGTCCTCGCGTATGCGCAGATGCCGAGTGAGCGGCGTGGGCTCCTCCTGCACGACGGCATCACCTCCCACGCGCGCCTGGAAAACCTTTTCTCGACCGTCAAGTTACCCTCGATGGAAGGAATTTGAGCATGTTCGATTGACATATGTCTTCGAGTTTGGCGCCGCGTGTCGTTCCGGGATGAGGACGGCGGGGTTCCGCGGGGCTACGACAGCGCGTGCCACGCCTTCGAGAGCGCCCGCCGGAACTGCTCCCGCTGATGCGTCGTGAGGTCCTCGACCATCCGCTCCTCCAGCTCCCGCACCGGCTCGGCGAAGTGCGCCAGCAGCTCGCGCCCGGCGTCGGTGAGCAGGATCAGCAGCTCGCGCCGGCTCTGCGGATTGCGCTCGCGGCGGATCAGTCCACGCGTCTCCAGGGAGCGCACGAGGTCGGCCATGGACTGGGCGGTGACGAACGAGTCACGGGCGAGCTGGGCCGCGGAGAGACCGTCGTGCCGCTCCAGCACCGTGAGGGCCGTGTACTGCAGGGCTGTGATCCCGGCGGGCTTGACCAGCTCGTCCAGGCGGGAGCGCGCGGCGAGTTCCACCTGCTTGACCATGTAGAGCAGTGACGGGCCTGTCCTTGTACCGACCATGCGCCCACCCTAGACCATTGACAGGAAACCTGACCGAAACGAGACTGCAGACCAACAGGAATCCTGTTTATTGAAAACTTGGCGATCTATGCTGGGGAGTGGGCAATGACGACCACCATCGACACCGGTCCGGGCCAGCTGTTCATCGGCGGACACTGGCGCGAGGCCACCGGCGGCGCCCGCAGGGAGGTGATCGACCCGTCCACCGGGCAGGCGGTCACCACCGTCGCCGAGGCGGGCGCCGACGACGTCGACGCCGCCGTACGCGCCGCCCGCGAGGCCTTCGACGCGGGGGAGTGGTCCGGGCTGAGCGGCCGGGAGCGCGGTCGCGTCCTGCACCGCGTGGCCGAGCTGATCCGGGAGAACGCCGAGGAACTGGCGGCCCTGGAAAGCCTCGACGTGGGCAAGCCGATCACCCTGTGCAGGGCCGTCGACGTCGCCAACGCGGCAAACGACTACGAGTACTACGCCTCCCTGGCCTTCACCCTCGACGGCGCCACCCGCGACACCCCCCTCAACGCCCTGGCCTACACCCGGCGCGAGCCGCTCGGCGTGGTCGCCGCCATCACCCCCTTCAACTTCCCGCTGATCCTGGCCGGTTCGAAGCTCGGCCCCGCCCTCGCCGCCGGCAACACCGTCGTCCACAAGCCCGCCGACGAGACCCCGCTCAGCGCCCTGTACATGGCCCGGCTGCTCACCGAGGCGGGCGTCCCGGCCGGCGTCGTCAACGTCGTCACGGGCAGCGGCCCGGTGGCCGGCGAGGCACTGCTCGCCCACCCCGGCGTCGACAAGATCGCCTTCACCGGCTCCACCGCCGTCGGCCGGCACGTGGCCGGCGCCGCGGGCCAGGCCCTCAAACCGGTCACCATGGAACTCGGCGGCAACGCGGCCCACATCGTCTTCGAGGACGCCGATCTGGAGAAGGCGGTCGGCGCCGTCATCAAGGGATTCGTCTTCAACACCGGCCAGTTCTGCATGGGCGGCCCCCGCCTGCTGGTCGCCCGCCCGGTCTACAGCACCCTGCTCGGCATCCTCGCCCAGGCCGTCCCCGGCGTCCCGGTCGGCGACCCGCGCGACCCGGACACGGTCGTCGGCCCGATGGCGGGGGAGCGGCACCTGCGCAAGGTCGAGGAGTACGTCGACCTCGCCCGCAAGGAGGGCGGCCGCATCGTCTGCGGCGGCGAGCGCCTGGACCTGAACGGCGGCTTCTACTACCGGCCCACCGTCATCGCCGACCTGCCGAACGACTCCCGGGTGGTCCAGGAGGAGATCTTCGGGCCCGTCCTCACCGTGCAGCCCTTCGACTCCGAGGACGAGGCCGTAGCGCTCGCCAACTCCACGCCCTACGGCCTGGCTTCGGGCGTCCAGACCGGCAACCTGGCCCGCGCCCACCGCATCGCGGCCCGCCTCCAGGCCGGCATCGTCTGGGTCAACGACTGGGCGCTGCTCGACCCCGCGGTACCGTTCGGCGGCGTCAAGAACTCCGGGTTCGGCCGCGAGTACGGCCCCGAGGCGCTGGCCGCCTACACCAAGGTCAAGTCCGTCGTCGTCTCGCTCGACTGAGCGGCATCACCGAGGAGTTCAGGATGTCCATCACCACCCGTGCCGCCGTCGTCGAGTCCGGTGGAGCGCCCTTCACGCTCAGCGAGGTCGAACTCGACGCGCCCGGACCGCACGAGGCGCTGGTCCGCATGGTGGCGACCGGCCTGTGCCACACCGACCTCAGCGTGGCGAGCGGCGCACTGCCCTTCCCGCTCCCGGGAGTTCTGGGCCATGAGGGCGCCGGCGTCGTCGAGGCCGTCGGCTCCCAGGTCACCGGTGTGACCCCCGGCGACCACGTCGTGCTGTCCTTCACCTCCTGCGGGGCGTGCCGCACCTGCCACGGCGGCCACCCCGCCTACTGTGCGACCTGGCTGCCGCTCAACCTGATCGGCGGCCGCCGGGCGGACGGCACCCACACCGTCAGCCGCGGCGGAGAGCCGCTCGGCGGCCATTTCTTCGGCCAGTCCTCGTTCGCGGAGCGGGCCCTGGTGGACGAGCGCAGTCTGGTCAAGGTCGACCCGGACGTGCCGCTGGAGTCGATCGCCCCGCTGGGCTGCGGGGTGCAGACCGGAGTCGGCGCCGTCTGGAACGTACTGAAGCCGGAGGCCGGCAGCTCGCTCGTCGTCCTCGGTGCCGGAGCGGTCGGCCTGTCGGCGGTGATGGCGGCCGCGCTCACCCCGGCCACCACGATCATCGCCGTCGACCGGGTTCCCGAACGGCTGGCACTCGCCGAGGAGTTGGGCGCGACGCACACCATCGACGCGACCGAGGAGAGCGTGCCCGAGACGATCCACCACCTGACGGGCTACCGGGGCGCCGACGGCGTCGTCGAGACGACGGGCAACGTAGGCGTCCTGAGCGAGGGCGTCGACGCGCTCGCCGCCCGCGGCACCCTGGTCGTCGTCGGCGCCCCGCCCTTCGGCACCGAGGTCTCCCTGGACGTCAACGGGCTGCTCGCGGGCAAGCGGATCGTCGGCCTGACCCTGGGCGACAGCGAGACCCAGGCGTTCATCCCGGCCCTGGTCCGGCTGGTGCGGGAGGGGCGGCTCCCGCTGCACCGCCTGATCAGCACCTATCCGTTCGCGGACATCGACCGGGCGGTACGGGACATGACCGCGGGCAAGGCGATCAAGCCCGTACTCACCTTCTGAGCCCCAAGGCTCAGTCCACCAGCAGGACCAGCTTCCCCGTCGTCCGGCCGGTGTCGCCCAGCTCGTGCGCCTTGGCGGCATCGGCCAGCGGGAACGTGCCCGCGATCGCGGCCCGCAGCTTGCCCTGCTCCACCAGGTCCGCGACCGCCCGCATCCCCGACCGGTCGGCGTCCACCAGCATCCGCACCGCCCGCACACCGAGCCGCTCGGCCTCGTCGTAGAAGTCCTGGTCACCGACCGGAAGGATGGACACCACCACCCCGCCCGGACGCAGCACCCGCAGCGACCGCACGGACGTCTCGCCGCCCAGCGTGTCCAGCACCACGTCCACGTCCCGCACCGCCTCGGTGACGTCCACGGACCGGTAGTCGATCGCCTCGTCCACGCCGATCTCCCGCAGGAAGTCGTGCTTCTGGGCGCTCGCCGTGCCGATCACATACGCACCCAGCGCCTTGGCGATCTGCACGGCCACGTGCCCGACCCCGCCGGCCGCCGCGTGGATCAGCACCCGCTGCCCGGGCTTCAGGCCCGCGTGCTCCGTCAGCGCCTGCCAGGCGGTCAACGACACCAGTGGCAGCGCGCCCGCCTGGACGTGGTCGACGGAGGCCGGCTTGTGCACCAGGGCGCGGGCCGGGACGGTGACGTACTCGGCGTGCGAGCCGTGGCCGAAGGGGTAGGACAGCATGCCGAAGACCTCGTCGCCGGGCCGGAAGGCAGCCACCCCGATCCCGGTCGCCACGACCTCGCCGGAGACGTCCCAGCCGAGGACGAACGGCGGCTCGCCCAGGAACCCGCCGGTCGCCCGGTGCTTCCAGTCGGTCGGGTTGACCCCGGCGGCCCGCACCCGGACCAGCACCTCGTTCGGACGCGGCGCCGGCCGCTCCACCTGTACTTCCTTCAGCACCTCGGGACCGCCGAGGACGTCCTGACTGATCGCACGCATCGTGTTCACATCGCTCATGGTCACCCAGCCTGCCGGGGTTCGCCCGTCCGGAAAATGGCACGATTGCCAAGCTTCGATAGGATCGTGCCATGCGTGACACAGCGAGTCCGGAGCGCGTGGCCGTCCTGGCCCTCGACGGCGTCTACCCCTTCGAGCTGGGCATCCCCAGCCGGATCCTCGGCGCGGCCGACGGCCGCTACGAGGTGTCGACCTGCACCGTCGACGGCGGCCCGGTGCGCACCAACGCCGACTTCGGCATCACCGTCGACCACGGCCCGGAGATCCTGGAGACCGCCGACACGGTGATCGTCACCTCGATGCCTCCCTCCCACATCCCTGCCGACCTGCCCGACGAGGTCGCCGCGGCCCTCGCCCGGATCCGCCCGGACGCGCGCATCGTCTCCATCTGCACCGCCGCATTCGTCCTCGCCGAGGCGGGCCTTCTCGACGGCCGCAGGGCCACCACCCACTGGCAGGTGGCCGACCTGTTCCGCCGCCGGTACCCGCGGGTGGAGCTGGACCCGGACGTGCTGTTCGTGGCCGACGGCCGGATGCTCACCTCGGCCGGGGCCGCCTCCGGCGTCGACATCTGCCTGCACATCGTCCGCACCGACCACGGCAGCGACCTGGCCAACACCGTCGCCCGCCGCTGCGTCGTGCCCCCGTTCCGGGACGGCGGTCAGGCCCAGTACATCGAGCAGCCGGTCCCGGAGAGCGGCGCGGCGAGCACGGCCGCCACCCGCGCCTGGGCCCTGGAGCGCCTGGACGAGCCGCTGACCCTCTCCGACCTCGCCCGGCACGCCCGGATGAGCCTGCGCACCTTCGCCCGCCGCTTCAACGACGAGGTCGGTCTCAGCCCCGGCCGCTGGATCGTCCAGCAGCGCGTCGTCCGCGCCCGGCACCTCCTGGAGTCCAGCGACCTGTCGGTGGACCGCATCGCCGCCGAGGTCGGCTTCGCCACCGGCGCCTCGCTGCGCCAGCACCTGCACGCCTCGATCGGCGTGTCCCCGCAGGCGTACCGGCGGACCTTCCAGCAGGCCCGCTGAGCCTCGAACGTTCCGGCCCGCCTCCGCGTCGCAGGAGCGCAAGGACAGTCCAGGAACAGGGGGCGGGCATGCGCAGAGGACTTGTGGCGGTGGCGGTGCTGGCGGCCGTGACGGCCGTGGGGTGCGACGACGGCACGGGAGTGCGGGTGGTGGTCAAGGGCGCGGCGCCCGCCACCCCGTACAGCGGACCGCTGTACGTCCCCACCAAGGCCGTGGACGGCAGCAGCACCCGCTCCCTGCTCCTGGCCTCCGGAGCCGCCGGCCGGGCACTGGAGTGCGACGGGGAGATCTTCGACGGCGGCGGCCCCGACGGGTGGAGCAAGTCGGACGGCGGTGACACGCCGGAGGAGGGGCTGAAGCTCTACTTCGACATGTTCCAGCCGGCGCAGCCCGACCACGGCTACCGCGTGGAACGCAGGGAGGCGGACCGGGTGCTGTACTCCTTCGACGTCAAGGGCCGCACCAAGGTGGCCGTCGTGGTGGCCAAGGACCAGAAGGACCGGCCCGGTTGGGGCCCGGAGACGAACGCCTCCTGCGACCCCGCCGAACTCCCCGCGACGTTCACGGCCGCCCAGGGCTGGGAGATCTGGACGGACCGGGTCGGCCGGCGGGTACCGGTGAGCCTGCTCAGCAGCTCGCCCGGGGCGGAACACTGCGGCTGGCAGTCGGGCCACCTCCTCACCCTGGGCGAGCGCACGTACCTCCGGGACCCCGAGGGCGTCCTCGGCCGGGACGGCCTGCTCAAGGCGCCGTACCGCAAGGACGTGACCATGCCGGCCGACGCCCGTGACACCGGGTACCACTACCGGGGTTGGCACCTGTGGCTCACCGACGACAAGGACACGGCCTACGTCCGCACCGCCGACGGAGTGGAGGCCTGGCCGCAGGAGAAGCACGGCATCGGCTGCCAGTGACCCGTCACCGGCTCCGGTGCAGCGCGACCAGCAACTGCCAGACCTGGTCGGCGACTTCCTCCGGCCCGGCCTCCAACAGCCCGTGCAGCCAGTCCGCGAGGACCCCCGCGAAGGTCGCCGCCACCGCCGACGCGACCAGCGGGGCGTCCGCCGCGCCGGCCAGCTCGCGCTCGGCGAGGCTGCGGGCCCGCAGATCCCGGTGCAGCACCCGGCCGAGCGGCCCGCCGCCGCCCGGCGCGAGCAGGGAGCGGTACAGGGCCGCGTGCGGGGCGAGGCTCGCGAAGAACTCCCGCAGCGCGGGCGGCGAGTTGACCGGGTCGGGCTGCCCCCGCCAGGCGTGCAGCGCGTCCACCGCCTGCCGTACGACGTCCGCGCACGCGTCGACCGCCAGCGCCTCCAGCCCGTCGTAGTGCACGTAGAACGTGGCCCGGCCGACCCCGGCCCGGCGCACCAGCGCGGCCACGCCGACCTCCTCCAGCGGGTGCTCGGCGCACTCCGCGAGCAGGGCCGCGCGCAGCCGGGCGCGGGTGCGCGCGGCCCGCGGGTCCTCCTGGGGCACCCGGGTCATCGTGCGGCGAGCACGGCCGCCAGGGCCAGCGCGCCGGGCAGCGCCTGGGCGAACAGGATGCGGCGGTTGGCCGTGACGGCGCCGAACACGCCCGCCACCACGACACACGACAGGAAGAACACCTGCACCCGGAACCCGGTCGGATCGGCCGCGATCAGCCCCCACACCAGGCCCGCCGCCAGAAACCCGTTGTACAGGCCCTGGTTGGCGGCCATCGGCGCGGTCGCCCGGGCCATCTCCGGATCGAACCCGTGCAGCCCCCGCCCCGGCTTCTTCTGCCACAGGAACATCTCGAGCACCAGGATGTACGCGTGCAGCGCGGCCACCAGGCCGACCAGCACGTTCGCCACGATCTCCATGACCGACGGACCCCTCCCTCTACTTGGACAGGTGTCCAGAATACCCGGACACCTGTCCAGGAAGTCACCCGGGGTTCGCGGTCCCGGCGGCGGCACCCCCGCGCAGCTCCCGGGCCCGTAACGCCAGCTGGATCTCGAAGCGGGCCGCCGGGTCGTGCAACAGCTCGCCGAACAACTCGTCCAGCTGCCGCATCCGGTACCGGACCGTCTGCGGGTGCACCGCCAGGCGGGCGGCCACCTCGGCGACTCCGCGGCCGGACTGCAGCCAGCCCAGCAGGGTCTCCGCCAGCCGCTCCCGCTGAGGCGGGCGCACCTGTTCCAGCGGGCGCAGCCACCGCTCGGCCATCGCGTCCAGCAGCGCGTCGTCGCGCAGGAGCAGCAGCGTGGACAGGTGGTCCTGGCAGCGCACCACACCGCCGGCCGCGTCCGTGCCGGGCAGCACACCGCGCCGTACGAGGTCCAGTGCCTCGGTGGCCCAGCGCAGCGACCGCGCGCCCTCGTGCAGCGCCACCGTGGGTCCCATCGCGGCGCGCAGCCCCTGCAGCGCCCCGGCCACCGCCCGCGCCCGGCCCGGCCCCTCCGGATCGGGCACCACCAGCAGCGCGGGCTGTACGTCGAACCGGGTGAGGAACTCCGGCGGCACGATCGGCCCCGCCCCGGGCCCGGGATCCACGGCCACCACCGCCACCGCCCGCGGCACCGTCCAGCGCGCGGCATGCGCGAGATCGGCGATCGCCCCCGCCGAGGCCGGGGGATCGGCGGTCAGCAGGTCCACCAACCGGGCCCGCCGCTGCTGGAGTTCACCGGCCGCGTGCAGCCGGGCCTCGGTGTAGGCCGCGGTCGCCGCGGCGGCCATCTCGTCCAGGTGCAGGAACAGCGCCTCACCGAAGGCGCCCAGCACATGGCGGGGCAGCAGCCCGCCGTCCACCAGCGCGTTGACCCGGCGCCAGGTCACGCGGGCGCCGAGCCGCAGCGCCGTCTGGAACGAGTCGAGGCTGCGGCCCTCCTCGGCCTCCCCGCGGCCGATGCGCTCGTACGTCTCCCGCACCGGCTCCCAGTCGGTGTCCGGCTGGGCCATCCGCTCCAGCAGCCCGCGCAGTGCGTGGTCCACGCCGCGGTTCACGGCCTGTATGTACGTGTCGTCCATGGGGCGCGCGTACTCCGGGATCCCGGTCCCGATCGCGCGGACGACCTCCTCGGTGATCTCGGGGACATACGGTCTGAGGCGGTCCGGCAGACCCGGGGGCAACGCCTTGAACGGGCCGCCCGTGTCCACGCCCACCGCTGCGGCTCTCTTCGGCACCCTGGTGACGATACCCGCGAGTAACTCCCGCGGGCTCATCACTCACGGACAGTTGTCCGCACGGTACTTGTGCACCGGTGACAAACGAACCGCCTCACGCTCCGGCGGCCGCGTACACCCGCTCCCCGCCCACATAGGTGAGCGCGACGCTCGTCTCCGCGATCGCCTCCGGCGGCCCGGCGAACGGATCGCGGTCCAGTACCACCAGGTCGGCCAGCGCCCCGACGGCCACCCGGCCGGTGTCGTCCAGGTGGTTCACGTACGCCGAACCGGCCGTGTACGCCGTGAGCGCGTCCGTCAGGCTCAGCCGCTCGTCCGGCAGGAACACCGGCCCGGTGCCGCCCGGTTCCACACGGTTGACCGCGACATGGACGCCCTGGAGCGGATCGGGGCTGCTCACCGGCCAGTCGCTGCCGGCCGCCAGCCGCGCCCCGGAGCGCAGCAGCGCCCCGAACGGGTACTGCCAGGCGGCCCGTTCGGGCCCGAGGAACGGGATCGTCAGCTCGTCCATCTGCGGCTCGTGCGCGGCCCACAGCGGCTGGATGTTGGCGGTGGCGCCGAGCCGGGCGAAGCGCGGCACGTCGTCCGGGTGCACCACCTGCAGGTGCGCCAGGTGCGGCCGGGTGTCGCTCGGCCCGTTGGCCGCGCGCGCCGCCTCGACGGCGTCCAGCGCGTCCCGTACGGCCCGGTCGCCCAGCGCGTGGAAGTGGCACTGGAAACCGAGCGCATCCAACTCGGTTATGTACTTGGGGAGTTGGCCAGGATCGACGAAGCTCTTGCCGCGGTTGGCCGTGGCACAGCCGCACTTGTCGAGGTAGGGGTCGAGCAGCGCGGCCGTGTGGTTCTCGGCGACCCCGTCCAGCATCAGCTTCACGGTGCCCGCGCGGAACCGGCCGTGGCTGAACGCGGCCCGCTTCTCGACGAGTTCGGGGATCTGCTCGGCCCCGCGCTCCCGGTCCCACCACAGGGCGCCGGTCACCCGCGCCGTGAGCGAGCCGTCCCGGGCCGCCGTCCGATACGCCTCGGCCGGGTTGTCCATGCCGAGGAAGTCCCCGACCAGCGCGTCCTGCCAGGCGGTGATGCCGAGCGCGTGCAGATGCCGTTGGGCGTGCCGCAGCGCGGCCAGCCGGTCCGCCGCTGTGGCGGGCGGGGTCAGCCGGCCGACCAGCTGCATCGCACCCTCCTGCAGCGTGCCGCTCGGCTCGCCCGAGGCGTCCCGCTCGATCCGTCCGTCGGCCGGGTCGGGCGTGTTCCGGTCGATGCCGGCCAGCTCCAGTGCGCGGCTGTTCACCCAGGCGCCGTGGTGGTCCCGGTTGGGCAGGTACACCGGCCGGTCCGGGACGACCGCGTCCAGCAGCTCCTTCGTCGGCGTTCCGCCCTCGAACGCCTCCATCGACCAGCCGCCGCCGAGGATCCACTCCCGCTCGGGATGGGCCTCGGCGTACGCGCGTACGGCGGCCACGGTGTCCTCGGCGGTCGTCCTGCCGGTCAGGTCGCACTGGGACAGTTCCAGCCCGGCCGGCACCGGATGGACGTGCGCGTCCTGGAAGCCCGGCAGCAGCAGCCGCCCGGCCAGGTCGACCACCTCCGTGCGCGGCCCGGCCAGTTCGCGCACCTCGCCGTGCCCGACGGCGGTGATGCGGCCCCCGGTGACGGCCGCGGCGGTCGCGGTACGTCCCTCGGGAGTGAGGACGGGGCCGCCGGTGAAGAGCAGATCAGCGTGCATGATGCCTTTCCTGGTAGGTCAGTTGGCGGTGGTCAGAAGCTGCTGGGAGTCGGCGTCGGTGCCCACGCCGGTGCGGAAGTACGGGGATCGGCGCACCCACCTCGCCCACGCGGCCACGACGAATCCGGACGCGATCATCGCCAGCGGCATGAGCAGCAGGAACCAGCCGTTGTCCGCGCTGACCTCGAAGTGGTCGGCGGAGCTGTAGAAGGACCAGCCGAGGTAGCCGCCGAGCCCCAGCAGGGTGAGGGCGCTCAGCGTGGGCAGCACCACCGCTCGTACCCCCTGCCGCCAGTCCTCGCGCAGCAGGGACCGGAAGCGCACGGCGGCGGCGAGCGCGGTGAGCGCGTAGGACAGGGCGACGACGATCCCGACGGCGTTCACCGTCGCATTGATCATGTCGGAGAGGCGCGGGATGACGAGCGCGAGCACCGCCACCGTCGTGGCCAGGGCCCCGATCAGCAGGGTTCCGACCGCCGGCGTCCCGTACCGGGGGCTGACCTTGGACCACACCGGTCCGAGGGTACGGTCCCGGCTCATCGCGAACATGCCACGGGCCGTCGGGATGACCCCGGCCTGCAGCGAGGCCACCGCCGAGAACATCAGCGCCACCAGGGGCAGTGCGGCCAGCGGCTGAGAGGCCAGCCGGTCACCGAAGTACGCCAGCCCCTGCGCCCCGTGCCCGGCCAGCTCGCCCTCGGACAGCACCCGTTGGAAGGCGATCGAGCCGAGCAGGAAGAGTCCGAGCATCGTCACCAGGGTGATCGTCCCGGCCTTGGAGGCGTCCCGAGGGTCGCGTACCTCCTCGTTGACGGTGAACGCGGCATCGAAGCCCCAGTAGCAGAACACCGACAGCAGCAGCCCCTGCGCCAACCCCGTCGCCGAGGGGATCTCGAACGGGTTGAACCAGGACAGCCGGAAGGGGTGCGGGCCGGCCACGATGCCGTATCCGCAGAAGCCCAGCAGCACGGCGTACTCGAAGACCAGCAGCCAGGTCTGCAGCCGGGCCGCGGTGCGCACGCCCGTCACGGCGGTGAGGGTGACGGCGACCAGGACGACGATCCCCACCGCCGTCGTCTGCGCGGTCGAGTCCGGATCCAGGGCGAGCGAGCCGATCCGGTGCAGGCCCGCGTCCCCGGCCAGTTGCAGCATCGCGGAGCCGGTGACGGCCGTGGTGTACGCGAGGAACGCCACGCTCGCCACGAAGTTGACCCAGCCCACCATGAAACCGAGCCAGGGGTTGAGCGAACGGCCCACCCACACATAGCCGTTGCCCGCGTTGGGCTCCACCCGGTTCAGCCGGGAGTAGGAACCGGCGATGCCGAGGATCGGCAGGAACGCCAGCAGCATGATGGCCGGCAGATGCAGGCCGACCACGCCGGCCGTCACACCGAGGCCGATGCCGATGCTGGTGGTCGCGGCCGTACTGGACGCGGCGACGGCGACGCCGTCCAGCACGCTCAGGGACTTGCGCAGCTCGGGCTGCGCGGGTGGATCCACACCGAAGGGGGTCTCGCTCATCGCCGGCTCTCCGCTCGCACCGGGGGGCCTGGTCGGCCCCGGTGACCGCAGATGAAACCGCCCGTGCGCTTCACAGGTCAACGGTGTTGTCATAAGGTGCCGGGCACACACCAGGGAGGGCTCTCATGACCGACCGCGTCGTCCCGGCCGCCGACCGGCAGCGCAGGCGCCCCACCAAACAGGGCGTCGTGCTCTCCGCCGAGCTGATCGTCGAGACCGCGCTCCGGCTGATCGAGGAGCACGGCGCCGACGCCCTCTCCGTCCGCCGCCTCGGCCGCGCCCTGGGCGCCGATCCCAGCTCCCTGTACCGGTACTTCCGGCACACGGACGACCTGATGCTCGCCATCGCCGACGAGCTGATCGGCCGTACCCTGCGGGTCTGGCGGCCCACCGGCGACTGGCGCGCCGACCTGCGCGACCTCGGCCTGCGCATGCACACGGGCGCCCTCGCCCACCCCCGGGCGGCGATGCTCAGCGCCCACCGCGTCACCGGCCGGGTGCACGAGATCCAGGCCGTCGAGAGCATGATCGGCGTGCTGCGCCGGGCCGGCTTCCCGGATCCGGAGGCGGTACGGATCTACCACGCCTTCGTCGACCAGGCCCTCGCCTTCGGTGCCCTGGACTCCGCCGTCACCGCCCTGCCCCGGGCCGCCCAGCAGGCCGAGGCCGAGGTGTGGCGGGACACCTACGCCCGGCTGCCCGCCGACACCCACCCGAACATCGCGGCCACCGCCCGCCACCTCGTGGCCTCCATGCGGACCAGTTCCTATCCGGCCGCACTGGACCTGCTGCTGACGGCGGCCCAGACACGCCTTGATCACATCCGTGCGCAGACGGAAGGCTGACGGTCACACTGGACGCCGTCCGCACGTCATACGAGTACCAGCCCGTCCCGAGGAGGCCGTACGACATGACCCCGCCGCCCGCCCGCACCGCCGAACAGCGCAAGAAGGACACCCTCCACCGGCTGGAGCACGACGAGGACGCCTGGGTGGCCAGCGCGGGCGAGGACGGTGGCGCGCCCTACCTCGTCCCGCTGTCGTTCGTCTGGGACGGCGCCACCCTGCTGATCGCCACCCCCGCCGCCAGCCCCACTGGCCGCAACCTCCTGGCCACCGGCAAGGCCCGCATCGGCATCGGACCGACCCGCGACGTCGTGATGATCGAGGGCGTCGTCCGGGCCGTGACCCCCGAGGACCTCCCCGAGGAGGACGCCGAGATCTTCGCCGGCAAGACCGGCTTCGACCCCCGCCGACTCACCACCCGCTACCTGTACTTCAACGTCCTCCCACAACGCATCCAGGCCTGGCGCGAGGAGAACGAGCTGCAGGGCCGGGAACTGATGCGCGACGGAGTCTGGCTGACCACCGACTGACACCGGGGCCCGGCCTGGGGACTCGCCACCCGGGCCCGCCCCGGGGCCCGTCACTCAGACCCGCCCGGAGGCCCGACTCAGAGGCTTGGCCTGGAGGCCCGATCTGGAGCCACCCGTTCGCCCGGGCACAGAAGGGCCCCGCCGCGACGGGGGAACGCGGCGGGGCCCTGATGCACGACTGCCCGCCCGGAAGCCGGTTCATGCGTCCCGTAAACAGATTTTTCTAAAACGAGCCGCTTCCCGGCCTGAATCAGCTCTCGTCGGGCAGCTCCAGGACGAACACCGGGATCTCCCGCGAGGTCTTCTTCTGGTAGTCGGCGTACGGCGGGTACGCGGCCACGGCCCGCTCCCACCACTCGGCCTTCTCCGCGCCGGTGATCTCACGGGCCCGCATGTCCCGCTTGACCGGACCGTCCTGCAGTTCCACATGGGGATCGGACTTCACGTTGAAGTACCAGACGGGATGCTTGGGCGCACCGCCGAGCGAGGCGACCGCGGCGTACCGCCCCCCGTGCTCCACCCGCATCAGCGGCGTCTTGCGGATCTTCCCGCTCCGGCCGCCACGGGTGGTCAGGATGATCACCGGCATCCCGGTGTCCATGAGCGTCGTCCCCTTCGTCCCGCCCGAGCTCTCGTACAACTCGACCTGCTCGCGCACCCACTGCGTCGGGCTGGGTTCGTACTCGCCCTCAAGTGGCATGGCATCCGTCTCCTTGGTCGGTCCAACGACTGACGTGCGACCGGTTACAACACCGCAGGCCGCCCGAATCATCCGTACCGCACGGCACTTCGCCCAGGCGGGTGATTACCCCGCGGGTCATCGCGCCACCCCCGACGCCTCGGGCACAGTGATTCTCGGGTGATCAACGAGCACCCGCGGCCGCCGGCCGAGAGACGAGAAGAGAGACGCGAAAGGGGGCAGCGCGCTCATGTTTCCCACCCGCACCACCCCGACCCGCTCCGTCGTGGAGGAACTGCTCCGCAGGATCGGCCAGGGCGACGCCGAACGGATCGGCGAGCTGTACGCGGAGCGCGGTGACTGGAAGCTGAGCTGGCCCGAGGACGAGCACGGCCGCGCCGACACCCCGTGGATCCGGCACCGCTCCACCCGCGCCGACGCCGTCGCCCACTACCGCGAACTGGCCGCCCACCACATCCCGGAGAAGGCGGACACCCGGATCGAGGGCATCCTGGTCGACGGCGACGACGCGGTCGTGCTCGGTGCCATCCGGCAGACGGCCGAACCGACCGGCCGCTCCTACACCGCCCGGTTCGCCCTGCACCTCACCGTCCGGGACGGCCTGGTCGTACGCCACCACGTCTACGAGGACAGCCTTGCCGTAGCCCGCGCCTTCGCCCCGGGCCCCGAGGACACATGCGTGCCCTGACCCGCCGCCGGTCACCCGGGTGTCACCGTCATCCGCACCGCCAGCACCAGGACCACCCCGCTGGAGAGCAGCGTCGTCGCCAACCGTCCCCGGTGGCCGGTGAGGACGCGGCCGAGCAGGGCGCCGCCGCCTGCCAGCAGCAGCTGCCAGCTGGCGGAGGCGGCGAAGGCCGCCAGGACGAACACGGCCCGCTCCAGCGGTCGTACGGCGTCCGTGGTGCTGGTGCCGAGCACCAGGGCGACGAAGTAGATCACCGTGACGGGGTTGAGCAGGGTGATCCCGAGAAGGCCGAGATACGCGCGTCCGGCGCCGGGAACCGGCCGCTCGGGGCGGGTGGCCATCCGATGGGCGCGGTACTGGCGCAGAGCGAGGACCGCGCCCCGGACCGCGAGGGCGACCAGGACCAGGGCCGAGGCCCAGCGCAGCGGGGTCAGTACCGGCCGCAGCGCTGCCGCCAGGGCGGAGCCGCCCGCCGCGGCGAGCAGTGCGTACAGGCCGTCGGCCGTGGCGACGCCGAGGGCTGCGCAGGCGCCGGTGCGCAGCGAGGTGCGGGCGGTCAGGGAGACCAGGTAGGTCCCGACCGCGCCGACGGGAATCGCGATGCCGTAGCCGGCCAGCAGGCCGGCCAGGAGCGCGGCCGTCACGGGCGCGCGGGATCGGGCCTCCGATGGCGGCCGGGCTGCTGCTGGCACCGCACCGGAAGGACGGTGGCGGCGGTCAGAGGCAGAATGGTGTCCATAGGCAACATAGTCAGATCCTCGGGCCGCCGGTCACGCGGCGGCAAGCGAATTTCGGCGCGTTCCCGCCCCCGGTGCCCTCACTCTTCGGCCAGATCGCACCGATCACCGATCTGGCCGAACTTGTCGTCGTCCCATAGATGCCCCGGGCATCTAATGAAGATCGGCACGACGCACTTCTTTCGTCTGCGAGGTCTTTCCATGACGGAACTGACGGACATCACCGGCCCGGCGACCCCGGCCGAACACCCCGTCGCCTTCCCCCAGGACCGCACCTGCCCCTACCACCCGCCCACCGGATACCAGCCGCTGCGCGACGGGCGAGCCCTGTCCCGCGCCACCCTCTTCGACGGCCGCGAGGTCTGGCTGGTCACCGCCCATGCCACCGCCCGCGCGCTGCTCGCCGACGGCCGCCTGTCCACCGACCGCAACCGCCCCGACTTCCCCATGCCCACGGCCCGCTTCGCCGCCGTCCGCGACCGCCGGGTCGCGCTGCTCGGCGTGGACGACCCCGTGCACCAGAGGCAGCGGCGGATGATGATCCCGTCGTTCACCCTCAAACGCGCGACCGCGCTGCGGCCCACCATCCAGCGGATCGTGGACGGGCTCCTGGACGCGATGATCGAGCAGGGCCCGCCCGCCGAACTGGTCTCCGCCTTCGCCCTGCCCGTGCCGTCCATGGTGATCTGCGGTCTGCTCGGGGTGCCGTACGCCGACCACGAGTTCTTCGAGGAGCAGTCCCGCAGGCTGCTGCGCGGTCCGTCGGCCGCCGACACCCAGCAGGCGCGCGAGCGACTGGAGGCCTACCTCGGCGACCTGATCGACCGCAAGGCGCGGCAGGCCGAGCCCGGTGACGGGGTCCTGGACGACCTCGTCCACGAGCAGCTGCGCGAGGGCGCGCTGGACCGGGCCGAACTGCTCTCGCTGGCCGTCATCCTGCTGGTCGCCGGCCATGAGACGACCGCCAACATGATCTCCCTCGGCACCTACACGCTGCTCCAGCACCCCGACCGGCTCGCCGAGCTGCACGCCGACCCGGCGCTGCTGCCCGCCGCCGTCGACGAGCTGATGCGGATGCTGTCCATCGCGGAGGGCATGCTGCGGGTGGCCCTGGAGGACATCGAGATCGCAGGCACCACGATCCGGGCCGGCGAGGGCGTGCTCTTCGCGACCTCGGTCATCAACCGCGACGCGTCCCTGTACGACGACCCCGACGCCCTGGACTTCCACCGCCCCGCCCGCCATCACGTGGCCTTCGGCTTCGGCATCCACCAGTGCCTGGGCCAGAACCTGGCCCGCGCGGAGCTGGAGATCGCCCTCGGCACCCTGCTCCGGCGGCTGCCCGGACTCCGGCTGGCCGCACCCGCCGAGGAGATCCCCTTCAAACCCGGCGACACGATCCAGGGGATGCTGGAACTCCCCGTGACCTGGTAAGAGGCTTGACCCATGCACATCGAGATCGACAAGGACGTCTGCATCGGCGCGGGCCAGTGCGCGCTGACCGCGCCGGGCGTGTTCACCCAGGACGACGACGGCTACAGCACCCTGATCCCCGGCCACGAGGACGGAGCGCGCGACCCGATGGTCCGCGAGGCGGCCCGCGCCTGCCCGGTGAGCGCGATCAAGGTGACCGAGCCGGCCGGCTGAGTCGGCCCGGCCATGATCGAGCCCGACCGGCGTCGACAACGCTCCTGGTCAATACGTAGCGGCTCGTGATCAGTACACCTGGCCGGCGGCAGCCACCAGCACCCGCGCCGCCTCGCGGGCCTCGGCCGCCGGCTGGGTGCTTCCGGTGACGCCCGCCGTGACCATGGCGCCCTCGGCCAGCAGGAACAGGGGGCCGGTGAGTGCGGCGGGCAGTTCCGCCTCGGCGACGAGCGAGGCGAGGTAGTCCCGGAACGCCTCCTTGTGTGCGCGCACCTGCTGCGCCACCCGGGCCGAGGTCGCGCCCAGCTCGCCGTACGCGTTGATCCACGCGCAGCCGCGGAAGCCGTCCTCGCCGAACCACCCCTCCAGCCAGTCGAAGACGGCCGGGATCCGCTCCCGCGGGTCCGGCCGCCCCGCCACGTCCTCGGCGAGCCGCCGGCGCCAGCGCTCGTCCCGCCGGGCCAGATAAGCCTCGACGAGCTGCTCCTTGGTGGGGAAGAGCTGGTAGAGGCGCTTGAGCGACACACCCGAGGCGCCGCGCAGCTCGTCCATGCCCACGGACTGTATGCCGCGTGCGTAGAACAGCTCTTCCGCGGCGTCGAGCGCCTGGTCCCGGGCGACCGCGCTGTCCATCTGCGACCCACTCCTTGACGAGAGAACCAACGTTCTCCTACGGTAGCAGCCCAGCCGGAGAACGCCCGTTCTCCGGTGTCGTCCGAGCCGAGGAGCCCCACCATGACCGACCGCCCGCCGCTGCCGCCCTTCACCCGCGAGACCGCCGCGCAGAAGGTCCAGGCCGCCGAGGACGCCTGGAACACCCGCGACCCGCACAAGGTCGCGCTCGCCTACTCGGAGGACTCCGTCTGGCGCAACCGCGACACGTTCGTCAGCGGCCGCGAGCAGATCGTCGCGTTCCTCACCGCCAAGTGGCAGCGCGAGCGGGACTACGCGCTGCGCAAGGGCTTGTGGGCCTTCGACGGCAACCGCATCGCCGTCCGCTTCCAGTACGAGTGCCGGGACGCCGACGGGCAGTGGTGGCGCTCCTACGGCAACGAACTCTGGGAGTTCGACGAGCACGGTCTGATGACCCGGCGGGAGGCGAGCATCAACGACGTACGCATCGAGGAGGAGCAGCGGCGCATCCACGGACCGCGGCCCGAGGCCGAGCGGGGCCTGACCTTCCCGCTTCAGTAGGGTGCCCGGATGACCCCACAGGACCGGAAGCCCTTCCTCTACGTCGTCGTCTGTGCGGCCGGGATCGCCACCGGCGTCAGCAAGCTGATCACCGCCGCCCAGGAACGGGACTGGGAGGTCGGGGTCATCGCCACACCGGTCGCCATGGGCGGCTTCTTCGACACCGCCGCCGTCGAGGCGCAGACGGGCCGGCCGATACGGTCCGCCTGGCGCTCCCCGGCCGACCCGCGCCCGTTCCCGCCGCCGGACGCCGTGGTGGTGGCCCCAGCCACCTTCAACACCGTCAACAAGTGGGCGGCGGGCCTGGCCGACACCCTCGCCGTCGGCACCTTGTGCGAGGCCGCCGGGCTGGGCGTGCCGATCGCCGTCCTGCCCTGTGTGGCGGACGCGCTGGCCGCCCATCCCGCCTACCAGGACAGCCTGATCCGGCTGCGCGGGATGGGCGTCCGCTTCGGCGAGCCGTACGACGGCATGCCCGGGGAAGACGGCGGGCGGCCCGAGTTCCCCTGGGACAGCGCGCTGGACCTGCTGGAGCGGCGCTGACGGCGGCCCGGGCCGCTCGGGGTCACCGCACCTTTCGGACGTATTCCGGCTTGCCCGGAGTGGAGACGTCCACGTCCCGGCGGACGATGCTCAGCCGGTCGCCCCAGCGCGCGAGTGCCTTGCGCAGGCCGCTGTCGGTGTACTCGATGTCCACCACGCGGTCGTCGAAGGCCTTGGCGTACACCTCGCACTCGTCGTACTGCCCGCACTCCTCCGTGACCGCGAAGTCCAGCCCCGCCCGCCGTCGCTGTCCGGTCAGTTCGGCGGTGTTCTTCTGTCCGACGGCCAGGTGCCGGGCGTGCGCGTGCCGGGAGAGCAGGCGCATGAACGCGGTCGCGTCGGCGGCCGTGAGCAGGTGGTGGGAGCGGGTGTAGCTGTCGTAGTTGTCGGGCTCGACGGCGTCGTAGCCCTTCTTCGCACAGCCGTCGATCCACCGGTTGACCCGCTCCGCCACGCGCTCCCGCTTGGCCGGGGTGCGCAGGTCGAGCAGCGGCTCGTCCCAGTCCTCGTCGATGACGACCTTGCCGTGGGCGTCGCGCAGCAGCAGGTCGGCGGGCCAGAAGGAGCGCTCCTCCGGCTGGGCCTGGAAGGCGTTGACGTAGCAGATGTTGTACAGGCCCGGCGCGGGGGAGTCGGACCGGTCGCGGCTGACGATCCGGACACCGGCGGGCGGGGGATAGGCGCCGCCGATCTGGTAGTCGAAACCGGCGTGGCGCGGCGGCAGGCGTACGGCGGCGGGCTTCGCGGACGGCTCCTCGGGCGCGCCGCCCGAGCCGCAACCGGTCAGTGCCGACACCGCGACGGCCAGGGCCAGCAGCGCGGTGCTGACGGTCTTCCCGGGGCCTGAGACACGGGAGACGCCCTGGGTGGGCATATCCGCTGTATTGATCACGTGTCAGGATCCAATCGTCCGCGCGACGTCGTAGTCAAGTCGGCGCCGGGGCACGTCGTACGCTCCTGGGAGACCATCGCCCCGGAAGGCAGGAGCAGCAACGATGCAGTACGTGAAGCTCGGTTCGACGGGCCTGGACGTGTCACGGATCTGTCTGGGCTGCATGACCTACGGCCTGCCCGACCGCGGTGTCCACGAGTGGACCCTGGACGAGGAGGCGTCCCGGCCGCTGATCCGGCAGGCGCTGGAGGCGGGCGTCACCTTCTTCGACACCGCCAACGTCTACTCCGACGGCACCAGCGAGGAGATCGTCGGCAAGGCCCTGCGCGACTTCGCCGACCGGGACGAGATCGTGCTGGCCACCAAGGTGCACGGCCGGATGCGGCCGGGCCCCAACGGGGCCGGGCTGTCCCGCAAGGCCATCATGTCCGAGCTCGACCACAGCCTGCGCCGCCTCGGCACCGACTACGTCGACCTCTACCAGATCCACCGCTACGACCACGACACTCCGATCGAGGAGACGATGGAGGCGCTGCACGACGTGGTCAAGGCGGGCAAGGTGCGCTACATCGGGGCGAGTTCGATGTACGCCTGGGAGTTCTCCAAGGCCCAGTACATCGCCGAGCGCAACGGCTGGACGAAGTTCGTCTCCATGCAGAACCACTACAACCTCCTCTACCGCGAGGAGGAGCGGGAGATGCTGCCGCTCTGCGCGGACCAGGGCGTCGGTGTGCTGCCCTGGAGCCCGCTCGCCCGCGGCCGGCTCACCCGCGACTGGGGTACCGTCACCGAGCGCAGTGCCCAGGACAACTTCGGCAGCCGCCTCTACCTGGAGAGCGACCGCTCCATCGTCGAGGCCGTCACCCGTATCGCCGCCGACCGTGGTGTCCCGCGCGCCCAGGTCGCCCTCGCCTGGCTGCTGCACCAGGACACGGTGGCCGCACCGATCGTCGGCGCGGCCAAGCCGCAGCACATCGAGGACGCGGTGGCCGCCGTCGAACTGGAGCTGAGCGACAAGGAGATCGAGGAGCTGCAGGAGCCCTACACGGCGCGTGCGATCAGCGGCCACTGACCCTCAATGGGGTCCGTGCGGTGCGAACTCCGTGCCGCACGGGCCGGCACCCTCGCTCTCCGGCAGCGGGACGCGCGCACCGGACATGGTCAGCGTCCGGTAGTAGCCGCCGATGCGCTCGGCGGACCGGCCCACGTAGTGCCCGATGAAGGAGCGCCGGAACCGGTCGGCGCTACCGTTGGGTCCCGAGCCGTGCACCAGGCTGCCGTTGAAGAACAGCACGTCACCCGGTGCCATGTCCACGGGCACCGGTGTCAGACCGGGCGGCGGCGGGACGTACTCGCGGGCGAACGACACCTCCTCGTCCGCCACTTCGGGACAGAACAGGTCCATCCGGTGCGTGCCCGGGACGACTTCGAGGCCGCCGTTGTCCCGGTCGATGACGTCGCAGGCGACCCACGCGGCCACACAGGTGCCCGGCTCGACCCGCAGATAGAAGTTGTCCTGGTGCGGCGCCTGGCCCCGGGCGCCCGGCGGCTTGAAGTAGAACATGCTCTGCGCGGCCAGCACCTCCTCGCCGAACAGCACCTCCAGGACCGCCCGCAGCCGGGCGTCCAGCAGGAACTCCCGCGCCTGCGTGCTGATCTCGTGCGGCTGCATCACCCGGGGATGCCTGCGCAGCGGGTCGGGGTCCGCGGGCCGCGGCTCGAAGTGCCCGGGGACCGGCCCGGCCGCGTGCAGCGCCGCGAAGCCGTCGCGCAGCCGCTCGATCTCGTCGTACCCGAACAGTCCGCGTACGACGGCGAAGCCCGCCTCCTCGAACTGCTGCCGGAGTGCGTCGGGCAGGATGGCGCCGATGTCCGTGGCTGTCATGTGTCCGCTCCTCGGTCCGGTGGCCACTTGCCCGCCACGCTAGGCCGACGCGCGCCCGGGGAGGATGCCCATGCATGCTGACGGACTGCCCGGGACTGCTGCCGGCGACCCGTCCCCGCCGCCGGGCCTGGTGGTGACCGGACGCTACGACCAGGGGCCGGGCTACGGCGTCAACCGGCCGCAGGGGTCGGACAGCTGGCTGTTCACCTTCACCACGGCCGGGCGCGGCACGATCCGGCAGGGCGGCGCCCGTGCCGAGGCGGTCGCCGGGCATCTGGTGGTGCTCGCCCCGGGTGTGGCCCATCGCTATGCCGTGGCGCCCGGTGCCCCGCACTGGCGGTTCTGGTGGGCGCACTGCCAGGCCCGCCCGTCCTGGGCGCCCTGGCTCGGCCCGTACGCCGTAGCCGATGGCCTGTACGTCGTCGCTCCCGTCCCCACGGCCCTGCACGACCGTATCGAGACCGCGTTCGGCCGGATGCTCGCCGACGCCCGCCGGCCCGCGCCGGGCGCACCGCCCGAGGAGGACCCGGTGGCCGTGGCCCACGGCAGCCTGGCGCGGGAGCTGGCCCTGTGCGCGCTGGAGGAGGCCGTGCTGCTCGCCGTCTCCGGCGCCAGCGCGCCGGCACCCGAGCCGGGCGACGACGCCCGCGTGCGCCACGCCGAGGAGCTGATCGCCGCCGACCCGGGTGCCCCGCACACCGTCCGCTCGCTCGCCGGGAGCGTGGCGCTCTCCCCGTCCCGGTTCGCCCACCTGTTCACCCTGCGGACCGGCAGGCCGCCCATGCGTGCCCTGCGGGAGGCCCGGCTGCGGCACGCGGCCCGGCTGCTGGAGGCCACCGACCTGACGGTGGAGCGGGTGGCGGCGGCGTCCGGATTTCCGAGCCCCTTCCACTTCAGCCGTGTGTTCCGCGCGCGTTACGGAGTACCGCCGGGCGCCTATCGGGCAGGCGAACGGCCGTAATGCGCCGGAAAGTTCAAAAGTGAAGAGATCTCTTGTTCCGTGGTGCCGGCTGTGCAAAAGTGTGCGCTGTCGGCGTGCAGACAATCACATTTCCCGCTGCTGCATGCACCAGGCCGCTCCCGTACGCCCCCCACGCTTCAAAAGAGCTGCCCAAGGCGCACGTCAGAGATGCCGAATCCCGTCCATACCGATTGGTATGGACTAATTCCCGTGTCGCGTCTGGAGGAATGCAGCTGTGAATGACGCAGGCCCGTCGGACGAGCAACTGAGCGCCGAACTGAAGAAGTGGACGGGAACGACACCCGCGCTCCAACCGGTCGGAGAACTCCTGGACCGGCATTGGGAAGCGGCCTTCGCCTACGCCCGGTTGTGCACCGACGGAGCGCGCGCCGCCGGCATGCTCACCACGGCCGCCTTCACCCGGCTGTTCGGCCAGTCCCTCAGACAGGCGGGCCCGTCCGCCGCCTGGCGCCCCCACCTGCTGGTCACCGTCCGCCGGATCGCGGCCGAGTGGGACGGCGACGGCCGCCAGGAACTCCTGCACCCCGCCCTGCGGCCGGACACCGGCAGCGGGGAACGCGCCGCCGCCCGGCTGCTCCCGCCGTCCGGCCGGCGCCTGCTGTCCCGCGCGTTCCAGCGGCTGCCCCAGGCCGCCCGCGCGGTGCTGTGGCACGTCGAGGTCGAGTCCGAACCCCTCGCCGTCCCCGCCGCGCTGCTCGGCCTGGACGAGGAGGAGACCCGGATCGAACTGCGCCGCGCCCGCGAACGGCTGCGCGAGGAGTGCCTCCAGGCCCACCGCGAACTCGCCCCCGAGGCCGAGTGCCAACGCTATCTGCGCATGCTGGACGTGACCTTCCGTCGCGGCGGCGTCGACGTGGACCCGGATCTGCAGCAGCACCTGGCCGGCTGCCGGCACTGCAGCCAGACCGCCGATCAGCTGGCCCAGTTCAACGCGGGGCTCGGCCTCGCACTCGCCGAGGCGGTCCTCGGCTGGGGCGCCC
>NZ_MCGQ01000021.1 GCF_002242805.1 Streptomyces diastatochromogenes | reverse complement strand
CTCGCCTGGGGCCTGTGGGACGCCACCCACGGCATGGGTGCCTCCCTCGCCGAGTCCGACCTGGCCCGGTGGACCCGGGCCGGCATCCGGCCGCTGACCCCCCAGCAGGGCCTCGCCCTGTTCGACGCCGCGCTCACCGGCGCGCCCGCCCTCAGTGTTCCCGCCGCCCTCGACCTGCCCGCCCTGCACGCGGCCGGCACCGAGCCCGCCGCCCTCCTGCGCGGCCTGGTCCGCAGCCGGCCCCGTCGCGCCGCGCTCGCGGCGGCGAGCGGCGACCGTGGCGACTGGGCCGCGCGCACGGCCGCGCTCCCCGAGGAACAGCGCCGGGAGAGCGTGCTCGACCTGGTGCGCGGCACGGTCGCCGGCGTCCTCGGCCACACCGACCCGCAGCGACTCGACCCCCGGCGCGCCTTCAAGGACATCGGCTTCGACTCGCTCGCCGGCGTGGAGCTGCGCAACCGGCTGAACGCGGCGACCGGTCTGCGGCTGCCCGCCACCGTCGTCTTCGACCACCCCTCGCCCGAGGCCGTCGCGAACCTGCTGCTGTCCCGGCTGCCCGGTTCCGCCGCCGGCGGCGCCGTCGACCGGCCGGTGCGTGCCGCGGCGGACGAGCCGATCGCCATCGTCGGCATGGCCTGCCGCTACCCGGGCGGGATCGGCTCCCCGGAGGACCTGTGGCGGCTCGTGGCCGAGGGCGGTGACGCCGTCTCCGGCTTCCCCGGCAACCGCGGCTGGGACCTGGACGCCCTCTACGACCCCGACCCCGAGCGGACCGGCACCTCCTACGTACGGCACGGAGGCTTCCTGCACGACGCCGACCTGTTCGACCGCGAGTTCTTCGGCATCTCGCCCCGCGAGGCCACCGCCATGGACCCGCAGCACCGGCTGCTGCTGGAGACCGCGTGGGAGACCTTCGAGAGCGCCGGGATCGACCCGACCGGCCTGCGCGGCTCCGGCACGGGCGTCTTCGTCGGCGCCATGTACGACGACTACGTGTCCCGGCTCGCCGCGAGCCCCGAGGAGTACGAGGGCTTCCTGCTCGCCGGGAACCTCTCCAGCGTGATCTCCGGCCGGCTGTCGTACATGTACGGCCTGGAGGGCCCCGCGGTCACCGTGGACACCGCGTGCTCCTCGTCCCTGGTCGCGCTGCACCTGGCGGCGAACGCGCTGCGCAACGGCGAGTGCGACCTCGCCCTCGCCGGTGGTGTCACCGTGATGGCCGGACCGCACGTCTTCATCGAGTTCTCCCGGCAGCGGGGCCTGGCCCCGGACGGCCGGTCCAAGTCCTTCGCGGCGGCGGCCGACGGCACCGGCTGGTCCGAGGGCGTCGGACTGCTGCTGGTGGAGCGGTTGTCGGACGCGCGCCGCAACGGCCACCGGGTGCTCGCGGTGGTGCGGGGCAGCGCCGTGAACCAGGACGGGGCGAGCAATGGGCTTACGGCGCCGAACGGCCCCTCTCAGGAGCGGGTGATCCGGCAGGCGTTGAGCAGCGCGAAGCTCGGTCCGGCGGATGTGGATGTGGTGGAGGCGCACGGTACGGGGACCCGGCTGGGGGACCCGATCGAGGCGCAGGCGCTGCTGGCGACTTACGGGCAGGAGCGTCAACAGCCGCTGTATCTGGGCTCGTTGAAGTCGAACATCGGGCATGCGCAGGCTGCTGCCGGTGTGGGTGGTGTCATCAAGATGGTGCAGGCGATGCGGCACGAGGTGCTGCCGAGGACGCTGCACGTGGACGAGCCGACGCCCATGGTCGACTGGTCGAGCGGTGCGGTGGAGTTGCTGACCGAGGAGCGTGCCTGGCAGCGCGCGGACCGGCCGCGCCGGGCCGGTGTGTCGTCGTTCGGTATCAGCGGCACCAACGCCCACGTCATCATCGAGGAACCCGAGCAGGACAAGCCCGCACCCGCGCGCGAACTGCCCGGCACAGGTGCCCCGTTGCTGCTGTCCGCCCACACCGAGCCCGCCCTCGCCGCCCAGGCCGAACGGCTGCTCACCCACCTGACGGACCACCCCGAGGCGGACCTCGCGGACGTCGGCCACTCCCTGGCCACCGCCCGCGCCCTGCACGACAAGCGGGCGTACGTCGTCGCCGCCGACCGCGCCGAACTCCTGGACGGGCTGCGCACCCTCGCCCGCGGCGAAACCGGCCCCGCCGCCCTGCGCGCCCCGGCCGGCCGGCCCGGCAAGACCGCCGTACTGCTCACCGGGCAGGGCGCACAGCGGCTCGGCATGGGCCGCGAACTCCACGCCGCCTCCCCGGTGTTCGCCGCAGCACTCGACGAGGTCGCCGCTCACCTGGACCGGGAGCTGGTCCGGCCGCTGAAGTCGGTGCTGTTCGCACCCGAGGGCTCCGCGGACTCGGCGCTGCTCGACCAGACGGCGTTCACGCAGGCGGCGCTGTTCGCCGTGGAGACCGCCCTGTTCCGGCTCGCGGAGCACCACGGCCTCGCCCCGGACTACCTGCTCGGCCACTCCATCGGCGAGGTCACCGCCGCCCATCTCGCGGGTGTCCTGGACCTGCCGTCGGCCGCCGTCCTCGTCGCCGAACGCGGCCGGCTGATGCAGGCGGCCCGCGAGGGCGGCGCCATGGCCGCCGTCGAGGCCACCGAGGACGAGGTCCGTACGGCCATCGCGCCGTACGGCGACCGGATCGCCGTGGCCGCGGTCAACTCGCCCCGCTCCACGGTCGTCTCCGGCGACGCCGACACCGTCGACGAAGTCGCCGAGCTGTTCCGGCGGCGCGGAGCGCGGACCCGGCGCCTGGCGGTCAGCCACGCCTTCCACTCGCCGCACATGGCAGAGGTGCTGGAGGAGTTCCGCGCCGTCGCCGCCGGCCTCACCTACCACGCGCCCCGCATCCCGGTCGTCTCCAACGTCACCGGCGCCTTCGCCACACCCGAGGAGCTGGCCTCGCCCGACTACTGGGCACGGCACATCCGTGGCACGGTCCGCTTCCTGGACGGCGTACGGCTGCTGGAGGACCACGGTGTCACGGAGTGGCTGGAACTCGGCCCGGACGGTGTCCTGACCGCCCTGGTCCAGCAGTCGCTGACCGGCGAGCCCGGCGCCGTGACCGCCGCCCTGCGCCGGGGCCGCCCCGAGCCGCGGACGTTCACCTCGGCGCTCGGCCTGCTCGGCGCACGCGGCGCCCGGCTGCGCTGGGACACCCTGTTCCCGGGCGCCCGGCCCACCGCGCTGCCCGCGTACCCCTTCCAGCGGCAGCGGTACTGGCTGGACGCCCCGGCCACCGTCGGTGACGCCGCCGGATTCGGACTGACGGCGGCAGGCCACCCGCTGCTCGGCGCCGAGGTGCCCCTCGCCGACCGCGACGAACGCGTCTTCACCGGGCGTCTCTCCCTGCACACCCACCCCTGGCTGGCCGACCACGCCGTCGCGGGCCGGGTCCTCGTGCCCGGCACGGGACTGCTGGAGATCGCCCTCGCCACCGGCGAGCGCACCGGCGCCGCCACGGTCGGCGACCTCACCCTCGCCGCGCCCCTCACCCTGCCCGAACGCGGCGGCGTCCAGCTCCAGGTGACCGTCGGCCCCGCCGACGCCACCGGCACCCGGCCCCTGCAGATCCACTCCCGGTCCGAGAACGACCTGGCCGACGACTGGACCCTGCACGCCCAGGGCACCCTGCGCCCCGAAGACCCCCAGGCCCCCGGCGCCGCCCTCGCGGCCTGGCCCCCGCCCGGCGCGACGGAGACCGACCTCACCGGCGCCTACGACCGGCTCGCCGCGCAGGGCTACGCCTACGGGCCCGCCTTCCGCAACCTGCGCCGCCTGTGGAGCGCGGGCAACGACCTCTACGCGGAGGTCGCGCTCGACGCCGAACAGCGCACCCACGCAGGCCGGTTCGCCGTCCACCCGGCCCTGCTCGACGCCGCCCTGCACGCCCTGCTGCCCGGTGTGGCGGGCGAGGACGGACCGTCGCTGCTGCCGTTCGCCTGGGCCGACGTCCAGGTCCGTGCCACCGGCGCCACCGCCCTGCGGGTACGGCTCACCCGCCGCACCGGCGGCACACCGGTCGTCGCGCTGACCATCGCCGACGACACCGGAACCCCGCTCGCCACCGTCGGGGAACTGACCCTGCGCCCGCTCACCGCAGACGCGCTCACCGCGGCCGTACCCCAGGCCGACGGGCTGCTCCGGGTCGACTGGACCCCGCTGCCCGCCCCGGCGACAGACGGTACGGCCGACGGCTGGGCGGTGCTCGGCACACCCGACCGGCTCGGTGCGCAAGGCCACTCCCTGACCGGCTACGCCGACCTCGTCGCCCTGCGCCGAGCCCTGGACGAGGGCGCACCCGCGCCGGACGTCCTGCTCCTGCCGTACACCGCGCCCACCGGCGTCGACGCGGCTGCCGTACCGCAGAAGGCCGGCGCCGCGCTGCGGGCCGCGCTGGCGGACGTCCAGGCCTGGCTGTCCGACGAGCGGCTCGCCGGCACCCGGCTGGTGGCGGTCACCCACCGCGCCGTGGCCGCCGTACCGCAGGAGGACGTGACCGGCCTGGTCCACGCCCCCGTGTGGGGCCTGCTGCGCTCGGCGCAGTCCGAACACCCCGGCCGGATCCAGCTCGTCGACACCGACGACCTGCAGGGACTCGGCGCCGTCCTGCCCGCCCTCGTGGCGAGCGGAGAGCCGCAACTCGCCCTGCGAGACGCCGAGGTACTGGTGCCGCGACTGGCCCGGATCAGGCCCACGACGGAGGAACCCGCACCGGCGTGGGGCGACGGCGCCGTGCTCGTCACGGGTGCCACCGGCACACTGGGCGCCGTCCTGGCCCGGCATCTGGTCG
>NZ_MCGQ01000020.1:226-444687 GCF_002242805.1 Streptomyces diastatochromogenes | reverse complement strand
AGACGGGCCCAGGGTCAGAGACGAGGGCGGGGCCTGGTACGGGGCAGGGATCCGCGCCGAGGACCGAGTCCGGGGCGGAGTCGGGGTCCGGGGCGCGGCCCGGGACAGGGCCGGGGTCCGCGCCGAGGACTGAGTCCGAGACGGGCCCAGGGTCAGAGTCAGGGTCCGAGACGGGAGCGGGGTCCGCGCCAAGGACTGAGTCCGGGGCGGAGTCGGGGTGCGGGCCCGGGGCGCTGCCCGAGACTCGGCCAGGGGCAGAGTCCGGGGCGAGGACGGGGCCCGAGACAGGGTCGGGGTCCGCGCCGAAGCCTGAGTCGAGGGCGGGGCCGGGGTCCGGGGCGGGACCCGAGACGCAGGCTGGGACGGGGGGCGGGGCGGGGTCGTCGGGGAGGTGGTCGCCGGGTCTGGCGTTTGGGTTCTGCTCCAGCTCACCAGGGCGCACTGCTCGTCTCCCGTGCCCTTTCCCGTGTCCTTGACGTGCGTCCAGCCTGGCGGGAGCGGGGAGGGCGGGCGACTGCTGTGGACCGAGCGGATGATCGGGTGTGACGTATGCCACTAGGCGGCCTGTCGCGGGGGGCCGGGAAACACTCAGGGCCGGAATCCATTTACTGGATTCCGGCCCTGAGCCTTCAGTAGCGGGGACAGGATTTGAACCTGCGACCTCTGGGTTATGAGCCCAGCGAGCTACCGAGCTGCTCCACCCCGCGTCGTTGTGTCTCAAGAGTACCCCATGGCCAGACCACAAAGCACACGGGTTTCCCCGAGGGTGCCGCTCAGGGCAGCAGGTGGGCGTTCGGCTGCTTCGCCAGGGCCTCGTACTCCGGCAGCACCACGGCCGCCACGCCCGCGCTCAGCAGCGCCCCGGTCCCGTCGGCCGCCGTCACGAAGGTGTCCGGCTCCCGCCAGGCCGTGACCACTCGCCGTACGCCCGCCCGCAGGATCAGTTCGGCGCAGGGGGCGGGGCGGGAGGCGCGGCGGGTACAGGGCTCCAGGCTGCTGTAGACGGTGGCGCCGGGCAGGCGCGGGTCGGCGGGGTCGATCTTCGCGAGGGCCGCCTCCTCCGCGTGCACCACGGAGTCGCCGCCCTCGCGGGAGTAGCCGCGGGCCAGCTCCGTGCCGTCGGCCGCGACCACCACGGCACCGACGCTGAACGCGGTCTGCGAGGGCGGGCACAGGGCGGCCAGTTCGCAGGCGGTGCGCAGCCAGTGGCGGTCGGCGGCGGCGGGGGCCGGGCCGGTGCCGGGGGCGGTGGGCTCGTAGCGCATGAGGACGACGTCCTCGATCCGGCGGGTCTCGGTGAGGCGGAGCCGGCCGCCCTGGTACGACCCCGGGCCGAACAGGCGCGGGGCCGCCGGGGCGCCCACGAACAGCGGGGCGAGGACCAGCTGGAGTTCGTCGGCGAGGCCCTGCTGGAGGAGCTGGGTGTGGACGGTTCCGCCGCCCTCGACCATCAGGCGCCGTACCCCGCGCACGTCGTGCAGGTGCTCCAGAAGGGCGCGCCAGTCGAGGTCGGGGCCGAGGGAGACCACGTCGGCGGTCCGGCCGAGGGCGCCGGAGGCCGGTTCGGCGCCCTCGTCCGTCGTGTAGACGAGTTTCTCGCCACCCGTGTGCCAGAAGTTCGCGGCCGGGTCGAGGTCGCCGGTGGCGGTGACGGTGACCTTCAGGGGGTATTCGGGCCGGCCGTCGGCGACGCGGGCCGCCCTTCGTTCGGGTGAGTTCACCAGCAGGCGCGGGTTGTCGGCGCGGATGGTGCCGGCGCCGATCAGGATGGCGTCGACCGAGGCCCGTACCTCGTCGACCCGGTCGAAGTCGGCCGGGCTGGAGAGGAGGAGCCGGTCGGGGCCGGTGTCGTCCAGGTAGCCGTCGAGGGAGACGGCGGCGGACAGCAGGACGTACGGGTACGGCATCGGCGCGGTCTCCCTGGCGAGCGGTCACGGCTGTTGGTGAAGCGGTCGGGACTGGCGTTCTTGGTTCAAGTTTGAAACAAACCTACACTGGTGGCATGACGACCCGCTGGCTCACCCCCGAGGAGCAGCGCGCCTGGCGCGCCTACATCGCCGCCTCCCAGCTTCTGGAGGACGCGATCGACCGGCAGCTCCAGCAGGAGGCCGGCATGCCCCACCTGTTCTACTCCGTGCTGGCCAACCTCTCCGACGCACCCGACCGGCGCCTGCGCATGACGGATCTCGCCGAGACGCTGAAGATCACGCGCAGCAGGCTGACGTACGCGGTGACCAGGCTGGAGCGGGACGGGATGGTGCGGCGGGAGAACTGCCGCTGGGACAAGCGCAGCAGTCTCGCGGTGCTGACGGACGCGGGGATGGCCGTGCTGGAACGTACGGCGCCCGGGCATGTCGAGACGGTCCGCGCGACCCTGTTCGACCGGCTCACGCCGGAGCAGGTGGGGCAGCTGGAGGAGATCTGTACGGGGATCACGCGCGGACTGCAGGGCGACGACACCGAGGCCGGAGCGGGTGACGTCCCGTGGCGGCGGCGTTCGTCCTGCTCCTCGTCCCGGCCGGCCGATTCCTCGTCCCAGCCTGCCGACTCCTCGTCCGAGTCTGCCGACTCCTCGACCGAGTCCGCCGACTCGTGAGTCACACGCGAGAGCAATTGCTTTAACTTTTAAGCATGAGGTAGGGTCCCTACGTCCGTCTGCTTCAAATATGAAGCAAGCCCACCCGGAGGGACCCGCATGCCCGACACCCCCGCCGCCACGCCGCGCTCCCGCGTCCGGGTACCGCTGCACTTCCACGACGGCTACCGCGTCGACGCCGAACTCGTCACCTTCCACGGACTGGCCGACGGCCAGGAGCACGTGGCCGTGGTCCTCGGCGACCCCGGCCCCGTCCCACTGGTCCGGCTGCACTCCGAGTGCCTGACCGGAGACGTCTTCGGCTCCGCCCGCTGCGACTGCGGTCCCCAGCTGCGCGAGGCGGTGGAGCGGATCGCCGAGCGCGGGGGCGTCCTGCTCTACCTTCGCCAGGAGGGGCGCGGCATCGGGCTGTACAACAAGCTCGACGCCTACGCCCTCCAGGACCAGGGCCTCGACACGTACGAGGCGAATGCCGCGCTCGGGCTCCCGGAGGACGCTCGCGACTACACGGCCGCCGCGCAGATGCTGGGTGCCCTCGGCATCGGGGAGCTGGATCTTCTCTCCAACAACCCTGACAAGGCGGAGCAGTTGCGCTCGCTCGGTGTCGTCGTGCGGGATCGGGTGCCGACCGGTGTCTTCACCACGGCGCACAACGTCCGCTACCTGCGCGCGAAGGTTTTGCAGACCCAGCACACGCTGCCGCTGGGGGAGCTTACGGAGCTGAACGCGGGCTGAGCTTGGCGTTCTGAGGTGCGCTGCGCTTCGGGCACCGTCCCAGGGGGCTCCGCCCCCTGGACCCCCGGCCTATGCCCACCCACCACCCGACTCGGTAGGCGGAAAAGTGGCCGCCACCTCTCGACTCGGTAGGCCGAGAACGCGCTCAGCCCCGCCGCCCGCCCGGCAGCCGCAGCGCCGGCAGGATCGCCAGGCCCAGCAAGACCGCCGCGATCGCGTACGTCGTCCGGAAGCCTGCCGGAGTCGTGCCCGCCGCGCCCAGTGCCACCGACAGGACCGCCGTTCCGACGGACGCGCCCAGTTGGGAGTTGATGCTCAGCGCGGTGCTGGCCGCGGCGACGCGGTCGGTGGGCAGGTTGCGGGTCGCGGTTGTCATCGTCGGCATCAGGACCATGCCGGCGCCGACGCCCATGACCATGCCCGGTAGGACGACCCGCCACATGGGCACCCCGCTCTCCCCGGCCTGGAGCGCCACCAGTGCCATCCCCAGGGCGCCCACCGCGATCCCGGCCGGGATCAGCCGGCGCGGTGAGACCCGGTCGATCCGCCGGGCCGCGATCTGCATCGTCACCCCGACGGCCAGCCCGACCGGGGCGCCCAGCAGCCCGGCGCCGGTCGCGCTGACCCCCCGTTCCTGCTGCCAGTACAGCGGCCCGAGCAGCATCGACCCGAAGTAACCGCAGGTGAACAGGGCGAGCGTGGCGATACCGGCGGCGAAGGTGCGGTCGCCCAGCAGCCGCAGGTCCAGCAGCGGATCGCGGACGGTGAGGGCCCGTCGTACGAAGGCGGCGGTGAGGGCGGCACCGGCGAGCACGGGCAGGAGCGCACCCGGTGCCGTGAAGTCGCCGCGCTCGCCGCCCCGGGCCAGGCCGTACAGGAGCAGGGCGAGACCCGGCGAGAGCATCAGCAGGCCGGGGACGTCCAGGCGGGGCGCCGCGGCGGTACGGGCCTCGGGCGCGTCCCCGGGCAGCAGCCGTGCCGCGAGGGTCAGCGCGAGCGCGCCCACGGGCAGGTTGACCAGGAAGATCCAGTGCCAGGACGCGGAGTCGACCAGCCAGCCGCCGAGCAGCGGCCCGGCGACCGGGCCGACCAGGATGGGCAGCCCGAGCAGGGCCATCGCGCGGCCGAGCCGGGCCCGGTCGGCGATCCGCATCACCATCGCCATGCCGACCGGCATCAGCAGCCCACCGCCCAGCCCCTGCACCGCGCGGAAGGCGATCAGGCTGCCCGCGTCCCAGGCGCACGCGGCGAGCAGCGAGCCCAGCGTGAACAGGGTGAGCGCGGTCAGATAGGTGCGCTTGGCGCCGATCCGCCCCATCGCCCAGGCGGCGGTCGGAATCACCGCGGCGAGCGCGAGCGTGTACGCGGTGGCGGTCCACTGGATGGTCTCCAGCGGGGCCCCGAAGGACTCCGAGAGGCGGCGCAGCGCGACGTTGACGATGGTCATGTCGAGCACGGACATCACGGAGGCGATGACGGTGACGGCGACGACGCGGTAGAGCGCGGCGGATGCGTCCGGTGCGGGCCGGGCGGCCCCGGCGGCGGCCGCCTCGGCGGTCTCGGTCCTGTTCATGTCCCCCACCCCGCGCTCAGCCCGCGTACGGCCGCTCGGCGCGGGCGGCCCGCAGGGCCCGTCCCCACCAGGCGAGTTGGCCGAGCATGCCCTTGGCGGCACCGGCGCAGACGGCCGCGTCGCGCGGCGCGCCGTCCTCCCCGAGGCCCGACCACGGCCCGTGCAGGCTGACCGAGTCGCGCACGGTCACCGCGTGCAGCTCGGCGAAGACCAGCCGAAGCTGCTCGACCGCGCGCAGACCGCCGCCGAGACCGCCGTACGACACGAAGCCGACCGGCTTGGCCTGCCACTGGGCGTGGTGCCAGTCGACGAAGTTCTTCAGGGACGCCGGGAAGCTGTGGTTGTACTCCGGCGTGACGACGACGAACGCGTCGGCGGCGGCGAGCCGCGGCGAGACGTCCTTCAGCGCGGCGACGGCCTCGGGGCTCGGCGTGCCGCCCCAGCCGGGCAGCACCAGCGGCAGGTCCACCTCCGCGAGGTCGATGACGTCGAGGTCCAGGCCCTCGTCGGCAGCGGCGGTGCCGAGGAACCAGTCGGCGACGGCCCGGCCCTGCCTGCCCTCGCGGACGCTGCCGACGATCACGGCGACGCGGAGCGGGACTTCATCGGTCACGGATCGCGGAACTTCATTGGTCACGGCTGCGGACACAGGGATCCCCCAGTTCAGGCTCACGGCAGGACGGCCGCCCGATGCGGCCGCGCCGACCTCCCCAGCAAAGTACAACGAACGTTGTAGAAATTACAACGCTCGTTGTAATCCAGGTAGAGTGCAGGCGGAGGAGGGAGTGGGAGTGGACGAAAGCAACGAATCCCGGCTGGCCCGGGCGCAGCGCGAGGTGTCACCGCGCAAGCTGGAGAAGCAGATCGCCCTCGCGAGCGCGTCCTGCACGCTCTTCGGCCGCGAGGGCTACACCCGCGCCTCGGTCGACGCGCTGGCCGCCGAGGCCGGCGTCTCCACGCGCACGCTCTACAACCACTTCCCCGGCGGCAAGGCGCAGCTCTTCCAGACGGTGGTGACATGGACGTCGAGCGAGGTCCGGGACGCCCAACTGGCCCGTCTGCGCGCGACGCTGGACCCGGAGCGCCCCCCGCGGCCCGACACCCTGGAACGCGACCTGGTCGCCCTCGCCCGCGCCTTCGTCGGGCTCATGAGCGACTACCCGAACCACTTCGCCCTGGTCCGCCACATCCACGCCGAGGCCGACCACGTACCGCCGGAGGTCCTGAAGGCCTGGCACGAGGCGGGCCCGCAACCGGTCGGCCGCGCGCTCGCGGAGGCGATGGCCCACCTCGCCGAGGCCGGCCTGCTCGACGTACACGGCGACCCCGCCCTGACGGCCGCCCACTTCACGGCCCTGACCTCGCACACCATCGTCCAGTCCACCCACTACGGCGTCCTGCCCCTGCCCCCGAAGGAGACGGACCGCCTGATCACGGGCGGGGTGGCGGCGTTCCTGCGGGCGTACGGCGTCCGGTGAGGGCCCTCAGTCCCACCCGTTGAACATCAGCTCGCCGAGCGTCCGGGGCCGCCAGTACCGGACCTGCCGGTACGACGGGCCCGGCGGCGAAGGCCACGACCGGCAGGGTGCCGTGCGCCAGGACGGCGGTGCCGCCGATGTCCACGGCGTGGTAGCTCGCGGCCACGCCGGTGTCGAGAGCCCGGACCCTGAGCCGGGCCGTGCGCGCCGCCGCATGGCAGGCCCACTGAAAGGATGCCAAGTCGGGCTCGGGAAGCGGGACTTCACCGGCGGCCCGGAATCCGGTGGTCCCGCGCTCGGCGCGTATCACCCGGCACGCTCCACGAAGCCCGCCACCACGCGCCGCACCTTCGCGGCCGCGTCGGCGTTCCTCGGCCTCATCGCGGTGTTGGCGGCGCTGAGGACGGCATCGATCTGGAAAGCGGCCAGCTCGTCGTCCAGTTCAACGGTTTCCCAAGCTCGACGGCCTGCCGCAGTGGTCGAGGGGCGGGGTCGCCCACCAAGTGGCGCGGGTTCTGTGAGCCGTACGGCCGCTCACGCATCGCTCGCCTGACGCGGACGGCCGCCGTCGCGGTCATGCCGTCGCCGGGATGCCGAGTTCGGCGAGCAGGCCGCGTACCCGCATCTCGATGGCGTCCCGGATCGGGCGGACGGCTTCGACGCCCTGGCCCGCCGGGTCGGCCAGCTGCCAGTCCAGGTACCGCTTGCCGGGGAAGACCGGGCAGGCGTCCCCGCAGCCCATCGTGATCACCACGTCCGAGGACCGCACCGCCTCGGTGGTGAGGACCTTCGGCGTCTCGGCGGAGATGTCGACGCCCACCTCCGCCATGGCCTCGACCACGGCCGGATTGACCGTGTCGGCGGGGGCGGAGCCGGCCGAGCGGACCTCGACGCGGCCGCCGCCGAGGTGGGTGAGGAAGGCGGCGCCCATCTGGGAGCGGCCGGCGTTGTGGACGCAGACGAACAGCACGGAGGGACGCGGGGCGGGAGTGCTCATGGGGAAGTCTTTCCAGGAAGGGCGGGTCAGGGGGAGGCCGGTTCGGGTGCACCGTGCGGGGCGACGACCTTGCTGCCGGCCGGGGTGGGACGCCCGTGGATCGCGATGACGGCGCCCAGCCCGAGTGCGGCTCCGGCCAGCTGTGCTGCGAGGAACGGGGCGACGGAGGCGGGGGCGATCCCGGCGAACGTGTCGGTGAAGGCCCGTCCGATGGTCACCGCCGGGTTCGCGAACGAGGTGGAGGAGGTGAACCAGTAGGCGGCCCCGATGTACGAGGCCACGGCCGCCGGCGCGAGGGACGCACGGCCGACGCGGTCGAGCCCGAAGACCAGCAGGATCAGGCCGGCCGTGGCGACCACCTCACCGAGCCACAGGTGCGCGGCGGACCGGTCGTGCGTGGACCACTCGACCAGGGGCCTGGCGAACATCGCGTCGGCCAGGATCGCCCCGCTGATCGCCCCGGCGATCTGGGCGGGAACGTACGCCGCCGCCTCCCTCAAGGTGAGGCCATCGGGGGTGCGGCGGCCGGTGAACCAGGCGGCCAGGGTGACGGCGGGGTTGAAGTGCGCGCCGGAGACCGGCCCGAGGACCAGGATCAGGACGCCGAGGCCGAAGACGGTGGCGAGGGAGTTGGCGAGGAGTTGCACGCCTACGTCGTGAGACAACTCGGTTGCCTGGATGCCGGAGCCCACGACGACCGCGACCAGCAGCCCGGTGCCGACGGCTTCGGCGGCGAGCCGTCGGCCCAGCGGCGCGGTCACGCGACGGCTCCCGCGGTCTGCGAAGTGGTGAGGAACGCGGCGAGCCGGTCCAGGACGCCGGGCAGCACCCAGTAGTAGACCCAGGTGCCGCGGCGCTCGCAGTCGATGAGGCCGGCCTGCCGCAGGAGCTTGAGGTGGTGGGAGATCGTCGGCTGGGACAGGTCGAACGCGGGCGTCATCTCGCACACGCACACCTCGCCGCCCTCACGGGAGGCGATCATCGACAGCAGCCGCAGCCTGACCGGGTCCCCGAGGGCCTTGAACACCTTCGCCAGCTCTGCGGCCCGCTCATCACCCAGCGGCGCGACTGCGAGTCCGCCACAGCAGCCGTCGCCGTCCTGGCCGAGCACCTCAAGCTCTTGTTTCGACATTCCTCTATGTTGACGTTTTTCGATCCAAGGCGCAACCTTGCATCAACGAACGTCAATACAGACTGTTCCAGGGCACCGCCATGCCCCGTCACCCAGGCCACCCAGGCCACCCAGGAGTGAAGTCATGCACGAGCAGTCCACCGACCTACGCGAAACCGTCCGTCGACGCTACGCCGCGGCGGCCCTGAAGGTCACCGAGGGCGGCACCGCCTGTTGCGGGCCGCAGCCGGTCGAGGTCGACGAGAACTTCGGCTCCACCCTCTACGGCGCCGACGAGCGCGACGCCCTGCCCGCGGAGGCCGTTGCCGCCTCCCTCGGTTGCGGCAACCCCACCGCCGTCGCCGAACTCCGCGAGGGCGAACGCGTCCTGGACCTCGGCTCCGGCGGCGGCATCGACGTCCTGCTCTCCGCCCGCCGCGTCGGCCCCACCGGCAGGGCGTACGGACTGGACATGACCGAGGAGATGCTCGCCCTCGCCCTGGCCAACGCCGCGCAAGCGGGCGCGACGAACGTGGAGTTCCTCAAGGGCACCATCGAGGCCATCCCCCTGCCCGCGAACACGATCGATGTCGTGATCTCCAACTGCGTGATCAACCTGTCCGTCGACAAGGCCGCCGTGTTCGCCGAGACGTTCCGCGTCCTGAAGCCCGGCGGCCGGCTCGGCGTCTCGGACGTCGTCGCCGACGACTCCCTCACACCTGAGCAGCGGGCCGAGCGCGGTGACTACGCCGGCTGCATCGCCGGCGCGCTGTCCTTCGCCGAATACCGCCAGGGCCTGGAGACCGCCGGCTTCACCGACATCGAGATCACCCCGACCCACCGGGTCGCGGACGGGATGCACTCGGCGATCGTCCGGGCCGTCAAGCAGGCGATGGCCGACGCAATCGACGCACCCCGCACCGTCACCGAGGCCGAGGCGGCATCGGGGTGCGGCTGCAGCGGCTGAGCACGCATCGATCGTCACGTAGTTGCGCATCTACCCCTCGACGAACGTGACGGTCTCGGCAAGCGGCGCCCGGCCGGTACGGGCGTAACCCACCGTGACGTCCTCGAATCCGATCGACATTCCGCAGAACAGGACGAGCTCGTCCGGAGGTGACAGGACCTCCGCGACCGTCTGGCGATACACCGACCACGCCATCTGCGGGCAACTGTGCAGCCCTTCGGCGCGCAGCAGCAGCATGACGGTCTGCAGATACATGCCGATGTCGGACCATTGAGGTCGGCCCATGTCGCGGTCGATGTAGCAGAACAGGGCGGCGGGCGCGCCGAAGCAGTCCCAGTTCGCGGCAGCGGCCCGCTGGCGCGCCTCCCAGTCGTCGCGCTCAATACCAAGTGCGCTGTAGCGCTCATGGCCGAAGGCGGATCGGCGCTCATGGTACGGAGACTTCAGTGCGGGCGGGTACATCTCGTACTCCCGCTCGTCCCAGGGGTCGGCTGCCACCACGCGCTCGCCGGCGCGCCTCTTGAGCTCGGCCAGCGGCCCGCCTGTCACCACGTAGGCGCGCCACGGCTGAAGGTTCGATCCGGACGGCGCCCAAGCCGCGGCGGACAGCACCCGCTCCAATACCTGCCGCGGGACGGGCCGGTCGGTGAACCCACGGACCGCCCGTCGACTCGTGACCGCCTCATAGACATCCAAGATCGTCTACCTCCCTCATGCGCTCCACCTGTCCACTCATGCGAGACGCAGGAGGCGGGGCTGTCAGGAGAGCCAGTCGGTGTAACGGGTGGCGGCGAGGTGGGCGTCCTTGTCGGTGAGGACGTCGCCCTTGACGACGGCGAACATGCCGGCGGTGGGGTCGGTCACGACGGTGCGGTTGTCGCCCTTGTGGGACAGGGTGATCCGGCCCAGCTCGTCCAGGGTGAAGATCTCGGGGCCGGCGATGTTGCGGATGCCGTTCAGCGGGGCGCCCGCGGCGACCTCCGCCACCGCGGCGGCCACGTCTTCGGAGGCAATGGGCTGGATGGGCGTGGCGGGCAGCCGGACGGTCTGGGCGTCAGCGGTCCAGGACAGGACCGCGTCCATGAAGTCCATGAACTGCGTGGCCCGCACGATCGAGTACGGGATCGGCCCGGCCGCGAGGATCTTCTCCTGGAGCGCCTTGGCGCGGTAGTAGTCCAGCTCCGGCACCTGGTCCACGCCGACGATCGAGAGGATGACGAAGTGGCCGACGCCGCCCTTCCGGGCCGCGGCCAGAAGGTTGTCCATCGAGGTCTGGAAGAAGGCCAGGGAGGCTTCGTCGAAGGTCGGGGAGTTCGTCAGGTTGACGACGACGTCGGCTCCTGCCACCGCCTCGTCCAGTCCCTGGCCGCTGATGATGTCGACGCCGGTGGACTTCGAGTGCGGTACCGCCTCGTGTCCGGCGGCGTTCAGGTTCTTGACGACCTGCGACCCGATCAGTCCGGTGCCGCCCATGACTGCGATCTTCATACCATGCCCTTTCGTCGGGATTACGTGCGCAATGTGGCATATACAACGCTATGTGGGTGCGGCATGAAACCGCTCGTTGATCGACCAAGGAGGGAGGGCGTCAGAGCCCGTCGACGAACGTGACCGTCTCGTCGAGCGGCGCCCGGCCTGTACGGGCGTCACCTGCTGTGACGTCTTCGAATCCGATCGACATGCCGCAGAAGAGGACGAGCCCGTCCGGGGGAGACAGGACCTCCGCGACGGTCTTGTGGTACTTCGCCCAGGCCATCTGCGTGCAGCTGTGCAGCCCTTCGGCGCGGAGCAGCAGCATGACGGTCTGCAGGTACATGCCGGTGTCGGACCATTGGGGTCGACCCATGTCGCGGTCGATGTAGCAGAACAGGGCGGCGGGCGCGCCGAAGCAGTCCCAGTTCGCGGCAGCGGCCCGCTGGCGCGCCTCCAGGTCCCCACGCGCGATGCCGAGTGCACCGTAGCGCTGCTCGCCGAAGGCGGATCGGCGCTCGCGGTACGGAGACTTCAGTTCGGGCGGATACATCTCGTACTCCGGCGCGTCCCAGGGGTCGCCCGAGGCCAGGCGCTCGCCGGCACGCTTCTTGAGTTCGGCCAGCGGTGCGCCGGTCAGCAGGTAGGTGTGCCACGGCTGGAGGTTCGATCCGGACGGCGCCCAAGCCGCGGCGGACAGCACGCGCTCCAGCGTCTCCCTCGGGACAGGTCGGTCGGTGAATCGACGCACCGCTCGTCGGCTCGTGACCGCCTCGTAGACGTCCATGATCACCCGCCTCCATCTGCTCGTCGGGCTCACCTTCACCACACTCAAGACAGTATCACTCAATACCGTATCGAGTGAAACTATCTTGGGGCATGAATCCGCGCGGGTGAAGAGCACGCACGCCACCGGCCAGGCATGCGGCACGGCAGCCGTGCGGACGACTCGATCCGTCGACAGCGAAGCCTGACCGGCCGCCCGTCACCGCGTAGCGACGACGGCCGCAGCTCTCAAGGCCGGAGGTTCACCGCGGAGGCCGCACGGGACGAAGCGCGCCGTCGCGGCGGGCGACCGGTGCGTGGGCGGGCTTACGCCTCGTCGTCCGCGGGATGAGCAAACCGGGTCAGCAGGGCCGTCAGCTGCTCGGACTCGCCGGGTCCCAGTTCGGCGACCAGCTGCTCGGCCAGCGGCCCCGCAGCCACATGGGCCGCGTCGAAGAGTTCGAGTCCCTGGGGCGTGATCTCCACCGCTCGCACTCGCCGGTCCCCCGGAACGGCCTTGCGCACCGCCAGGCCCTTCCGCTCCAGGTCGTCCACGACCCGCATGATTCCCGCCTTGTCCGACCCCGTCGCCGCCACCAGGTCCCGCTGCACCGTGGGCCCGTGATTGACCAGCTCGATCAGCACCGCGAAATGCCGCAACTCCACGCCGAGCGGACGAAGCACCTCCCCCATCGCCGCGGCCGCGCGCCAGTGCGCCCGGCGCAGCAGCAAGCCAAGAGCGAAAGGCGAGGCATCCCCGGGGCGGTCGGTCGCACGCGAGGCGGTGGTGTGGCGAGGAACGTCGGCGGCCATGAACCCAGAATACGTCATTCGATACGGTATCGTTTGAAACTAAATCGGGTACGTCTGCTACGGCCCTGTCGCCGCATCGGTGAAGGGCGCTGTGACGCGCCGAGAGACGTGAGCGCCGCGGTCCGTCGCTTCAGGGAAGGAACTTGACCTCCGGGAAGGCCGCACTCGGACCGTCCAGCAGGCGCTCCCGGCGGTGCCGCAGATGCAGGTCGAAGAACGCGAGCGGGTACGCCTGCTGGATCCGTACCGCCCGGGCCGGATCCAGGGTGCCGATCCAGCCCTGGAGGTCCGCGTCGCTCATCCCGACGGCTTGGGCCAGCTGCGGGATCAGAAACTGGACGTCGCAGTACGACGAGTGCACCGCACCCTCCGCCTGGACATTGAGCCGCCATCCCCGCAGACGCGACCAGAACTCGGCCACGCTCGGCTGCGTGGCCCGGGGGAACTCGGCGGTCATCAGCATGAACGGCCGGTCCAGGTCGGTGCTGATCGTCGGTTGCATCGGGCCGTCGAAGCTCAGCCCGGCCCGGACGCGCTGGTCCTCGCTCATCACAAAGGCCGTCGCCGACGCGCCTTTCGACCAGCCGAACATGCCGATGCGACGCGGGTCGAGTGCGCACAGCAGACCGGCCGGCAGCGGCCGCTGGTCGGCGTCGGGGTTGCGCCCGGCGGCCAGTTCCTCGATGCGGTCGAGCACGAACCGGAGGTCCGTGGCGAAGTCCCGCGGCCCCAAGGCCGGTTGGTCGAGCGGCACCGTGAGCCGGCCGTCGGGGAACTCGCTGAACGCGTCGTACGTGTGATCCACCGTGATCACCACGTACCCGTGACTGGCAAGCTCCTGAACCACGATGGTGGTGTCCGCCCGGTGATCGTGCGCGCCGTGCGAGAACACGACGACGGGCAGTCGTCCGCCGGTTCGCCGCACCGGAGCACCCTCGTGGCCGGCCGTGAGAGGCGCCGGCGCGACATCGGCCGGAAAGCCCGCCGCCGTGAGGAGCGCCCGCGCCACGGCGGGGGACGTCCAGCGCGCCAGTGGATACCGCTCGACAGCCCGGGCGGGGTACCAGACGCCGGCCATCAGCTCACGGTGATGCCCCGGGCCCGCCACGGGATCCGGACGTGAACGGTCGACGAGGTGCAGGGGCACCGTCCCCACCGGGTACGGTCCGGTGGGCGCGGGCAGGGTGAGCCGCACCGGGCCCGGGGCGGTCGAAGCCGCCCGCGCCGGGCGTGCGACGCCGATCGGTAAGGCGGCCCCGGTTGCCAGCGCGGCTCCGAGCACGCGACGGCGCGTCATTCCTTCTCGGTTCATGAACGGTGTGGTTGTCACGGACTCTCCCGGGGTCGGGTGCGGCCTTCACGCGGCACGGACATGAGGTGGGCGAGTACGGCCAGCACGCGGCGGTTGTCGTCGTCGGAGGGGGTGAGGTCCAGCTTCGTGAAGATGCTGGTGCTGTGCTTGGACACGGCCTTCTCGCTGATGAAGAGCCGGTTCGCGATGGCGCTGTTGGAGCGTCCCTCGGCCATGAGTTCGAGCACCTGGCGCTCCCGCTCGGTGAGCCGGGAGAGGCGCTCGTGTTCGCCGCGGCTGCGGCGGCCGAGCAGCTTGGTGACCACTTCGGGGTCCATGACCGTGCCGCCCGCGGCGACCGTACGGATCACGTCGACGAACTGGTCGTCGCTGAACACGCGGTCCTTGAGCAGGTAGCCGACCCCGCCCGCCTGGTCGGCGAGCAGTTCCTGGGCGTAGATCTGCTCGACGTACTGAGAGAGCAGCAGGATCGGCAGCCCGGGTATCCGTTCCCGGGCGGCGAGTGCCGCACGGAGCCCGTCGTCGGTGTGGGTGGGCGGCAGCCTGATGTCCACGATCGCGAGGTCCGGCCGGAATTCCAGCAGCGCGTCGAGCAGGCCCGGCGCGCTGTCGGTGGCCGCCGCGATCTCGAACCCGCGCGCCTTGAGAAGCCGGACCAGTCCCTCCCGGAGCAGGAAGAGATCTTCCGCGACGACTACCCGCACGGTACCTCCATGACCACGATCGTCGGCCCGCCGGACGGGCTGCTGACCGCGAGGATGCCGTCGAAGGCCGCGAGCCGTCGCTCCACCCCCGCCAGCCCCGTGCCCTGGGCCGGGTCCGCGCCGCCCACCCCGTCGTCGACCACCTCGATGCGCAGCAGTCCGCCCGCCTGGGCCATCCGGATCTGGAGGCCGTGCGCCGAGGCGTGCCGGACGGCGTTGGTGACCACCTCGGCGACGGCGAAGTAGCAGGCCGATTCCAGCGGAGCGGCGAGCCGTTCGGGCAGATCGATCTCGGTCTCACAGGGCAGGGGCAGGTCCAGTGCCAGCGCCCGGACCGCCTCCCCCAGGCCCCGGTCGGCCAGCATCGGCGGGTGCATCCCCCTGATCAGGCCGCGCAGTTCCTCCAGCGCCGCCGACGAGGCGACGCGGGCCTCCACGACCAGCGCGGCGGCTTCGTGCGGGCTGCTGTGGATCATCTCCTCGGCCACCCTGAGGTTCATCCCGATCGCGACCAGCCGTCCCTGCGCGCCGTCGTGCAGGTCGCGCTCGATCCTGCGCAGCTCCGCGGCCGCGGAGCTGACCGCGTCGGCCCGCGTCTCGGTCAGCTCCCGCACCCGCCGGGTCAGCGCCGGATCCGGCTCCCGCCCCAACAGCCGCCTGGCATCCGGCAGTACGGTCAGTGTCAGCAGCCAGAGTCCGAGGGCCAGCACCACTGCCCCCTGGATGCCACCGAGGACCGACGCATGGTGTGCCAGCCCCTTGGGGAGCGACGGCGCCGACCCCTGCGGGGAGCCGATCTTGTGCACCACCACGTACTGCCCGAACCCGCTCTGGGCGACGTCGTACGCCCCGATCCCGACCAGCCCCAGGGCCGCCAGGTCCGCCGCCGCCCGCGGCCAGCGCGCCAGCCCGGCCACGACGGCCGCCAGCAGCACCAGCCCCACCAGATGGCCCGCCACCGACGGCCCGATCCCGATGCCCGGCGGCGGGGACTGCCACAGATCGAGGCCGAACAGGTCACCGGTCATCACCACGACGGCGGGCAGCAGCAGGGCCCAGCGCGCCGACCTGGGCGCGTCGGCTCCGGCCAGACGCGCGGGTCTGCCGGTCGCCGGCCAGAGCAGAGCGGCACCGGCGAGGGCGGCAATCACCGGCACGCTCACACCGCCCACCAGGACGTTCAGCGGTGTCCGGCCCGAAACGGCAGCGGAATGCGTGAGCCAGTACGTCGCTTCCAGCAGTTCGCCGGTCACCGCCGCGACCACGGGCAGCACCCACCGCCGGGGCGCGGGCGCCGAGGTGAGCAGCGCGGTGGCGAGCAGGCCGGCCGTCAGCAGCGCCGCCGGGAGCAGCCCGCCGGGCTCCAGATCCGGCATGGTCACGACGTAGCCGGGCGGTACAGCGGAGTTGTGCAGGGCGGCCAGCAGGGCCGGCACGCTGCCGTACGCGGCCGTACCCACCAGTCCCGCCACGACCGGCCAGCCGATCCGCCCGGCCGGTCGCGCGGTACGCGCCGGTCGGTCCCGCGCCAGCTCCGCCCTGAAGGCCAGCGCGGCGCAGACCGCGGTCAACGCCGCCAGCACGCCCGCCGGCCAGGGCGTCACGCCCGCCGGAAACGGCCACATATCCGTCCCCCGTCTCGTCTTCCAGGCCACGCGCTGCGGCCTGGAGATCATGCTGCTGCGAGGGGTCCGGAAAGCACCATGGGCCGAGACCTACTTCTGAGGTGGGCAAACACCTACCTGGACCTGCTAGAGCGGCCCCAGGATCTCCTGGGACTCGATGAGCCCCTGCTCGCTGGGGGCCTCGCCGTCGCCGAAGACACGGGTGGCCTGCCGGGCCCGGAATTCGAGATGTGCTTCGGCGGGCTTGGCGTAGCCGTAGCGGGCGCGGGCTTCCGCCGGGGTCAGTACTTCCTCGTTGCGGGGAGGTATGCCGAGCTTCATCGGCGCGATCACCGGAACCGTGGAGGGTGAGAGCCGTGCCAGCAGGCGCAGTTCGGCCTTGGGGTTGAGGTGGACGAGTGCGAAGGCCGTCTTCATGACGGGCACGATGAGGGTGTCGAGGAGGCGCGACTGCCGGATCCCGGCCATCTCGCGCATCCAGCGCGGCATGGTGGCGAGCGTGGCGATCCGCTGCGCCCGCGCGACAACCAGGCTCGCCGGCTTGGCCCAGCGCGGCGTCGGCGGCAGTACGAGCTCGCTCCTGAGCAGGTGGTTCATGGCCTGCCGGGCGATCGGGCTGGCGGACAAGTGCGGGCGCATGCGTGCGAAGTACGCCCGGACGCCGTCACGGCTGCGGGGGATGTCCTTGGGGGAGCAGGTCTGCAGTTCCGCGGCGATGGCGCATGCCTCCCAGTACTCCTGCTCCTCCTGCGCGGTGAGCTTCCCGGGCCCGTACTTCTCGTAGGCGTAGAGGATCGAGTGCCAGCCGGTGAGCTGGATCCACAGCTGCGAGGCGGGGTCGTTGGCGTCGTAGGTCCCACCGCCGTAGGGAAGCCGGCCGATCGCCTTGGAATGGACCTTGACCAGGACGTCCGCGGCTTTGCACACCTCCCGTGAACCGGCGAAGGCCACCATCGCGAAGTAGCGCAGGGTCCGGTCGTAGCGGGTGCGGGAGCGCCGGTAGATGCCCTGGGTTCCGTGGACGGCGGCCACCAGCGGCGGGTCGAGTTCCTCCACCACCACGGACCGCTGGAAACCCACCGTCGGCGCCGTCGGATAACTCCAGACCTTCCACACCACCGAGCCCGGGCCGAAGAAGCCGTAGTCCTCGTGCGGTTCGACCTCGTCACGCTTCAGCTTCGCCATGGAGCCGCTCCCTGTGCGTCCGCGGCGTGCGCCGCCCTCATTTACGACACTGCTGTCTTAAATTAAGACACGCCTGTCGTAAACTGCCAAGGTGTCAGCGTCCACAGCTTCGGAAGACAGGCCACGCAAGCGGCGCCCCTACGCCCCACGCGTCCCCCTCGCGCAACGCCGCGCGCAACTGCTCGACGCGGCCCTCGCCGTAATCGTGAGCGACGGCTACGACCGGGTCTCCATCGATGCCATCGCGAAGAGGGCCGATGTCGCCCGGTCGGTGGTCTACGGCGCCTTCGAGAACCTCGACGCCCTGCTGAGCGCCCTGCTCGACCGGCAGCAGGCACGCGCCTTCGCACGACTGCTTGAGACGTTTCCCGGCACCGCGGACCTGCGCGACCCCGCCGCGTTCGTCTCCGAAACCGTGCGCCGGATGTCCGCCATGCTCCACGAGGACCCGGATACGTGGCGGCTGATCCTGCTGCCCCCCGGCAACATGCCCACGGTCGTCCGCGACCGCATCGAGGCGGACCGGGAGCGGTTCCGGCTCCGGGTCGAGGCATGGCTGTCGCTCGTCCTGGCCGACCGGAGTGATCCGCGGCTCGACCCGCAAGTCCTCGCCCACGCACTCGTCGCCTGCGCGGAACACTTCGGCCGCCTCGCCCTCACCGAGCCCGGCAAGTTCGACCCGCCACGGCTGATCGGCCAGGTACAGGTGATCCTCGGCGCCCTCTGGCCGCGGACGCGTTGACGGCAGGTCAGCGGAGAGCGGCAGCCTCGGCGACAGCCTCCACCCGGAAACGAGACAGCGCCCGAGCCGACCGAAGCCGACCCAGGCGCTGCGTAGCAGGTCAGAGGGGGTCTCCCCTCCCCCGCAGCCGTAGGCCCTGTGGGACTCGAACCCACAACCAATGGATTAAAAGTCCACTGCTCTGCCAATTGAGCTAAGGGCCCAGGCGATGTTGCCTGTCCGAGCATAGCCGGACGAGGCCGTGTCTCCGATCGGGTATCGAGGACGCGGCCGCGTCAGGAGGGTGAAGGTTACTTTTCGACCGGTTCGGGGGAGCGGGTGGCGTGGGTCGGGGCGAGGAACCAGTGGCGGGCCGAGGCCAGCCACCAGGTGGCGGCGAAGCCCAGGACGACCAGGACGGCGACCGGGGCGTAGTTGAAGGTCTTCCAGGTGACCGGGGAGACCTGGGGGAGCATGAAGAGGATGGTGATCAGCGCGACCCAGGTGACGGAGACGATGCCGATGGGGACGGACCAGCGGCCCAGGTGCCAGGGGCCGCGTTCGAAGGCGTCGCCCTTGCGGACGCGCAGGAGGGTCGGGATGACGTAGGCGATGTAGAGGCCGATCACCGCGATCGAGGTCACCGCCGTGTAGGCCGTGGAGTTGATGAGGTAGGGGAGGCCGAGGGCCAGGGCGGCGAGCGCGGCCAGCCAGACCGCTGCCACGGGGGTGCGGGTGCGGGGGCTGACCGTGTGCCAGATGTGCGAGAAGGGCAGCGCGCCGTCGCGGGAGAAGGCGTAGATCATGCGGCTGTTGGCGGTGACCGAGGCCATGCCGCAGAAGAGCTGGGCGCCGATCACGACCAGGAGCAGGAGCTTGCCCGTGGTCGCGCCCAGTGCGTCCAGGAGGATCTGGGCGGGGGGTGCGCCGGTCGGGGACGTCAGCTCCTTGCCGTAGGACTGGATGGCGAAGGTGAAGCCCAGGAGGAGGACGAAGCCGGCTATCCAGGACGTCCAGATCGAGCGGACGATGCCCTTCGGGCCCGCCGTGGACGCGTCGTGGGTCTCCTCCGTCATGTGGGCGGAGGCGTCGTAGCCCGTGAAGGTGTACTGGGCCATGAGGAGGCCCAGTAGGACGACGTAGACCCCGTTGCCCCAGCCCGTCTCGTTGACGAACTTCGTGAACACGAAGGACGCCGACTGGTGGTGGTCGGGGACGAACGCCAGGGCGCCGACGATGACCGCGACCCCGAGGACGTGCCACCAGACGCTCACGCTGTTCAGGAACGCGACGATCCGGACGCCGAAGGTGTTCAGCAGGCCGTGCAGGATCAGGATGGCCGCGAAGAGCAGGACCGTGCGGCCCGGGGTGACCTCGAAGCCGAACTGGAGGTTCAGGTAGGCGCCGAGGAAGGACGCCGCGCCGAAGTCGATGCCCGCCGTCACCGCCACCTGGCCGAGCACGTTGAACCAGCCCGTGAACCACGCCCAGGCCGCCGCCGAGCGCGGGGGCGCGAGGCGGTGGGCCCAGAAGTAGAGGCCCGCCGAGGTGGGGTAGGCGGAGCAGATCTCGGCCATCGAGAGGCCCACGAACAGGGTCATCAGGCCGACCGCCACCCAGCCCCAGGTGATCACCGCGGGGCCGCCGGTGATCATGCCGAAGAGGTAGAGGGTCAGGCAGCCGGAGAGGACCGAGATGATCGTGAAGGACACGGCGTAGTTCGAGAACGCCGACATACGGCGGGCGAGGACCTGGGTGTAGCCGAGCTGGGCCAGTCGTTCCTCGTCCGAGAGCCCGGCCGCTCCACTGCTCGCTCTTGCGTCATCTGTCATGTCCCCAGCGATTCCCTCGCAGGCTCCGTGACATGCGTCACAGGGGTCTCGCTCTAGCGTGGTTTCCGGATCCGTGGCCGCCGAGCTCCACCCCCGTCGTCCGGCGGCCACGGATTCCCTGGTCACACCGGGCACAGGCATGCCGCTCCCGCGCGCTCCGCTCCCGGTTCCTCCACCGAAGAGCCCCGAAGACCCGGGCCCGGCATGCACGGAAACCGCCGCTCACGGCCGCAGACGTCAGGAAGTACGGATGAACACACGCGTGGATCTGCTCACCAAGGAATTCCCGCCCGCCGTCTACGGCGGCGCGGGCGTGCACGTCACCGAGCTGTCCCGGCAGCTGCGCACCCTGGTCGATCTGCGGGTGCGCTGTTTCGGCGAACCCCGCCCCGATCCAGGGGTGTTCGCGTACCCGGAACCCCGGCTGGCGGACGGAGCGAACGCCGCGCTGCGCACCCTCGCCGCGAACGTCGCGATGAGTGCCGCGTGCGAGGGGGCGGACCTGGTGCACAGCCACACCTGGTACGCGAACGCCGCGGGGCATCTGGCCCGGACCGTGTACGGCGTCCCGCACGTGGTGACCACGCACAGCCTGGAGCCCCTGCGGCCGTGGAAGGAGGAGCAGTTGGGCGGCGGATACCGGCTGTCCTCCCTGGTGGAACGTACGGCCGTGACGGCGGCGGACGCCGTGATCGCCGTGTCGCAGGGGATGCGCGAGGACGTCCTGCGCGTCTACCCGGACGTCGACCCCGAGCGGGTGCACGTCGTGCACAACGGCATCGACACCGAGGCGCACCGGCCCGATACGGGTACGGCCGCACTGGAGCGGTACGGCGTCGACCCCGAGCGCCCGCTCGTGCTCTTCGTGGGACGGGTGACCCGGCAGAAGGGGCTGCCCCAGCTGCTGCGCGCCGCCTTCGAGATCGATCCTGCGGCCCAGCTGGTGCTGTGCTGCGGGCAGCCGGACACGCCCGAGATCGCGGCGGAGACGGCCGCGCTCGTCGACGAGCTGCGGCGGAGCAGAGGGGGTGTCGTCCGCATCGACGGCATGCTGGACGCCGTCTCGCTGCGCCAGCTGCTGACGCACGCCTCCGTGTTCGTCTGCCCTTCGCTGTACGAGCCGATGGGCATCGTCAACCTGGAGGCGATGGCCTGCGGTACGGCCGTGGTGGCCACCGCCACCGGGGGGATACCCGAGGTGGTCGCGGACGGTGTCACGGGGCTGCTGGTGCCGATCGAGCAGGAACAGGACGGCACGGGCACCCCGCTGGACGAGAAGCGCTTCGCCGCCGACTTCGCCGCGGCGGTGAACCGGCTGCTGGCCGAGCCGGCGCTCGCCCGCGCGATGGGCGAGGCGGGGCGGGTGCGGGCCCGGGAGCACTTCTCCTGGCGGGCTGCCGCCGAGCGGGTGCTGGACGTCTACCGCCGGGTGCTGGCGTGAGGGGCCGGAGAGCGCCTGCCGTTTCATGACGTCGAGGACGGGGTCCCGCCGGTGGTGGGGCCCCGTCCTCGTCCTCTGTGTCCGCGGCTCTCCGCGGTAGCTGTTCGCGTCAGCCGCGCGCGGCGAGGTCCTCCTTGATGAAGTCCGCGGCGCGCTCGCCGATCATGACGGCCGTGGTGTGGGTGTGGGCCGAGACGATCGACGGCATGACCGAGGCGTCGGCCACCCGCAGCCCCTCGATCCCGCGCACCCGCAACCGGGCGTCCACCACGGAGAGTTCGTCGATGCCCATCTTGCAGGTGCCCGAGTAGTGGTGGAACGAGCCGGTGTTGTGCGCCACCCAGTCCCGCAGCTCGGCGCGGGTCTGGACATCCGGTCCGGGCGCGACCTCGCGGACGCCCCACTGGCTGGTGAACGCCTTGGAGCGGAACACCTCACGGGCGATCTCGGTGATGTCGGTGGCCCGCTCCAGGTCGGCCCGCTCCCCGTAGAAGTTGGGGTTGACCCGGGGCCGTACCGTCGGGTCGGCACTGGCCAGTCGTATCCAGCCGCGCGAGAGCGGGCGGATCACGGCTGGCAGCATGATGACCAGCCGCGGATCCACCTCGTCCTGCACCGAGACCGACGAGGTGCTGCCCGTGCGCTTCCACTCCATGAGCTTCTCGATCAGCTTCTCGCCCCACGGCGCGCGCGGCAGGAACCACAGCTCCATGTCCGGGGCGGGCAGGCCGGGCTGTGAACCCCAGTAGAGCGCGGGCTCGTTGATAACGCCCTCGGCGGGACCGGGCTTGTCCATGTAGCCGGTGGGCCCGATGACCAGCGGGTGGTTCTGGTAGTTCTCGCCGACACCGGGCAGGTCGGCGACGACGTCGATGCCGAAGGAGGTCAGCTGCTTGGGGTCGCCGATGCCGGACAGCAGCAGCAGCTTGGGCGACTCGATGGCGCCCGAGCTGACCACGACCTCCCGCTCGGCCCGTACGGTCTTGCGCTCGCCCTCGTGGAGGTACTCCACGCCGACGCACCGGGTCCCCTCGAACAGCAGCCGGGTCGCGGTCGAGTCGGCCCGCACGGTGAGGTTCGTGCGCGCGCGGGCGGGATCGTAGTAGGCGGTGCGGACGCCGTTGCGCTTGCCGTCCCGGAGGTCCAGGTGGTGCCAGCCGACCCCGAAGCGGTCCACGTTGACGTCCGCGACCTCGGGGTAGCCGAGTTCGACGCAGCCGTCGACGAACGCCTGGGAGACGGGGTTGCCCTCGTCCCCGGTGTTGACGACGTTGATCGGGCCGCCCTGCCCGGCCGTCGGGTTGGTGCCGTCCTCCTGGTTCTCGATCCGCTGGAAGTACGGCAGCACGTCCTTGGCGGACCAGCCGGCGGCACCCTGGTAGGCCCAGGTGTCGTAGTCGGCGTCAGGACCCCGGTTGTGGATCATGTGGTAGATGTTCGAGCTGCCGCCCACTCCGCGACCGGCCGCCGAGTAGACCGTCTCGCCGCCGAGAGCGGGCTGCGGCTCGGTGAGGTAGGACCAGTCGAACTCGCTCAAATTGGTCTGGGACCACAGTTCGGGTACTTCGAGCAGGCGGTCGTCCTTGGCGCTGCCGGCCTCGATGACCAGCACGGAGACGTCCTCCAGCTCGCTGAGCCGGGTGGCCGTCACCAGACCGGCGGTTCCGCCGCCGACGACGACGAAGTCGTAGGTCTCGGTCATGGCTGTCCTCTCCCTGGTTGCCTGGTGGATGGTTCGCATGGGCCGCGCCGCCCGCTCAGGCGCCGGCCTCGATCAGGTCCGCCGCCTTCTCGCCGATCATCACCACGGCGGCGTTGGTGTTGCCCGTGGTGATGGCCGGCATGACGGAGGCGTCGGCGATCCGCAGTCCGTCCACCCCGTGCACCCGCAGCCGGGCGTCGACCACGGAGCCGCCGTCCACGCCCATGCGGCAGGTGCCGACCGGGTGCCAGACGGTGGAGGCGGACTCGCGGACGTAGCGGGCGAGTTCACCGGGGGAGGTGACGTCCACGCCCGGGGCGAGTTCCCGGCCGCGGAACGGGGTCAGGGCCCGGGTGTGGGCCAGCTCGCGGGCCAGCGTGATGCCCCGGACCAGGACCTCCAGGTCCTCCTCGGCCTCCAGGTAGTGCGGGTCGACCACGGGCGGCGCGAGGACGTCGGCCGAGGCCAGCGTGACCGTGCCCCGGCTGCGCGGCCGGGCGAGGATGGGGGCGAAGGTGAAGCCGGGCGCGTCCGTCTTGTAGCGCTCGTCGACGAACTGCACCGGCCCGAAGAAGTACTGCAGGTCCGGTGCGTCGTCCTCGCCGGCGGGCCGTGCCGTGGTGAACAGACCGGCCTCGGCGAGGAGTTCGGGGACGGGCAGCTCCCGCGGGCTCTCGTAGGCGACCCCGAACAGCAGGTGGTCCTGCAGGTTCTGGCCCACCCCCGGCAGATCGACGACCGGGTCGATGCCGTGGCCGCGCAGCTCGGCGGCGGGGCCGATCCCGGAGAGCAGGAGCAGCCGCGGCGTGGCCAGCGCGCCCGCCGACAGCACGACCTCGGCCGTGGCGGCCGCGATGTGCCGCTCGCCGTCGCGCAGGTACTCGACGCCGGCCGCGCGGCCGCCCCGCAGCACCAGCCGGGTCGCCGTCGCGCCCGTGACGACGGTCAGGCGGGGATCGCCCAGCACCGGGTGCAGATAGGCGACCGCGGTGCTGGCCCGGCGGTCGTCCTTGGTGCGCGTGGACTGGTAGAAGAACGCGGTGTTCTCCTGGCGTTCGGCGTTGTAGTCGCCCGGGCCGTCGAAACCGAGTTCGCCGGCGGCGGCCACGAAGGCACGGGACACCTCGGCGGGCCGCGCGTACGGCACGACCGAGAGGGGACCGTCCGCGCCCCGGTACCGGGAGCCGCCCTCCTCGTACGACTCGGACCTGCGGAAGTACGGCAGGACGTCCTCGTACCCCCACCCCTCGTTGCCGAGGTCCCGCCAGCCGTCGAAGTCACGGCGGTTGCCGCGCACGTACATCATCGCGTTGACGGAGCTGCCGCCGCCGAGCATCCTGCCCTGCGGGACGGGAATCGTCCGGCCGCCCAGACCGGCCTGCGGGACCGTCTCGTAGCCCCAGACCGTCCCCTGCGGCCCCCACAGGGAGACCATCGAGGGGATGTCAGTGCGGTGCACGGCCTCGGCGTCGTCCGCGCCGCCCGCCTCCAGCAGCAGGATCCGGGCATCGGTCCGCTGCAGCAGCCGTGCGGCCACGACGCATCCGGCGGAGCCGGCGCCCACCACGACGTAGTCGTAACTCTCCTCGTTCTGCATGGGGGCTCCTTACGGCAGCTGCGGCGTCTCCGTGAACGTGGGCAGCAGCTTGGTCTCCTGGAAACTCGGAATGAGGTCGACCACCAGGTATTCCAGGTAGTACTTGCCCCACATCGTCTGCCACAGCGGGAACGTGCCGTCGAAGTTCTCGCCGCGCACTCCGGCGAGCTTCGCCTCCAGGTCCCAGATCAGATCGTCGAACTCCTGGTTGCTGAAGGGGAATCCGAAGGATTCCGCGGCCTGGAGCACCTCGTCCTTGCTGCGGTACTTGAGGGAATCCAGCAGGTCCGGTCGCACGGCTACCGTGCGCAGAAACTCGATCACGTTCTTGCTGCTCATCGGAGTGCGGCTCCGTTCGTCTCGGCGAGGGTGCGCAGTTCGTCGTCGGTGTGCCGGGCGACCACCCGGTCCAGCAGGTAGCCGAGGTGGGTCTGGCCCCACATCGCGCGCCACAGCGAGCTGTTGCCGTCCACCGGCTCCGCGTCCTTCTCGATGATCACGCCCATTTCCAGCTGGGAGACGACCTCGGCCATCTCCTCGGGGGTGAACTCGAATCCCTCGTTCTTGGCGTGGAAGACCAGCTGGCTCAGATTGCGCGACTCGTACGCGGCACGCTTCGCCGGATCGTCCCGGGCGGCCAGGAGGAATTTCACGAAACTCTGCTGGGACATGTGCGCCCTCCGCTGGAAAACTCCGGTGCGCACGGAATGTGCGCCGGAATGAGCCTGGCCGGAAAGGGTGCTTGTCCGCAAAAGTCGGGACGAGACTTCCTGAATTACCGGTCCGTCGCGGGGTCGCCCGCGGATTTCCGGGCGCTTCTGGGCAGGCGCGGCAGATGCACGAAGAGGACCCGCCGGCCGGTGGAGACGATCCAGTACTCGAAGGCGTTGAGACCGACCAGCACCAGGGCCACCAGGACGCCGGTGACGAACAGCGGCAGACGGGGGGCGAGCGGGACCAGCGCGAGGCAGAGCAGGGCCGCGGAGAACCGGCTCACTCCGGCCGCGCCGAACATGCGCCAGCGCGAGTAGCAGAAGCCGAACAGGTACAGCGCGGCGCCCGGGGCGAGCAGCAGCCCGGGCAGGCCGTGCGGGGGCTCGAACGGGTCGACGCACAGCTTCTTCAGGCCGACCGCCACGCAGATGATGGCGGTGACGTAGATGAAGTGGCCGTAGTTGAAGACGTCCCGGACGATGCGGGCCTGGACCGGGTCGGTGCGCAGGCTGTGCCGCACCGCGGCGGCGCCGAAGTGGAAGTAGCTCCACCACAGACCGAGGATCACCACGAAGCTCACCGCGAGCGAGGCGAGCTGCGCGGCGCCGAGCGGGCTGCCGGAGACCTTCGTGCCGACCGACATCACGGTCTCGCCGAGCGCCATGATGATGACCAGGCCGAAGCGTTCCGGCAGGTGGGAGGTCTCGAACCGCATCCGGTCCAGCCGGTGACCCAGCAGCACCGGTACGGCCACCTCCAGCACGGCCGCGCCGGCCCACGCCAGGGTGCGGGCCGGTTCCGGGAGCAGTCCGCCGGCCAGGAACACCGGGCAGACGACCAGCAGGTTGATGCCGAAGGGCTCCACCCGCAGGTCGCCGAAGAGCGGCAGCCGCCGCATCCCGGCCCACAGCAGCAGCCGCATGGCGACGTAGCAGAGCGGGAACAGCAGTCCGTGCCCGCCGTAGGCGTGCGGCACCGCCACCGTCATGGCGAGACCGCAGGCCCCGAGGGCGAAGAGCAGGAAGCGGCCCGAGGGCCGGTCCAGCGCCTCGCCCGCGGAGTTGCCGACCAGGGTGGCGCTGGTCCAGCCCCACCAGAGCGGGACCAGCAGTACCAGGGTGCGCAGCAGCTCCATCGGGCCGCCCGCGGTGCCCAGGCTCGTGGCGATCTGCGTCAGCGCGAACACCCAGACCAGGTCGAAGAACAACTCGGCCCAGGTGACGCGCTGTTCGGCGCCCTGCTCCGCCGGACCCGCGTCCTCGGTGCCGGCGATGTCCACGTCCGCGTCCGGGTGGTAGGCGGAGTCCCGGTCGTCCGTCTCCACGCTCATGAGGGTCTCAGTCGGCCTTCAGCTCGGGCGGGTAGAGGAAGTAGTTGGCCGCCGACGCCGCCTGCGCGCCCTCGTGGACGGCCGCCGTGACCTGGTGGGAGTGCAGGGCGGTGAGGTCGCCGGCCGCGTAGACGCCGGGCACGGAGGTCTTCTGCTCGGAGTCGACCTGCACGTAACCGCTGGCCGCGAGCCCGACGCCGAGCTGCCGGGCGAGCCCGGTCTCCGGGGTGGCGCCCTGGATGGAGAACAGCGCGTCCAGCTCCAGCCGGAGGCCACGGCGGGTGAGCACCGCGGAGAGCAGGCCGTCCTCGCCCTCGACCTCCTTGATCCGGTCGTGCACCACGGGGATCCCGGCCCGCTCCAGCCGCCGCCGGAACTTGGGGCTGATCTCGTCGCTGCGGCTGTTGGTCAGCAGCCGCACCCGGTCGGTGAGGCTGTGCAGCTGCATGGCCTCGCCCGCGGCCGCGTCGGTGTGGCCGACCACCAGGATGCTCCGGCCCCGGTTCTCGTACCCGTCACAGGTGATGCACCAGAACATCGAGCGTCCGACGTACGACTCCCAGCCCTCGAAGTGGGGGAAGTGGTCGAGCACTCCGGTGGCCAGCAGCAGCGACCGGGCCTGCCAGGAGTGGCCCTGGGAGCGGACGGTGAAGCCCTCCACCGCGTTGCCCTCGGCCTGGGTGATCAGGTGGTGCACCACCCGGGCGTTGGGGTAGCGGGAGAGCTGCTCCAGGCCCAGCTTGCGCAGGTCGACGGTCGGGATGCCCGACGGGAATCCCAGGTAGTTGTGGTTGGTCTGGTGGTGGGTCGAACGGCCGTGGCCGGTGTCGAAGACCAGGACCTCGCGGTTGTAGCGGGCCAGGTAGAGCGCCGCGGACAGACCGGCCGGGCCTCCCCCGACGACGATGGTGTCGACCGGCTGCCCGGCCTCGGACCCTGTGCTGGCGGGCGTTGCCAAGTCCCCTCCCTGAATGGTTCCGTTCCGGCGGCCGACGCTAACCGGGGGGTGCGGAAGGGGCCCAACGATCCGGGCGGACAATCTGAAGTCGGGCCGGGCGGCGGACCTCAGATAGCCCGAGCGGATTTCTTGCCGGTGCCCGGCGGCCCCGGATTGAGTCGTGAACTCCCCATGTCCACCTGCTTCTAGGCGGGAGCTCTCATGCGCGCGAGTGTCATTCACGGCCACCGGGACGTCCGGGTCGAGGAGGTTCCCGACCCTCGGCTCCGCTATCCCACCGACGCCCTGGTGCGGGTCACGCACGCCTGTGTGTGTGGCAGCGATCTGCTGGGCTACCGCAATCCGGCGCCGCGCCCGCAAAGCCAGCGCACGGGCCACGAGTTCATCGGCGTGGTCCAGGCGGTCGGCTCCGCGGTCACCACCCTGCGCGAGGGCGACCGGGTCATCGCGCCGTTCACCTGGTCCGACGGCGTCTGTCCGCACTGTGTCGCGGGGCTGCACACCTCCTGTGTGCGCGGCGGCTTCTTCGGCCAGCCCGGTTCCGACGGCGCGCACGGCGAGGCGGTCCGGGTGCCCTTCGCGGACGGGACGCTGGTGACGGTGCCCGAGGACGCCGAGGCCCCGCCGACCGCGCTGCTCGCCCTGTGCGACGTGATGGGCACCGGCCACCACGCGGCGCTGTGCGCCAAGGTGCGGCCTGGAGCGACGGTGGCCGTCGTCGGTGACGGTGCGGTCGGGCTGTGCGGGGTGCTGGCCGCCCGGCGGCTCGGTGCGGAGCGGGTCATCGTGCTCAGCAGCCACCCGGACCGGGCCGCGGTCGCCCGGCGGTTCGGGGCGAGCGACATCGTGACCGGACGCGGCGAGGCCGCCGTGGAGTCGGTACGGGAGCTGACCCGGGGGCTCGGCGCCGAGGCCGTGCTGGGCGCCGCGGGCACCGGCGAGGCCCTGCACACCGCGCTGGGCATCGCGCGCGACGGCGGCGCGGTGGGCTTCGTCGGGGTGCCGCGCGACGGCAACGAGGGCATCGACTTCCGGCAGATGTTCCGGCGCAACGTCGCGCTGAGCGGGGGCGTGGCCCCGGTCCGCGCCCACATCCCCGAGCTGCTGGCCGACGTGGTCGCCGGCCGGCTCGACCCCTCCCCGGTCTTCGACCTCACCGTCAAGCTGGACGGGGTGCCGGAGGGCTTCCGGGCGATGAACGAGCGACGGGCCATCAAGACGCTGATCGAGTTCTGATGCGGGTCGGGGGCTGATCGGGCGCCATGAGCGCGGCGGGCCCGGTCACGCCTCAGGCCCGGCCAGACCGCGGGCCCGGCGCTGATCGAGGTCCGTTCCGGCGCCACGACCACCGAGGGCCGGTCGCGCGGCGGGCCCGGCCACACCGCGGGCCCGGCAACACCAAAGGCCCGGCGCTGATCGAGCTCTGATCCGGCGCCACGACCGCCGCGGGTCCAGCCACGCGGCGGGTTGGTCACGCGGCAAGCCCGGTCCACACCACAGGCCCGGCAACACCAAAGGCCCGGCGCTGATCGAGGTCCGATCCGGCGCCACGACCGCCGAGGGCCCCGTCACGCGGCGGGCCCATTCAGACCAGCGGGCCCGGCCAGATCCGCAGGCCCGGTCCGCACCACAAGCCCGGTCACACCACAGCCCGGTCACACCGCAAGCCCGGTCACCAGCAACGCCATTGGCCGGCAACACCACAGGCCCGGTCACCGGCAGCGCCGGTGGCCGGGCCTGTCGCCGTCGTGGGCGGCCGCAGGGCTCAGCGGAAGTCGGGACCGTGGGTGCGGGTTCGCTTCAGTTCGCTGAAGCCGGGCGTGGCGGAGACCAGGACCACCCCGTCCCACAGGCTGCCCGCCGCCTCGCCCCGCGGAGTCGGGGTGACGACCGGGCCGAAGAACGCCACCTGCCGGCCACCCTCGTCAGCACCCTCCAGCGCGATGACGGGCGTGCCGACGTCGTCGCCGACCAGCGCCACCGCCGCCCGGTGGGACTGGCGCAGCGCGTTGTCGTGCTTGAGGAGGGTGAGGTGGTCGGCGAGGGAGAGCGGCAGCCCGACCTCGGCCAGTGCGTCCTCCACCACCTCCCGGTTCTGGGGCAGGCCACGCTGGTGGAAGCGGCTGCCGAGGGCGGTGTAGAGCGGACCGACCAGCTCGGCGCCGTACTCCTGCTGTGCCGCGGCGCAGACCCGGGCCGGGCCCTGTGCGTCGAGCAGCATCTGCTGGTAGGCGCGGGGCAGCCGCGGGTTCTCCTGCAGGATGGCGAGGCTCATCACATGCCAGCGGGTCCACACCGGCCGGACCTGCTCGACCTCCAGGATCCAGCGCGAGGTCATCCAGGACCAGGGACAGATCGGGTCGAACCAGAAGTCGACGGTACGCGGCTCAGTCGTGTTCATGTTCTCCTCCGGGGCGCGACGGATGGCGCGCGGGGGCGGGCCGGGGGGCAACGACCGCCGCGCCGGGCACCGCGCGGGACGTCGGGCGGAACGTCCCGTGCGGTAGCCGGCGACGGCGGTCCGCCCAGGTCAGGACTGGGACGTCGGAGTACGGCCGGGCAGCAGGGCGAGGGCTCCGAGCGTGGCCAGCACCGCGAAGCCGGCCGAGCCGAACAGCGCCGTGCGGTAGCCCTCGGTCAGCGCCGCGGGCAGCGCGCTGCCGTCGCCGACGGCGTCCGCGGTGGCGGAGCCGGCGACCGTGACCAGGATGGCGAGGCCGAGGGCGGCGCCGACCTGGTTGGCGGTGTTGAACAGGCCGGAGGCGAGGCCGGCCTCCTCCTCGGTGGCCTCGGCGGTCGCGGCGACCGTGGCGCACACCCAGACGGTGCCGCCGCCCAGGCCGGTGAGCACCTCGGGCCCGAACTGCTCGACGAAGAAGGCGCCCTGGTCGATCTGGGTGGCCCACAGCGTGCCGGCGACCACCAGCAGGGTGCCGATGATCGTGGTGCCGCGCAGGCCGAGCTTGGGCAGGACGCGGCCCACGTTGGTGGCGGCGACGACGACGCACAGGGCGAGCGGCACCAGCGCCAGACCGGACTTCAGCGGCGAGAAACCGCGCACCAGCTGGGTGTAGAGGGTCAGGAAGAAGATGGCGGGGATGACGGCCATCGGGATCAGCCCGCCCACGAGGTTGGCGCCGCGCAGCGTCTTCTTGCGGAAGATGCCCAGCGGGACCAGGGGCTGCCTGAGGCGCGACTCCAGCACCACGAAGCCGACGAGCAGCACCAGCGCCAGCCCGCCGAGTCCGAGCGTGCGGCCGGAGGTCCAGCCCACCTTCTCCGCCTCGACCAGGACGTAGACGAGCAGCGCCAGGCCACCGGTGCTGAGGACGGCACCGGTGAGGTCGAAGCCGCCGGAGGACCGGGCCTCGGCGCGGTCGGCCGGGAGCAGCTTGCCCGCGAGGAGGATCGCGCCGAGGGCGATGGGGACGTTGACGTAGAAGACGGCGGACCAGCCGAACCAGTCGGTGAGCAGACCGCCGAGGATCATGCCCGCGGCGCCGCCCGCGCCGGAGACCGCGCCGTAGACGCCCAGGGCCTTGTTGCGCTGCTGCTGCTCCTCCTCGGTGCCGTTCGGGAAGACCGTCATCAGCAGGGACAGCGCGGCGGGCGCGGCGAACGCGGACGCCAGACCCTGCAGGGAGCGCGCGGCGATCATGATGGCGGGCGAGCCGGCCAGCGCGCCGAGCAGCGAGGCCGCGGCGAACAGCAGCAGGCTGGCGGCGAACAGCTTGCGGCGGCCCACCAGGTCGGCCAGCCGGCCGCCGAGCATCAGGAAGCCGCCGAACAGGAGCAGGTAGGCGTTGGTCACCCAGGACAGGTCGGCCTGGGAGAAGCCGAGATCCTTGCCGAGCGAGGGCAGCGCCACCGCGACGATGGTGGAGTCCAGGACGAGCATGAACTGGACCGCGACGAGTAGTGCCAGTGCCGCGCCAGGGCGCCGGACCACCGGGTTGAGCGAAGTCTCAGTGACCGCTGGAGCGGACATGAGAGTAACCCCCAGAGTTGAGTAGGTGAGCGAAGCGGCAACCGAAAGTAGCCACGGCCCCCGGGGTGGGGGCAAAGAATGCGTCCCGACAACTTGAAGTCGGCTTGTTGCGGACGGGACTTGGGGCGCCTGCGCCCCTCAGATGTCCCCGGCGAGTTCCAGTTCCGCGTGGACCGCGCCGAGGCAGCGGTTCATGACGATGCTGAGCCCGCCGGACTCGGCGATCTCGTGGGCCCGGTCGGAGACGATGCCCAGCTGCAGCCAGAGGGCACGGGCCCCGATGGCCACGGCGTCCCGGGCCACGTCCGGTGTCTCGGGCGCCGGCCTGAAGACGTCGACGATATCGATGGGTTCGCCGATGTCGAGGAGCGAGGGGACGGCGGGCACGCCGAGCACCTCGCTGTGGTGCGGGTTGACCGGGATGACCCGGAAGCCCTTGCGCTGGAGGTAGGCGGGTATCTCGTGCGCGGACTTGCCGGGCTCGGCCGAGGCACCCACCACGGCGATCGTGCGCGCCCCGCTCAGGATGTGCCGGTACTCGTCCCACAGGCGTTCGGTCATGAGGTCCTTCCGTTCTCGTGTCGGGCGGGCGGTGCGGTGGCGGGTTCCACGGCCGGCCGCAGCGGCCGCAGCCAGACGACGCCGAGCGGCGGAAGGGTGATCTCGGTGCTCCACTCGACGCCCTGCCAGGGACGGGAACGTGCGGTCAGCGGGCCGGAGTTGACCACGCCGGAGCCGCCGTAGCGAGCGGCGTCGGTGTTGAGGATCTCCGTCCACTCGCCGCCCGCAGGCAGACCGATGCGGTAGCCGTGGCGCACGGTGGGCTGGAAGTGGTACACGCACACCAGGGGGCTGCCGTCGGTGTCGTAGCGGACGAAGGAGTAGACGTTGTCGTCGGTGGCGTCGGCGTCCAGCCAGCGGAAGCCCGCGGGGTCGGCGTCCAGGCTCCACAGGGCGGGCAGCCCGAGATAGTGCGCGTTGAGGTCGCGCACCAGGTCCCGTACCCCCGTGTGCGCGGGCTCGGCCAGTTCCGCCCAGTCCAGGCCGCGTTCGTGCGACCACTCGCTCTCCTGGGCGAACTCCTGCCCCATGAACAGCAGTTGCTTGCCGGGGAAGCCCCACATGAAGGCCAGGCAGGCCCGCACGTTGGCGAACTTCTGCCAGCGGTCGCCGGGCATCCGGCCGAACAACGAGCCCTTGCCGTGCACGACCTCGTCGTGGCTGATGGGCAGCAGGTGGTGCTCGGCGTACGCGTAGACCATCGGGAAGGTCAGCGCGTGGTGGTGGTACGAGCGGTGCACCGGGTCCCTGCCCAGATAGGACAGGGAGTCGTGCATCCAGCCCATGTTCCACTTGAGCCCGAAGCCCAGCCCGCCGAGGTCGGTGCGCCGGGTCACGCCGTCCCAGGCCGTGGACTCCTCGGCGATGGTGGTCACGCCGGGGCAGCAGCGGTGGACGGCGGCGTTCATCTCCTGCAGGAACTCCACGGCCTCCAGGTGCTCCCGGCCGCCGTACGCGTTGGGCAGCCAGCCGCCGTCGGGGCGGGAGTAGTCGAGGTAGAGCATCGAGGCGACGGCGTCCACCCGCAGGCCGTCGATGTGGAACTCCCGGCACCAGTACAGGGCGTTGGCCACCAGGAAGTTGCGTACCTGGTCGCGGCCGTAGTCGAAGACGAGGGTGCCCCAGTCGGGGTGTTCGCCGCGGCGCGGGTCGGGGTGCTCGTACAGGGCGGTGCCGTCGAACCGGGCCAGCGCCCAGTCGTCCTTCGGGAAGTGCGCCGGCACCCAGTCGACGATCACGCCGATGCCCGCCCGGTGCAGGGCGTCGACGAGGAACCGGAAGTCGTCGGGGGTGCCGAGCGCGGACATGGGCGCGTAGTACGAGGTGACCTGGTAGCCCCAGGAGCCGCCGAAGGGGTGCTCGGCGACGGGCAGGAACTCCACGTGGGTGAAGCCCAGCGCCTTGAGGTAGCCGGGGAGTTCGGCGGCCAGCTGACGGTAGGTGCGGCCGGGCCGCCAGGAGCCCAGGTGCAGCTCGTACACGCTCATCGGCGCCCGCTGGGCCGGCCGCCGGCCGCGCTCGGCCATCCAGGCGGCGTCGTTCCAGCGGTGCCGGGAGGTGAACACCACCGACGCGGTGCCGGGGGCGGGCTCCGCCGACCGGGCCAGCGGATCCGCCTTGTGCCGCCAGACCCCGTCGTGCGCGAGGATCTCGTACTTGTAGCGGCAGCCGTCGCCGACGCCCGGCACGAACAGCTCCCACACGCCCGAGGCGCCGAGCGAGCGCATGGGGTGCCCGGTGCCGTCCCAGTGGTTGAAGTCGCCGACCACCCGGACCGCGCGGGCGTTCGGCGCCCAGACCGCGAACGACGTACCGGAGACGGACTGGTGCTCACGGACGTCGGCCCCGAGGACCGTCCACAGCCGTTCGTGCCTGCCCTCGGCGATCAGATGCAGGTCGAGATCCCCGGGCACGGGTGCGAACCGGTACGGGTCGTCCGTCTCGAACTCGCCCTGCGGATAGCGCACCCGCAGCCGGTACTCGGGGATGCCCGGGCCGGGCAGCGTCCCGGAGAAGACACCGCCGCCCTCGTGGGCCAGTTCGGCCAGGACACCGCCCGCCGGGTCCACGGCCCACACGGCCCGCGCGAGCGGCTTGAGGACGCGCAGGGTGACGCCGCCGGGTCCCGGGTGCGGGCCGAGCAGGCTGTGCGGATCGCTGGACTCGCCGGTGGTCAGGCGCCTGAGGTCGGTGGCGGACAGCCGGGCGGGGGCGGTCCGGACGGGGTGCGCGGTTGCTACCGGGTTCACGAGAGGGCCGTCCTGTCCGTGATGATGTGGGCGACCTGGTGCCGCGGGTCGAGGCGTACGTAGTTCTCACGGCCCCAGCGGTAGGTCTCGCCGGTCAGCGCGTCGTGCGCGTCGAAGGGCTCGGCGCGGTCGAGGCCGAGGGCGGGCAGGTCGAGGAAGACCGTCGCCTCCCGCACGCTGTGCGGGTCCAGGTTGAGCACGACCAGGACCCAGTCGTCCCCGGCGCGCTTGGAGAAGCAGACGACCGCGTCGTTGTCCACGCGGTGGAAGCGCAGGTTGCGCAGCCGGCGCAGGGCGGGGTGGGCCCGGCGCAGCCGGTTGAGGGCGGTGATCAGCGGGACGAGGGTGTCGCCGGCCGCCTCGGCCGCCTTCCAGTCGCGGGGCCGGTACTGGTACTTCTCCGAGTCCAGGTACTCCTCGCTGCCGGGTCCGGCGGGCACGTTCTCGTACAGCTCGTAGCCCGAGTAGACCCCCCAGGTGGGGGCGGCCGTCGCCGCGAGGACGGCGCGGACGGCGAAGGCAGCGCGGCCGCCGTACTGCAGGAAGGCGTTGAGGATGTCCGGGGTGTTCACGAAGAGGTTGGGCCGCAGGTAGGCCGCGCTCTCCTCGCCGCCGAGACCGGCGAGTTCGGCGAGGTAGGACTCGACCTCCTCCTTGGAGTTGCGCCAGGTGAAGTAGGTGTACGACTGGTGGAAGCCGACCCGGGCCAGGCTGTGCATCATGGCCGGCCGGGTGAACGCCTCGGCCAGGAAGATCACGTCCGGGTCGGTGCGGTGCACCGCCTCGATGAGCCGCTCCCAGAACCAGACGGGCTTGGTGTGCGGGTTGTCCACGCGGAAGATGCGCACCCCGTGCGCCATCCAGTGGTGCAGGATGCGCAGACACTCCGTGTACAGCCCGTCGGGGTCGGCGTCGAAGTCGAGCGGGTAGATGTCCTGGTACTTCTTCGGCGGGTTCTCGGCGTAGGCGATCGACCCGTCGAGCCGGCGGCGGAACCAGTTGGGGTGCTCGGTGACCCAGGGGTGGTCGGGCGAGCACTGCAGCGCGAAGTCGAGCGCCACCTCAAGGCCCAGCTCGCCGGCCCGGGCGACGAAGTGGTCGAAGTCGTCCAGCGTGCCCAGGTCCGGGTGGACGCTGTCGTGGCCGCCGGCCGGTGAGCCGATCGCCCAGGGCGATCCCGGGTCGTGCGGGCCCGCGGAGAGGGTGTTGCCTGGACCCTTGCGGTGGGTGGTGCCGATCGGATGGACCGGGGGCAGGTACACCACGTCGAAGCCCATCTCGGCGATGGCCTCCAGCCGTTCCGCCGCGGTGCGCAGGGTCCCGGAGCGCGCCGGCTCCAGCACCCCCTCGGTGTTCACCGTGGCCGGCACCGCTCCCTCCGAGCGCGGGAAGAACTCGTACCAGGACCCGAACAGCGCGCGCTCGCGGTCCACCCGCAGCGGCAGTTCCTCGGAGGAGGTCAGCAGTTCGCGCAGCGGGCGGGCGGCCAGCAGGGCGGCCGGTTCCGGGTCGAGCACGGCGGCGAGCCGGTCGTCGGGGCCGAGCGTGTCGTCCAGGAGCCGGGCCCGGGCCGCGGTGAGCACGCGGCGGGCCCGCTCCGGGTCGGCGGCCGGGGCGTCGGGTCCCGTCCCGCCGGGGATGCCCGGCAGCCGGTCGAGCACCCGCTGCAGCAGCTCCGCCCCCTCCCGCAGGACCGGTTCCACGTCGATCCGGGCCGGGATCTTGATCTGCGCGATGTGCCGCCAGGTGGCGACCGGATCGGCCCAGGCCTCGACCCGGTACGTCCACTCGCCCTCCCGGTCGGCCGCGACCAGGGCCGTGTACCGGTCGGTGCCCGGCGCGAGCAGCCGCATCGGCGTCCAGGGGCCGGGCGCGCCGTCCGGGTCGGTCAGTACGACGTTCGCGGCGACCGCGTCGTGGCCCTCCTTGAAGACGGTGGCGGACACCTCGAACAGCTCGCCGGGTACGGCGCGGGCGGGGCGGCGGCCCGCGTCCACCTGAGGGCGCAGGTCCCGCACGGGGATCCGGCCGACGGTGGGCACCAGCCGGCGGGCCTCGGGCTTGCCTTGCATGTTCATGCCTCCTGGCACGGAAGAGCGGTCGTGGACGTGCGTCATGACAGGGCGGGAGGGTGCTGCGCCCCCCGGCGCAGCGCCGTGGTCCCGTTGCTCACGTCGGCGATGATGCGGCGGTAGCCCGCCACCAGCGGGTGCTGCGGATACGCGGTGCTGAACAGCTGCTCCCCGGCCAGCGAGGCCATCTCGGGGGCGTACGGCAGGGCGGCGGTGATCCGGGTGCCGAACGCGCCGCCCACCTCGTCGCGCAGCCGCTCCTCGGCCATCCCGGCCGGCACCATGTTCACCGCCACGCTCAGCCGGCCGCAGCCGAGCCGGTCGGCCAGCGACATGGTCTCGGCGGCGCCGGCCATGTCCAGCCGGTCCGCCCGGGTGACCACCACCAGGGCGTCCGAGCTGGCCATCGCGGTCACGGTCTCGTTGTTGAAACCGGCGTGGGTGTCCAGGAGCAGCACGTCCAGGGCGAGCGAGTCGATCAGCCGGTCGAAGCCCTCGCGCAGCAGCCCGACGTCGTAGCCGCGGCCCATGATCTCGTTGGTGCCCGCGGCCCGGGCCCGGCTCCGGGCGGGCACCACGAAGAAGCCGTCGTGTCCCGCGTCCGCCTCGGCCGGGTAGGCGGCGTCCTCGATCTCGCAGCGCCCGACCAGGTAGTCGCTGAGGGAGCGCCGTACCGTGCCGAGCGTGTCACCGAACAGCACGTCCAGGGCCGGGGTCTGGATGTCGGTGTCCACCAGGGCGACCCGGCGGCCCGCGGAGGCCAGGAGCACCGCCAGGTTGGCGGCGGTGCTGGACTTGCCGGTGCCGCCCCGGTACGAGTGCACGGTGATGATCTGCGACATGGTGTCCCCCCGGGCTTCCGTCACGAGTCCCGGCGCTGCGGGACCGGCCGGTCGGCGGGTACGGCACCCGCGGTGCGCCGGTGCACGGCCATCATGGTGATGTCGTCCGACTGCTCGGCCGGGCCGACGAACTCGCCCAGCGCACCGTCCATGTGGTCGAGGAGTTCCTCACCGCGCACCGCGGCCTCGGTGAGCTGTTTGATCAGCTGTTCGTCCCCGAAGAACCGCCCCGAGTCCGACCGTGCCTCGGTCACCCCGTCGGTGTAGATGAAGAGGGTGTCGCCGGGGCTGATCTGCGCGTAGCCGAGCGAGAAGGTGACGTCGGGGATGACGCCCACGGCCGGCCCGGTCGGCTCCAGCAGCACGGGTTCGCTGCCGTCGGGGCTGACCAGGACGGGCGGGTTGTGGCCGCCGTTGATGTACACCAGGTTGCCGGTGACCGGGTCGAGGACGCCGAAGAAGAGGGTGGCGAAGTAGCCCTGCCGGATGTGGTTGCGGGTCAGGTAGTTGTTGGTGCCCACCACGGCGTTCAGCAGCGGGGTGGCGCCGACCACGGGTATCGCCCGGGTCTGCTCCTCCCACACATGGGTCTCGTTGAGCAGGTCCGCGGCGATGAGGCTCTGCAGTCCGCTCTGCTCGGCGGTGTGCCGCAGCAGGCTGCGGATCAGCGCCATGAACAGGGCGGCACCCACGCCCTTGTCGCAGACGTCGGCGACGACCAGGGCCAGGCGCCGGCGGTTGACCAGTTCGAAGACGTCGTAGAAGTCACCGGCGACCGTCCTGGCCGGCCGGAAGCGCACGTCGATCTCCCAGTCCTCGGGGCTGGGCAGCGCGTCCGGCAGGAAGCCGAGCTGGATCTCCCGGCCGATCTCCAGCTCCCGCTCGTAGCTGAGCAGTTCGGCGTGGGCGGCCACGTCCTCCAGGGTGCGGCCCAGCTCGGCGCGCTCGTGGCAGGTGCGCAGACGGGCCCGGACCAGTTCCGGGTAGAACGGTGGCACGAGATAGTCCGAGCCCGCCTGGATGTGGCTGCCCAGCAGGTGCAGATCGTGGTCGGCGAACGCCACGACGGTCGGCTGCTGCCCCTCGTCGTCGAGGCGCCGGGCGACCGCCTTCACCGTGGCCGGAGCGAGCCGCGCGGAGACGAGCAGCACATCGGCACGGCCCAGTGCGCCGGGCGCCAGGGCGAGTGTCTCGCCCGGGGTACGGCGGTGGACCTCGGCCTGCAGCGACTCCAGGGCGGCCAGCAACTCGGGCGGCGCGCCACGGTGTTCATCAAGGATCAGCACCTTCGTCTGTGACATCTCGTCTCGTCTATCCGTGTTCGCTGCGGTGGATCGCCAGAATGCTGACGTTGCGGCCCGCCACCAGCTCGTAGTCGAAGGAGTCCACCGCCGTCAGGGCCAGGAACACCCCGAGCCCGCCGACGCTGCGCTCGCCCAGCGGCACCTCCAGATCAGGTGCTTTCATGCCGGTGCGGGGATCGAAGGCCGGGGCGTCGTCGTGGAACCGCACCCACACCCGGTCCGCCTCGACGCCGCCGTCGACACAGATGCCGCCGGACGCCCCGCGATAGCCGTGCATGACGATGTTGGTCGCCAGTTCGTCGGCGGCCAGCCGCAGCCGGTAGGTCTGGCTGTCGCTCAGCCGGCCCTGCCGCCCGAGTTCCAGGACGAACCGGGCGACCAGGTCCAGGGAGTCGAGGTCCGCGGGGATCCGCAGCCCCGACGCGGCCTTGGCGGCAAGCGGCTGACCGGCGCAGCGCGCCTTGCACCTCTCCTGCCCGGCGGTGTGTTCGGCCGACGCGGCCCCGGAGTCGATCGCCATCATCCGCCCCCCTCAGGCGTCGATCAGCTCGATGCTGTGGTCGAAGCCCGCCAGCCGGATGGTCCGGCTCACCGGCTCCGTGGCCCCGATCACGGCGATGCGCACCTCGTCGCCCATCTTCTGGCGGGCGAAGACCAGCGAGCGCAGGCCCGCGCTGGCCAGGAAGCCGAGGTGCCGGGCGTCTATCTCCAGCCGCACGGCGCCCTGCTCGGCGGCCTGGTCGACCAGGTCGTGGAAGCGGGGCGCGGTGGAGGCGTCGAGTTCGCCCTTGACCTCGATCGTCGCGATGCCCTCGGACACGCTCAGGGTTCCGTCGAACGACATGAGCAGCTCTCCTTCTGTGAAAGGGGTCAGCCGGTGCGCCGGTCCCGGCCGACGAGGATCACCAGCGCGTGCGGGCCGAGGTGGTAGCGGCCCGGATGGTGCAACTCGCTCTCGGCGCCCACCTCGGCGAGGCCGTGCGGGGCGGCGAGAGAGGTGTCGGCGAACAGATGCCACGCCTGTCCCTCGGGCAGGCCGGGCAGCTCCAGGTCGTGCGACTCCCAGTGGGCGTTGATGCCGATGTAGACGTGGTCGTCGGCGACGGCGCCGCCCTTGGCGTGCCGCCCGCACCGCATCAGCCCGACGACCCTGCTGTGCGCGGACCAGTCCGGCCGCCAGGCCCCCACGCCGTGCCAGCTGATGTCGGGGAAGCCGCTGCCGACCCGGTCGGAGCCGACCGGGTGGTCGACCGTGCGCAGCACCGGGTGGGCGTGCCGGAAGGCGATCAGGCGCTGGGTGAACTCCAGCAGTTCGGCGTTGGCCTCGACGAGTCCCCAGTCGAACCAGGAGAGTTCGTTGTCCTGGCAGTAGCCGTTGTTGTTGCCGAGCTGGGTGCGCCCGACCTCGTCCCCGGCCAGGATCATCGGCACGCCCTGGCTGGTGAGGAGGATGCCCAGCATGTTCTTCATCTGGCGCGTCCTGAGGTCGCGGACGTGCGCGGAGGCGCTCGGCCCCTCCTCACCGCAGTTCCAGCTGTGGTTGTCGTTGCCGCCGTCGCGGTTGTCCTCGCCGTTGGCCTCGTTGTGCTTGTCGTTGTACGACACCAGGTCGTTGAGGGTAAATCCGTCGTGCGCGGTGACGAAGTTGACCGACGCCGAGGCGGTACGGCCCCCGTACAGGTCCGGGGAGCCGGCCATCCGCGTGGCCAGCTCGCCGACCAGGCCCGGCTCACCCTTGATGAACCGGCGCACGCTGTCGCGGTACTTGCCGTTCCACTCCGACCAGCGGCCGTAGTTGGGGAACGCGCCCACCTGGTAGAGGCCGGCCGCGTCCCAGGCCTCGGCGATCAGCTTGGTGTGGCGCAGGATCGGGTCGTGGGCCAGCTGTTCCAGCAGGGGCGGGTTGGGCAGCGGGGTGCCGTCGGGCGCCCGGTCGAGGATGGCCGCGAGATCGAAGCGGAAGCCGTCGATGTGGTACTCGGACACCCAGTAGCGCAGACAGGACAGCACGAAGTCGCGGACCACGGGGTGGTTGCAGTTGACGGTGTTGCCGGTCCCGCTGAAGTTGTAGTACTCGCCCTGCGGCGTGAGCATGTAGTAGGTGGCGTTGTCCAGGCCCCGGAACGAGATGGTCGGGCCGTCCTCGTTGCCCTCGGCGGTGTGGTTGAACACCACGTCGAGCACGACCTCGATGCCGGCCCGGTGCAGCTCCCTGACGAGGGTCTTGAACTCGTCGGCCTGCATCCCGAACCGGCCCGTGGCCGCGTAGCCGGCCTTGGGCGCGAAGAACGAGACGGTGTTGTAGCCCCAGTAGTTGTGCAGCCGCTCGCCGGTCGCCGGGTCGGTGCGCGGGTTGTCCAGCTCGTCGAACTCGAACACCGGGAGCAGCTCGACGCAGTTGACGCCCAGGTCCTTCAGGTAGGGGATCTTCTCCCGCAGGCCCGCATAGGTGCCGGGGGCGCTCACCCCGGAGGAGGGGTGCCGGGTGAAGCCGCGGACGTGGGTCTCGTAGATGACCAGGTCCTCGGTGGGGATGCCGAGCGGAGTGTCGTCGCCCCAGTCGAAGTCGTCCTCCAGCACGTTGGCGCGGTAGGGGTAGACGTCGTCCCAGTCCGGCTCCCGCCCCCATACGTCCCGGCCGGAGACCAGCCGGGCGTAGGGGTCGCTGAGCACCTTGCCGGCGTCGAACCGGTCACCGGTCCGCGGGTCGAAGGGGCCGTCGGCGCGGAAGCCGTACTCCAGGTTCTCGGCGTCCAGGTCGAAGACGGTCATCGCGTACACGCTGCCGATGCGGAACTCCGGCGGGAACTCCAGTTCGGCGACCGGCCGCGGGGCGCCCTTCTCGAAGAGGACCAGCCGCATCGCGGTGGCCCGGTCGGAGTAGACCGAGAAGTTGACTCCCCCCGGCACCGGATGGGCGCCGTACGGGAAGGGCCGTCCGGCCCGGACCCGGTAGCCGCCGATCCGGCGGGTCGGGAACGCGTCGACGCGCTCGCGTGTCTCCTGGACGGTCATCGGCCCGTGCGTTCCCGTGCGGCGTCCAGGTCGTCCTCGATCTCGAAGAAGTCGAGGAACCCGGTCGCGGACATCACGAACCGGACCTCCTCCGACAGGCCGACCAGGATCACCCCGGTCCGCAGCTGCTGGGCCCTGCGGTGCACGATCAGCAGGGTGCGCAGGCCGGCGCTGGAGACGTAGCTGACCCCGCTGAGGTCGATCAGCAGCCGGCTGCCCTCCCCGACGAAGGGCAGCAGCTGGGCCTGGAGCCCGCCGGACGTGGTGGAGTTGATCTCCCCTTCGAGGACGACCACCGTGGTGTCGCCCTCGGTGCGGGAGCTGAGCTTGACGGTCATCCCGTCACCTCCGTACGGGCCACGGGGGCCAGCCGGACCTTGACCTTCACCCGGCCGGACGTCTCGGGCAGGTGCACGAGCAGGCCCTCGGCGTCGAAGCCGGTGTGCGGCTCGCCCTCGATCTCGACGGACTCGATGCGCACGGATCCGTGCGGCAGCAGGTCCGGTGCCACCCGCAGCACCCGGCCCTCGATCAGCGCGGGGTCCGGCTTGAACCAGAAGTCCATGGCGCTGCCCCCCAGCAGCAGGTTGTTGTAGACGGCCGCGAGGTAGCACAGCTCGGCCGAGTGGTACATCGACATCGAGTGGCTACCCTTGAGCCGCTCGACCCCGAGCAGGTACGGCAGCCCGTTCGCGAGCACGTTGAAGTAGACGGCGCCCTCGTCGTGGTCGAGGAAGAAGGCGTTGTAGAAGGCCTGGGCGTCCCGGGCCTCGCCCTGGAAGTCGGTCCGGCCGGTGGTGCCGTGCAGGATGAGGTAGGCGAGGATCGCCTGCTCCTGCTGCCACCACGCCTTGCGGTCGTGCCAGGTGAACCGGTGCCGGTCCTCGCCCTCCGCCCGGACCCGCTCCAGCACGTCGTACCAGCCGCCGCGCTGCCGGTCCGCGCCCCACTCGGGCATCGTCGCGCCGAGCGAGGTGGCCAGCTCCAGATAGCCCTCCTTGGGACGCAGCGAGTGCATCCGCATCAGGTTCCAGGCGATCTTGAGGTTGTGGCCGACGACCGCGCGGTTCTGCTGCCAGCCGTGCGTGGTGTCGTGGGACCAGTCCTTGTGGAATCGTTCCTGCACGAAGGGGCTGTGGTCCGCGTCCGGGAACCGCTCGACGATCGTGTCGAAGGTGTACTCCAGCATGTCGGCGTAGGTCTTCTCACCGGTGGCCAGGTACAGGTTGATCAGATAGGCCGGTGCGTGGTCGCCGACCGAGTTCCAGTTCTTGCGGGCCCGGTTGGGGCCGAGCGACTCGTGCTCCGGGCTGAGCAGGATCGGGTCGATGTGCGAGTAGTACCCGCCGTGCTCCGGGTCCAGGTAGAACCGGTCGAAGAGCCGGATGGTGGCGTCCGCGTCGGCCTTGATGCGCGGGTCGCCGGTGATCCGGTACGTCTGGATCGGGCCGGCCAGCGCGTAGATCTGCTCGTAGGCGGGCAGCGCGTCGTAGTCGTCGGAGAACTCCGAGGTGAACAGCTTGGTCTCGACGTCCCCGTCGACCTTGAGGCCGTGGTACCAGTACACGACGTTCTCGTCGGCGTCCACGAACCGCATGTGCTCGCGCAGGTACTCGGTGCCCCGCTCGGCGATCTCCAGGTACTCGTCGTCGCCGGTGAGCAGGAACGCGGAGGCCATGCCGTAGACCAGCCGGGAGATGGTGTCCGTCTCCTGGATGTGGCTGGCGGTCTTGTCACCGCTGAGCCGGATCTCGGTGCGGTACTGCGAGAAGTCGATCGGCCCGTCGCCGAACTGGGCCCTGCGGTAGAAGGCGGCGATCTCGCGGATCTGCCGGATCCACCAGCCGGCCTCCTCGAACCGGTGGTCGTCGGTCTGCCGGCCGGTGAAGATCAGCCGCTTGGCCTCGAACCGCAGCCCGTCGGCCCGCGGGTAGAAGATGCCGTACGCCAGGACGTAGCGGCCCTCCTCCAGCAGCGAGTCGATGTGGCCGGAGGCGTCCTGGTAGGGCTCCCCGAGGTTGTGCAGCAGCTCGGCGCCGGGCCCGCCGTCCAGGGAGACCTCGAAGGGCCGGCCGTCGGCGGTGACGAGGGTGAAGACCCGCGCCTCTCGGTCGAATCCGGCGACCCGGCCCGCGATGGTGTCGGAGAACGTGAAGTTGACGGTGTCGGACATGGTCACGCCCCTCGCAGCACGAGTTCGTCGATGATGGTCCTGGCGAAGAGATGGCAGTGGTCGCCGGTGCGGGCGGTGACCAGGTCGCCGTCCACGACGACGTCCTGGTCCACGTAGTTGGCGCCCATGTTGCGCACGTCGCCGATGAGGTTGTTGTGGCAGACGACCTTGCGTCCGCGCACGACGTAGGGGATGGACGAGGCCAGCCACATCCCGTGGCAGATGATCCCCTTGACGATCCCGGACCGGGCGAAGGCCCGGCGCAGCAGGTCGGTGGCGGGGGCGAGGCGCTCGATGTCCTCGGTGTAGCGCAGCCGGTCGGCGACCATCCCGGACGGGACGATCAGCGCGCTGTACTCGCGCAGCCGCAGGTCGTCGAGGTCCTCCAGGCTGCGGCTGACGGTCAGCGGGGCCCGGTACTCGTGCCCGCTGAAGGTGATCGAGGCGTTGCCCCACAGCCGGGTCAGGAAGTCGACGCGCGCGCCTTCCTCGGCGAACCGGCGCTGGTAGTAGGCGATCTCGGGCTCGTAGAAGTCGCTCTCGGTCAGTACGGCGATCCGGCGGCCGGTCAGGACGCCGTCGCGGGACGGTGTCTCAGGCATGGTCCGCCCCCTCGGCCGTGCGCAGGTCGACGAGGAACGGCCGGTCGTCCTGGAGCATCCGCTTCACCGCGTCGGTGACCTGGCCGGGCTCGTCCACGCGGACCGCGTCCACGCCGAAGCCCCGCGCGATCTCGACGAAGCCGAGGTCGGGGTGGGACAGGTCGAAGGGCGTCGGATGCGCGTGCTCGGGGATGCCGCGCTCGCGCCAGTACTGCTCGATGTTCAGGTCGAGCAGCTTGTAGCTGCGGTTGTTGCAGATGACGAACTTGGCCCCGATGCCGTGCCGTACGGCGGTGTAGAGCGCCTGGATCGTGTACATCGACCCGCCGTCGCCGGTGAAGCCGATCACGGTCTTGCCAGGGTGGGCGAGCTTGATGCCGAGCGCGCCCGGGATGCCGACGCCCAGCGAGCCGCCGCGGGTGGAGAACCAGTGGCCCGGCAGGCGGCCCGGCAGATGGGCGCCCAGCGCGCCCGACGCGGTCAGCGCCTCGTCGAAGATCATCACGTCCTGCGGCACCCGCTCGGCCAGCTCGCCGAGGAAGGTGTGCAGCAGTGATCCGTCGCCGGCCGGCTGCTCGGCCCGCTGCCGGGTGCGTTCCTCGACGCGGGAGCGCGCCGCGGCCCGGTCCCGCTCGGTCAGCCTGGTCTCCAGCTGGTCCGCGAGGGCGGCCAGCGTGGTCTTGGGATCGGCGACCAGGCCGAGCGTGACGGGGTGGTTCTTGGCTATCTCGTAGTCGTCGAGGTCGATGTGGACGATCCGCGCGTCCTCGCGGAACGGACCGTGCAGCGCGGGGAACACCTCGGGGAAGACATAGGTGCCGACGATCAGTACGGCGTCGGCCTCCCGCACGATGTCCGTGCTGACCTCCCCGAACATGTGCCCCGTCTGCCCTCGGAACAGCGGGTGGCGGGCGTCCAGGTTGACCTCGGAGTAGTTGACACCCCACACGTCCGCGCCCAACTGCTCGGCCACCCGGACCAGTTCCGCCTGCCCGCCGGAGGCCGAGACCCCGTCGCCCACCAGGACGACCGGCCTCTCGGCACCGGCGAGCAGCGCGGCCGCCTCCTCCACCAGGGAGGGAACCGGGGCCACCCGAGTACTGACGAAGGTGGACGGTACGACGGGCTCGGGAGTGACCGCGTCGAGCACGTCCATCGGGAGCGCGACGAAGACCGGCCCGCACGGCGGGGTCATCGCGATCTTCATGGCCCGCCGCAGCACCCGCAGCACCGAGCCGGGGTCGGTGACGCGGGTGGCGTACTTGGTCACCGGGTCGGCCATGGCGACCAGGTCGGCCGCCATCTGGGCGTCCATCGCCTCGTACTTCACCCCCGCCTCACCGGCGATGACCAGCAGCGGCGAGTGCCCGCGTTTGGCCTGGTACAGCATGCCGACGGCGTTGCCCAGGCCGACTCCGCTGTGCAGCTGCAGCAGGGCGGGACGGCCGGTGGCCCGGGCGTACCCGTCGGCGATGCCCGCGGCGACCGTCTCCTGCAGGGTCAGGATGTACTGGAGGTCGTCGTACTTCTCCAGTTCGTCCAGGAATCCCTGCTCGACCGTTCCTGGATTTCCGAACATAAAAGGAATTCCATCGGCGATGAACTGCTCGATGATCGCCGCTTTGCCCTGCCTGGCCATGTCTTCCTTCTCTCGATGTGACCTCGATCGAAATACCGCCGGAACCGGGCGGAATCACCAGCCGTAGCGGCGCAGCCCGTCCTCCAGGACCTCGACGATCTTCTCGCCCGTCAGATACGAGTCCGGCGTCGAACGCCCGGTGATGAACGGGTAGTCCACGATCACCGAGGTCTCCTTGCCGAAATTGCCGATGTACCGGCCGTCGGGACCCGTCGCATCGCGCAGGATGTACTCCAGCGGATACGGCGGCGGGCCCATCACGAAGTCGGTGCCGAGGAATCCGGTGCCGGCCTTGTAGTCGTATTCCTTGCAGTGGCCGGTGATGTGCTTGCCGCTGATGATGGAGGCCCGGTCCTCCCAGTCGCGGGCGAAGGCCAGCGCGGTCACGCCGTAGCACTCGGCCGCGATCGGCTTGTCGGCCCGCAGGAAGGCCAGGATGAGCTCGTGGACGCGCTCGTTGTTGCCGAGGTCCACGATCGGTCCGCTGCCGCCGACGAGGAGCAGCGCGTCGTACGCCTCCAGCTCCTGCTCCACGACGGACAGCGCCCGGTGGTAGGCCTCCAGCTTGCGCAGGTAGTCGTCGTCCGAGGTGTAGGGGCGCTCGGGCAGCCAGGCGGAGATGTCGATGGGGTCGTCCAGCCGGTCGGAGTCGTCCAGCCGCCGGGTGAGCCGGGCGACCTCCTCCGAGGTGACCGAGCGGCCGAGCGGCGGGTCGATGTACTCCGGGTCCATCGACGGCGGCAGGGCGTGCGCCCGCTTGCCGGTCGGGGTCGCGAAGTCCACCTGGTAGCCGCGCTGGTCGAAGTGGTGCAGGGGTCCGACGAGTTCCTCGCCCCAGTAGCCGTACTCCGACAGAATCACGAGGATCTTCTTGGCGTTCCTTCTGGCCACGCCTGCTCCTTTGGGTTGGGTGCGGTGGATCAGCGGGCCTCGGGACCGATGATCCAGTTCTCCTCCACGGCGAGGGAGAAGACGTACTTCGGGTCGGCGATCTCGTCCCGGGCCGCCGTGACCCGCTCGCGGAAGTACGCGGAGTTCAGGGCCTCGCGCAGCGCGTCGACGTCGTCGAACCACAGCTGCTCGACGGAGTCGAAGGCCGCCTCGCCGAAGACGTAGGCGCCGTCGACGGTGTGGGCGTGCAGATGGCGGCGCAGCCCGGGGATGTCCCTGACCACGGCCGCGTAGCCGTCCAGGGTCTGCTTGCGGTAGTCGGCCAGGTCCAGGCCCGGGCGCCGCTTCAGCAGCACGGTGAGCTTGACCCAGTCCCGGTCGCGGCCCTCGCCGGGGCCGGGGACCAGCTCATGGGCGGTGGTGTCGACGACGATGGTCTGCCAGAACGCGGCCCACTTCGGCTCGTCGAGCCGGGCGCCCTGCAGGAACTCCTCCGTCTGCAGCGAGGCCAGCTGCTCCTCGCCGTTCGCCAGCCAGATCTCCGCGATGCCCTGGTGCGGCAGCGCCGGCTCGCCGAGATTGCCGTCGAAATCGATGGTGGTGTCGACCATGTACTTGCGGATCTGGGGAATCTTCGCGGCGTATTCCACCGCGTGTACGCCGACCCAGTAGTCCTGGAATTCCTGTGCCGTCATACCCGGCTTGGGTGCCGCAAGAATGAACTGATGGATCATTGATATCTCCCTCTCCCGACATTCCGCGAACGTGTCATATCCTCACGGCCGCCGGATCTCCCGGACAAACGCGGGACATGGACTTCCTGACGTTTCAGGCGGGTTGCCCGCTCGTTCCGTCCACCGGTGCGGACGAGCGGCGCCATTGGGCGAGCCGGCGCACGGCGGAAAGCGGAATGGGGAGCCATTCCGGCCGGTTCCGGGACTCGTACACCGCCTCGTACACGGCTTTGTCCGCCTCGAAGCAGCGCAGCAGCACCGGGGCGCACCGCGGGTCCTGGCCGCCGCCGTCGGCGTAACCGGTGCAGTAGGCCCGCCGGTTGTGCACCGCCCATGCGGAGGCCCGGCGCGCCATCCGGACGGCACGCGGATCGTGCGGTCCGGAGTCTCCCGGCGGCCGGTCCAGCACCGCGGACAGGGCGTGGTGGGCCGCGTAGTCGAAGGAGCGCAGCATCGCGGCGACATCGCGCAGGGCGGGCTGCGGTCTGCGGCGCTGCTCGGGCGAGCGGCCCGGTTCGCCCTCGAAGTCGACGAGGATCCAGCCCTGGTCGCCGCGCAGCGCCTGTCCCAGGTGCAGATCGCCGTGGATCCGCTGCACGTGCGGCGCCCCGCCCCGCCCGACGATCTCTCTCAGGTCGTCCTGCATGGCCCACAACGCCCGTGCGTACGGCGCCAGTTGTGGCACCGTCCGCAGCCCCTGGGCCAGGCGGTCGGCCAACAGGTCCAGCAGGTCCTCGCTCTCCGGGCGGGTGAGCGGGCGGGAGCCGAGCTGCTCGGCGAGCGCGGTGTGCACCCGGGCGGTGGCCAGCCCCAGGGCGTACGCCTCCGCGGCGAACCCGCCGTGCGGCTCGACCGTCTCGCACTCCCCCGCCATGCAGGCGCGGGCCCGGTCGACGGCGATCGTCCAGCCGTCGCCCCGCGAGCGCACGAACTGCTGCAGCAGGGCGAGTGTGCGGGCGCCCACCGCCGAGGAGGCCGAGGTGCGCACCTGGGCGAGCGGGGCCGCGCTCGGCACTCCGCCGGCCCGCCGCAGCGCGGTGAGCAGCTCCAGCTCCGGGTTGTCTCCGGGCACGGGCCGGCGCAGCACCTTCAGCATCGCCCGCTCCGCGAACGCCACCGAGGTGTTCGACTGCTCCGCCGTGCTCGCCACACCCGGTGTCCCGACGGGCAGTTCGACGCCGGGTGCGGGTTCGAAGCACAGCGGGCCCGTGCGGCCGCCGGCCGCGATACGGGCCAGCAGCGCGCCCATCAACTCCGGGTCCTGCGTGGCCTCGTAGAGGAACACGCCGGACCCGTCCGGACCCTCCAGCCGGCCGATCAGCGGCTCGGCCGACGGCGGCACCGGGTCCCGGCGCACGCCGAGCAGCGCCTGGTACGGCCCGTCCGCACCGGCGTCGAACACCGCGACCAGGAGCGCCGGATCACCCGGCAGCACCACGTCGAGCAGCCGGGTGGTGACGTCCGGCGGGGATCCGGCGCCCTTGCCCGCGTACCAGCGCCGGCCGGGCAGCCAGGCCGGGAGCAGGGCGTCGAGCGCCGCCCGTATCCGCGCGAGGTCCAGGGCCGGGTCGGACAGGGCCGTCATGCGGCACGCATCCGCACCTCGCGGGACGCGGTCGGCCGCATCACGGCAGGACCGGTCTCGGAGTGCGGCACCGAGGACAGCACGGTGGCCGCGTGGGCCAGCGAGACCATCGTCATGTGGTGGTGCCAGCCGCGGAAGGAGCGGCCCTCGAAGTCCCGTACGCCCAGCCCCTCGCCGATCTCCGCCTGGTCCCGTTCGACCCGGCGGCCGAGCATGGCGGTGCGGAAGACGGTGCCGAGCTGGGACTGGGGAAGGTTCGTCAGCCAGTACTCGCTCGGGGTGCGCCGCGACGAGTCCTGCCAGGCTCCCATCAGCAGCAGTTCCTGCTGGTCCGCCGGGGCGGGCCGGAGGACGCCGGAGGCCGGGCGGCCCAGCAGGACCCGGGTGGCGCCGACCGAGGTCGCCCGCAGGGCGCCCATGGAGTGGTCGAACCACTCCACCGGCATGCACTGCCGGCTCAGCTCGGAGACCAGCGCGAACGCGGAGCCGGGCGGATGCGGAACACCCGTCTCGGCGGCCGGCACCTCCGCCGAGCCGGTGGCCCGGGAGCCGGTGCGCGGTCCGGACCGCACGGCGTGCAGCGCCAGACCCCGGGCCGCCGGGTCGATCCGGACGGCGAACGGCAGCCGGCGCTCCAGCAGCACCGCGCAGATGTCGTACGGGTCGCACTCGCGCAGGTCCATCACCACCGGCCGGTGCGGGATGCCCCAGTCCCGCGCCATCTCGGAGACCGCGTCCACCGCGCACTGCTCCGGCGGGCACGGGCGGACGCCGTCCGGGATCGAGGCACGGCGCCGCAGCGCCGCGTCACCCGTCCAGCTCTCGGGCAGCTCCAGCCGCCACTCGACCGGGCAGGACGCCTGGTCGGCGGCGAGCCAGACACCCACGGCCCGCTGGCAGTTGACGACGCGTCCGAACCCGGAGACCCAGCGCCGCTCCACGCCCACCGAGTGCTCGCCCACCTTGGCGATCACCAGCGGCTGGACCACCCAGGCCCGGGGCTGGAGCCGCAGCAGCAGCCCGGCCAGTTCCCGGCGCACCGGTTCGGCCGCCCACGGCGACTTGGTGATGAACTGATAGAGGCTCTGCTCCACACCGCCGCCCGCACCGTCGGCGATGGCACGCATCGTCTTCTTCCCGGAAACCGAGAGCAGACCCCTCACATAGATTCCGCCCCAGCGCCTCTGGTCACTTCGCGGAATGGATCGGAACGTACGGGAAATGATCTCGGAGACCACGTCCTCGGAAATAGCTGCGGATTCTTCGGAAATCTCGGCGGACCCGTAATTCTGACGTTCGCCGGGCATGGCTCGGCCCTCTCTGGAATACAGAAGTGCAAAAGAGCGTGGGGTGCGCTTTACCGGTGCGGTCCGAGGCCGGCGGGCATCGGGGCCTGTGTGGCCCGGTGCCGCGCCGGCCCCGGCGCGGACCCGCCGGCCTGGGGGACATGACCGGCGGGCGGGGACGGGGCGGGCGGTCGGGGGACCCGCCCTCGTCGTTCGGCGGGTCCTACGGCATCAGGGCCAGGACCCGGTCGGGGGTGAGCCCGTGGAACAGGGGCTCCCAGTCGGCCGGGGCCGGGCCCGGCTCGTTGTAGATCTCGAACGTCCGGCCGGTGGCCGCGGTGGAGCCCAGCGCCCGGACACAGGCCTCGGCCACCGAGGCGCGCGACACCCAGCCGTCACCGCGGTCGCCCTGCTCCAGCCGGACACCGGCGCCCGGCGTACCGTCGTCGGTCAGCCAGCCGGGCCGGACCACCGTGTAGGGGAGCCCGGAGTCCCGTACCGCCTCCTCGCCGCGCCGCCGCCAGTCGAGCAGCCGCCCGTAGGCGTTCATGGGGTGCTCGCGGCGGGTCACGAAGATCTGGCTGACCAGGACGAGGCGCGGGCGCTCCGGCTGGTCGGCCAGCGCCGCGAGCACGTTGCGGACACCGCCGTACATGGTGGTCTCCGGACTGTCCGGACCGGAGTCCGCGGTGCCCGGCTCCACGCTGAGGACCACGGCGGCCGAGCCGCGCAGCGCGGGCCCCAGCGTGTCCGCGTACCGCACGTCCGCCTGCCGTACCTCGGCCTCGGCGGGTACGGCGGCGCCGCGCTCCGGGTGCCGGCTGACCACGCGGACCCGTTCCCCCGCCCCGGCCAGCCTGGCGGTCACCAGGGCACCGAGCCGGCCCGCCCCGCCGATCACCGCTATGGGGCCGTGCATGTGCATGATTCCCCTCTCGTGTACCGACCCGCGTCCACCGCCGGGATCACACCCAGCGCAGGACGTCGTCGGCGTTCTTGAGCTCGGTCGCGGCGGGCACCCCTGTCAGGGTCGGCACCCTCAGCCGTGGATAGACGGTGATGCCGCGGAACCGTGACCCCGGCCGCAGCACCGCTCCGTCGCCGATCGCCGTGTGACACTCCAGCCGTGCCGGCCTGCCGCGTTCGGAATGAACCACGGCCATCGGGCCGACATAGGAGTCGAGGACGTCGGCGTGGGCGCCGATCACCGCGGACTCGCCCACGGCCGAGTTCACCAGCGTGCTTCCTTCGCGGATCTCGGCCCCGTCGCCGACATCCGTGTACTCCAGCCGCACCCCGGGGCCGATCTCGACCTCGTGCCCGATGCGCACACCGGGCCCGATCCGCACCGACCCCTCCTCGATCTTCTGGGCGAGGGTGGTGCCGGTCAGGTCGTCCTTGGTCTGCAGGCTGCTCTCGTGGATCCAGCCGTGCGCTCCGGCCGGACCGGGCCGCGCCATGAGCCGGTTCATGTGCTCGTAGGCGCCGTCCAGCACCAGCCGCAGGGTGTGCAGATAGTCCGGTACGTTGCCCAGGTCGCCGAGCCTGCCGATGGCGTGGGTGGCGACCGGGTGGCCCTGCCCGGCCAGCCAGGGCAGCAGGTCGCCGCCCCAGTCCAGCCGCTGGTGGGACTGCCGGAACAGGCCGGGCTCGCGGGCCAGCAGGCGCAGCCGCCGGCAGTCCACCAGGTACATCCCCGCGTTGGTGGGCAGGGTCGCCCGCTCGTCCGCGGCCGTCTGCGGGAACAGTTCCCGCAGCCCGGCGAGCGGTGGCTTCTCGACGAAGCCCGTCACCAGGCCGCGGGCGTCGGTCCGCATCACGCCGTACTTGCCGGCGATCTCCGCCCCGGTGCGGGCCACGGCGGCCACGGTCACCAGGGCGTCGTACGCGTCGTGCGTCGCCCGCATCGCCGCCAGGTCGAAGTCGAAGAGCGAATCGACCGGCAGGACCAGGGCCTGCCCCTGCAGGTCCCACTGTTCGAGGTTGTGCAGGGTGGCTCCGGCGGATCCCACGTTGTAGCGGTCCAGGCGCGAACGCGAGTACCTGACCTCGACTCCGTGGTGTTCGCCGTGCCCCAGCAGGAGCTTGATCTGGTTCCGGTTCTCCAGGCCGTGGGCGACCACGAAGAAGCGCCGGATGCCCTGGTCCCGGCAGGCCTCGACGACCCATTCGACGAGCCGCTTCCCGACGAACGGGATGAGCGCCTTGCTGCGAATGTAGTCGGCCGACTTCAACGTGATGGGCTTGGCTCGCTCGCCTCTGCCGCCCGCGAGAATGATTCCGACGGTCTCCGAATGCCGACGAGCGGCCATTTCTCCCCCTAGTGCGTTCGTCGGGCGCTCAGCGCCGGCCGCCGGTCATCCCCATTCCGGATCGTGCGGGCCGACGTGGACCACCCGGGAGGCGGCCTGGACCGAGCTGGTGCCGGCGCTCGCCTGGACGCCGATTCCGACGAAGAGCAGAAGTGCGAGTATCGCGGTGAATCGCTTCGTGGTCGCTTCCATGAAAAGCATTCGTTTCCCCCTGGCAGATGGCTGATAGGCGTTTTCGCCTCCGCTGCTTGAAAGCATGCAGCAGCCAGTGGCCGATTCCGGGCGCTTGTTAGCCTCGACAACACGCAATGCGCAACTAAGAAGGGGGTACAGATGTGCAGAAAAGCGGACAATGAGTCACATACCAACGTGGTCAGGCTGTGTGATCGGGGCCTGGCTTGCTACCGAGAAGCCTTGACGAATGGTCCGATTGATGGTGATGTCCCGGACTGCCTGATCGAGTTGGGGCTCATGCGGCCGTTGGCCGAAAACCCACGGATCATGACCGTGGTGCCGCCAGACATCGCCGCGAACGAACTCACCCGCCCCGTGGAACGGGCGATTCTGGTCCAGCAGCAGGCCGTCGCGGCCATCCGCGAGGCGCTCAGCGCCGCCGACGACGTCTACCGCGAGGAACAGGGCACCGGCTCCGCCAACATCCGTCTGCTGCACGGGGCGGACGTGATCAGTGCGGCCCTGCAGAAGTCGGCCGACAACTGCCGTACGGAGCTGCTGACCGCCCAGCCCGGCGGCGGCCGGGCCACCGCGCTGCTCAGCAAGGCGCTGCGCCGGACCCTGGAGCTGGCCGAGCGCGGCATCCGCCAGCGCAACCTGTACCAGCACGCCGTCCGCACCCACGGGCCCACGCTCGGCTACATCGAGCAGGCCACCGCCGTCGGCGTCGAAGTCCGCACCCTGAACGAGCTGTTCGACCGGCTCATCATCTTCGACCGCTGTATCGCCTTCATCCCCGACCCGCGCCACGACCTCAGGACGACCGCCCTGACCATCGAGCACCCGGCGATCGTCCACTACCTCGCCACCGTCTTCGACCACGCCTGGCAGCGCGCCGAGCCGCTCAGCATCACGCAGGAGCAGACCCGCCCTCCGCTGATGACCGACGAGACCCGGCGCACCGTCCTGCGGCTGATGATCGAGGGCCACACCGACGCCGCCATAGCCAAACGCCTCGGCATCAGCCCCCGCACCGTCTCCACCCACATCGGCAAGGCATCGGAGGCCCTCAGCAGCAAGAGCCGCGCCCAACTCGCCTACGCCCTGGCCCAGTCCCGACTCCTGGAGGACGCGGCCGGCTGACCGCCCGGAGGCCCGAACACCCGTGCGGGACGGGTGGGGCCCTCACCGCTCCGACGCCCACCACCGCTGCCGCTCCCAACCGACAACCCGCAGCCGCCGACGGCGCTCCCGCCCCACAGGGGCCACCCGCACCCGATGACGAAGGCTGCACGGGTGGTGCGGGTGGGAACCCAAACCCGGCCGAAGGCCGGGTGCCCCACAAGGCACCCGCACCCAAAATCGCACCCCCTGGCATCAGGCCCGCCCCGACGACCCCCCAAAGGCAGCCACCGCGGCCAACACCTCAGCCACGTCAGCCTGCCCCTGATGGGAAGCGGCGAGTACACCGGACACCGCGTGCCCAGGCGTCCGCGCGCGCAGCGCCCGAAGCACCTCCTCCAGCATCCACGCAGCCGCCGTCACGACCGACGGCCCGGGCCACAGGGCGAGTTCGGCGGCCGCCGCGGCCAGGCGCACCTCGTCCAAGTAGACGAGGTGGACATGGCCGAGCCCGGGCGCGGTGGCACGCGTCGCCAGGGCCAGCCGGGTACCGGCCTCGCCCACGGACACCAACCGCGCCCCCGTCCCCGCGGACAGGCCCAACTCATCGGCGACGAGCGGCACTTTATTGCCCGCACCGTTCGGCCGGTACGGCCAGAGCGGCCCAGGACGGTCACCGAGCACCAGGCAGTACGGCCGCCGCGACCGCGCCACCTGCCGCACCATCGCCCGGGTCTCCTCCTCGCCGCACGGGACGGCGAGCGGCACGCAGGTCTTCTGCCGGACCTCCACCGACCCTTCCCCGGACCCCTCGGGCGGCAGCACCACCGTGGCGCCGGCCTCCACACAGGCCCGCCACAGCCACCGGTTACCGACCGCCCGGGCCGGCGCCGTACCGCCCGGCCCGACCACCACGAACGGCCGGAACCCGGCCGCGACCAGACCCGTCACCATCTGCGCCAGCACCGGGCCACCGGACGGCAAGGAGAAGAAACGTTCCGGGTGAGCGGCCTCGAAAGGATGGTCCCGATACGGGGACCAGGTCTCCAGGCAGACCACCCGGCCGTCCCGGTGTGCGATCGACGTAAGTTCGCCACGGAAGGCGTCGCGCCCCGACAGGGCCACCGCCGTACCCCCTTCTCTGCGTCCGCTCCACGGGGGGACGTCCAGAGTTCGGTCATGAGCGGCCGGTGGGGGTCGCGCAACGACGCCGGTGCGGAACAGCCGCTCATCTGTGTGTAGTCCACGCCCTCGACAGGGCGGCAAATCCGGCCCGAACTCGACTCCGACGGCCGGGCCGTGACGCCTCCTCAGGGCGCCCGGGCGGTCCTACGACGGCTCGGCGCCGTCCGCGTGGATCTCCGGCATCAGGTGCGAACGTAGACAGCTCGGTGCCTCCGTCAATGGTCCATCCCCCGTTGGACATTCCCCCGTTGAGCTTTTCCCCCGTTGAGCTGCACCTCCCGGCTGGGTGGTGCGCTGTCGGCACCATTGTCCGGCGCGCGGGCGGCCCTGCGGAAGGTTCGGGGACAACCCTCGGAGACGGCAGGAGTGGTGTTCCGGTCACCGTCAGACGGACCGTCACATGTGGATTCAGCCAAACATAGGGGCTTCAGCACTGGTTTAAGTCATTGTTGACGGCTTCCACGCCGACAATCTAGTTTCGCGGGCGGCTAGCGAGAGTCAATCGCTGCATGCGCGCGGATCAACTGGGGGGTGGGGTCGGTGCGGCGCACGGACGACTTCGTACGGGACGAACTGATCAGGCTCCTTGAACTGCTCGCCCTGGAGGCTCCACCGCACCAGTTCACACCGCCCACGGGCACCAGCACCGACGACTGGATGTCCGCCGAGTCCCAGGCCCTCCTCGACCGGGCGCGGACCCTGGCGCTCGACATCCACGGCCTGTTCGCGCGCCGCCAGCAGCGCGAGGCCGCCCTGGCCGCGCTCGTGGACACCGCCCGGGAGCTGACCCTCCCCTACGACGTGGACGCGCTCCTGCAGGTGATCGCCCGGCGGGCCCGGCTGCTCCTCAACTTCGACATGGCGTGGATCACCCTCCAGGACCCCATCGACGGCCGTACCCGGGTGCGCGTCTCCGACGGCCACACCTCCACCCTCACCCCCGGGTTCGTGGTCCCGGCCCACGGCGGCGTCGGCAACGCGGCCGCCGACCGCTCGGCCCCCTTCTGGACCCCCGACTACCTCACCGACGAGCGCTTCCCGCACTCCCCACCCACCGACGAGGTCGCCGTCGCGGAGGGCCTGCACGGGCTGATGGCGGTGCCCCTGAAGGAGGGCACCGACACCTTCGGCGCGCTCTACGGCGCCGATCGCTCCGTGCGCCACTTCACCCCCGACGAGATCACCCTGATGTCCTCGCTGGGCGACCTCGCCTCCCTGGCCATCAAGAAGGCCCGGCTGCTCGCCCAGACCCGCTCCGAGCTGAGCGAACGCGAACTCGACGTCTCCCGGGCGCTGGACTCCTCCAGCGCCGCGCTCCGGCTGGGCGGCATCCACACCCAGCTCATCGACATGGTGCTGAGCGGGCAGGGGCTGAGCAAGGTCGCCGCCCACGCCGCGGCCGAGCTGGGCGGCACGCTGATGGTGCGGGACGCGACCGGCAGGACGCTGGTCGTCACGGGCGACTTCCCGGGCCTGGACGAGACGGCGCTCTTCCAGCGGACCCTGGACGCGCACGCCGAACTCGCCGCCGTCCGCTCGGCGGAGGGCATGTGGCTGTGTCCGGCCACCGCCGGCCGCGAGGTGCTCGGCACCCTGATCCTGGCCCCGGACGGGCCGGTCACCGACCACCAGCTCCAGCTCCTGCGGGCCACGGCCCAGTCCATCGCGGTCCTGCTGCAGATGGAGGCCGGCGCCGAGGCCTCCCCCGACGGGGGCCGCGGCCGGCTGCTGCAGGACCTGGTCACCGACTCGCCCCGCTCGCCCGAGCAGCTCGCGGTGCACGCCCGGCGCCTCGGCGTCGCCCTCGACGACCCGCACGTGGTGCTGATCGCCCGGCCGGACGGCGGGGCGAGCGGCCGCTCCCTGGTCTGGGCCTCGTCGTACGCCCACCGCATGGCCGGACTGCAGACCATCGTGGACGACTGCCTGGTCCTGCTGGTCCCGGGCACGGACTCGGGGGCCGCGGGGCGGGCGGTCACCGCCGAGCTGTCCGCGGTGACCGGCCGCCGGGTGACGGTCGGCTCGGCCGGGCCGGTCGCCCACCCCGGCCCGGTCCACGCCACCTACCAGGAGGCCCGGCGCTGCCTGGAGGCGCTCACCGCGCTCGGCACCGACGGGGGCAGCGCCTCGGCACAGGAACTGGGCTTCCTCGGCCTGCTGCTCGCGGACAGCCCCGACATCCCGGCCTTCGTACAGACCACCATCGGCCCGGTGATCGCCTACGACCTACGGCACTGCACCGATCTGGTGCACACCCTGGAGGCCCACTTCGCGTCCGGGGGCAGCCCCCGCCGCGCCGCCGAGGCCCTGCACGTCCACCCCAACACGGTCTCCCGGCGCCTGGAACGGATCACCGACCTGCTCGGCCCCACCTGGCAGCAACCCATGCGGGCGCTGGAGGTACAGCTCGCCCTGCGCCTCCAGCGCACCCGGCACGCGGTCCGCTCCCCGCTGTCCGCCTGCTGACACCGTCCGCCGCAGAAACGAAACGGCCGCGGGCCCCGGATGATCCGGGGCCCGCGGCCGTTCGTTGTCGCTCAGCTTGTCATCGCTCAGCCGTTGCGCTTCCAGCGCGGCTTGTCGTCGCGGCGGCCGAAGGAGCCGGAGCCAGAGCCGGAGCCGGTGCCACGGTGGTCGTCACGACGGCCGAAGGGGCGGTCGTGACCGGCGGAGCGGAAGCCCGGGCGGTCGTCACGACGGTCGCGGTTGAACGGACGGTCGCTGCCCCGGTGCCCACCGCGCTCGTCCCGGCGGAAACCACCGCGGTCGTCGCGGCGCTCGAAGGAGCGGCCACCACGGTCGTCCCGACGCTCGAAACCGCGCTCGCCACGGTCCCGGTCGAACGGCCGACGCTCGTCACGGCGCTCGAAGGAACGCCCACCACGGTCACCACGGTCGTCGCGACGCTCGAAGGAACGCCCACCACGGTCACCACGGTCGTCACGACGCTCGAAGCCACGCTCGCCACGGTCCCGGTCGAACGGCCGACGCTCGTCGCGACGCTCGAAGGAACGCCCACCACGGTCACCACGGTCGTCACGACGCTCGAAGCCACGGCCACCGCGGTCGTCACGACGCTCGAAGGAACGCCCACCACGGTCGTCACGACGCTCGAAGCCACGCTCGCCACGGTCCCGGTCGAAGGAGCGCCGCTCCCGGCGCTCGTACGACGCCGCAGCCGGACGCTCCTCGCGCTCGGTCTCGCGCACCGCCGGCTCCTCGGCCACGGCCGCCTCGACCACGGCCTCGGCCGCGGCCGCCTGGGCCTCGGCCACCGCGGTCTCCGGGTCCTCGCCACGGTCACGGGCGACCCGGGCGACCAGCCGGTCGGCCTCCTCGCGCAGCTCGGTCGCGCGGCGCTGGGCGCGCTCCAGCTGCTTGGTGAGCTGGGCGACCTCACGCTCGGCCTGCTGGGCGGCGTTGCCCGCGGACTCGGCCTGGACCTCGGTCATGGACCGGGCGCCGGTGATCTCGGCGACCTCCGGCTCGAAGGCCGAACCGCCCTGGATGATGTGGCGCCCGGCGTCGACGCCGGCGTCCTCCATCAGGCGGAAGATCTGACGCCGCTGGTGCGGCAGGGACAGCGAGACGACCGTGCCCGTACGACCGGCACGCGCGGTACGGCCCGCACGGTGCAGGTAGTCCTTGTGGTCACCGGCCGGGTCCACGTTCAGGACCAGGTCGATGCCGTCGACGTGGATACCGCGAGCCGCGACATCCGTGGCGACCAGGACGTTGACGTAGCCGTCCTTGAAGTCGGCCAGCGTCCGGGTACGCGCGCCCTGGGTCATGCCGCCGTGCAGCGCGTCGGCCTTCACGCCCGCGTCGCGCAGCTGCTCGGCGACGCGGTCGGCGCCCAGCTGGGTGCGGACGAAGATGATCGTGCGGCCCTTGCGGGAGGCGATCGCGGCCGTGACCGGCGCCTTGTCCTTGGGCTTCACGATGAGGATGTGGTGCGACATGGTCGTCACCGCGCCCTGGGCCGCGTCCACCTCGTGGGAGACAGGGTTGTTCAGGTAGCGGTCGACGAGGGTCTGGATCTCGTTCTCCATGGTGGCGGAGAAGAGCATGCGCTGGCCGCCGGCCGGGACCTGGTCGAGCAGCTCGGTGACCTCGGGCAGGAAGCCCAGGTCGGACATCTGGTCGGCCTCGTCCAGGACGGTGATCTGCACGTCCTCCAGGGAGCAGGCACCGCGGTTGATGATGTCGCGCAGCCGACCCGGGGTGGCGACGAGGATGTCGACACCGCGCTCCAGGGCGTAGATCTGGTTGCCCATCGACGTACCGCCGCAGACGACCTTCATCTTCAGGCCGAGGACGTCGCCGTAGGGCTGCAGGGCGTCGGCCACCTGCATGGCCAGCTCACGGGTCGGGGTGAGGATGACGGCACGCGGCCGCTTCTTCTCGGTGCGGCCGCCGGCCAGCGTGGCCAGGGTCGGCAGACCGAAGGAGAGGGTCTTGCCGGAGCCGGTGCGGCCACGGCCGAGGATGTCCTTGCCGACCAGGGCGTCCGGGATGGTCGCGGCCTGGATCGGGAAGGGGGTGGTCACGCCGTTCTGTGCGAGCTTGCGCACAACACCCTCGGGGAGGCCGAGGTCGGCAAAGGTGGTCTGGGGGGTCTCAGCTGTTTCGGTGACCTCGGTCACCAGATCGTCGTCCTGGTTGTTCTCGGACATGACGATGTGATCAGTGCTGGACACGGACATGCGAATGTGAAACCTTCCGGAGTCTCTTCGGCACGCGCCCGTCAACTCCGTGAATCGCTCACGACCGCCTCAATGCGGTCCGCCACGGCAAGGGAGAGTACGCGCCACACGGCGCGCTCTGCAGTGGCGCCGGGCAAATGGGATCAAACGATCTACCACCATACGCACCCAACGCCCCCCAAGGCAAACCGAGCCCAGGAGACGCTCGTCACGTCCTACGCCGGCGAACCCGCCGCAGGCGCCGGCTCCCGTTGGGCCAGTTGGGTTCCCGTCTCCTCGTGGGCCGACGAGGACGGTTCGGCGGACGGCGGCGGGGGTGGCTCGGACGTCGGCTGTTCGGTGGGCGGCGGGGGCGGCTCGGGCGTCTGGGTGGGGGTCGGCTCGGCGGTCCGCGTGGGAGTCGGGTCCACGGTCCGCCCCGGCTGCGGAGGCGCTGCCGAAGCACTGCCCGTCGCGGACGGCGAGCCCGAGGGCGAGGCCGACTCCCCCGGCTTCTTCTTGCCCCCGTGCTCGTGCTTGCCGTCCCCTGAGCCGCTGCCGCCGTAGCCGAGGCCGCCCCCGCCCTCCACCGGACCTCCGTCGGGCGCCTCGCCGCCCCGCTGCCCCGCCGAGTGCGAGGGCCTGGCCCGGCCGGCGTCGTCACCCACGCTCACACAGCCGGCCGCGGCCGTGAGGGCCAGCACCGTGACGGCCAATCGGACGGGTACGTACATGGGGCGCACGGCGGCCACCTCCGGAGGCAAGGACGGGAGTCAACCTCCCCAACTCCCGCCGCCCGCAAGAGGACACGCGGACCGTTCGAATCGGCGTTTCGTCCGATCACCCGTACCCGAGCGCGTGCAGCCGGGCGTCGTCGATGCCGAAGTGGTGGGCGATCTCGTGCACCACGGTGACCTCGGTCTCGGCGACGACGTCCTCGCGGCTCTCGCACATCCGCAGCGTCGGCCCCCGGTAGATCGTGATCCGGTCCGGCAGCACACCCGCGTACCACTCGCCCCGCTCGGTCAGCGGCGTCCCCTCGTACAGCCCGAGCAGCTCGGGATCGTCCGCCGGCGGTTCGTCCTCGACGAACACCGCGACGTTGTCCATCAGCCGCGTCAGCTCCGACGGGATCCGGTCGAGCGCCTGGGCGACCAGTTCCTCGAACTCCTCGCGCGTCATCTCCAGCACAGGGTCATTGTCCGGTACGGGACGCCCGTACGAGGGTGGCGAACCGTCGCATATCCGCGCCCGGACGCGGGCATACGGCCCCAATGGCCCGCGTCCGCCTCCCCGCCGCAGCCCTCCGTACCCGCCGCGCCCGCGGGACCCGTCTTCCCGCGCTCGAACTGGCGGCCCGCCCGAACCCCTGGCTGTGCGCCCTCGGCCTCACCGCGGTGGTCCTGGTCGGCGCCTGGCTGGGCCTGCTGATCGTCGGGAACGTACGGGCCCCGGTCGGCCCGATGGACACGACGATGGCGCTGCGCCCGTCCCTGACCGGCGGTACGAAGATCAACGTCTCCCCGCTGGGCGCGCTGACCCTGGACAGCCATGTCGCCCCGGTCCGCCTGGACGTCAACGTCGACCAGCTCGACCCGCTCCGCTCCCAGGCCCTCGTCGACCACCCCGAACGCCTCTCCGGCCTCCAGGACGAGGTGGCCCACGACGTCGAGCACGGCACGCTCGACCTGGCCGTACGCTCCGGCGTCGCCGTGGTCTCCGGGGCGACCGCCCTCGGCCTCGCCGTCTACCGCCGCCCGCGCCGCGCCCTGGCGGCCGGCGGCCTGGCGCTGGCCCTGCTGGCCGCCTCCGGGGCGACGGCGTACGCCACCTGGAACCCCAAGTCGGTCCTGGAGCCGAGGTTCTCGGGCCTGCTCTCCTCCGCACCCTCCGTGGTCGGCAACGCGCGCAGCATCGTCACCGAATTCGACGTCTACCAGAAGGAGTTGGCGCGCCTGGTGACGAACGTGACGAAGCTGTACGACGTCACGTCCACGCTCCCGGCCTACCAGCCGGACCCCGCCACCCTGCGGGTCCTGCACGTCTCCGACATCCACCTCAACCCGGCGAGCTGGAAGATCATCGCCTCGCTGGTGGAGCAGTACAAGGTGAACGTGATCGTGGACTCCGGCGACACGATGGATCACGGTACGGCGGCGGAGAACGGCTTCCTGGACCCGATCGGGGACCTGGGCGTGCCGTACGTCTGGGTCCGCGGCAACCACGACTCCCTGACCACCCAGCGCTACCTGCGGCGCATCAAGAACGTGCACGTCCTGGACGACGGCCGGGCGCAGACGATCGCGGGCCTGCGCTTCGCGGGCATCGGCGACCCCCAGTTCACTCCTGACCGCTCGACGCCGACCGGCGGGGACGCGGCCGAGCGGCTGGCGGGCGACCGCCTGGCCTCGGCCCTGCGCGACCAGGCGGCGGCGGGCACGCCGGTCGACGTGGCGATCGCGCACGAGCCCGCCGCGGCCCGGGAGACGGACGGCGAGGTCCCCCTGGTCCTGGCGGGCCACCTCCACCACGAGGGCACGGAGGTCATGAAGTACGGCACCCGCCTGCGGATCGAGGGCTCCACGGGCGGCAGCGGCCTGCGCGCGGTGGAGGGCAAGTACCCCGACCCGATCGAGGCCTCGATCCTCTACTTCGACCGCGACAGCCGCCGCCTCCAGGCCTGGGACGAGATCAAACTGGGCGGCCTGGGCCTCACCACGGCCGAGGTCAGCCGCCACCTCCCGGAGGAAGTGTTCGATCAGCGGCTCCGCGGCGGACTCCCGAGCACCACGCCCTCCCCCACGGCCCCGTCTCCCACGAGGTCGTAAACCGTTTTGGCGATACTCCCCGCCATCCCATATGCTTCTCACGTCCCCGACGCGCTGAGAAGCGCCCAGGCGGGCCGATAGCCCTCATCGTCTAGCGGCCTAGGACGCCGCCCTTTCAAGGCGGTAGCACGGGTTCGAATCCCGTTGGGGGCACGCAAGATCGTGTGCGACACTGTTGCACACACAAGCTTGGTCCTGTGGAGCAGTTTGGAGTGCTCGCCACCCTGTCAAGGTGGAGGCCGCGGGTTCAAATCCCGTCAGGACCGCTGAGGTTTCCCCGGAAACCTCGTGGCTGGGTAGCTCAGTTGGTACGAGCGATCGCCTGAAAAGCGATAGGTCGCCGGTTCGACCCCGGCCCCAGCCACAACCGGAAGGCCCCGTTCAGCAGAACGGGGCCTTCGCCGTTTCGGCGGACTTCTTGGCAGGTCACCCCGGCAGCGCTACGTTCTGGATGATCGGTTGTGACCGTCGGGGGGCAGGGACGATGAGCCGGGATGAGGCCAGGGCCATTCGGGATACCGAGTTGGAGAAGGATCGCGCGCGGTACGGGCTGCTCGCGGTCGTCGTCAGCAATCTCGCCATCGCCGGAGTCGCGATCTTCGGGGTGTGGCGGCTGAACGGGGACAAGGCCGTGATCGTCGGAGTGCTGACCGCCGCCTTCACCGCGGTGACCAGCCTGACCACCGCCTACCTGGGCATCAAGGCCGTCTCCAACACCGCGAAGTCGATCGCCCTGGGCGACGGACCGAACCGGCAGCGCACGGAGGCGGTACCACCCGCCCAGCGCACGCCCTGAGCGCCCCCGCGCAAATCGTTCGCCAGTGATTTCCCCGAGGTGAGATCCTGGATCGCGTATGTCTACGCACCCAGCCCCCGCCCTCGGCACCCTCGCCCCCCGCCTGACCGAGCTGTCGCTGCGCGAAGCGCACCGCCTCGGCCGGCGGCTCGAGGGCGCGCGCAAGATCCGTAAGCCGGAGGCCCGCGCCGCCGTCCTCGCCGAGATCGAGGCCGAGATCGCCAAGGCCGCGGCCCGGATGGACGAGCGGCGCACCCGTGTGCCCGCCGTCAGCTACCCCGAGCAGCTCCCCGTCAGCCAGAAGAAGGACCTGATCGCCGAGGCCATCCGCGATCACCAGGTCGTCATCGTCGCCGGCGAGACCGGGTCCGGTAAGACCACGCAGATCCCCAAGATCTGTATGGAGCTGGGACGCGGCGTCCGCGGCATGATCGGGCACACCCAGCCCCGCCGTATCGCCGCCCGGACCGTCGCCGAGCGGGTGGCCGAGGAGCTGAGCACCCCCCTCGGCGAAGCCGTCGGCTGGAAGGTCCGCTTCACCGACCAGGTGAACCCGGACGCCACCTTCGTCAAGCTGATGACGGACGGCATCCTGCTCGCCGAGATCCAGACCGACCGCGAGCTGCGCGCCTACGACACGATCATCATCGACGAGGCCCACGAGCGGTCCCTCAACATCGACTTCCTGCTGGGCTACCTGGCGCAGCTGCTGCCGAAGCGGCCCGACCTGAAGGTCGTCATCACCTCGGCCACCATCGACCCCGAACGCTTCTCCCGGCATTTCGGCGACGCCCCGATCATCGAGGTCAGCGGCCGCACCTATCCCGTCGAGGTCCGCTACCGGCCGCTCCTCGAAGAGGACTCCGAGGACGCCGACCGGGACCAGATCACCGCGATCACCGACGCCGTCGAGGAGCTGATGGGGGAGGGCAAGGGCGACATCCTCGTCTTCCTCTCCGGCGAGCGGGAGATCCGGGACACGGCGGACGCGCTGACCAGGAAGCAGTACCGCTTCACCGAGATCCTGCCGCTCTACGCCCGTCTCTCCCACGCCGAGCAGCACCGCGTCTTCCAGCCGCACACCGGGCGCAGGATCGTTCTGGCGACCAACGTCGCCGAGACCTCCCTCACCGTCCCCGGCATCAAGTACGTCATCGACCCCGGCTTCGCCCGGATCAGCCGCTACAGCCACCGCACCAAGGTCCAGCGGCTGCCCATCGAGCCGATCTCCCAGGCCAGCGCCAACCAGCGCAAGGGCCGCTGCGGCCGTACCTCCGACGGCATCTGCATCCGGCTGTACGCCGAGGACGACTTCCTCGCCCGCCCGGAGTTCACGGACGCCGAGATCCTGCGGACGAACCTCGCCTCCGTCATCCTCCAGATGACCGCGGCCGGCCTCGGCGACATCGAGAAGTTCCCCTTCATCGACCCGCCGGACCACCGCAACATCCGCGACGGCGTCCAGCTGCTGCAGGAGCTGCACGCGCTGGACCCCGAGCAGAAGGACCCGCGCAAGCGCCTGACCGACACCGGCCGCAAGCTCGCCCAGCTGCCCGTCGACCCGCGCCTGGCCCGCATGGTCCTGGAGGCCGACAAGAACGGCTGTGTCCGCGAGGTCATGGTCATCGCGGCCGCGCTGTCCATCCAGGACCCGCGCGAGCGCCCGGCCGACAAACAGGCCCAGGCGGACCAGCAGCACGCCCGCTTCAAGGACGAGACCAGCGACTTCCTCGCCTACCTGAACCTGTGGCGGTACGTCCGCGAGCAGCAGAAGGAGCGGGGGTCCAGCTCCTTCCGCCGGATGTGCAAGCAGGAGTACCTGAACTTCCTGCGCATCCGCGAATGGCAGGACATCTACACCCAGCTGCGCACGGTGGCCAAGCAGATGGGCATCCACCTCGCCGAAGAGGACGCCCCCGCCGACCGCGTCCATGTCTCCCTCCTCGCCGGCCTCCTCTCCCACATCGGGATGAAGGACGTGAAGGACGGCAACAAGAACGAGTACCTGGGCGCGCGCAACGCCAAGTTCGCGATCTTCCCGGGCTCGGCGCTGTTCCGGAAGCAGCCCCGCTTCGTGATGTCCGCCGAGCTGGTGGAGACGTCCCGCCTGTGGGCCCGGGTCAACGCGAAGATCGAGCCGGAGTGGGTCGAACCGCTCGCCGAGCACCTCCTGAAGCGGACGTACAGCGAACCGCACTGGGAGAAGGACCAGGCGGCCGTGATGGCGTACGAGAAGGTCACGCTGTACGGCGTCCCGATCGTCGCCCAGCGGAAGGTGAACTACGGCCGGATCGACCCCGAGGTCTCCCGGGAGCTGTTCATCCGCAACGCGCTCGTCGAGGGCGACTGGCGCACGCACCACAAGTTCTTCGCCGACAACCGCAGACTCCTCAGCGAGGTCGAGGAGTTGGAGCACCGGGCGCGGCGCCGGGACATCGTGGTGGACGACGAGACCCTCTTCGACTTCTACGACGCCCGGGTGCCCGAACACGTCGTCTCCGGCGCCCATTTCGACTCCTGGTGGAAGCGGAAGCGGAACGAGCAGCCCGAGTTCCTGGACTTCGAGCGGGAGATGCTCATCCGGGAGTCGGCGGAGGCGGTCACCAAGGCCGACTATCCGGACAACTGGCGTCAGGGGCCGCTGAAGTTCCGTGTCACGTACCAGTTCGAGCCCGGCGCGGACGCCGACGGCGTGACCGTCCACGTCCCGCTCCAGGTGCTCAACCAGGTCACCGACGAGGGCTTCGACTGGCAGATCCCGGGCCTGCGCGAGGAGGTCGTGACGGAGCTGATCCGCTCCCTCCCGAAGCCGATCCGCCGCCACTACGTGCCCGCGCCGAACTACGCGAAGGCGTTCCTGGAGAAGGCAGTGCCCCTCCAGGAGCCGTTGACCGTGACGATGGCCCGCGAGCTGAAGCGCATGGTCGGTGTGCCCTTCGAAGCGGAGGACTTCGACTGGTCGAGGGTCCCCGACCACCTCAAGATCACCTTCCGGATCGTCGACGAACGGCGCCGGAAGCTGGCCGAGGACAAGGACCTGGAGGCGCTGAAGCTCCAGCTGAAGCCGAAGGCGCGCCAGGCCCTGTCCCAGGCGGCGGCCGCGACCGCCTCCCGCGAGGGCGGCGAGTCCCTGGAGCGCAAGGGTCTGACCGACTGGACGATCGGCACGCTCACCCGGGTCTTCGAGACCCGCCGGGCCGGGCAGCCCGTGAAGGCGTACCCGGCGCTGGTGGACGACGGCGACACGGTCTCGGTCCGTCTCTTCGACACCGAGGCGGAGCAGGCGGAGGCCATGTGGAAGGGCACCCGGCGCCTGATCCTGCGCAACATCCCGGTGAACCCGGCGAAGTTCGCGTCCGAGAAGCTGACCAACGCCCAGAAGCTGGCGCTCTCCGCCAACCCGCACGGCTCGATCCAGGCCCTCTTCGACGACTGCGCGATGGCCGCGGCCGACAAGCTGATCGCGGACTTCGGCGGGCCGGTGTGGGACGAGGAGTCGTACCGGAAGCTGTACGACAAGGTGCGCGCGGAGATCGTGGACACGACGGTCCGTACGGTCACTCAGGTCCAGCAGGTGCTGGCCGCCTGGCAGGCCTGTGAGCGCCGTCTGAAGGGCGTACGCAGCCCCGTCCTGCTGGCAAACCTGACGGACGTCCGCAAGCAGCTGGACGCCCTTGTGAAGCCCGGTTTCGTGACCTGGGCGGGGATACGCCGGCTGCCCGACCTCATGCGCTATCTGGTGGCCGCGGACCGGCGTCTGCAGCAGATGCCGACGGGCGTCCAGCGGGACACCACGCGCATGGAGAAGGTCCACGAGATGCAGGACGAGTACGCCTGGCTGCTGGAACAGCTCCCGAAGGGCCGGCCGGTGCCGCAGCAGGTGCTGGACATCCGCTGGATGCTGGAGGAGCTTCGGGTCAGCTATTTCGCCCACGCGCTGGGCACGGCGTACCCCATCTCCGACAAGCGGATCGTGAAGGCGATCGACGCGGCCGTCCCGTAACCGCGCACGTACGGAGGGTGAGTTCGACCAGGACCCGCACCCTCCTGTACAGTCCTTCTCGCAGCGCAACGCAGCAAGCCGAGCGCCGCGAAACCTGGTCCTGTGGAGCAGTTTGGAGTGCTCGCCACCCTGTCAAGGTGGAGGCCGCGGGTTCAAATCCCGTCAGGACCGCAATAGAACGAAGGACCCTCATCCTCACCGGATGGGGGTCCTTCTACTTGCCACGCGGAGGCCGCGCCCGCGGCGGAGCCGCAATCGATGCAGCAAATCCCGTCAGGACCGCATAGAGCGAAGGGCCCCCGGAAGGGGGCCCTTCGCTTGTTGTGCGCAGCCCGCCGCAGCCGTCGGCGCCCTTGACGACGTCACATTCCGCCGGTACCCAGAAACCAGGGCCCGCCCCCCTGTGCGGCCCCTGGAGGTGGCGTATGGCGGCATCGGCCAGGCACGAGACGCGGGCGCTGCTGAGGGCGCATCTGGCGGCCGCGTCGTCCTACCGGCACCTCACCCGCCACTGCCCGATCTGTCATCACCTGCTGCGGCTGGCGATGGCCGCCGGCCCACGCTCCCAGGACGCGAGCGAAGAGACCCTGGAGGACGAAAGTCCTGCACACTGGAAGAGGTAGTTCCACTACCGCACTCGCGCCAGAGGCAACAAGATCCCTGGCGTGTGACGGGAGTCACCGCGCGACTTTTTGAAACGGCGGAACTTACCCCCCTCCTACAACTGGTCAATTTAATATGTGCAATTGCACCCGCCTCAGGGGCCGTGCACAGAAGTTCCGACAGCCCTCCCCAGACTCCGACAAGGCCGCTCACAGCGACCCCGACACGCCCACGACCAGCGCACAAAAAAGATCGCGCTGGACCCGGCGGAGTCCAGCGCGATCTACGACGCACCCTGTGTCGCTGCCTACAACGTTCTCTTCGGCTTGGGCGTGGGCCCTGTTGGGGCAGGTCCCGCGTCGCTTGGAGCTAGGGTTTCGGGCGCCTCGACCAGTGGGGGACCAGCCGGTTTGCCCGGTTATTCAGTTGTTCAGGCCTCGCTGCGCTGCTGCGGGATGCCCGCGAGCAGAGCGCGGACTTCGGCCTCGCGGTAGCGGCGGTGCCCGCCGAGCGTACGGATCGACGTGAGCTTGCCGGCCTTCGCCCACCGCGTGACCGTCTTGGGGTCGACGCGGAACATCGTGGCGACCTCAGCCGGGGTCAGCAGCGGCTCGGCATCAGGGGTGCGAGCGGTCATGAGCGGCCTCCTCGGGAGAACCGAACCTTCTCGGTTCTTTCCTCTAAATTCTGCACCTTGACCCGCGTTGCCCGAAATGGACGACGCGAGTCGAGTCGGTTATAGGACGAACGGCTTGTCCTCGGCACTACAACTACACCATCTGTCCAGCCGCGTCGGCCAAACCGATGGAATTGCCCTCCCAGGTGTTCATCAGCGACGGAAGCCGATGGACCATGCCATAGCGGACAGTCACGCCACTGTGACGATCAGTCACAGGACGATCAGGAGGCACCAGACCCCCCAAAGCTAGCAATGCGGAGATTCCGCCCACAGTGGAGCATAGTTGGACGGACGGAGCCCTCCCCGGACTCCTTGTCCTATTTTGGCACGAGGGGCGGCACACAGGGCAAGACTCCTGTAAGTGCCGTCCGTCACCCTTGGGACAAAAGCCCGGATCGGGACCTACATCCCGTCAGGTGGTCAAGTGTCGTAGACCGTACGTCGTTCAGCGCGGTTTGGGCCGTGACCTACGTCACTCAGTTCGCGGAGCGCCGGTCCCGTACCGCCCGCCACCGCTCCACCAGCCGCCCGTAGGCCTCCCCGGCGGCCGTCCCGTCCCCCCGGCGCAGCGCCTCGATGCCCTCGGCCACGTCCGCCGCCGAGTGGTCGCCCTCCAGCTCGCCGGCCGGCAGCGCGTGCACCAGGCCGCCGTAGTCCAGCTCCACCAGCGAGCGCGGGTGGAATTCCTCCAGCCAGCGCCCGACGTCCACCAGGCCGTCGATCAGCGGCCCCTCCTCGATGGTGTCCTTCAGCGTGCGCAGCGCCCGGGCCACCCGGCGCCGGGCCTGCACCATCGGGGTGCGGTAGCGCAGCATCGGCGGCACCTCGCCGGACCGCTTCTCGTACCGGCGCTCGTCGTCGGAGACCAGCACGAACCAGTTCAGCGGGACCTGCCAGGTCGCCGTGCGGATCCAGGGGCGGGCGTCCGGGTTGCGGGCGAGCCAGCGCTCGTAGTCCTGCGCGGCCTGGTGGCGCACCAGCGGCGGCAGCACCGCGTCCAGCACCGACGGGGGCAGCTCCTCGGCGAGGTCGCCCAGGGCCTGCCAGCCGCGCAGCCGGGTCCGCCAGGGGCAGACGCAGACGACACCGTCGACGTCCAGCACGAAGGCGTCGCCGCTCTCGTGCACCGGCACCGGGATCGGTGGGGTGGGCAGCAAGTCGGCCAGCGAACGGCGCAGTTCGTCCTGGTAGGAGGGGCGGTCGGGGCGTCGGGCGTAGCGCGCCCAGTGGGTGCGCTCCGGCTCCGGGAAGGCGGCCAGCGGCTCGTAGACGCGCAGGTACGCGGCGTAGGGGACGACCACGGAGGACACCTTGGGCACGCCTGCTCCCTCCCCATAGGACCCGGCTCGAAACCACTGCAAATCGTCCCATGGTCATGCGTGCGCCGGCGGCAAGGCAGAGTGATCCTGAACACTGCGAGGATGGCTGGTGGGCACAGGCTCTACGCTCATGCCACAGCACCCGCCACCCGCACGGGAGCTGAGCCCCACTCGCCGCTATTTACACAGGAGTCACCACAGTGACCGACGTAACCGGCGCACCCGCTGATGTCCTGCACACCCTGTTCCACTCGGACCAGGGAGGCCATGAGCAGGTCGTGCTCTGCCAGGATCGCGCCAGCGGTCTCAAGGCCGTGATCGCCATCCACTCCACCGCCCTGGGCCCGGCCCTCGGCGGGACGCGCTTCTACCCGTACGCGACCGAGGCCGAGGCCGTCGCCGACGCCCTCAACCTCGCGCGCGGGATGTCGTACAAGAACGCCATGGCCGGCCTGGACCACGGCGGCGGCAAGGCCGTGATCATCGGCGACCCGGAGCGTGACAAGACCGAGGAGCTGCTGCTCGCCTACGGCCGCATGGTCGCCTCGCTCGGCGGGCGCTACGTCACCGCCTGCGACGTCGGCACGTACGTCGCCGACATGGACGTCGTGGCCCGCGAGTGCCGCTGGACCACCGGCCGCTCGCCCGAGAACGGCGGCGCCGGCGACTCCTCCGTGCTCACCGCCTTCGGCGTCTACCAGGGCATGCGCGCCTCCGCCCAGCACCTGTGGGGCGACCCCTCGCTGCGCGGCCGCAAGGTCGGCATCGCCGGCGTCGGCAAGGTCGGCCACCACCTGGTCCGGCACCTGCTCGACGAGGGCGCCGAGGTCGTGATCACGGACGTACGCCGGGAGGCCGTCGGACGGATCTCCGACCAGCACCCGACCGTGCAGGTGGTCGCCGACACCGACGCGCTCATCCGTGTCGAGGGCCTCGACATCTACGCCCCGTGCGCCCTGGGCGGCGCCCTGAACGACGACTCCGTGCCGGTGCTGACCGCCCGCGTGGTGTGCGGTGCCGCCAACAACCAGCTCGCCCACCCGGGCGTGGAGAAGGACCTCGCCGACCGCGGGATCCTCTACGCGCCGGACTACGTGGTGAACGCCGGTGGCGTCATCCAGGTGGCCGACGAACTGCACGGGTTCGACTTCGAGCGGTGCAAGGCGAAGGCCGCGAAGATCTTCGACACCACGCTGGCCATCTTCGCACGTGCGAAGGAAGACGGGATTCCGCCGGCCGCCGCGGCCGACCGGATCGCCGAGCAGCGCATGGCCGAGGCCCGCTCGGCGCGCTGACGGAAGCCGAGGGAACGCGATCGGGTGTCCGATCGCACGCGTGAGCGGTACCCGCCGGCGGGAACTTAGAGAGAACTCTCACTTCCACCGGCGGGTCGTACCCCGATAAGTGGTTAAAATCGCCACTGACCAGCGAGGACAGGGCACCTCGAGGGTCCTGGGCAGACGCGCGTGCTGCGGGCGACGTACCGTATGGGCGCGGGCTCAGGTACCGTGGAAGCCCTACGGACCGGCCTCTCTGCGGAGGGTCCGTTCCGGATCATGAACGCGTGTCAGACTCTGGGGCCGTCAAGCCCCGTCACCGAGGGGGTCGAGCCATGGGGCGCGGCCGGGCCAAGGCCAAGCAGACAAAGGTCGCCCGCCAGCTGAAGTACAACAGCGGTGGGACTGACCTCTCGCGTCTGGCCAATGAACTGGGCGCATCGACTTCGAGCCAGCCGCCGAACGGCGAGCCGTTCGAGGACGATGAGGATGATGAGGACGATCTTTACTCTCGATACGCCGACCTCTATGAGGACGACGACGAGGGTGAGGATGACGGTCCTTCACAACACCGTCGCGGCGCTTGACCTTGCACTGAGCACTCACCCGGTCGGTGGCACTGCCACCGACCGGGTTCTGTGCTGTCCGCAGGTCCGGACCGCGGCGTCTTTAGCTTGAGTACGTCCCGACCAGCTCGGCGCCGGTCTCCTTGTCACCCCGGTCCGTGATCTCGCCGGCCACCCAGGCGTCGACCCCGCGGTCGGCCAGGGTCGCGAGGGCCACGTCCGTCGACTCCTCCGGCACGATCGCCATCATGCCGACGCCCATGTTCAGGGTCTTCTCCAGCTCCAGGCGCTCGACGTTCCCGGTCCTGCCGACCAGGTCGAAGATCGCGCCCGGGGTCCAGGTGGCCCGGTCCACGGTCGCGTGCAGCTCGTCCGGGATGACCCGGGCCAGGTTGGCCGCGAGTCCGCCGCCGGTGATGTGGCTGAACGCGTGCACCTCGGTGGTGCGGGTCAGCGCCAGGCAGTCCAGCGAGTAGATCTTGGTGGGCTCCAGCAGCTCCTCGCCGAGGGTGCGTCCCAGGTCCGCGACCTCCGCCTCCAGGGCCAGGCCCGCGCGGTCCAGCAGGACGTGGCGCACCAGGGAGTACCCGTTCGAGTGAAGCCCGGAGGACGCCATGGCGATCACGGTGTCACCCTTACGGATACGATCCGCGCCCAGCAGCCGGTCGGCCTCCACGACGCCCGTACCGGCGCCGGCGACGTCGAAGTCGTCCTCGCCCAGCAGACCGGGGTGCTCGGCCGTCTCGCCGCCCACCAGGGCGCAGCCGGCCAGTACACAGCCCTCCGCGATGCCCTTGACGATCGCGGCGACCCGCTCGGGGTGGACCTTGCCGACGCAGATGTAGTCGGTCATGAACAGCGGCTCGGCACCGCACACCACGATGTCGTCCATGACCATGGCGACCAGGTCGTGGCCGATGGTGTCGTAGACGCCCAGCCGACGCGCGACGTCGACCTTCGTGCCGACGCCGTCCGTGGCGGAGGCGAGCAGCGGGCGCTCGTAGCGCTTGAGGGCGGAGGCGTCGAAGAGCCCGGCGAAGCCGCCGAGGCCGCCCAGGACCTCGGGGCGCTGGGTCTTCTTGACCCACTCCTTCATCAGCTCTACGGCGCGGTCGCCCGCCTCGATGTCGACGCCCGCGCTCGCGTAGCTGGCACCAGTGGTCTCTGACATGACCTTGAGAACTTTCGTGTCGTCCTACGGGGGCTTACGGGCGACGGATCGCGTCGGCCGCGGCCGTGGCGGCCGGACCGGCGGCCAGCTCGGTCTCCAGGAGCTGCTTGCCGAGCAGCTCGGGGTCCGGCAGCTCCATCGGGTACTCGCCGTCGAAGCAGGCGCGGCACAGGTTCGGCTTGGCGATGGTGGTCGCGTCGATCATGCCGTCGATGGAGATGTACGCCAGGGAGTCGGCGCCGAGCGAGGTGCCGATCTCCTCGATGCTCATGCCGTTGGCGATCAGCTCGGCGCGGGTGGCGAAGTCGATGCCGAAGAAGCAGGGCCACTTCACGGGCGGCGAGGAGATCCGGATGTGGACCTCGGCGGCGCCCGCCTCGCGCAGCATGCGGACCAGGGCCCGCTGGGTGTTGCCGCGCACGATCGAGTCGTCCACGACGACCAGACGCTTGCCCTTGATGACTTCCTTCAGCGGGTTCAGCTTCAGGCGGATGCCGAGCTGGCGGATGGTCTGCGAGGGCTGGATGAAGGTGCGGCCCACATAGGCGTTCTTCACCAGGCCGGCGCCGAAGGGGATGCCGGAGGCCTCCGCGTAGCCGATGGCTGCCGGGGTGCCGGACTCCGGGGTCGCTATGACCAGGTCGGCCTCGACCGGGGCCTCCTTGGCCAGGCGGCGGCCCATCTCCACGCGGGAGAGGTACACGTTCCGGCCGGCGATGTCGGTGTCCGGGCGGGCCAGGTACACGTACTCGAAGACACAGCCCTTGGGCTTCGCTTCCGCGAAGCGGGAGGTGCGCAGGCCGTTCTCGTCGATGGCGACGAACTCGCCCGGCTCGATCTCCCGCACGAAGCTGGCGCCGCAGATGTCCAGGGCGGCGCTCTCGGAGGCGACCACCCAGCCGCGCTCCAGGCGGCCGAGGACCAGCGGGCGGATGCCCTGCGGGTCACGGGCGGCGTAGAGGGTGTGCTCGTCCATGAAGACGAGCGAGAAGGCGCCCTTGACCTGCGGAAGGACCGCGTGGGCGGCCTCCTCGATGGTCAGCGGCTTGCCGTCCTCGTCGACCTGGGCGGCCAGCAGGGCCGTCAGCAGGTCGGTGTCGTTGGTGGCCGCGACCCGGGTGGAGCGGCCGTTGTTGTCCTTCGGGAGGTCGGCGACCATCTCGGCGAGCTGCGCCGTGTTGACCAGGTTGCCGTTGTGGCCGAGCGCGATCGAGCCGTGCGCGGTGGCACGGAACGTCGGCTGGGCGTTCTCCCACACGGAGGCACCGGTGGTCGAGTAGCGGGCGTGTCCGACCGCGATATGACCCTGGAGCGAACCGAGAGAGGTCTCGTCGAAGACCTGGGAGACCAGTCCCATGTCCTTGAAGACGAGGATCTGGGAGCCATTGCTGACCGCGATTCCCGCGGATTCCTGACCCCGGTGCTGGAGGGCGTAGAGCCCGAAGTACGTGAGCTTTGCGACCTCTTCACCCGGAGCCCAGACACCGAAGACGCCGCAAGCGTCCTGGGGGCCCTTTTCGCCGGGAAGCAGATCGTGATTGAGTCGACCGTCACCACGTGGCACGGCTCCGAGTGTAGGCGAGGTCGACCACTGGTCCGAATTGGGGATACACGGCGTTAACGGATCAGGGCTTGCCGATCACCTTGGCGGTTTCTTCGTTTCCGCAGGTCAGAATGGTGTAGGGGCAGTCGGAGCGGCCGTCGGCGGGCCTCTGGGCGGCGCCCCGAAGCCCGATGGCCGTATCCATGAGTGAGGTGTCGCACATCATTCGGGTGCGCCGCGGCTGAGGTGGACGACATCTCCGTCGCCGTCGGTGAGCGTCAGCTTCCCGTCGTCGGTCCTGGCGGTGAGCGTGCCGGTGGTGAGGGTGCGGGCGAAGGCGCGCTCGAAGTCCATCCGCGCCCGGTCGCAGGCCATCTTGGTGGCGCGGACGTCCCCGATCGTGATGCGGTCGCCCTGCACGGTCGCCTGGGCGCTGAACTGGTTGCAGCCGAGGTTGCCGGCCGCGAGACCGTCCGTGCCGATCCGGATGTGGGCCGTGGCGGGCGCCTGCCGGGTGGTGCCCTCGGCGGTGAGGCTGTCCACCCGCCAGTCGACGCCGGTCACGGGCTGCCCGGCCTCCGCGCCCTGGCTACTGGCGCAGGCCAGGATGAGCGGGACGAGCACGGCGGCCGCTGTCAGGGTCATGCGCTGCTTGTGCCGGTTCATACGAATTCGACGGCCCGCCCGGACCGCCGGTTCCGTCAGGCCATGAGCGGCAGCAGGTCCCCGATGTCCGCGCGCTCCCCGCTCGCGCTGACCTTGGCCTCCTCCAACACGTCCTTCCAGGCCACACGGCCGGCGGCGAGCCGGATCCAGGTCAGCGGGTCGGTCTCCACCACGTTGGGCGGGGTGCCGCGGGTGTGCCGGGGCCCCTCGACGCACTGCACGACGGCGTACGGCGGCACGCGCACCTCGGTGGAGCCGCCGGGCGCCTTCACGGCGAGGGCGTCGGCGAGGAGCCGGGTGGCGGCGGCCAGGGCCTGGCGGTCGTACGGCACGTCCAGGCCGGGGACGGCGGCGTTCAGGTCGTCGGTGTGGACGACGAGTTCGACGGTCCGGGTGACCAGGTAGTCGTCCAGGGGCAGCGCGCCCACGTTGGTCTGCAGGAGCCGGGTGCCGGGGTGCTCGGCGAGGAGCGCGTGCAGGGACTCCTCGATGTCGGCGAGATAGGCGTCGAGGTCCTGGTGGTCCGCGGCGACCTTGCGGGTGAACTCGTCGATGGCAGCCGAGTTGACGGCGGTGGCGAAGGGCCAGTCGAGGAGCACGGCGTCCGCCCTGGGCGGCTCCGGCAGGGCCAGCGCCCGGTGGACGGCCGTGACCGCCATCCCGATGTGCGCGACGAGGTGCCGTACGGTCCACTCGCCGAGCCGCGTCGGCAGCGCGAGCTGCTCGGGGCTCAGGCCGCGCACGGCCTGCCGCACGTGTCCGAACTGCGCGAAGACCGCGGCACGGGTCTTGGCGGGGTCATAGCTGCGGGCGCGCTTCTTGGCCGGGGGCATGACAGTGACCCTATGCCGCCCGGGGGTGCGGCTTCAGCCGGTTGTCGCTTCGCCGCGTAAGCCTTTTCCGGCTTCACCGCGTAGGCGTTTGCTCCACCGCGTAGGCGTTCTACTGCTTCACCCCGTAGTCCTTCAGACCGTTCTCGACCAGGCCGAAGGCGACCCCGGCGCGTTCGGCTGCGTCGGCGGTGACCTGGTCGGGACTCACGCCCTCGGCGATCCGGCGGTGGTGCTCCTCGATCAGGGCGTTGCGGGCGGCGCTGAGGGTGGCGGCCGCGATCGTGGCCTGCATCAGGTCCCCGGTCTCGGCGGCCAGCAGGCCGGCCAGTTCCCGGGTGCCCTTCTGCGCGGCGACGAAGGCGCGCTCCATCAGGACCGGGGTCTCCCGCACCAGTTCGCGCACCTGGCGGGAGATCGGCTCGGGGTTCAGCCCGATCGAGGGGTCGCGGCTCTCCACCATCTCCAGGAACTGCCGGCGCACGGCGGCCACGGCGGACTCGCCCGGCTGCCGCTCCCGCACGGCCCGGGCCGCGTCGCCGAAGTGCTCCTCCATCGGCCGGAAGACCAGGTCCTCCTTGGTGCCGAAGTAGTTGAAGACGGTCATCTTGGAGACCTCGGCGGCGTCGGCGATCTCCTGCACGGAGACGTTGTCGAAGCCCCGCTCGACGAACAGGCCGACCGCGACCCGGTAGATCCGCATCGCCGTCTGCAGCTTCTTGCGCTCGCGCAGCCCCATCGTCTCAGCCATGCGGACACCTTACCGCGATGAAATTTAGGCCGAGATGAAGCTTAATCTGAGCCGAAACATTGACTCGGTACACGAATGCCGGGCATGGTGATGCCCATGACCGAAACCCAGCGCAAGATCGGCTTCCTCGTCTGCCTCGTCACGATCGTGCTCGCCGTCCTGGACCTGCAGATCGTGTCCGCGGCGACCGTCCCGATCGTCCGGGATCTGGACCCCGGGCATGGCATCGACAAGATCCCGTGGCTGGTCAGCGCCTTCTCGCTCGCCTCGGCCGCGATGCTGCCCCTGTACGGCCGGCTGTGCGACGTGCTCGGCGCCAAGCGGGTCTTCCTCGGCGCCTTGGGCGCCTTCCTGGCCGGCTCGGCGCTGTGCGGGGCGGCCCCGTCGATCGGCTGGCTGATCGCTTCCCGGGCCGTGCAGGGCGTCGGGGCGGGCGGGCTGATGAGCGTCACGATGGTCGTGATCGCGCAGCTGAAGGGGCCCGAGGAGAAGAAGAGCAAGGGTGCGGGCACAGGCGGGATCGTCGCCGGCGGCGGCATGGCCGTCGGCCCCTGGCTCGGCGGCTTCCTCGCCGACCACGCGAGCTGGCGCTGGGCCTTCTACATCAACCTGCCGCTCGGCATCGCGGCCCTCGCCACCGCGGTCGTGGTTCTGAAGCTCCCGCGCGACACCCACAGCCGTGCGATCGACTTCCCCGGCGCGGCCCTCGCCGCCGCCTTCTCCACCACGCTGCTGCTGGTCACCGAGTGGGGCGGCAGGCAGTACGCCTGGTCCTCCCCGCAGATCCTCGGCCTGACCCTGGCCTCCGCGGTCGCTCTCGCGCTGTTCCTGCGCCGCCAGGCCACCACCGCCGAACCGATCCTGCCGCCCTCGCTGTTCCGCGTCCCCGAGCTGCGCCTCGGCTTCGCGATCCAGGGTCTGATGGGTGTGGCCATGACCGGCGCGATGTACTACGTCCTGGTCTACCTCCAGGTCGCCCGTGGCGTCGCCAGCTCCTCCGCCGGGCTGTTCCTCATCCCGATGGCGGCCGGGATCATGGCCGTCGGCATCGTGGCCGGCCGGCTCACCGAACGCGGCTGGTCCGAGCGGACCTTCGTGATCAGCGGCTCCGTCGTCACCGTGGCCGCCTTCCTGCTCCTCGCCACCACCGGCACGAACACCTCGCTGTGGCAGCTGCGCGCCGCCCTGCTGCTCGTCGGCATCGGCTTCGGCCAGCTGCTCGGCCAGCTGATCCAGCTGGTGCAGGAGGCGGCGCCCCGCCAGCAGCTCGGTGTGGCCACCACGGCCATCCGCTTCTTTCAGACGCTCGGCACGGCCCTCGGCGCCGCCCTCTTCGGCACCCTCCTCAACCGCCTGTACGACGGCCCCGGCGACGTCGGCTCCCTCGCCGCGCTGCGGGGTGCCGCACACGCTCAGGGCGTGGCCGCGTACGTCTCCGCGATGGACACGGTGTTCCTGTGCGGGGCCGGGGTGATGGTGCTGTGCCTGGTCCTGGCGCTGCGCCTGCCTGGGTCCCGGCCGGCGCAGGCTCCGGCCGCACGGCCGGAGACCGGTGCGGCCCGCGGGCTCCGCGCCGAGGGCCAGGTCCCGTCCGGCGCCACGGGCGTCCGACACGACACTCGGGCGTCGTGAGTCAACTCACCTTCGTGGGTACGGTGTTGGGGGCAAGAAAGCTGTCGACAGCACGGGGGCGGCCATGGCCGACGCGCAGGCACACACCGACTGGCTGGATCTCGCCGACGCGCTCACCGCGCTGCGCGAGCAACTCGCGGAGGCGAAGGTGAGAGGCTCGGGCAGCCCGGTCCGGCTGTCCGTCGAGGAAGTGACCGTGGAGTTCGGCCTGGAGCTGCAGCGGTCGGCCAAGGGCGACGGCGGGTTCAGGTTCGGCGTGGTCAGCGCGGGCGCCCACGGGGAGCGGGCCCGCCGCACCACCCACACGGTCACCCTGCGCCTTGCCGCCCGCACCGAGGCGGGCGGACCGGTTGACGTCAACGACGTGGACGACGACGCATGACGCCGGCCGGCCCGGACCCCGAAAACGTCGTCCAGGTACGGGCGCACCCATCGTTCGGCACCGGATACCGGATCGCTCCGGGCCTGGTGCTGACCGCCGCGCACGTGGTCACCGGTGCGGACGGCGAGCAGGCCGGGCAGGTCACGGTCGCCCGGCTCGGGCAGGAGCGCCTGGCGGGCGACGTCGTGTGGTGGCGAAGGGACGAGGCCGTCGACGCCGCGCTGATCCGGCTCCGCACGCACGGCGCCCCGGAGACACCCGGGCGAGCAACGGTCACCCGGTACGGCTCGTTCGTCTCGGCCCGGCCCGACCAGCCGGTCGAGGCGATCGGCTTCCCCCGCGCGCAGAAGTCGGAGAGCCTCCGCGACCAGGAGCACTTCTCGGGACTGCTGAGCCCGGCCACCGGCGCCGGCGCCGGGCACTACGAGTTCACGAGCACCACCCCGATGCCCGGCGGCCCGCCCGGCGCCACGGCCACCCAGTGGGCCGGCATGTCCGGGGCCGCCCTGTTCGCCGCGGGACTGCTGGTCGGCGTCGTACGCCAGGACCGCAGGCCGGACTGGGGCACGCGGCTGACCGCGACACCGCTGTCGGCTCTCCTGGCCGACGAGGAGTTCCGGCACACGGTGGCCGAGGCCACCGGCCGCGACCCGCTGTGCGAAGCGGTCGAGCTGTCCGGTCTCCTCGCCTCGCCCTACCCCAGCCGGGACATCCCCTCCGTCGCCTCCCTGCTGCGCGCCGACTCGGAAACCGTCTCCTTCCACGGTCGCGAGGCGGTCATCGAGCGGTTGGCCGACTGGTGCGCGGGCGCGGAGCCCGCGTCGGTGCTGATCGTGATCGGCCAGGGTGGGGAGGGCAAGAGCCGCCTCGCCCGTCGGTTCCTCGCACAGCAGCGGGCCGCGGGCTGGACCACCGGGCTGCTGCGGCCCGGGCCCGCCGACGACGCGGTCACCGAGGAGCGGTTCCACCCCGTCGCCCGGGCCCGCGGTCCGCTGCTGATCGCGGTGGACTACGCGGAGAACCACCCGCGTCAGGTGCGTGCGCTGCTGCGGCAGGCCCGGGCCGCACAGGGCCCCGTACGGCTCCTGCTGCTCGCCCGCGAACGCGGCGTCTGGGCGGAGGCGCTGGACGAACCGGACCCCGACGTGCGGGACCTGCTCGCCGACGCACCGGTCCTGACGCTCGAAGCGCTGGCGGCGACCGACGCGGACTGGGACGCCTCCTTCCGCCGGTCCCTGCGGGACCTCGCCCGGGCGCTGCCCGCCGTCCCCGGCCACGAGGGGCCGGACTGGGCCGCCCTCGCCGAGCGGATCGCACCGCCGCCCGCGGACACCCACCACCGCGCCGACTCGGCGCTCGGCATCCAGATGACCGCGCTCACCCTGCTGCTCCAGCAGGCCGTCCCGCTCGACACGGTCCGCGGCGAACCGGTGGAACGCACCCTGCTGCGCCATGAGGAGGCGTACTGGACCCGGGCCGCCCACCGCTGCGGGCTGCGCGGACTCGACCGTACGACCCTGCGCTCGGCGGTCGCCGCCCTGCACCTGGTCACCGTGGCCGACCGGACCCAGGCCGTCTCCCTGCTCGACTCCCTCGGCGTGAGCGACTCCGACCGAGGCCGGATCGCGGCCCGCTGGCTGCACGAGCTGTATCCGCCGGCCGAAGGCGCCCACTGCGGCTCCGTGCAGCCCGACCGGCTCGCCGAGTACCTCCTCGTGACGGCCTGCGCCGACGAGGGCGACCTGCTGACCCGCGTCGTGTCCGCCGCCGCGCACCTCGGCGACCCGCGGCTCGCCGCGTACTTCGACGCCGGTCCCGACCAGGGCGACGCCCCCGGCTACGGCCAGATGATGGCGCTTCGGGAAGCGGTGCGCACCGCGCGGTCGCAGCAGCACTTCGGGCATGCGGTACGTCCCCTGCTGGACCAGATCGAGCGGACCGCGAGCCTGCCGGTGATCTCCGACCAGACCCTCGCCTGGGCGGTCAGCAACAGCCAGACGCTGCCTCCGCCCGGCATGCGGCAGCAGATCACCCGGCACAGCGACGGCAGCGCGACCATCACCGGCGTGCTCGACGCGGCCTCGGCCGCCCTGGCGGTCGCCGGCTACCGCCGGGGCGCGCATTCGATCGTCCAGAGCGACGCCCGGGACCAGGGCTTCGTGCACATGCTGCACGCCTTGAGCCTGAGCCAGCTGGGGCGGCCGGAAGAGGCCCTGGAGGTCTCCTCACGCGCGGTCGACGCCTTCCGGTCGGCGCCCGGCGGCGAGGACGACCTGGCCGGCCAACTGCGTCAGCAGGCCGAGCTGCTGCTCGGCCTCGGTCGACAGGACGAGGCCGTGGCGGCCCTGCGCGAAGCGGTACGGCTGCGCGGGCCGGCCGGACCGGCCGCGAACGAGGAACAGCTGCGCCCCCTCCTCGACCCGCTGGTCCTGACCCTGTGCCGGCTGGGCCGCTTCGCCGAGGCCCGCCCGTACGCCCGGCAGGAGACGGAGCTGCTGGGCCGGTCCGCGGGCACGGCCCCGGAGACGGCCCGGCCCTACCTGGTGGCCCTGGGCCGTTACGCGCAGGTGCTGGAAGCGTGCCAGGACGCCGGCGAGGCCCTCGCCCTCTGCGCCCGCGCGGAGGCCTTCGTCGCCGGACTGCCGGCCGCGGCCCGCGACGAGCTGACCGCCGAACGGGCCCTGGTGGCCGAGACGAGGGCCCAAGCCCACAGCGCGCTGGCCGACGGACCGGCCGGCGTCGCCGCCTGGCAGGAGGCCGCCGAGCTGTGGCAGCGGCTGGACGCCCCGCACCAGGGACTGGTCCCGGCGGTGCGCCAGGTCATGGCACTCAACAACGCTGCCGTCGGCCACCAGGCGCTGGGCCACCACGATCGTGCGCTGCGCCTCATCCGCGAGGCGGTGGAACTGGCCCTCGGCGATCGGGGTGAGCCGGTGCTCCGCGACCGCCCCGAGCTGTACGAGGCGGTGCACGCCACCTACGTCGGCTACCTGGCCCGTGGGGGCCGTGCCGAGGACACCCTGCGCGAGGCCGAGCGGCTGCGGGACAGGCCCCGGCCGTCCGCGACCCCGCTGCCGGTCCACTTCGCCAACAGCCTGCGCGAGGCGTCCCTCGCCCTGGCCGCCACGGGCCGGCTCGCCCTGGCGACCCGGGCCAGCGGCCTCGCGGTGGCCACCCTGGAGACCCTCGCCCTGTCCTCGGCCGATCCCTACCTGCCGACGATGCTGGCCGCCGTCCTCGTCGACCACGCCGCCAACCTCGCCCAGACCGGTGCGGCCGCCGACGGCGCGGAGACGGCCGGCCGCGCGGTCGACCTCTGGCGCCGGCTGGCCGCGACGGAGCCGGAGGCGCGGATCAACCTGGCACAGGCCCTCGGCAACCGGGCCTCGTGCCTGCACGTCCTCGGCCGCCACGCCGAGGCGGCCGGGGCAGCCGGGGAGGCCTCGGACCTCGTGCGCGCGGAGATGCGGGAGGAGCAGCGGCTCCTGCCGCTGCTCGCCGACCTGCTGAGCCAGCGGGCGACCTGCCACGCGGAGTCGGGCGACCACACGGCGGCCGCGGACGCCCGCGACGAGGAGGCCGCCATCCGCTACCGGCTGTGGCGCACCGACCCGTCGGCGGGCCCAGGAGCCGCCCGCGCCCTCGCCGAACTCTCCGCCCACTTCGAGGAGACGGGCCACCTGCGCGAAGCCGTGTCGGCGGCGAAGGCGGCCTGCGATATCCACCACGAGCTGTACGGACCCGAACCGGGCGAGCACTGGCGGGAGGTCGTCTTCGCCCTCGCCCGCGCCGGCACCACTCTGCTGAAGAGCGGCGCGGCGGCGGAGGCCGTGGCCCCTTTCGTGCGGTGCCTCGCGCTGTACCTCAGGGCGGGCGACATGGACCAGGCCGCCGCCTGCCGATCGGCCATCGACATCGCCCATGCCATGGACCCGGCCGGTGTGGCCGCCGAGTGGCGGCGGATGGTCGGCGCCGACTTCCCGAAGTGACCGCGCGGCGCGCCACGGACGGCGAAGGGCCCGCCCGGACGGATCCGGGCGGGCCCTCGCGTCAGGTCACCGCCTAGGCGAGCAGCGCCTCGATCGTGCCCTCGTGGGCCTCGCGCAGCTCGGCCAGCGAGAGGGAGAACTCGCCCTGGATCTCGACCGAGTCACTGTCCACGACACCGATGCGGGCGACCGGCAGACCGCGGGCACCGCACATGTCGTTGAAGCGGACCTCCTCCGAGCGCGGCACCGCGACGATCGCACGCCCGGCCGACTCGGAGAACAGGAAGGTGAAGGCGTCCAGCCCGTCCGGTACGACCAGACGCGCGCCCTTGCCGCCGAGCAGCGCCGACTCCACGACCGCCTGGACCAGACCGCCGTCGGACAGGTCGTGCGCGGAGTCGATCATGCCGTCGCGGGAGGCGGAGATCAGGATCTCGGCCAGCAGGCGCTCGCGCTCCAGGTCCACGGCCGGGGGCAGGCCGCCGAGGTGGTCGTGGACCACCTGGGACCAGGCCGAGCCGCCGAACTCCTCACGCGTGTCGCCGAGGAGGTAGATCAGCTGGCCCTCCTCCTGGAAGGCGACCGGCGTGCGGCGGGCGACGTCGTCGATGACACCGAGGACGGCGACGACCGGCGTCGGGTGGATGGCGGCCTCGCCCGTCTGGTTGTAGAGCGAGACGTTGCCGCCGGTCACCGGGGTGCCCAGCTGCTGACAGGCGTCGGCGAGACCGCGCACGGCCTCCGCGAACTGCCACATGACCGCCGGGTCCTCGGGGGAGCCGAAGTTCAGGCAGTCGGAGACGGCGAGCGGCTTGGCGCCGGTCGTCGCCACGTTCCGGTAGGCCTCGGAGAGCGCCAGCTGCGCGCCCGCGTACGGGTCGAGCTTGGCGTAGCGGCCGTTGCCGTCGGTCGCGATGGCGACGCCGAGGCCGGTCTCCTCGTCGACGCGGATCATGCCGGAGTCCTCGGGCTGGGCGAGGACGGTGTTGCCCTGCACGAAGTGGTCGTACTGCGAGGTGATCCACTTCTTGGAGGCCTGGTTGGGCGAGCCGACCAGCTTCAGGACCTGGTCCTTCAGCTCCTCGGCGGTCTTCGGCCGCGGCAGCTTGTTCGCGTCGTCCGCCTGCAGCTCGTCCTGCCAGGACGGGCGGGCGTACGGGCGCTCGTACACCGGGCCCTCGTGGGCCACGGTCCGCGGGTCGACGTCGACGATCTTGCCGCCGTGCCAGTAGATCTCCAGCCGGTCGCCGTCCGTCACCTCACCGATGACGGTGGCGATGACGTCCCACTTGGCGCAGATCTCCAGGAAGCGGTCGACCTTCTCGGGCTCGACCACGGCGCACATGCGCTCCTGCGACTCGCTCATGAGGATTTCCTCGGGCGAGAGCGTCGAGTCACGCAGCGGTACGTCGTCCAGGGTCACGCGCATGCCGCCGGAGCCGTTGGAGGCCAGCTCGGACGTGGCGCAGGACAGGCCCGCCGCACCGAGGTCCTGGATGCCGACGACCAGCTTCTCCCGGAAGGCCTCCAGGGTGCACTCGATGAGGAGCTTCTCCTGGAAGGGGTCACCGACCTGGACCGCGGGACGCTTCGACGGCTTGGCGTCGTCGAAGGTCTCGGAGGCCAGGATCGAGGCGCCGCCGATGCCGTCGCCGCCGGTGCGGGCGCCGTAGAGGATGACCTTGTTGCCCGCGCCGGAGGCCTTGGCGAGGTGGATGTCCTCGTGCCGCATCACACCGATGGCACCGGCGTTGACCAGCGGGTTGCCCTGGTAGCAGGCGTCGAAGACGACCTCGCCGCCGATGTTGGGCAGACCCAGGCAGTTGCCGTAGCCGCCGATGCCGGCGACGACGCCCGGCAGGACGCGCTTGGTGTCGGGGTGGTCGGCCGCGCCGAAGCGCAGCGGGTCCACGACGGCGACCGGGCGGGCGCCCATCGCGATGATGTCGCGGACGATGCCGCCGACGCCCGTGGCCGCGCCCTGGTAGGGCTCGACGTAGGAGGGGTGGTTGTGCGACTCGACCTTGAAGGTCACGGCGTAACCCTGGCCGACGTCGACGACACCCGCGTTCTCGCCGATACCGACGAGCAGCGCGTCCGACTCGGGCGCCTTCTCGCCGAACTGGCGCAGGTGGACCTTGGAGGACTTGTACGAGCAGTGCTCGGACCACATGACCGAGTACATGGCGAGTTCGGCGCCGGTCGGGCGGCGGCCCAGGATCTCGACGATCCGCTCGTACTCGTCCTTCTTCAGGCCGAGTTCGGCCCAGGGCAGCTCGACGTCGGGGGTCCCGGCCGCGTGCTCGACCGTGTCCAGAGGCGTCCGGCTCATGCGTTGACCAGCTTCTTGAGGATCGAGGTGAAGAAGGGGAGGCCGTCGGTGCGGCCCGTACCGATCAGCGGCTCGACGGCGTGCTCGGGGTGCGGCATGAGACCGACGACGTTCCCGGCCTCGTTGGTGATGCCGGCGATGTCCCGCAGCGAGCCGTTGGGGTTGAAGTCGAGGTAGCGGAAGACGACCCGCCCCTCGGCCTCCAGCTTGTCGAGCGTGTACTCGTCGGCGACGTACCGGCCGTCCATGTTCTTCAGCGGGATGTGGATCTCCTGGTCCTGGCGGTAGTCGCCGGTCCAGGCCGTCCCCGCGTTCTCCACCCGCAGCTTCTGGTCGCGGCAGATGAAGTGGAGGTGGTCGTTGCCGAGCATCCCGCCCGGGAGGAGGTGGGCCTCGGTGAGGACCTGGAAACCGTTGCAGATACCGAGAACCGGAAGTCCGGCCTTCGCCTGCTCGATGACGGTCTCCATCACCGGCGAGAACCGGGAGATGGCCCCGGCCCGCAGATAGTCGCCGTAGGAGAAACCGCCGGGCAGCACCACGGCGTCGACCTGCTTGAGGTCCTTGTCCTTGTGCCAGAGGGCAACCGGTTCGGCACCCGCGAGGCGGATCGCACGCTGGGTGTCCCGGTCGTCGAGACTCCCGGGGAAAGTGACGACGCCAATACGAGCGGTCACTTCGCGGCCTCCGCGACTTCCTCCACCTTGACGGTGAAGTCCTCGATCACGGTGTTGGCGAGGAAGGATTCCGCAAGATCGTGGATGCGGGCGAGCGCGGCCTCGTCAACCGGCCCGTCAACTTCCAGTTCGAAACGCTTTCCCTGACGTACGTCCGAGATCCCCTCGAAACCCAGGCGCGGCAGCGCACGCTGGACCGCCTGGCCCTGGGGGTCGAGGATCTCCGGCTTGAGCATGACGTCGACTACGACGCGTGCCACTGGCACTCCCGGTGTGTGGTGCTGAGCAGGTTCCTTCAGACTACCCGCACAAAATTTCTACGCGAGTAGAGTTGTAGGAAACTACGTGAGGCGCATCACGATCGGGTGACGGGCGGGCACCCTCGCGAAAAGTTCTGGGAAAGTTCCACGGGTCCGCCCACGACGCCTATTGCACTGGGACACGCTGACGGATTTAGTCGGGCTTCACTTTGCATTGCCGGGCACTGTACAAATGAATTGGCAATAGCCGATACTCGGCACGTCATCGCCGATGAGCTGTATCGACGTGCCGCACGAAGGGACCGATATTCGTGGCGCAAAAGGTCGTGGTCACTCTCTTTGACGACATCGACGGCTCGGAAGCGGCGGAAACGATCGCCTTCGGACTCGACGGCAAGTCGTACGAGATCGACCTGAACGAAACCAACGCCAAGAAACTGCGCAAGGCGCTCGCGCCCTACGTGGAGGCCGGCCGCAAGCGCTCGCGCTCCGGCAAGGCGTACAAGCAGACGGAGGTCGCCCCCGATCCGGCGGCCGTCCGGGCCTGGGCCCAGGCGAACAAGATGGACGTGCCGGCGCGCGGACGCATCCCGAAGAAGGTCTACGAGGCGTTCAGCGCCGCGCAGTGAGGCCCGCGAAGGGGCAGTCCTCAGGGTCCGTCAGCGGGCCCTGAGGGCCGTGCACTTGGCCGTGGCGGGAGCCGACTTGCGCTACCCCCCTGCTGATCAGCTAATGTCTGAGACACGCCGAGGGGCGAGGCCGAAAGGCCGGATCCCACGGATCGTGCGGGTGTAGTTCAGTAGCAGAACATCCCCCTTCCAGGGGGAAGGCGCAGTGTGCAATTCCTGTCACCCGCTCTGGCACCGGTCGTCACGACCACTCCTGTGGATCAGGTAGGCTGGTGCTCGCACCGATCGGTGGGAGCCGGTCGGGAGCAGTGCGGACGTAGCTCAGTTGGTAGAGCGCAACCTTGCCAAGGTTGAGGTCGCGAGTTCGAGCCTCGTCGTCCGCTCCAGAGAAACCCCGGTCATATGACCGGGGTTTTTTCGTGCGTGCACATGACTGACATTTGTCATGCCGAGTGATGACACCGCGCACTGCTGTTCCGCCCCGCCCGCCGGGACGCTGAACTCATGAACACCAACGAACACGAGCACGTGATCGAGGCCACAGACCTCAGCCGTGTTTACGGGGGCGGGTTCGAGGCCGTGCGCGGAGTCACCTTCTCCGTGGCGCGCGGGGAGATCTTCGCCCTGCTGGGCACCAACGGCGCGGGAAAGACGTCGACGGTCGAACTGCTGGAAGGCCTCGCGGCACCGGCCGGCGGCCAGGTCCGCGTCCTCGGCCACGACCCCTTCCGGGAGCGGGCCGCCGTACGCCCCCGCACCGGGGTGATGCTCCAGGAAGGTGGTTTCCCCTCCGACCTGACCGTCGCCGAGACCGCCCGGATGTGGGCGGGCTGCACCAGCGGGGCCCGGCCCGAAGCGGAGGTGCTGGAGCTGGTCGGGCTGGCCCGGAAGACCGGCGTACGGGTCAAGCAGCTGTCCGGCGGCGAACGGCGGCGCCTGGACCTGGCGCTCGCCCTGCTCGGCGGCCCCGAGGTGCTCTTCCTCGACGAGCCGACGACCGGGCTCGACGCCGAAGGCCGCCGGGACACCTGGGAGTTGGTGCGCGGCCTGCGGGCGGCGGGCACGACCGTGCTGCTCACCACGCACTACCTGGAGGAGGCGGAAGGCCTCGCCGACCGGCTCGCCATCCTGCACGAGGGGCGCATCGCCGCCTCCGGAACCCCGGCCGAGGTCACCGCCGGCCGTCCCTCCCGGATGTCCTTCGAGCTGCCCGACGGCTACTTCCTCGGGGATCTGCCGCCCCTCGCCGACCTCGGCGTCTGCGGGCACGAGAGCGACGGCAACCTCGTCCGGCTGCGCACCCGCGAGCTGCAGCGGACCGCCACCGGGGTGCTGGCCTGGGCCGAGCGGGCCGGGGTCGAGCTGCGCCGCCTCGATGTGCGCTCGGCCTCACTGGAGGAGGCGTTCCTCGGGATCGCACAGGAGCAGGAGGTCATGGCATGAGCACTCTCACCTGGGCACCGACGGGCCGGCGGCTGCGCGTGCTGGCCCGCGCCGAACTCGCCCTCCTCGGCCGCAACCGCAGCGTCGTCTTCACCGCCCTGGTCGTACCGCTCGCCCTGCCGTTCACCGTGCGGCCCGCCCTCGACCAGATCGACCTGAAGAAGGAAGGGCTCTCCATCGGCACGGTGATGATGACGGCCGCGATCGGCTACTCCCTCCTCTTCGCCGTCTACACCTCCCTGGTGAACGCCTACGTCGCCCGCCGCGAGGAACTCGTCCTCAAGCGGCTGCGCACCGGCGAACTCTCCGACGCCGAGATCCTCACGGGCACGGCCCTGCCGGCCGTCGTCCTCGGCCTCGCCCAGGCCCTGCTGCTGTGCGCGGGCTGCGCGGTGCTGCTGCACACAGGGCCGCCCAAGGCGCCGTACCTGACCCTGCTGGGGCTGGCGGCGGGACTCGTGCTGAGCGCCGCGCTGGCCGCGCTCACCGCGTCCTTCACCCGCAGTGTGGAGAGCGGACAGGTCACCGCGCTGCCGCTGGTGTTCTTCTCGATGATCGGCTCCGGCATCGCGATCCCCACCGAGATCCTGCCCGACCGGCTCGCCTCGGTCTGCGAACTCCTGCCGCTGTCCCCCGCGATCCGGCTGGTCCGCGGGGGCTGGACCGGCCAGTTGACCGCCTTCGAGGTGCTGGCCACGGTGGCGACGGCGCTGGCCTGGACCGTCGTGGCGGTGTTTGCTGTACGGCGGTGGTTCCGGTGGGAGCCGCGGCGCTGAGCACGGGGGCACACATGGTGGGGCGGATACGGCGGTGGCACCAGCGTCACTGGCACGAGCGCAGCAAGGCCGAGCGGGTCGAGCTGCAGAGCGTGGTCACCTGGCACGGCAGCATCTGGGTGTTGCCGATCGGCTGGCTGATGCTGCCGCTCGTCAGCGGGCTCGACCACCGGCCCCTGCCGATGGCGCTCGGCGGGCTGCTGATCGCCGTGGACCTGCTGCAGTGCGCGGCCGCGAGCCGGGTGCTCCGGCCCGCGCTCGACGTCTACCTCGGACGCGCCGAACTGCCGCCACGCGCCCAGCGCGGTCCCGCCGTCCTGCTCGGCCTGGCACTCGGGACGGTCGTGGCGCTCGCCGCGGTCGACGGAACCGACCCGGTCACCGCCCGGCTCGCGGTCGGAGCGGTGCTCATGCCGTTCGGGCTGCCGTACGCGCTCACCGTGCCCATGGGCGTGTTCCTGCGCCGCGCCGCGTACCTCGCGGTGCTGATCCTGGCCGCCTTCGCGGTCGTGCGCGGCGACGGCCTCGGTCTCTTCGCCACGGTGCTGGTGACCGCCTTCGCCTCCGCCTTCTCCCTGATCGCCGCCCGCTGCGGTGCCTGGACCCTCGCCGTGCTCTGGGAGGCGGAGCGCGCCCGGGAGGTCGAGGCCCGGCTCGCCGTCGCCGAGGAGCGGCTGCGGTTCGGGCGGGACCTGCACGACGTGCTGGGGCGGAACCTCTCCGTGATCTCCCTGAAGAGCGAGCTGGCCGTGCAACTGGCCCGGCGCGGGCGGCCGGAGGCCGTGGAGCAGATGATCGAGGTGCAGCGCATCGCCCAGGAGTCGCAGCGGGAGGTGCGGGACGTCGTCCGCGGCTACCGCGAGGCCGACCTGCTGGTCGAACTCGCCGGTGCCCAGGGCGTGCTGACGGCCGCCGGGATCGAGTGCGAGGTCCGCGCCGAGGCCGGCGGGCTGCCCGCCGAGGTGCAGTCCGCGCTCGGCTGGGTGGTGCGCGAGGCGGCCACCAACGTGCTGCGGCACGGGGACGCGGGACGGTGCACCCTGAGGCTGCGGGTACGGGAGGGGTGTGTGGTGCTGACGGTGGAGAACGACGGGGCGGCGGGCCCGAGCGGCAGCGGCGGCTCGGGAATCGCCGGGCTGCGGGAACGACTGGCCGCCGTGGGCGGGACGCTGGAAGCCGGGCTCGTCGGCAAGGACCGGTTCCGGCTGGTGGCCGAGGTACCGGTGAAACAGGAAGTGAGCGGAGTCACCTCATGAGCAGCCCGGTACGGCTGTTGCTCGCCGACGACGAGCATCTGATCCGGGGCGCGCTGGCCGCCCTGCTCTCCCTGGAGGACGACCTGGTCGTCGTCGCGGAGGCGGCGAGCGGGCCGGAGGCGCTGGCGATGGCCCGGGCGCACGAACCCGACGTGGCCGTCCTGGATCTCCAGATGCCGGGCGCCGACGGTGTGAAGGTCGCCACATCTCTGCGCGCCGAACTGCCCGGCTGCCAGGTACTGATCGTCACCGGTCACGGGCGGCCCGGACACCTCAAGCGGGCGCTCGCGGCCGGTGTGCGCGGGTTCGTCCCGAAGACGGTCAGCGCCCAGCGGCTCGCCGAGATCATCCGGACCGTGCACGCGGGAAACCGTTACGTCGACCCGGAGTTGGCCGCCGACGCGATCTCCGCCGGGGACTCCCCGCTGACCGCCCGGGAGGCCGAGGTGCTGGAGCTGGCGGCCGACGGAGCACCGGTCGCGGAGATCGCCGAGCGGGCCGCGCTGTCGCCCGGGACCGTGCGGAACTACCTCTCCTCGGCCGTCACGAAGCTCGGTGCGGAGAACCGTCATGCGGCAGTGCGTCTCGCACGCGACCGAGGTTGGGTATAGTTGGCCTCGCGCCACGGCGCATGCGGACGTAGCTCAGTTGGTAGAGCGCAACCTTGCCAAGGTTGAGGTCGCGAGTTCGAGCCTCGTCGTCCGCTCCAGTACGAAAGGCCCCCGGTTCTCACCGGGGGCCTTTCGCGTTACGCCCAGCTCGTGCCCGTCAGGCGCTCGTAGGCCTCCACGTACTTCGCCCGGGTCGCCTCCACGACCTGCTGCGGCAGCGGCGGCGGGGGCTGCTCGCTCTTGCGGTCCCAGCCGGACTCCGCCGAGGTCAGCCAGTTCCGGACGAACTGCTTGTCGTACGACGGCTGCGCGCGGCCCGGCTGCCACTGGTCGGCCGGCCAGAAGCGCGAGGAGTCCGGGGTGAGCACCTCGTCGGCGAGGACGAGCGTGTCGCCCTCGAAGCCGAACTCGAACTTGGTGTCCGCCAGGATGATCCCCCGGTCGCGGGCGATGTCCCGGGCGCGGGAGTACACCGCGAGGGTGGCCTGGCGCAGCTGGGCCGCGGTCTCGGCGCCGACCTGGCGGGCGACCTCCTCGTAGGAGACGTTCTCGTCGTGCTCGCCGACCGCGGCCTTGGTGGCCGGCGTGAAGATCGGGCCGGGCAGTTCCGAGCCGTCGACCAGACCCTCGGGGAGGGCGAGGCCGCAGACGGTCCGGGACTCGTTGTACTCGAGCAGGCCCGAGCCGGTGAGGTAGCCGCGGGCCACGCACTCCACCGGGACCATCTTCAGGGACTTGCAGATGAGCGTGCGGCCCGCCCAGTCGGCGGGGGCGCCCTCCGGCAGCTCCGTGCTCAGCACGTGGTTGGGGGCCAGGTCCCGCAGCTGGTCGAACCACCACAGGGAGAGCTGGGTGAGGACGCGGCCCTTGTCGGGGATCTCCGTGGGCAGCACCCAGTCGTAGGCGGACATACGGTCGCTGGCGACCATCACGAGGTCGCCCGCCTCGTTCTGGTACAGCTCGCGCACCTTTCCGGTGTGCAGGTGCACCAGGCCCGGAACCTGGATCGGCTCGGGCTTTTCTACGAATCCGGACACGGTTCCTCCCCGTGGTTCTGTCCAAGTGCCTCGATTCTCCCTTATGAGGGCGATCGGTTTCGGCCAGGGGGGTGACGGCGGTCCGCCGGGGGGCTCGGTGACGGTCCGCCGGGTGTCAGTCGCGTTTGCAGATGCGGTCCAGCAGATTCGCCGTGGCCCGCTGGATACGGGGGTCCACATGGCCGGGGCGGTCCAGGGACGGGGACCAGGCGAAGGTGCCGGAGGCGAAGACCCAGGCGCCGGAGGGGGCCCGGTAGAGGGAGGTCTCCTGGTGGCGCAGGACGCCGTCGTTGTCGGTGTAGGGGGAGTGCGCGAGCAGGATGCGCTCCTCGTGCTCGGGCAGCGGGGTGCGCGGGAAGTAGCGGTCGGCCTCGCCTGCGACCAGGCCCTCGATCTCGTCGCCCTCGTGCGCGCCGGTCGCGTCCCACAGCCAGTGGCCCGCGTTGCGGACGATCAGCGGGTACGGCTCCGGGACCCGGCCCGCGTACTGGATGCCGACCAGCTGCTGCTCGGGCCGGTCGATCTCGCGCCACAGCACCGGCTTTCCGGGGCCCTTGCGTTTGCGGCAGGTCAGCAGCCGGTCGGGGACACCGGACGGCGAGGGGCCCAACTCCACCTGCCAGTACATGGTGTTGGCGGAGAGGAAGACCAGCGAGGTGCCGCGGTCGCGGGCGTCCTCGACGGCGCGGCGCATCGACACCGACCAGTACTCGTCGTGGCCCGGGAAGACCAGGCCCCGGTACCGGGTGGGGTCGACCCGGCCGGCGTGCAGGTCGCGGGCGTCGGCGTAGGCGATGTCGTAGCCGTAGCGCTCGGCCCAGCGGATGAAGTCGTAGGCGTGGCCGACGTGCAGGGGCAGGCCCGCGCCCGCGTACGGGCGGTCGAAGGAGACCGTGGTGGCCGCGTCCGCCTCCCCGAGCAGGCGGCCCTTCTCGTCCCAGGCGTGGTAGAGGCTGGCGCCGGTGTGACCGTCCTCCGGGTAGAGGTTGTACGCCTGCCAGGTGATGTCGGGCAGCAGCAGGAGCAGGTCGGCGGGGTGGTCGTCGCGGACCGTGAACGGCACGTGGGAGCGGTAGCCGTCGACGGTGGTGAGGACGGCCACATAGGCGCCGATGCTCCAGTGGGAGGGCACCTGGAGGCGCCAGGACAGCCACCAGTGGTGGCAGGAGACCGTGCGGTCGGCGGTCAGCGGCTGGGGCTGGACGATGCCGGAGAGCCGGGGGCTCGTGGTGATCTTGGCGGCGCCGTCGCCCCCGTAGTGGCCGATCCGGTAGATGTCCACGCTGAACTGCTGGGGCGGGTCGACCGTGATGTGGAAGTCGATCGCCTCGCCGGGCGTGACCGCGCCGGTGGAGGTGAAGCCCTTGATCTGCCGGTGCACGTCGTCGGCCGAGCGGGGGCCGGAGCCCGCCGCCCTCGGCGCCGGGACGCGCGGCTGTTCACCGGCCGGCTGCCGCGGGCTCGGGTCGACGTACCAGGGCACGACGTGTCCCGTGTCGTCGAAGTAGGTCTCGCTGCCACGCAGCCAGGGGACCGGGCCCAGGCCGAAGGGGTCCGTGACAGCGTGCGCGAGTGCTCCGGACTCCCAGCGGCGGATGTGGTCCGAGGCCATGGTCGCTCCCCTCCCTCGTGCCCCCCGTGTCGCTCTGGCGGTGGTGCGGTGTGGTGCTCGGTCGTGCTGTCGTATGTCGCATGCGCTTGCCATGTGCGAGGTCGGTCCCCAGCACATCACATAACGCACGGACCTGGTCACTGTTCGTTGCGAATTGACCTGAAGTGGAAGACGCTTTTCCGTTACGACGCCCAGGACGCCGGGTGGGCCACGGCACTCGGTGGTGGCCGGTTTCAGACGAGCCGCACCGGCTTCTCCGGGCGTATCCCGGACGCGGCCAGCCAGTCGCGCAGCGGGCCCGGGTCTCCCTCCTCGATCAGGCTGAGCACCTTGGGCGCGAGGTCGGCGGCTCGCACGCCGCCCAGCAGCAGGGAGGGGCCGTCGAGCCAGTCGAGGCCGGGGGCCGCACCGGCCGTGTCGACGGCGGCGCAGCACACCATGGCCGTGACGTGATCGGTGAGCAGCTCGCGGGCGGAACGCGGGGGTTGCAGCGGGAACAGGGGCAGCGTGGCGTCGTCCCACAGGGCGCTGTCGGGGGCTCGGCCGGCGGCGGTCGCGCCTCTCGGTGCGGCGGCCTCCTCGCGGGCCAGGGCGGCGGTGAGGCCTGCGGCGAGGGCGGCGCTGCGCTCGGTGCCGGGGTCTGTGTCGTCGTGGGTGTCCGCCTCGGCTTCGCCTTCGGCGGGGAATTCGTTCCCAGCCGCGCCACCCGTGCCGCTTTCGTCGTCGGGTGCGGGTGGCCCCTGTGGGGGGTCCTCGCCGTCGGCGGCTTGCGGGGTGTTCTGCGGGGCCTCCAGGACAGCGGTTTCCGTCAGGTGGTCCAGGACTCGGGACAGGGTGGGGCCGGGGGGCTCGGGGGCTGTGGGGTCCGCGGTGGGGCGGACGCCGAGGGAGTCCAGGACTCGGTGGAGGCGGGCCGCGTCGGCGCGCCAGGTGCGGTCGACGACCTCCTCCGGGTACGCCTGCCAGTCCACCGGGGCCCAGTCGGGGCCGCACTCGGCGGGGCCGCCGTGGAAGAGGCGGGCGGCGAGCAGGGAGGCTGCCTCGTCGACCGCGCCGGGCTCTTCCAGGAGGTCGCAGGCGGGGCGCTCGCCGAGGCGGGAGGCGAAGCCCTCGGCCAGCCGGTCGCGCCGGGACAGCTCGGTGAGCGCGGCCACCACGCCCGCGTCCAGCCGGGCGGGCCAGCGGCCCATGCGCCAGGCGGGCAGCGCCACCCGGGTCAGCAGCCGGTCCCAGCCCGCGTAGGCGAGACCGACCTGCTCCTGGGCGACGATCCGCAGTCCGTAGTCCACGGCCTGCGCGCGCTCGGCCGCCGCCGCCGCGACCCCGCGCTCCATCAGCGCCGCGTGCTCGCGGCAGCCGCGCAGCAGCAGCCGGGCGACCCAGCCGACGGCCGCGCACACGGCCCGGGTGAGCGGGCAGCGGCCGGGTGTCGAGGCGGCGCCGACCGCCGCGTCCAGACCGCGCACGAAGCGGCGGGCGGCGGCTATGTCCGGGTGTGCGGAGGGGCCCGTACCGGCGACGACCGGGGCGAGGACCGCGCGCAGCTCGCCGACGCGCATCCACCACAGGAACGGGGAGCCGATGACCAGGACCGGGGCGGTGACGGCCCGGCGGTGGGCGCCGAAACCGGATCCCTGGCCGGGGCCCGCCAGCTCGTCGTGCGCCGGCCGCGGGGGCGGGCCGTGGGCCGGGTGGGTGCGGTCCTCCAGCCAGCTGTCGCAGTCCGGGGTGAGCGCTATGGCCGAGGGAGCGGGGACCTCGAGCCGCTCGGCGAGGTCGCGCACCAGCCGGTACAGGTCCGGGGCGGAGGCCTCCGGGACGGGGACCGTGGGGCTCATGGCGGGGCGGGCCCGGGCCACGACCAGGGCGACAGCGGCGGCGGCCAGCAGCACGACCACGGCCAGCACGCCCACGACCCAGCGGGCGGCGGACCAGCCCGGGCCGACGAGATGGCCGGTGGAACCGCCGGTCAGCAGGATCACCTCGGCGGCCGCGGGCAGCACGGCCACGGCCAGCGCCCGGCCGCGGATGCGCAGCACGGCGAGGGCCCGCGAGCGCGCTGCCTGCGCGCCCACCTCCACACCGATTCCGGTCACGAGCGGATCTCACCCCCTCCCTGCCGATCCCGGGCTGTCCTGGGGTTGCTCACTCCCCCACTGTGGCACCCGCCACTGACATCGCAATGCCGGTGGGCCAAGTGCCGGAACGCTTGCGCCGCACCCTAGTTGGGGCCTCGGCCCCCGTCAGCCGGATGGGCGATTGCTCACTCGATGGAATGGCTTTGGTCAGAGGTGGGTGACAGACAGCAAAGATCAGGCCCCGGATTTTCGTCCGGGGCCTGGGTGGGTGCGGGATGCGTGCGACCGGCGGCTTTACGCCTCCGCCGCCTCCCCCGCCCGCTCGGCTTCGTTTGCTCCCGCAGCCTTCGCGGCGATGTCCGTGCGGTGCTGCGAACCGTCCAGGCGGACCCGGGACACCGCCCGGTACGCCCGCTCGCGGGCCTGGGTGAGGTCCTTGCCGGTGGCCGTGACGGACAGCACCCGGCCGCCCGCGCTGACGACCGCGTCACCCTCCTGCTTCGTCCCGGCGTGCAGGACGTAGGCGTGCGGGGCGTCCTCGGCGGCCACCTCGCCCAGACCGGTGATCGGGTCGCCGGTGCGCGGGGTGCCGGGGTAGTTGTGCGAGGCGATGACCACCGTGACGGCCGCGTCCTCGCTCCAGCGCAGGCGCTCCAGGTCGTCCAGGGTGCCGTTCGCGGCGGCCAGCAGGACACCGGCCAGCGGGGTCTTCAGGCGGGCCAGCACGACCTGGGTCTCGGGGTCACCGAAGCGGGCGTTGAACTCGATGACCCGGACACCGCGCGAGGTGATCGCGAGCCCGGCGTAGAGCAGACCGGAGAAGGGCGTGCCACGGCGGCGCAGCTCGTCCACGGTCGGCTGCAGCACCGTCTCCAGCACCTCCTCGACCAGCTTCGGGTCCGCCCACGGCAGCGGCGAGTACGCGCCCATGCCACCCGTGTTCGGGCCCTCGTCGCCGTCCAGGGCGCGCTTGAAGTCCTGGGCGGGCTGCAGCGGCACGACGGTACGGCCGTCGGTGATGGCGAACAGGGACACCTCGGGCCCGTCGAGGAACTCCTCGATGACGACCCGCTCGCAGCCGGCCGCGTGGGCCTTGGCCGCCTCCAAGTCGTCCGTGACGACGACACCCTTGCCGGCTGCCAGCCCGTCGTCCTTGACGACGTAGGGGGCACCGAAGGCGTCGAGGGCCTCGGCGGCCTCCTCCTCGGTGGTGCAGACGTACGACCGGGCCGTGGGCACCCCGGCCGCCGCCATCACGTCCTTGGCGAAGGCCTTGGACCCCTCCAGCTGCGCGGCTTCCCCGGAGGGGCCGAACACCGGGATGCCCGCCTCGCGCACGGCGTCGGCGACACCCGCGACCAGCGGGGCCTCCGGGCCGACGACGACGAGTTCGGCACCGAGTTCGCCGGCCAGCGCGGCCACGGCCTTGCCGTCGAGCGCGTCGACCTGGTGCAGCTCGGCGACCTCGGCGATGCCGGCGTTGCCGGGAGCGCAGTGGAGCGCGGTGACGTCGGGGTCGAGGGACAGGGAGCGGCACAGGGCATGTTCGCGGGCGCCGCTGCCGATGACGAGGACCTTCACGGGGGTCAGCCTAATGGCAAGGTTGCCGAAGGTCGGGGGGCGGGGAAGCTGTGCGTTCCTACGAAGGGCGCCCGCTGTCGGCCGGAACGGCCTCGTCCTCGAACGCCGGACGGGCTGAACTCGCGCCCGTGCCTACTCGTTCCTACTCGTTCGAGAACTCCTCCATCACCGTCGCCCCCAGCTCCCGCACGATCAGTTCGTGACCGGAGAGCGCCGACTCGTCGAGGTCGGGGTCGTCGTCCTCGGGGATGTCGTCCTCGGGGGCGACGGGAGGCGGTTCGGGAGCGGACTGCGGGGCAGGGGTTGCCGGTGCCGGGGTGGCCGGGGCGCTGCCCTGGGGTGCGGCGGGCGCGGGGGCCACCGGCTGCGGTGCCGCGGGGCGAGGTGCGGCGGGGGCGCCGTAGCCACCGCCGGCGGGCGCGCTGCCGTAGCCCGCGCCGCCGCCACCGCCGAAGCCCGGGGAGCCGCCGGACGGCGGGGGCGCGGAGCCGCCCGAGGGGTCGACGATCGCCTCGACCTTCCACTGCACGTTGAACTGCTCGGCCAGCGCCTGCCGCAGCACGTCCTCGCTGCCGCTGCTCGCGAAGTTGTCGCGCGCGCCGGCGTTGACGAAGCCGAGCTGGAGGGTGGTGCCGTCGAAGCCGGCCACCTGGGCGTTCTGGCTGAGCAGGATCCAGGTGAAGCGGCGGCGGTTCTTGACGGCCTCCAGGATGTTCGGCCAGAGCATGCGGGGGTCGAGGCCGCCGGTGGGGGCCGCCGGGGCCGGAGCCTGGGCCGGGGCCGAGGGCGCCGCTGGGGCAGGGGGTGCCTGGGGCTGGGGCTGGGCCGGGGCGGGGCCCTGCTGGCCGCCCGCGGGGCCCTGCTGGCCGCCCGCGGGAGCGGCCGTGGGCCAGCCACCGGGGCGCCGGCCGCCGCCGGCCTGGGCGGCGGTGGGCCAGGCGCCGGGGGCCGGAGCCTGGGCCGCCGGGGCAGGGGCTGCGGGAGCAGGGGCCGGCGGGGCAGGGGGTGCCGGAGCGACGGCTGCCGGAGCAGCGGCCGCCGGAGCGGGCGCGGGGGGTGCCGGAGTCGGCGCAGGGGCGGGCGCAGGAGCCGTAGGCGCCCCCGCAGCCGCGCCACCGGAGCCGCCCGGTCCACCTGGTCCACCGGGCGCACCCGAACCCCGTACGGCCGCACGAGCGGCGGCGGGCCCGCCACCGGGCTGCACCGGCGCACCCCCCTGGGCCGGGCCCGCCTGAGCCATGCCCGCGTGGGCCTCGGGTCCGGGGACGTACCCCATGGCGGGCGCACCGCCGGCGCCCACGAAGTTGACGCCGCGCTCAAGGCGGTCGAGGCGGGCCATCACGGACCGCTCGTCCCCGTAGGCGGCGGGAAGCAGGACGCGGGCGCAGATGAGTTCGAGCTGGAGGCGGGGAGAGGTGGCGCCGCGCATCTCGGTGAGGCCCTCGTTGACGAGGTCGGCGGCGCGGCTCAGCTCGGCGGCGCCGAACGTGCCGGCCTGGGCCTGCATCCGCTCCAGGACGTCGGCCGGGGCATCGAAGAGGCCCTTCTCCGCCGCGTCCGGCACCGCGGCGAGGATCACCAGGTCCCGCAGCCGCTCCAGCAGGTCGGCGACGAAGCGACGCGGGTCGTTGCCGCCCTCGATGATGCGGTCGACGACCTCGAAGGCGGCGGCCCCGTCACCGGTGGCGAAGGCCTCGACGACGGAGTCGAGCAGGGACCCGTCGGTGTAACCGAGGAGAGAGGTGGCCATGGCATAGGTCACACCTTCCTCCCGCGCACCGGCGAGGAGCTGGTCCATGACGGACATGGAGTCACGCACGGAACCGGCTCCGGCCCGCACGACGAGCGGCAGCACACCCTCCTCGACGGGGATGTCCTCCCGCTGGCACACCTCGGCGAGGTAGTCGCGCAGCGTCCCCGGCGGCACGAGCCGGAACGGATAGTGATGGGTCCGCGACCGGATCGTCCCGATGACCTTCTCGGGCTCGGTGGTGGCGAAGATGAACTTGAGGTGCTCCGGCGGCTCCTCGACGACCTTCAGCAGCGCGTTGAAGCCGGCCGACGTGACCATGTGGGCCTCGTCGATGATGTAGATCTTGTACCGGCTGGCGGCGGGCCCGAAGAAGGCCTTCTCGCGCAGCTCACGGGCGTCGTCCACACCACCGTGGGATGCCGCGTCGATCTCGATGACGTCGATCGAACCCGGGCCGTTCCGCGCCAGGTCCCGGCACGACTGGCACTCCCCGCACGGGGTCGGCGTGGGACCTTGCTCACAGTTCAGGCAGCGCGCCAGGATCCGCGCGCTGGTCGTCTTGCCACACCCGCGCGGCCCGCTGAACAGGTACGCGTGATTGACCCGGTTGTTCCGCAGCGCCTGCTGCAGCGGGTCGGTGACATGCTCCTGCCCGATGACCTCGGCAAAGGTCTCCGGGCGATAGCGGCGGTACAGCGCGAGAGACGACACGCATACGAGGTTATAGGCGCCCACTGACAACCAACCCCGCCGAAGGCTCCCGCCCCGGCAAACACAAGGGCCCCCCACGCACCCGCCAGAGCCGACCTACCCTTGCTGCCTTCCGGCCCTGGGGGAGTTCAGTCAGATAGCGCCGCGTGAGGGGCTGCGCCCACAGTACCCGATCGCGGCCCGCGGGCTGTACCCGATGACGGCCTGCGGGAACGTGTTCGCGAGCACCCCTCTCGGTCATGTAATGTTTCCGGCGGAGGATTCGCCTAGAGGCCTAGGGCGCACGCTTGGAAAGCGTGTTGGGGGCAACCCCTCACGAGTTCGAATCTCGTATCCTCCGCCAGTGCCTCACCGGGCACGATGTCGAAGGGCCCCACCGTTCGCGGTGGGGCCCTTCGACGTGCGGTTCAGTTCAAGTGGTGGGTGTCATTGAGGGCCTGCACCGTGGCGGTGCCGTCCTCGTCGTACGTCACGGTCGACAGGGAGGCCGCTGCGACTTCCATGCGGAACAGGCTGTGTGGTGGGGCTTGGAGCGCGAGGCGAATCAGGGTTCTGAGTGGTCCGACGTGGGAGACGACGAGAACCGTGGCGCCGGCGTACTGGGACAGGAGGCCGTCTCGTACGGCGGTGACCCGGCGGGTGACCTGCTGCATGGTCTCGCCCGCGCCCGACGGGGGACGCTCGGGCGAGGCGAACCAGGCGCTCAGGTCGTCCGGGTAGCGTTCGCGGACTTCGGTGAAGGTCAGGCCTTCCCAGGCGCCGAAGTCCGCTTCCCGTAGATCCCGCTCGACCTGGACGCTCAGGCCAAGGCGCGCGGCCACGGAATGAGCGGTCTCCTGGCAGCGCCGCATCGGTGACGTGACGACCGCCGCGATGTCGCCGCGGTGGGCGAGAGCCTCTGCTGCCGCTCCGGCTTGGCGGCGTCCGGCCGGTGAGAGTCCCGGGTTGGATCCTCCGCTGCCGGAGAGCCGCCGCTGCGGGGTGAGCAGGGTTTCGCCGTGCCGCAGCAGTACGAGCGTCGTCGCGTCACTCACTTCGCGGTCTTCGCGAAGTGGTCCCGTACGGCGTCGGTCTGCTTCTCCATGACGTCGATGATGGCCTCGACCACGTCCAGGTCGGCGTCCTCGGCGATCTCCAGGGTCCGTGACCAGTCGAAGAAGCTGCGGGCCGGGTCGTTGGTGATGGGGAACACGCGGATGGTGGCCTCGTACCTGGCGACACCGCTGGTGGGGGCGACAGCCCGGTAGGACTGGGTCTTGTTGATCTCGTCGCGGGCGGCGATCTCCTGCTGGACGAGACGGCCGTTGAGCGTGAGCCTGAAGTCGTAGCGGGCCGGGACGGTGTCGACCGAGCCGCCCTCGACCCAGCTGACGTCCCGGTGGATGTCCAGGTCGCCCGGGGACACGATGTCCAGGATCTGCATGGCGTCGCGGACGGTCGCCCACACGGTGTCCGGGTCGGCGTCGAGGACGGTGGAGTGGTACATGGTGTGCTTGCGCTGGATCGTCGGCACGGAGTGCTCCTTCTTCTAGTTCTTGGCGATGAGGTGGTTGCCGAGGATCAGGTAGTCGATCTCGGTGCCCATGAAGCAGTTCAGGGCGTCGGCAGGGGTGCAGACGATGGGTTCGCCGGCGACGTTGAACGAGGTGTTGATCAGGCACGGGGTGCCGGTGAGTTCGATGAACTTCCGCAGCAGCGCCGTGAGCCGTGGGGTTCCCTCGTCGGTCAGGGTCTGAATACGGGAGGTGCCGTCCACGTGTACGGCGCCGGGGATGCGGTCCTTGTACGCGTCGCGGACGGGGAAGACGAACGTCATGTACGGGGAACTGGTCTTACGCCCCATGTCGAAGATCTTCGGTGCCTGCTCTTCGAGGACGAGGGGAGCGAACGGGCGGAAGGGTTCGCGGTGCTTGACCCGGGTGTTGATGATGTCCTTGATGTCGGTGAAGCCGGGGTTGGCGAGGATGCTGCGATGCCCCAGCGCGCGTGGCCCGTGCTCGACGCGGCCTTCGAACCAGCCGATGACGACCTTCTTCGTCAGCAGCTTCGCCACCTGCTCGACGACCTCGTCATCGTCCAGGCGCGAGACGACGACGCGGCCGGCGAAGCCCTGGAGGGCCTCCTCGATCGCGGCCTCGTCGTAGGCCGGGCCCAGATAGGGGGTGACGGGTGCGGAGGCGGCGGCGCGGATGTCCGCGGGGGCGGTGTCGGGGTGGTTGAGCCAGGCGTGGGCCGCGGCTCCGATGGTGATGCCGGTGTCGGAGGCGCCGAAGCTGACCTGCATGTCCTCGAAGCGGGAGCCTTCGAACATCGGGGTGTTGTTCAGGCAGTTCAGGGCGACGCCGCCTTCGAACAACAGCCGGTTGAGATCCGTCCTCTTCTCCAGGTGGCCGACCTGGTGGGCGGTGGCGACGTTCAGCATCTGCTGCGCGGCAGCGGCGACGCGGGACGTGTATGCGAGGGTGTCCTCGAAGGGCCCGAAGTACTCCTCGAACAGGGCGTCGTGACTGTGCAGGTCGTCGGTCTGAAGGGGCTTGGTGAAGCTGTAGCGGCCGTCGTCGTGCAGCGTCAGGAGCTTGTCGATGAACGGGTTCGGCGTCGGCGGGGCGGCGTATCCGGCCAGGCCCATCACCTTGTACTCGTCGTTGTTGGGGACGAAGCCGAGGAAGCGGGTGATGGCGGAGAACAGGGTGCCGATGGAGTGCTGGGCGCCGGTGACGGTGTCGTCGAAGACGGTGATCCGGCCGTCGCGGATCTCGCCCGTCAAGGTCGAGAAGCGTTCGGCGCGGCCGTCGCTGACGAGGAACGCGGAGTCCTTCATCCCGGCGAGGTAGTAGCCGGTCGTGGCGTGGGCCAGGTGGTGCGGAACGAAGCGGACCTTGGCCGGGTCGGGGCGGTGTCCGGTGCGGGCCTCGAAGTCCGCGAGGATCGCTTCGTGGCTGACGACCTCGTCGAACAGATCGGCCATGTCACTCATGAGGCGGGTCTTCGCGGCCTGCGGCATCGGCGAGGTGCGTATGCCGTCCAGGAGCTCGTTCAGAACCTGGGTGGACCAGTTCCAGGGGAAGGCGAACAGGTCGACGTCATCGAACGTGATCCCGGCTTCCTCGAGGCACCAGTCGATCGCGTTCACCGGGAAGTCGGTGGTCTTCTTCTCCCGGTTGAGGCGTTCTTCCTCCGCCGCGGCGACCAGACGGCCGTCGATCAGGAGTGCGGCGGCGGCGTCGTGGCCCAAGAGGTAATGCTTGTTGATGCCGGTCGCACCGAGCCGTTCGGAGAAGAACTCCGACACCCGACTGAAACCATTACATCCAAGAACAATCACGTCATTCCTACCTGTCATGGGGCTACTTGACGATCAGTAGGTCCCGGAGCTTTTCCCCGGCCGCGGGTGCCTGGCACAGGCCCGCGCCGGTGAATCCGGCCGCGTACAGGAAGCGGCGGGTGGGGTGTTCGCCGATGACGGCGGTGTTGTTGGGGCCGGCGTCGAAATCGCCGCTCCACGCGCGGTGCAGGCCGATGCCGTCCAAGGCGGGGAACAGGGTGCCGAGATGGCCGACGATGCGGCCGAGCCAGGCTTCGCGTGTTTCGCCGGCCTTGGGTACGCCCATGGCGAGGAGGATGCGGTCCTTCCACGAGCGGATCCGCAGGCCGGATGTGGCGTGCATCGTCATGGGCATCTCGCGATGCGGGGAGGGCGGGATGTCGGTGAACAGCATCTCGATCGCGTGGGGTCTCATCGGCAGGTCGACCGACGCCATGGATGCCACCTCGCCGGACCAGGGCCCGGCCGTGCACACGATGCTGTCCGCCTTGATGCTGCCCTGCGGGGTGTGGATGGTGTTGTCGTCGTCGATGCGTGTGACGGGTGTGTGGGTGAACAGGCGCGCGCCGTGATTGCGGGCGGCGGCGGCGTAGCCGCGGACGATGTCGAGGCCGTCCACGTGGTACGCCTCAGGCGACCAGGCGGCGGCCAGGACGGCGCGCTCGTTGATCAGCGGGTTGAGTCCGGACGCTTCGCGGGCACTGATCAGGCCGACTTGGACGCCGGCGGCCTGCTGGGCTTGATGGCCGCCCTCGAAATCGGCGATCTGCTGTTCGTCGGTGAACAGCACCATGAAACCGAGCCGCTTCAGGGCGAGTGGGGCTGCGGTGTGGCGGGCGAAGTCGTGGTAGGCGTTCAGGCTGCGCACGGCCATCTGCCCGGTATGGGGGTCGCCGGGGAAGTAGGTGCGGACCATGCCCGCCGTGTGCGCGGATGCCCCGCCGCCGAGGCTTCCGCGTTCCAGCAGCACGGTGTTCACGCCGGCTTCGGCGAGATGGTAGGCGGCGGAGGTTCCGATCACTCCCCCGCCGATGACGACGGCGTCAGCGCGGGCAGGCAGGGCGCTCAAGGTCTTCCTTCTCCTGTGGCTCCGGGCATGGCTACGCGCCGGCCGTGGCGGCCTGCTGGCGCAGGTGGTCTCCGGTCTCCCACGGGTACAGCTGGAGGTTCCAGCCGCCGAGGCAGTTGATGTAGAGGGCCATCTGGCTGGTGACGGCGTAGAAGTCGTCTCGGTCGAGGCGGTCGAGGACGTCGAGGAAGCGCTGGGTGAACGCCCACAGCTTCTCCAGGCCGCAGTAGCCCAGGAACTCGGCGGGGACTCCGACCAGGAGGCGGGCCATGTGGACGAGGGATGCCATGGGCATGTCCTGGACGGCGGCACGGACGAGTCCGCCGTAGGCGGCGTAACCCAGGGGCCGGGTCTCGCCGTTGACGAACAGCAGGGTGGGCAGGACGGTGCCGAAGTTGCCTGCCTGGGAGGGGATGATGCCCCGGTGGAGGTCGTCCAGCTCGGCCGGGGGTGCGAGCCAGATCTTCTCGGTCTCGGCGACGATGTCGGCGATCAGGTGACTGGCGCGCGTGTTGGTGGCGTGGAGCATCGGGATGCGGTGGCCGCCCGGCTCGCCTGCGCGGCGGACTTCGGCGATGATCTGCTTCTTCGTGGAGTAGACGGCGTCCCAGATCGCGGCCCCGGCTTCCAGCAGGGCGGGCATGTCCGCCTCACGAATCTGGCCGACGGGGGTGGCGGGCATCGGCTCGGTCAGGGTGCCGTACTTGATGCCCAGGTGCTGCAGGCCGGAGCAGAACACGGTGCCGTCGGGGGCCTCGCGCCGGTCGGGGACACGGGTGGCGTGGGGGGTGTGCAGCAGAGTCGGTATCGGCGCTACGTGGTAGAGGTGTTCTCCCGCGATGAGGGCGTGTCCCTGGAGGCTTTGGTAGGGCAAGGACTCCCACAGGGCGTCGGCGAGTGCCGGGTTGCGGTCGTCAAGGTCGGCGGTGACCGTGATGCCAAGGTCGGGCCAGGAGATCTCGATCTGACGGCCAGGCAGCTTCTCGAACAAGGCTTTTCCAGTTCGTCGATTCGGCTTGTCCCAGGAGTTCATCTCCAACTGGCTTGTTCCAGCGAGGCGTTGAAAACATGAAACCTTGATCGCTCTGAGATCGGCGGTTCGTGTGATTCCCAGGAACCGCAGCTCAGGCGGGCTGGACGCGCTCACCGAGGAAGTGAGCGGGGAGTAACTGGCGCCTACATAAAGGGTGTTGCACCGCCCGGCCGAAACAGGCCCGGGTCGACGCCTGCGCAACGGCCCGAGGATGGAAAGCCAACGAGGCCCCCGGGCTGNNCAGCCCGGGGGCCTCGTTGGGGTTCGCGTCGACCAGCCCGGCACCTGAGCCGGTGACGACGAGGTCCCTGAAGACCTCCGGTCGACCGGGTTTTCAGTAGTCGATGCGGTCGGACTTGGCCAGCCACGCGTCGAACGGCGCCGTACGGTTCGGCATGTCCACTCGCTCGATCGCCATCGGCCACAGCTCCGCGGGCCTCTTTTCGAACAGATCGTAGAACTTGCGATCATCGAAACCGGCCACCGCAGCGTCATCTCGATCAGCGGCGAAGATGATCCGGTCGACTCGCGCCCACAGCGCGGAGGAAAGACACATCGGGCACGGCTCACACGAGGTGACCAGGACACAGCCCTCGAGCGAGAAGGTGCCCAGCTTCTGGCAGGCGGCCCGGATCGCGCTCACCTCGCCATGCGCCGTCGGGTCCAGGTTCGAAGTGACCTTGTTGTTCCCTATCGCGACAATCTCGCCATCCTTGACGATCAGTGCGCCGAACGGACCGCCGCCGTTCTTCACGCTGTTGGTGGCAAGGCCGATGGCCTCGTCCATCCAGGCGCGCTCGCCCTCCTGGATGCTCGCTTCTTGGATGTGCGCGGTCACGGTTACTCCTTTTTTTGCAGTCGGTGGCAAAAGTGGGGCTCCGCAGGTGCCGCTTCGAGATCAGTTCGGTCGGCGACGCCCGGGGAGATCAGCGCTGCTGGACGCCGACAAGGTGCTGGATGGCGTTCACGAACGCCGGGGTTGCGGAATAGCGCAAGTACACCCGCCGGGCCCCGTCGAGGGTCAGTCACCGAAACCATGAAGGAGTTGACTGGTCGGCCGGCCCCTCTTGGAGATTCGCATGAATGGCAGGACTCGGTGACCCCAGCACCTTCGCCGAGGTGCCGCTCCCTCCGGTCGGAGAGTCAGTTCTCCTCGGTTTCGAAGGTGCGCAGCAAATCGGCAGCGACGCTCACGGCAATGGTCGCGGGTTCCTTGCCGGTGATGTCGGCCAGCCCGATCGGGGTCTTGATCCGATCGATGGTGGCTTCGTCGTGACCGCCCTCGGTGGCGAGGCGTTTGCGGAACCGCACCCACTTGGCCGCCGACCCGATCAGCCCGATGGAGCCGAGATGGGTGGTGCGCAGGGCGGCGTCGCACAGAGCGGCGTCCTCGGCGTGATCATGGGTCATGATCAGGATGTGGGTGCCACGCGGCAACTCCTCCAGCACCTCCTCGGGCAGCAGCGGCGTGTGATGCGTGTGCACCTGCGCCACCGCGTCCGCCAACACGTCGAGCCGCTCCTTGGTGAGGATGTCGGAGCGGGTGTCGATCAGATGGAGGTCGAGGTCCTGACGTGCCAGGATGCGCGCCAGTTCCAGCCCGACGTGCCCGACGCCGAAGATCGCCACCGCCCGTACCACCGGCAGCGGTTCGAGCAGCACCTGAACCGTGCCGCCGCAGCACTGCACGCCGTGCTGGTTGGTCACCTTGTCGTTCAGCGCGAAATCCATCAGCTCGGGCTCCGGCTTGGACACGGCGATCATCTCCCTGGCCCGATCGATCGCGACGGCCTCGACATTGCCGCCGCCGATCGAGCCCCACGTGTCGGTCTGCCCCACAACGAGTTTCGCGCCGGCGTCACGCGGGGCATGGCCGCGCACGGTCGCGACGGTCACCAGCACACCGGGCTCCCGGCGTGCTCGCAACCGTGCGACCGCGGCGATCCACGTCATGTCAGGCACCGCTCAGTGCTTCTGCGTCGGTTCGGACCTTGCCGTTGCCGGCGTGGCCGTTGGCGGCAGATCCGTTGAGGGCGTGACCGTTCCGGGAGGCTTCGCCCTGGCGAGCCTCCTCGATCGCCCAGTACACCGCCTCCGGCGTCGCGGGGCAGCCCAGATCGACACTGACCCCGCTCGGCCCGAACGCGGCGGCGGCCTGCCGCAGCGCCTCGCGCACCGAGAACGCCAGCATCAGCGGAGGCTCACCCACCGCCTTGGAGCCGTAGACCGCGCCCTCTTCGGTGGCGTTCTCAAGGAGCGTGACGTTGAACTCCTCGGGCATCTCCGAGAAGCTCGGCAGCTTGTAGGTGCTCGCAGCCTGGGTCAGGAACCGGCCGCGGTTCGGGCCGTCGCTGGTGTCCCAGCGCAGGTCCTCGAGCGTCAGCCAGCCCGCGCCCTGCACGAAGCCACCCTCGACCTGACCGATGTCGATCATCGGGGAGAGGCTCTCGCCGACATCGTGCACGATGTCCACGCGCCGGATGCGGTACTTGCCGGTGAAGCCGTCGACCTCCACCTCGGTCGCCGCGGCGCCGTAGGCGAAGTACTTGAACGGCGTGCCCCGGAACGACTTCGCGTCCCAGTGCAGCCCCTCGGTCCGGTAGAAACCGGACGCCGACAGCTGGACCCGCTGGAAGTACGCGGTGTGCACCAGGTCGTCCCAGGCCAGCTCCTTGTCGCTGCCCAGGACGCGCGCGACGCCCTCGACGATGCGCACGTCCGAGGCGTTCGCACCCAGCTGGGAGGCGGCCACCTGAAGCAGCCGCCCGCGCAGCTGCTCACAGGCGTTCTTGATCGCCCCGCCGTTGAGGTCCGCACCGGAGCTGGCGGCGGTGGCGGAGGTGTTGGGCACCTTGTCGGTACGCGTCGGGGCCAGCCGCACCTTGTGCAGCGGGATGCCCAGCGTGGTCGCGGCCACCTGCATCATCTTGGTGTGCAGGCCCTGGCCCATCTCGGTGCCGCCGTGGTTGATCAGGACGGAGCCGTCCTTGTAGATCAGCACCAGCGCGCCGCCCTGGTTGAAGGCGGTGAGGTTGAACGAGATGCCGAACTTGATGCCGGTGATCGCGAGGGCCCGCTTGGTGTGCGGGTGCGCGGCGTTGAAGGCCGCGATCTCGCGCTTGCGGTCGGCGATGCCGGCGTCGTCCTGCACCTGCTGCCAGATGGTGGAGATCCGCTCGGCCTGCGTGACCGGTTGCCCGTACGGCGTCGTCTGGCCCTGGCCCGGCTGGTAGAAGTTGCGCTCCCGCAGCTCCATGGCGTCCAGGCCCAGCTGCGGCGCGCAGCGGCCCAGGATGTCCTCGATCACCAGCATGCCCTGCGGTCCGCCGAAGCCGCGGAAGGCGGTGTTGGAGACCGTGTTGGTCTTGGCGATGCGACCGGCGACGCGCGCGTTCGGGATCCAGTACGTGTTGTCGATGTGGCACAGCGCGCGGGCGAGCACCGGCTCGGACAGGTCCAGGCTCCAGCCGCCGTCCGCGACCAGGGTGGCGTCGAGGGCCTGGATACGGCCGTCGGCGTCGAAGCCGATCTTCCACGTGGCGTGGAAGCCGTGCCGCTTGCCGGACATGGTCATGTCCTGAGTCCGGTTGAGCCGGAACCGGACCGGCCGACCGGTGAGCTTGGCGCCGAGCGCGGCGACGGCCGCGAACCCGTGCGGCTGCATCTCCTTGCCGCCGAAGCCGCCGCCCATCCGCAGGCACTGCACGGTCACCTCGTGGGCGGGCACACCGAGCACGTGCGAGACGATTTCCTGGGTCTCCGACGGGTGCTGGGTGCTGCTCTGGATGAACAGCTGCCCGTTCTCGTCGACCTGGGCCAGCGCCGCGTGCGTCTCGAGGTAGAAGTGCTCCTGACCGGAGAACTGGAACTCACCGGTGAAGACGTGCGCGGAGTCGGCGAAGCCGGCGTCGATGTCGCCGTGCACCATCAGGGGCTGGGCGCCGTGATAGCTGCCCGCCGCCATCGCGTCCTGCAGCGAGATCAGGGAGGGCAGCTCCTCGAGCTCCACCTCGACGGCCGCCGCACCGAGCCGGGCCGCCTCCAGGGTCTCGCCGAGCACCCAGGCGACCGCGTGGCCGTGGAACATGACCTCGTCGGGGAACAGCGGCTCGTCGTGCTTCATGCCGGCGTCGTTGACGCCGGGCACGTCGGCACCGGTCAGCACGCGGACCACGCCGGGCACGGCGAGCGCGGGCTCGGTGCGCAGCGCGGTGATCCGGCCGCGGGCCTTCATGACCTGGACCGGGTAGGCGTGCAGCACGTCCTTGGTGCGCTGAACCAGGTCGTCGGTGTAGAGCGCGGTGCCGGTGACGTGCAGGAAGGCACTCTCGTGCGGCATCGAAACGCCGACTACGGGCTTCTCGGGACGCTCGGAAAGATGACTCATGACGACACCGCCTCGGTGGTCTGTGCGTGCAGCTTGAGCAAGCTCTGGCCGAGCATCGCGGAACGGTAGAGGGAGCTGGCGCGGTGGTCGTCCATCGGCGTGCCCTCACCCCGCAGCACCCGGGCCGCGGCCTCGACCGTCTCCGCCGACCACGGCTTGCCCTCCAGGGCCGCCTCGGTGGCGAGCGCACGGATCGGGGTGGCGGCCACGCCGCCCAGGCCGATGCGGGCCTTGCGGACGATCCCGTCCTCGATGTCGAGGGCGAAGCCGACCGCGACGCTGGAGATGTCGTCGAAGCGCCGCTTGGCGATCTTGTGGAAGGCCGTGACCGGAGACAGCGGCAGCGGGACGCGCACCGCGCGGATCAGCTCGCCGGGACGGCGCACGCTCTGCCGGTAGCCGGTGAAGTAGTCGGCCAGCGGGACCACGCGCTCACCGTCGACATCGGAGAGCACCAACGACGCCTCAAGGGCGAGCAGCACCGGCGGGCTGTCACCGATGGGCGAGCCGGTACCCAGGTTGCCGCCGAGGGTCCCACTGTTGCGGATGAGCCGGGAGGCGAACTGCGGGAACAGCTCTGCAAGGAGCGGGACGTCGCCGTCGAGGCGGCGCTCGATCTCGGTGAGCGTCAGCGCCGCACCGATCTCGATGTGGTCGGACTCGACGCGCAGCTCCCGCAGTTCGGGCAGCCGGTCGATGGCGACCACGCAATCCGCCCGGCGGGAGCGGATGTTCACCTCGACGCCGTAGTCGGTGGAGCCGGCGACCACCACCGCGTCGGGCCGCTCGCGCAGCAGCTGCAGCGTTTCGGCCAGGGTTTCCTTCCGCAGGAACGTGCTGTCGTCCTGGGTGTACTCGGTGGCGACCGGCGCGGGCGGGGCCTGCTCGCGACGCTGCGCCAGCGGGTCCTCGTCCGTGGGCTCGCCGACGGCGAACGCGGCATCGCGAATCGGGCGGTAACCGGTACATCGGCACAGGTTTCCGCTCAGCGAGTGCAGGTCGAAACCGTTCGGACCGTGCTCGTGATCGGTGCTGTCGGCCGAGTCCGAGTCCGCGTGCGCGCAGCGGTCGGGCCGGTAGTACTCGGAGGCCATGCTGCAGATGAATCCCGGCGTGCAGTAGCCGCACTGGGAGCCGCCGCGGACGGCCATCTCCTCCTGCACCGGGTGCAGGGTGGGCGCCGTGCCGTCTTCGCCGACCGTGGCGAGGCCCTCGGAGGTGATGACCTCCTGGCCGTCGAGCGCCGCGGCCGGGACCAGGCAGGCGTTGACCGCCACCCAGTCGGTGGGCTTGTTCACCCCGGGACGGGCCACCAGGACCGAACAGGCGCCGCATTCACCCTCGGCGCAGCCCTCCTTGGTACCGGTGAGGCCACGCTCGCGCAGAAAATCCAGCACGGTGGTGTGGGGCGCAGCCGGTGAAATCGGTGTTTCTTTCCCGTTGACCGTGATCCGCGCCTCTGTCATGACAGGCCTTCGTTTCCGTGCATGATCGGTCGATTCATGATGTTCGCCAATTTCAGGCAGCTTTCTGTGTTCAGGCGCGCCACGTGAGAGGAGCGGGCGCAAAACGGCACGCAGCAGCGACGTGCCGGAAAGTGGTGACGGGAAACCCGGAATGTGCCACGGACGGGCACATCAGAACGGCGTGCTCAGCAGCCGTGCGCGATCCGACCCGGAACCCAGACCGTGCGCTGGGCGAGGCGACCAAGATCAGAGCTGGTGTTCATCTGCTGGTCGCCTCCTTTCGGTGGTTATGGGTCGGTCGACGTCTACCGCAAAGTAGTAGCCGGGGCCACCGAGGTCAAGGGGTTGCCCTCGGCATCTCGAGAGCCGATCGATCCACTCTCGACGATCCTCGGCGTCCCCCTGTGTCGGCGAACAGGGTCATCAGTCGGCGTCCGGCACAGAACGTTTCGATCGCGACCGCGGCCTGGAGCCTGCCGACTGGTAAGGGGTATGACACCCGGAGTATGGTGCCAAGTATGGCGACCAAGAAAGTGACCGTGACGATCCCCGAGGACCTGCTGGACGAGATCCGCGCCGAGGCGGCTGAGCGGGGACTTTCGGCGTATGTGGCCGAAGCACTGCGATTCAAGCGCGACCGGGACCGGCTGCTGGAGCTGGTCGACTGGCTGCAGGAGGAACACGGCCCGGTCACCGAGGACGAGCGCGCGGCAGCACGCGCGGAACTGGAAGATCTCGACGCCGAGCACGAGCGCCGCCACACCACCGGAGGACACAACCCCGGAGAGGCCGCGTGAAGAAGCGCGCCGGTGAGCACAGCCGGCGGCCACTGCGCGTCTTCGTACTCGACTGCGAGGCCTTGTCCCTGGCCGTGCGCGGCGACCGGAGGATGATCGCCTGGCTCGAACTCGCGGCCGGGGGTGAGGCCGAGGTGGTGACGTCTCCCATGACGCTGATCGAGGCGTACGACGGCAGAACCACCGAGCAGCGCTGGGACTGGGTGCTCTCCCGGCTCAAGGTCGCCGACATCGGAAAGGACGAGGCCCGCCAGGCTCGGCGCCTCCTGGCTGACGCCGAGTTGCACGGTCACAAGTACGCGATCGATGCCGTGCTCGCTGTCATCGCACGCCGGCAGAAGGGGCAGGTCACCGTCTTCACCTCGGACGTGGACGACCTGGAGAAGCTCCTCCCGGACACCATCGTCGTCAAGAAGGTGTGACCCGGCGCCCTGGTCTCATTCCGCAGCCGCAGAACCAGCCGTTCAGGCGGCCTGAACCTCATGTACCTCGGGCTCCTCGGTTGCCGGCGCAGGGCGGACCAAGTGGCTCAGGGCCACGGATGTGACGGCTGTGGTGAGCAGGGCCATGAGAACGAGGATGGTGAACAGGTCCTGGCCGATCACGCCGAGTTCGAGACCGACGTTGAGCACCACCAGCTCGGTGAGACCACGGCAGTTCATCAGTGCTCCGATGGCCAGGGCCTCGCGCCAGGGCCGACCCGTGGCCCGGGCCGCGCCCGTGCTTCCGCCCCATTTACCGATGACCGCGACGGCGAGGACCGCGAGGCCCCACAGCCACTGCGCCGGATCGCCGGCCAGCGCTGACACATCCGTGCGCAGGCCGGTGACGACGAAGAACAGGGGCAGCAGCACCGGCAGGGTGAAGGCACGCAGTTGCTCCGCGCAGCGGTCGACGGTCCGGGAGCCACGAGGTGTGATCACCCCGAAGATGAAGGCCCCGAACAGCGCATGGACACCGATCCGGTCGGTGGTCAGCGCCGACAGGCACAGGCCGCTGAACAGGACGACCATGCCGATGCCGTCCGGGACCCGTCCTGCGCGGGAGGTCCAGCGGGCGAGCAGCGGGCGCCCGAGCCCGACCATGAGGGCGAGAAACCCGGCGGTGAGCACAGCGGCGGTGACCGCCTCGGAGGGCGACCCGCTGGTGCTGAGGGCGACGACCACCGTCAGCAGGCACCAGGCGGTGACGTCGTCGGTGGCCGCGCAGGCCATGGCGAGTGCGCCCAGCCGCGTCCTGTACAGGCCGCGGTCGGTGAGGATCCGGGCGAGCACGGGGAACGCCGTGATGCTCATCGAGACGGCGATGAACAGGACGAAGTCCGCCCGGCCCACGCCACGGGGAGCGAAGGAGCCGTACATGCCGAGCCCGAGCAGGGAACCCAGGACAAGGGGCAGCGCAATGCCGGCCTGGCTGACCGTGATCGCCGTCCGGCTGTGCCCTCGCAGGGTGCCGAGGTCGAGTTCCCGGCCCACGAGGAACATGAAGGCGAGCAGGCCGAGATTGCCGAGCAGACCGATGTACGGCATCACGGTGTCCGGGAACAGCCAGTGCAGACCGGCCGGCCAGATCCAGCCGAGCAGCGAGGGGCCGAGCACGATACCGGTGGCGATCTCGCCCACCACGGGAGGCTGGCCGAGCCTGCGCATCAGCCAGGCCCCGGCCTGACAGGCCAGGATCACCGCCGGAACAGCGACCAGCACATCGGGCAGAGGATCCGCGGCGGGCAAGTCGGAACTCCTTCGGTAGGGACGGGAGAGGTCAGTCGTCGCCGAGGATCCGACGCATGCGCCGTTGGGGCAGGCCGGTGGCGAAAGCGGCCCGGTGCGAGGTACGGGCGGTGCGTTGCGCGTCGCGGAGCCCCAGGGCGTAGGACCGGTTGAGGTGGTGTTTGGTGACGCGGAACGCCGTGGCGTCGTACGCGGCGAAGCGTTCGGCGAGTTTCAGCGCGGTGGCGGCCAGGTCGATGTCGGGGACGACTCGTTGCAGCAGGCCGTCGCTCAGGGCGTCCTCGGACGACCACGGTTCGCCCGAGACCAGCATCTCCTGCATCAGCGACCGGCCGAGGGAACGCTCGAGGACGTACCCGGCGCAGACCCCGACGATGCCGAGCTCGAAGTGCGGCATGCGCAGGGAGCAGCTCTCGGACCCGACGCGGTAGTCGCAGGCGAGGGCGAGCAGCACGCCGACGCCCATGACATGGCCGTCCAGGGCCGCCACGACCGGCTTGGTGACCTCCAGCGCGGTGACGCACAGGTCGGCGATGTCGTCGCTCCACGCGTCGGTCTCGGCGCCGCCGACGAAGTGGCGCATCTCGTGGAAGTCGCCTCCCACGCTGAAGGAGTACTCCTCGTCGGCGCGCAGGACCACCGCCCGCACGGTCGGGTCCGCCTCCAACCGCAGGAGCAGGCCGCGCAGTTCGCGCATGCGCCGTCGGCTCAGGGCGTTCGCGTGGTGCGGGCCCGTGAACACCACGACCGCCACCGGCCCGTGGCGTTCGCATCTGAAGGTCTCAGCGTCGGACACCGCTGCGGCGCTCCCAGTCCTCGACGATCACGTCGAGATCGCAGAGCGTGAATCCGGCGGCGGCCATCTCGCGCGTCTTCTGCTCACCGACGACGGCGCGCAGCGACGCCACCGGGTCCGTGCCGCCCCGCACCCGTTCCCAGACGTCGAGGGGCAGGCCGCGCAGGGCGGGGAGGGTGAACCGGACGCCCTTGAGCTGGTAGTGGAAGGGCCCGGGGAGCGTTTCGGTGCGCTCGGCGGCGAGCTGGTCGAGCGACAGGGCCGCGTCTTGCGCCGACGGTTCGCGCGAGGGGCGCGCGGCGTGTTCCGCGAAGGGCAGGACCCGGGGCGGCGCTATCGGGTCGCTGGCAGGCATGCGGTCTCCAGACAGGAATCGGGGGTGGGACGGTGTGGCCGGGTCAGCTCCAGGCGAGCAGCAGCACGCTTCCGAGGGCGAGGACGACACCGACGTGCTGGACCGTGCGGATGCGCTCCTTGAGCACGAACCGCGCCAGCAGCACCGTGCTGACCGGGTAGAGCGAGGAGAGCAGGCCGACGATGGCGAGGCTGCCCGCCTTGACCGCGATCAGGAACAGGATGCTCGACCCCATGTCGAGCACCCCGGACAGCAGCGCGAGCCGGGCCGGCGTGGCCGGCAGCCGCAGGGACGTACGACGGACCAGGCCCAGGATCAGCAGCAGCGTCAGCGAGGCGCAGCGGGCCCACACCAGCGGCCACAGGCTGGAGTCGCTCGGGGTGTGGGCCAGCAGTACGAAGAACAGCCCGAAGCCGGCGCCGGCCAGCAGGGCGAACCCCACGCTGCGGGCCATCTTGCGCCGGTCGGCCGAGCCGTCGGAGTCGTCGCCCGACAGGGACACCAGCAGGACCGAGGCAAGGGCGCACAGGACGCCGATCACGGCCAGGCCGGTGAGCCGGTCGCCCGACAGCACCCCGGCGATCACGGGCAGGGCGGCGGCCGCCGCCGCGGTCGTCGGGGCGACCAGGCTCATCACGCCGTTGGCCAGGGCGTGGTAGAGGAGGATGGCCCCCAGGCTGCCGCAGAGTCCGGCGAGGCCGCCCCAGACCGCCTCGGACCAACTGGTCCCTCCGTGGGAGAGGATCCCGGCGAACACCAGGGCCGTCAGCAGACCGGCGGTGTTCGACCAGCAGACGACCACCGCGGCGCGGGCGTGTTTGGTCGCCAGTCCGCCGACGAAGTCGGCGGAGCCGAGCACCATCGCGGACGCGAGGGCCAGGAACAGATTCACCGGGTACTCCTTGGGAGGGGCAGGAGGCGGTCCCCGGCGGGGACCGCCTCGGTAGGGGGCTGAGCGACCGTTACGGCCGGCTCGTCAGATATCCGCCCATGGTGCGGAAGAAGTCGACGCCGCGCAGCTCCCGGCCGTCGTCGGTGCGGACCCGCTCCACGACCAGGCCGTACTCCGAGCCGCGGCGCGCGTCGGGGCCGCAGACGACGGCCACGCCTTCGCCCTCCGGGCGGAAGACCCGGCCGACGGTGCCGCCGAGGCGAAGCTGGGAGACCGAGGCGGACAGGATGCGGACGCGCTCGCCCTTGTAGTACGCGAACGCGTTGGGGTACGGGTCGACCTGGGCCCGGACGAGATTCGTGATGTCCCGCGCGGACCAGGTCCAGTCGACGCGGCTGTCCTCGATCGACCGCTTGTGGAAGAACGTGGCCTGCGCGGGGTCCTGCTTGGTCCAGTCGGTGCGGCCGGAGGCGATGAGGTCGATGGCCTCCAGCGTCGCCGGGACGAACAGATCGACCGTCTTGTGGAACAGGTCCGTGACGGTGTCCTTGTCCTCCACCGGCACCCGCTTCTGCACCACGATGTCGCCGAGGTCGAAGTCCTCGTTCATGAAGTGCACGGTCACGCCGACCTCGCGCTCACCGTTGATCAGCGCCCAGTTCAGCGGTGCGAAGCCGCCGTAGCGGGGCAGCAGCGCGTCATGGACGTTGATCGCGCCATAGGTGGCCAGGCCGTAGATGCGGGGGGCCACCCAGGTGCGCCAGTCCGAGGAGACCAGCAGATCGGGCCGCAACTCCTCCAGCAGCGCGGCCACTTCGTCGTCGTTGGCGTACTTGCGCTCCAGTACGGGTATGCCGTGCTGTTCGGCCAGCTGGACCACGGAGTCGTTCCAGATGGTCTCGTAGACATGGCCGCTGGTGGGGTGGGTGATGACGAGCGGAATCTCGTGCTCGGACTGCAGCAGGGCTTCGAGGACCCGGTGCCCCCAGGTCTGGTAGCCCATGAAGACGATGCGCATGCGGTTCGCCTCGTTCCTTCCGGTCACGGTCGTGTGAGGGGCAGGGACCACACGTAGGCGAAGCCCGCGCCCGCCTTGTGGTCGAAGGTGTCGCCGGCCTCGTAGGTGGCCAGTCGGCCGCTGTAACGGGAGTTCTCGGAGCGACGGCCGAGCACCGTGCACGAGCCCTTGTACAGCTCCATCGTGATCTCGCCGGTCACCTGGGGCTGCACGCTGGCGACGAAGCCGTCCAGGGCGCGGCGCAGGTCGGAGAACCAGTAGCCGTAGTAGGCGAGTTCGGCGTAGCGCAGGGCGAGCGCCTGCTTGTGGTGGAGGGTCTCGCGGTCGAGGACGATCGCTTCCAGCTCCTCGTGCGCGGCCATCAGCACGGTGGCGGCGGGCGCCTCGTAGATGCCGCGCGTCTTGAAGCCGACGATGCGGCTCTCGACGATGTCGATGCGTCCCACGCCGTGCTTCGCCGCCAGGGAGTTGAGCCGGCGCACCAGCTCCACCAGCTCCAGCTTCTCCCCGTCGAGGGCCACCGGGACGCCGCTCTCGAAGCGGATCGTGACCTGCTCGGCCTGCTCGGGGGCGGACTTGGGGTCGGCGGTGAGCTGCCAGGCGTGCGGCGGGGGCGGCTGCTCGATGTCGTCCAGCTCACCGCACTCGATGCTGGTGCCCCAGATGTTGGTGTCGATGCTGTACGGGTTCTCCTTGGTGACGGAGACCTCGATGCCGTGCTCGCGTGCGTACGCCAGCTCCGACTCCCGGGTGGTCAGCTCCCAGTCGATGACCGGGGCGAGCACCTTCAGGCCGGAGTCGAGCGCGGTGACGCTGGTGTGGAAGCGCACCTGGTCGTTGCCCTTGCCGGTGGCACCGTGCGCCACGGCGTCGGCGCCCTCGGCGTGCGCGATCTCCACCATGCGCTGGGCGATCAGCGGCCGGGAGAGCGGCGCGGCCACCAGGTACTTGTTCTCGTAGCGGGCGTGCGCCTGCAGGGCGGGCAGGGCGAAGTCGCTCAGGAAGCGCTCGGCGAGCGGCTCCATGTAGACCTTCGAGGCCCCGGTGCGCAGGGCGCGTTCCTTGACGGCGTCGAGGGATTCGAGCTGGCCGATGTCCGCGCAGAAGGCGATGACCTCGGCGTCGTAGCGCTCTTTGAGCCAGTGCAGTGCCACGGAGGTGTCGAGGCCTCCGGAGTAGGCGAGCACGATCTTCATGGGTTCTCCGGGATGTCGTGTCGGCCGGGGTCGGCCCGGTGGGGTCAGCGCTGCTGCACGGCCGGCAGGTCGGCCGTGACGGTGTCGAGGACCTTGGCGAAGTCCGCGCCGTCGGCGATCTCGCGGGCCGCCCGGAGGGTGGCGGCGTGCGCGGTGTCGAGCTTGTCCCGGGTGCGCTCCAGCCACTCCCCGTGCCCCTGCACCGCCTGCCGCAGCTCGGCGCGGACGGCCTCGACGCTCTGCGGGGAGGTGCCGCCGGGGCTGGTGTAACTGGTCACCGCGGCGCGCGGCGCGAAGAGGCGGGCGAGGATCTGCTCCTCGACGGGGTGGCCGAGTCCGGCCAGGATCTCGGCACCCGCGGCGGTGTCCCGCAGGGTCGCGCCGCGCTTGAGCAGGGCGCCGACGAGCGAGCCGGTGACGTGGTGCGCCTCGCGGAAGGGCAGGCCGTGGTCGGAGACCAGGTAGTTGGCCAGTTCGGTCGCGGTGGAGAAGTTGTCCCAGCACAGGTCCTCGCCGCGCTCGCTGTTGAAGCGCAGCCCCCTGGTCTGGCCGGCGACGATACGCAGCGTGGACAGGTAGGTGTCGATGGCGTTCCACAGGTACGGCTTGTCGTCCTGGAGGTCGCAGCTGTAGCCGAGGGTGACGCCCTTGGCCATGGTGAGCAGCTGGACGAGGGTGCCGGCGGTGCGGCCCGCGCGGCCGCGGGTGAGCTCGGCGACGACCGGGTTCTTCTTCTGCGGCATGATCGAGCTGCCGGTGGCGTACGCGTCCGAGACCTCGACGAGGCTGTACTCGTGCCCGCTCCACAGCACGATCTCCTCGGCCATGCGGGAGAGGTTGTTGCCGCCGATCGCGAAGGCCGCCGCGCTCTCGATGAGGTAGTCGCGGGCGCTGGTGGCGTCGAGCGCGTGGCTGAGCACGCCCCGGAAGCCCAGCAGCCGGGCGCTGAGTTCCCGGTCCAGCGGGAAGGAGGTGCCGGCCAGCGCGCACGCGCCCAGCGCGGACTCGTCGGTACGGTCGAAGACGTCACGCAGCCGCCGTACGTCCCGCAGCAGCATGCTCGCGTGGGCGGTCTTCCAGAAGCCGACGGAGACCGGCTGGGCGGCCTGGCTGTGTGTGTAGCCGGGGAGGATGGCGAGCAGGTCCTCCTCCGGGAAGGACAGCAGGACGTCGATGAGCGCCAGGTTCGCGGCGACGGCGTCGAGCTGGACGCGGCGGAGGTACATGCGGGCATCGGTGGAGACCTGGTCGTTACGGGACCGGGCCGTGTGCATGTGACCGCCGACCTCGCGGCCGAGGTCCTCGATGACCATCTGCTCGATGTTGAAGTGGACGTCCTCGAGTTCGGGGCGCAGCCGCAGCTCGCCGCGCTCGTGCCGCTCCGACAGCCTCAGCAGGGCGCCGAGGATCGCCCGCGCGTTCTCGGCCGGGATGATCTCGCGGTGGCCGAGCATCAGCACATGGGCGATGTCCTGCCACAGGTCGGCGAAGACGAGCCGCACATCGACGTCTGTGGTGAGCGTGTAGTCCAGGACATCGGGGGTGATGTCCTCGTCGAACCGGCCGCCCCACAACTTGTCAGTCACTGTTGGTCCTTTGCGTACGGGAAAGTCCGGCCGTTCCAGGCAGCGCCGGAGGACAGGCCCCGTCCCGGGGCTCCTCGGTCGCACAGCGTCTCTGCCGACGGCTGACTCGATCCTCTGCGGGGTCGCAACAGGCTGTCCACAGCGGGACACTGGCCGTGACATGCCGTGTCCGGCTCCGGACAGGGAGCGCGTCCGGGGCGGGCTCGCCACAAGATTCCTCGTGGAACGCGCCGCCCAATTGACAACTCCCCTTTCGGCCACGGGACTTGTGGAGGATTTCCGGAACTTGACCTTCCCCGGGGCTATTTCTGTGTGCCGCGTTACATGGCCGCAATGTGCCATGACCCTTCCTGGACGACGGACTTCTCTTTCCCCGCCCCACGCGAGGGGGGCAACATCGGATCGCCACCGGAACGCCGTACCAGTGGCTCGAATTGACGAGGGGGATGTAATGCGTAACGAGAGCATTCAGGCCAAGGGGAGCTGTCTGGCCGCGCTCTTGATGGGGGCCGCGATGCTCGCGGTGCTGGCCGGCACCGTCGAACGGCCGGCGGGAGGGACCGAGGCGCCGGCCGTGGCGGCGGCCGCGGCACCGGACGATCTGGCCTGGGGCTGATCAGCCACCTGATGCCGACACGGAGCGGGTCATCGCAGCAGCCGATGGCCCGCTCCGGCGTGTCCGGCGGAGCCGTGGCGACCCCGGAGCGATCTCACTGTTTGGATATGCCATAGTCGGCATGAATATGAAGGAGTGGATCGCGTGTGCGCCATATGCTGACCGACCAGGGCCATCGCCTTCTGCGGCTGCTGCTCAGCGACCCCTCGGTGGGTCCGCGTGCGGCGGGCGAGGCGCTGGATCTGTCCGAGGCTGAACTGGACCGCGCCCTGGACCAGTTGAGCCGGACCGGGCTGGTGCGCCGGCTGGGCGGCCACGGTGAGGTGGTCACACTCAGTCCGGACGCGGTCCTCGCCCGGATGGTGGCCCTGCAGGAGGAGGCGGCCGGCGAGTGCCTCGCCGAGCTGGAGCGCGCCCGGACCACCCTTTCGGTGCTCAGCGCCTCGCTGATGCGGCTGCGCACCGACGGCGAGCAGCCGTCCCTTGCCAGTCGGCTGGTCGGTCAGCGCGAGATCTCCGTCGCGCTGGAGGGAGCGGCCACGCAGGCCCGCACCGAGGTGCTGAGCATGCACCCGGGCTCCCCGCTGCCGCACACCATGCTGAAGGACAGCATGAAGCGCAACCGCGAGGTCATCGACCGCGGTGTCACCATGCGCTCCATCCACCTGAGCACGATGCTCAAGGTCCCGCACGGCCGAGCCCACCTGGAAGAACTCCAGGAGGCGGGCGCCCAGGTCCGGGTGGCGTCGGTGCTGCCGTTCCGGCTCATCGTGGTCGACCGGGTCGTGGCCTACGTACCGGCCGGAACCGCTGATACCGATCCGGACGCGAACCCGGACGCCATCACGGCCCTGGAGGTCCGGGACCCCGACATGCTCGCCCTGTTCGTGTCGGTCTTCGAGTTCTGCTGGGTGCACGGCGCCACCGCGTCGGCGGCCGTCGCCCCGAACGCGGACACCGCGGACGAGGACCTCGACAGCCGGGAACTCTCCCTGGTGCGGATGCTCAGCCAGGGCATGAAGGACGACGCCATCGCCCGGTCGCTCGGGATCTCCTCGCGCACGCTGCGCCGCATCATGACCGACCTCATGCGCAAGCTCAAGGCCGACTCCCGCTTCCAGGCCGGCGCGCATGCCGCGGCCCGCGGCTGGCTCGACGTCTGACCGGACGCCCGCCCCCGTTCTCCCGGCGTCCCCCCTGTCTCCCACGCGCTTTCGCCACGTCCAGTCTGGCAGTCGGCGCCCCCTGTCGTGACCCAGGGGGCTGACCGCCCGGTGCCACGACCGCACTCGGCCAGCCCCGCGCAGGGGCCGTCGAGGGGTCGGCCGGGATAAGTTTTCAGTCATCGAGGGTCAGAAACCTTCGCGCTCAACTGGCCATTTACCGACGAGACTTACCCGGGTCTCGATATGTGGAAAGATCTTGTGCGGCTGATTGGAACTGTGATGTGGTCACGTTCCGGCGAAGCAGTGTCACGAATTCCCGCGCTCGCCGCGTTCCTGGACAGGTAATTCCGTCCAGGAACCGCTCGTTACCGTCCCTGCGATATCTGAGGCAGTCCTGTGCGACTGCCCGGCAGGCGAATCGAATTCCGCGCGATCCACGGCGTCGAACCGGCGCGTATTCAGCGACCGCCCCTGCTCTGGGGAGCGGTTCAGGAGAGGACAGACGATGGACCGACGTGTGGTCATCACCGGTCTCGGGGCCGTAACCCCGGTCGGCGAGCGTGTCGACGAGATCTTCACCAACCTCATGAACGGCCACAGCGGGGTACGGGAGACCACCCGTTTCGACACCTCCCGCTGCCCGGTCAAGACCTCCGGCGAGGTCGTCGGGTTCAACCCCGAGGACCACGGAATCTCCCCGCGGGACCAGCGCGTTCTGGACCGCTATCAGCAGTACGCGCTGGCCGCCTCCAACGCCGCGCTGCTCGACGCGGGCCTGGACCTGCCCCGCAACGAGATCGTCTCCCGCAAGAAGTCCGACCAGCGGTTCCAGCGGTACGGCGCCGCCATCGGCATGGCGTTCTCCAGCACCGAGGTGCTCCAGGACCAGTTCGCGAAGATGGCGGAGAAGGGCACGCGGGGTGTGTCGCCGCGGCTGTTCAACATGACCCTGCCCAACGCGGGCACCTCGCTGCTGTCCGTGCGGTACGGGCTGTGCGGGCCGCTGGTCACCGTCTCCGGCGCCTCGGCCTCGGGCTCCGACTCGGTCATCGCCGCGTACGACAAGATCCGGCACGGCCGCGCCGAGGTGATGCTCGCCGGTGGTGCCGAGTCCCCCGTCACCGAGATCATCGTCTCCGGCTTCGCGCAGAACCACACCGGGGCCGCCTCCGGCGCGTGCCGGCCCTTCGACCGCGACCGCGACGGCACGGTGCTCGGCGAGGGTGCGGCCGTGTTCGTCCTGGAGGAGCGCGAGCACGCCCTCGCCCGCAAGGCCCGTATCTACGGAGAACTCCTCGGCTACGGCCTGCGCGGCGACGCCTTCGACATGAGCGACATCCCGCCGAGCGACGCCCCCGGCATGACCGCGTGCCTGGAGGAGGCCCTCGCCGACGCCGGCATCACCCCGGAGCAGGTCGGCTACCTCAACGTGCACGGTACGGCGACCAAGTCCAACGACCCGGCCGAGGTCACCGCGATCCGCAAGGTGTTCGGCGGGCACGCCGACAACCTGCGGGTCAGCGGCATCAAGGGCGCCACGGGGCACATGCTCGGCGCGTCCGGCGCGATGGAGGCCATGACCGCGCTGCTCGCCTCCTGCCACGACCAGGTGCCGCCGACCTGGGGTCTGCGGGTGCCCGACGAGGGCTGCGAACTCAACCACGTCATCGACAAGGGCGCGCACACGCCGGTCGACGTCGCCGTCTCGACCAGCGTCGGCATGGGCGGCAACAACTCCGCGCTCGTCTTCCGCGGCGCGTGAACCGTCCTCCCATCCGCACCCAGGACCGGAAGCAGGTCATGACCGTACCGAGCAACGTCCTCGTCGTGGGTGGCGGCCCGGCGGGGTCCGTCACCGCGACCCTTCTCGCGCAGGAGGGATTCGACGTCCGGCTGGTGGAGAGCCGGCAGTTCCCGCGCTACCACATCGGGGAGTCCCTCACCCCCTCCACCCGGCACGTGCTCCAACTGATCGGTGTCGCCGACAAGTTGGACGCGGGCGGCTTCCAGGTCAAACGCGGCGGCGCGTTCCGCTGGGGCGACGACAGCTGGGTCATCGACTGGAGCAAGCAGTTCGGCGACCACGTGAGCACCTGGCAGGTCGACCGGGCCGCCTTCGACGCGCTGCTGCTCGACAACGCCCGCGAGAAAGGCGTCCGGGTCGAGCACGGGATCGCCGCGAAGTCCGTGGACTTCGACGAGGACGGACGCCCCCGCGCGGTGCACTGTGTGCGTGAGGGCGAGGGACCCGTCACCCTCGACGGGTTCGACTTCCTCATCGACGCCTCGGGCCGCGCCGGACTGCTCAGCGCCCAGCACTTCCGCAACCGGCAGCAGCACCGGTTCTTCCGCAACGTGGCCCTGTGGAGCTACTGGGAGAACGCCCGGCTGCTGCCGGACAGCCCCGAAGGCGGGGTGAACGTGATCTCGTCGCCCAAGGGCTGGTACTGGGTCATCCCGCTGCACGGCGGCCGCACCAGCATCGGTCTGGTCACCCACAAGGACGTCTTCGCGCGGGACCGCCGCGCCCACGGCTCCCTGGACGACCTGTACCGGTCGGTGATCGCCGAGTCCGACATCGTCAGCGACCTGGTCGCGGACGCCACCTGTGTCGCCGAGGCGCGGGCGGAGACCGACTACTCGTATGTCGCCGACCGGTTCTGCGGCCCCGGCTACATGCTGATCGGCGACGCGGCGTGCTTCCTCGACCCACTGCTGTCGACGGGCGTCCACCTCGCCCTGTACGGCGGCCTGGTGGGGGCGGCGGCGCTGGCCTCGGTGCGGCGGGGCGAACTGCCGGAGGCCGAGGGGCTCACCTTCTTCGAGGCCGCCTACCGCCGCGCCTACACCCGCGCCCTCGCCCTGGTGAGCAGCATGTACGAGACCTACCAGGGCAAGGACGACTTCTTCTGGACCGCCGACCGGCTGGTCCGGGAGGACGCCGGAGCCGAACGCGGGGCCCGGGACTCGGTCTCCTTCGGCGAGATCATCGCCGGCATGTCGGACATCCGCGAGGCGACCGACGCCCGTACGCGGGTGCTGACGGACCGCCTGGCGGACGAGGCGCTGCGCGTCCAGAAGGAGGCCACGGCGGGCGACCCGGACGTCGGCGAGCCGTCGTTCGACGTCCTGCGGACCGAGCCGCACCGCGACGACAGCCTGCTGGGCCTGCGCGTCGTGACCGAGCCCCGGCTCGGCCTGCGTCCCGCCGACCCGGCCTGATCAGCCAGCCCGTGACACCTCGGCTCGGACCGGGGCCGGCCCCCGGTCCGAGCCGCCAAGACCGCAGCAACCCGGCCCGGACCAGGCCCCGTTCACCCCGTCCGAGCCGCACGAAGCGCGCCCCGGCGCGCCCTCACCAGGGAGGAGGTCCACCATGACGGACGGCATCCACACCGCCCCGGACGGCGAGTTGTACCCGGCGTTCCGCACGGTGGCGCTCGCCGCGCCCACGGCCCGGGCGGTGGTCGGCTACGACGGCACCGAGTCGACGTACGCCGAACTGCTCGCCGCCGTCGACGCCGCGGCCGGTGAGCTGGCCGCCCGGTTCGGCCCGCGCGATGTGCTGGGGCTGGCCGTCGACGACCCCTTCACCTTCCTGTCGCTCTACCTCGCCGCCGCCCGGCTCGGCATCGTCACCGTCCTGCTGGACAGCCGCCTGTCCGCATCGGAGCGCAGGCACAACGCGGCCCGTTTCGACGTCAGTCTGCTGGCCGTGGACCAGCAGCCGTACCCCGGGCGGGGCGCGTTCGCCCTGCGGGCGGTCGAGGACGCCGAGCGGCACCGCGCCCGGGCGGCGACCGGCTACGCGCCCGGCGACTGGGTGGTGCACTGCACCTCCGGCTCCACCGGCGAGCCCAAGGGCATCGTCATGAGCCAGGCGGCCATCGGCGCCCGGGTCCGGCTGTGGGGCGGCGAGCTGGAGCTGACCCCGGACGACGTGGTCCTGTGTCCGCTGCCGCTGGCGCACTGCCACGGCATCGACGTCCTCACCCTGCCGGCCCTGCTCGCCGGCGCGACCGTGGTGTTCGCCCGGGGCGGCCGGCTGACCGGCCGGGGCCTGGCCCGGCAGATCGACCGGAACGGCGTCACGCTGATGAGCGGCCTGCCCGTCCTGTACCAACTGCTCACGCAGGCGCGGCAACTGCCGCCGGCCTGGGCGCGTTCGCTGCGGACGGTCATCTCCGGGAGCGCGCCCCTGGGCCTCGACACGCAGGAGAGGTTCCACGAGCGGTTCGGGGTGCCGCTGCGCCAGGTGTACGGCCTGTCCGAGATCGGCGTCATCTGCTTCGACCGGACGTACGTCGGCCACGGCTCCATCGGCACCCCCGTCGCCGGTGTCGAATGGCGGCTGGAGCCCGTGCCCGACGGCACCGGCCGGGAGCCCCTGCACGAGCTGTACGTCCGGGGCCCCGCGCTCGCCCGCGGCTACTACCACGACCCCGCATCGAGCGCCGAGATGTTCGAGGACGGGTGGCTGCGCACCCGCGACCTCGTCCGCGCCGACCGCGACGGCTGGTACGTACGGGGCCGGTTGTCCGGCTTCATCAACGTCGCCGGGAACAAGGTCGGCCCCCTCCAGGTCGAGGCCGCGCTGCGCCGCTGCCCCGGCGTGCTGGACAGCGCCGTGGTCGGCGTCACGGACGCGGGACAGACCGAACGGGTCGCCGCGCTGCTCGTCGCCGACGACGGGTTCGACCTGACCGAGGTACGGCGGCTGCTCGGCGAGCGGCTGCTGTCGTACCAGCTCCCCCAGCGGTACGAGATCACCTCGGCGATCCCGCGCACCCCCCTCGGAAAGACCGACTACGCCGCCGTACGGCGGCTCATGCACGCTCAGGAGGGCAGCACCCAGTGACCGGTCGTGAGATCGAGGACGTCGTCGTCGCCGACGCCCGGGCAGGACTGGACGCGATGGCCGACGGGCTCTTCGCCGCCCTGTCCGCCCGGTCGGCCGAGCAGCACGAGCAGGACGCCGGGCCCGCGTTCGCGGCGCTGAAGCGGACCCGCGCCACGGCTCTGCTCGTGCCCCGGGAGTACGCGGGCACCGGGGCGTCAGCGGCGGACGCCGTACGCTTCCAGGTCGCGCTCGGCACCCTGGCCCCGGCCGTGGCCATCGCCACGACCATGCACCACTACAAGATCGCCGCGCTCGGCCGGGTGGCCCGCTCCGGCGACGAGCGGGCCGCGGCGATCGTGAAGGACCTCGGCACCGGCGCCGGGCTCCTCGCCTCGGGCGGCGCGGAGTCGGCGCCCGGCCGCGACCTGCGCACGCTCGGCAGCTGGGCGGTCCGCGACGGCGCCGACTGGCTCGTCACCGGCCTGAAGCGGCCGTGCTCCCTGTCCACCAGCATGGACGTGCTGTCCCTGATGGCCGAGCTGCGCGCGGCCGACGACACCCCCGAGGGATACGCGCAGGTCTTCGTCCCGGCCGGGGCCGGGAGCCTGGAGCGCGAACCGTTCTGGACCAGCCCGGTGTTCGGCGCGGCGGAGAGCCACGCCGTCCGCCTGTCCGGTGTGCGCGTACCGGACGACCGCGTCTTCCCGCTGCGCGGCGAGACCGGCCGGCGCTTCGCCACCGACTGCTACACCTGGTTCCAACTGCTGATCAGCGCCTCCTACCTCGGCGTCGCCCGCTGCCTGGCGACCGCCACCCCGGCCGAGCGGCGGGCGGGCTCCAGGCGGTGGACGGAAGCCTTCGACGGGCTGCGCCGACTGCAGGCGGAACTGCTCGACGCGGCCGACGCGATCGACACCGGCCGGCCGGCGGGCGACCAGCTCAACCTGGCCGTCCGCGCCCGCGACCGCGTCGAGGACGAGATCGGCGCCCTCGGCGGACTGCTGCTGCGCGCGGCCGGTGGCGGCACCTTCGCCCGTACGGGCTTCTTCACCCTGCTCGCCGGAGCCCTGCACGCCATCGCGTTCCACCCGCCGCAACGCGGAGCCCGCGAGGGCATCGGCCTGGAACCGCTGGACGCCGAGTCGAAGGACCGTCGCTGACCATGTACACCCGAGACCACTTCAGCCTGCCGCTGCCCGCCATGGCCGACTTCGTACGGGCGAGGTCCTTCGGGGTCCTCGCGACCCATCACGCCGGCACGGTGTACACCTCGCCGCTCCCCGTGGACCTGCGCGGCAGCGAGCAGAGCGGACTGTTCGTCGCCGGGCACGTCGCCCGCGCCAACGCGATGACGGCGGCCTTCGAGGCGGGCGCCCCGGCCACGATCACCGTGCTCGGCCCGGACACCTACGTGCCCGCCGAGTGGTTCGGCACCCGCAGCCGCATCCCCACCTGGCTGTACTGCGCGGTGGAGATCTCCGGCCGGCTGGAGGTCAGCGACGCGGCCCGCACCCGCGCCGACGTCACCGGCCTCATCGACCGGCTGCAGAAGGAGACCGTCGAGGGGTCGACCTGGTCCCTGGACGAGATGCCGGCCCAGCTCACGGACGGCTATCTCAAGAACATCGTCGGCTTCCGCCTGTACGACCTCCAGCTCGCCTCCTGCTTCCGGCTGAACCAGCGCAAGGACCACTCCGGCGAGCTGGCCGAGGTGCTCGCCGCGAGTGACGACGCCGCCCGGCAGGAACTCGCCCGGCTGGTCCTGCGGCCGCCGACCGCCCGGACCGAGTGAGCGCCGCCATGCAGACACCGGATGCCCTGAGCCGGCTGCTCGACCTCGGCCGGGCCGACCGCACGGCCGTCGAGTGGTGCGGGCACGAGCTGTCGTACGCCGGGCTCGGCGCGGCCGTCGACGACGTGGCCCGCCGCCTGACCGAGGCGGGCGCGGCACGGACCAACGTGCTGCTCCTCGGCCCGCTGACCCCCGCTTACGTCGTCGGGCTGCTGGCCGCGCTGCGCAGCGGTGCCGTCCCCGTGCCCGTCGACGCCGGGATGACGTCCGCCCAGTACGCGTGGACCGAGCGCATCTCCCGGCCGTCGGTCCTGCTGAGCAGCGACGTCTCCCCGGTGGCGCACTTCCGTGGCGCCACCGGCGCGGACGTCGGCGAGCTGGTCGTCGACGCGGCCACCGGCCGGGTCGTCCTCGACACCACGGGCCCACAGCGCCCCGACAGCGCCTGGCGGTACCCCGGCGACGACGCCGGCTACCTCATTCCGACGTCCGGTTCGACGGGCGCCCCGAAGGCGATCGTCGGCAGCAGGACGGGCCTGAACGCGTTCCTGTCCTGGTTCGTCGAGGAGTTCGAGCTGGGCGAGGACGACACCTGCGCCGCCCTCACCCGCGTCAACTTCGACCCCTCGCTGCGCGAGCTGCTCGGCGTGCTCGTCGCCGGCGGCAGACTGAACCTGCCCCCCGTGGACGTCCAGCTGGACCTGGCCGCGCTCGGCGGACACCTCGTCGAGAGCAGGCCGACGCTCGCCTTCCTCGTCCCGTCCCTCGCCCGGCGCGTCGCGGACGTCCTGCGCGCCGACTCCACGCGGCTCGGCGCGCTGCGGCTGGCCTTCTTCGCCGGGGAGGTGCTGCCCGCGCGCGTGGCGCAGCAGTGGCGCGGCCTCGCCCCCGGCGCCGAGATCGTGAACCTGTACGGCATGACCGAGGGCACCCTCGCCCAGCTCTTCCGGCGCGCGGCGCGCCCCGAGGACGCGGCCGGGACCTGGGGGCTGCCCGTCGGACGGCCCCGCCCCGGGGTGACGGTGACGCTCGCCGAGCCGGACGCGGACGGCCGGGGCGAGGTGCTCATCGCCTCCGCCGCGCCGGCCCTGGGCATCCTCACGGACGGCCCCGGCACGACCCCGCGCACCTTCCACGTCGAGCCGATGCCCCCTGTCCTGCGCACCGGCGACATCGGCTTCCGCTCCGACGGTGACCTGGTGATCGCCGGGCGCGCGGGCAACGACCTGAAGGTGTCCGGCCGGCGCGTCTCGTACCACCGCTTCGTCGCCGAGGCCGAGGAGCTGGCGGACGTGGCCCAGTGTGTCGTCGTCGACCGGCAGGGCCCGCACGCCTTCGTCGCCGTACGGGATCTCGCGCCCGAGGACGAGGGCACGCTGCGGGAGCGGGTGCGCGCGGTGGCGGGGCGGCTGGAGCTGCCCGCGCCGGACGTCCATGTGCGCCGGGAACTTCCGTTGCTGCGCAGCGGGAAGGTCGACCGGATGGCGCTCGCGGCCTCCGTCTCCGCAGAGGAGGCGTCCGGGCCGGGTGCGCCGAGCCAGGAGGCGACCACGACGGACGTCCTGCTCGAACTACTGGATGCGCAGGGGGAGTCGACCGCATCGACCGCGTTCGTCGAGGCGGGCCTCGGCTCGCTCGACATGATCGCGTTCGTCGCCCGGGTCAACCGGCACTTCGGGCTGGCCCTCTCGGCCCAGGACTGCTTCGGCCACCGCGATGTGGCCTCCCTCGCCGCGGCGATCGAGCGGCTGGGCCGCACGGAGACACCCGCGTCGGCCGTGCCCGAGGACGCCGCGGACACCGTTTCCGGCGAGCCGGGCACCCACCCCCTCTCCACCCGGCAACTCGCCTACCTGGCCACCTGTATGGCGGACGGCAACGCCAACTGGTGCAACCTCTCCCGCGAGGTCCGCGTCGAGGGGACGGTGACCCCGGCCGAGGCGCGTGCCGCGCTGGACGCGCTGGTGGCCCGGCACGACGTGCTGCGGCTCTCCCTCACCCCGGAGTGGACCGGGCAGGTCCACACCGAGCCCGCCGGGGTGCGCTGCCCGCTCACCGTCCACGAGGCCGGATCCCGCACGGTGCAGGAGGCCCGCTTCCAGGCGGTGACGCGGCTGATCGACCCGACGACGGCTCCCCCGCTGCGGGCCGTCCTGGTGCCGGGCGAGGGCACGACGTCCGTCGTCGTGGTCGCCCACCATCTGTTCCTGGACGGGCTGAGCATGGACCTGATCGCCCGCGAGCTGCGCGCGCTCCTGCTCGGCGCACCTCTCGGCGACGCCCCACCGCCGGACGGCTTCCGCACCTACTGCGCGGCGACGCGCCGCCCCACGGAGCCGACGCCGGACGCGGAGTACTGGCGGGAGGCCCTGAAGGGCGCCGGGCAGACCGAACTGCCCGAGGCGGCCGGCGCGCGCGACGGACTCCTGCTCTCCCGGCCCTTCGGCGTACGGGCGGTACGGGCCGCCCACCGGCTCGCGGCGGCGACCGGGGTCTCGGTCTTCGCGGTCGTCCTCGCCGCCTTCGACCAGGCCGTCTCCCGGACCTTCGGCCTCGGCGCGCTGAACGTCGTCGTCCCCGTCCAGGCCCGCGACGGCATGCCGGACACGGCGGCCGGCATGTTCATGAGCCAGCTCGTGCTGCGCGGCGGCGGACCGGCCCCGGTCGAGGACAAGGCCAGGGAGTACGCCGGCCAGTTGGCGGCCGGTACGGCGCACAGCGCGTGGGAGTTCGACCAGCGGGCCGCGGAGCACGGACTCGACGGCACCGACCGCTTCCCGTTCTCCACGGTGCTGTTCAACCAGCACCCCAAGGAGCGCGGCCTGCGGGCCCGCGACCTCGGCTCCTGGGAGCCGCGCCCGCTGGGCCGCTCGCTGCGCTACCAGCTCCAGGGCGAACTGCAGATGTCGGCGGCGGAGATGGCGCTGACCTACTACTACCGACGGGGGATCGCGATGCACGGAACCGACGTCATCGACCGGCTCCACGCCTGCGTCATCGAAGCGCTGTGTCAGGCGGGAGGGACCCGCTGTGCGCACTGACGAACCTTCCGTCCCGGCCGGGTTCTGGATGCCCACCGAGCGCGAGGCCCGGCTCCTGGTGCAGCGCGCCGGCGGAACCCCGGCGTTCGTCTACGGCCGTGCCGCCCTGCGCGCCGCCGTCGACCGGGTCCGGGCCGCCTCGGTATCCGGCGCGGAGCTGTACTACTCGCTGAAGGCCAACCCGCACCCCGGTGTCGTCACCGCCCTGGCGTCCCTCGTGGACGGCTTCGACGTGTGCTCCACGGCCGAACTGGAGACCGCGCTGAACGCCGGTATGCCGGCCGCGAAGGTGCTGTTCACCGGCCCGGCGAAGACGCGGTCCGAGGCGGCCGCCGCGCTGGCCGCCGGGGTCGCGGTGACCGTCGAGTCCCCGGGCCAGGCCCGCCTGTTCGCCGAGGTGGCGGACGGACTCGGCGTCGCCGGGCGGGCCGTCGTACGCCTGAACACGCCGTATCCGGGCCGCACCCCGGGCAGCGCGCCGTCCCCCAACCAGTTCGGGGTGGCCGCGGAGGATCTCGCCGAGGTCGTGGACGTCCTGCGGGACTCCGCCCTGTCGGTCGACGGCCTGCACCTGTTCTTCGGCTCGCAGTACGCCGACGCGGGGGTCATCGGCGCGGCCCGCCGGGCGGCCCTGGAGCGGGCCCGGGACGTCGAGGAGCGGTTCGGGCTGAAGCTCGGGCTCGTCTCCGTCGGCGGTGGCATCGCCCTGCCGTGGTGCGCCGCCGACCCGGACGTGGACTGGGCGGGGCTGGAGGCGGCGAGCGACGAGCCGCAGGCGTGGGGAGACGACGGCGACCGGACCGTCGTCTGCGAGTACGGCCGCGCCATCGCCGGCCCGGCCGGGGTGCTGCTCACCACCGTGCTGGACGTGAAGACCGTCGGCGACCGGCGCTATGTGGTCGTCGACGCCGGCCTGAACCACCTGTTCGTCGCCGGCCGGCTGGTGGCCGGCGGCGGCCGGGGCGAGCCCCTGGTCCGGGCGGTGGGTCCGGGGCGCCCGGGTGCTCCGGAGCGCGCCTACGTGACCGGGCCGCTGTGTTCGCAGCTGGACGTGCTCGCCGAGGACGTGCCGCTGCCTCAGGTGGCGGCCGGCGACACGCTGATGTTCCTCGGCGTGGGCGCCTACGGGCCGACGTTCAGTCCCAGCGGCTTCCTCAGCCGCGACAAGGCCGGGGAGATCGTCCACTGATGACCGAGACCGCAACCGAAGCACTGGCGGCCGTCCTGCCGCCCGACGCGCTGAGCCCGATCCAGCGCGCCTACCTGGTCGGCGAGCAGGCGGGCATGGAACTCTCCGGGCCCGCCCGGTACTACGTGGGCTGCGACCTGGACCCGGCGTGCGTCCCCGGGCTCGGGGACCGGCTGCGCCGGCTGGTGCGCGCCAACCCCGTCCTGCGCGTCGCCCTGGCTGACGACCTGTCGATGCCGGTCCTGCCCGAGGCGGCCGCGGACGAGACCGACGTCGAGATCCGCCGGGTCGCCGACGCCGACTTCGACGCCGTCGACACCGCCGTGCGCGAGACCTGCACCGCGGACACCTTCGCCTTCGCCGGCGGGCCGCGCCTGCGCGTCGTCGCCGTGTGCTCGGAGCAGCGGGCGCGCCTGCACCTCGTCTACGCCCTGTGGCTGATGGACGCGGCGTCGCTGGACGTCTTCCTCGCCGCACTGGTGTCGGACCGGGCGGCCACGGGCACGGCCCCGGCCGGCGTCTCTCGTGCGGCGGGCGGCCGGGACCGGTCCGCGCGGGACCGGCGGTTCTGGAGCGAGCGGGCCGCCGCCCTGCCCGACCCGGCGGAACTGCCGCTGCGACCCGACTGGCGGCGCGCCGGCCCGGACGTCACGCACCGCATGCTGACCGTCGACGCGGCCACCGCGCGCGCCCTCGCCGGGACGGCCCGCGAGCACGGTCTGACGCCCGCGATGGTCTACCTCTCCGTCTACGGCGTGCTCCTGGGCCGCCTCGGCGGCGGTGTCCCGCACACCCTGACCGTGCTGTACTCCCGGCGCGCCGGACAGCCACCGGCCCTGGACGGCCTCGGCAACCACGGCACCACCATGCCGCTGGAGATCCCGGCGACCGCCGGGCAGGGCTTCGCCGGGATCGCGGGGACCGTGCAGCGCCGCTACCTGGCCCAGGCCCTGCACGGCTCCCTCAGCGGCGCCGAGATCGCCCGGCTGGCCGACCCCGGCGGCGACCCGCGCCGGCTGCCGTACCCGTTCGCCTTCACCGCGCTGACGGCCGACGGGCGCCGCGAGGCGGACCTCGGGTTCCGGCGGCGCTGGGACGAGGTGCAGCTGAGGGTGCCCCAGGTGCTGTTCGACCACCAGGTGGTCATGGACGCCGACGGCAGCGTCCGGCTGGGCTTCGACTGGCGGACGGACGCCTTCGACACCGGCTTCGTCGAGGACTTCGTCGGCCAGTACGCCGACCTCGTCGGGGAACTCGCCGCGTCCCGCGACCACTGGGCGCGCCTGCCGTACCGCACCCCGGCCCCGGCCCGGCCCCTCGCCTCCGTCGCGGGGGAGACCCTGCACGACCGGGTGATGCGCCGCGCCGCCGAAACACCCGACGCCCCGGCCGTGCACGACGAGCAGGGCACCCTCGGCTACGCGGAGCTGGCCGCACACGCGGCGGCGGTGGCGGACGCCCTGCGCGCGGCGGGCGCCCGCCCCGGGGACAAGGTCGCCGTGCATCTGCCGCGCGGGCGCGGCCAGGTGATCGCCGTTCTCGGAAGTCTGCTCGCCGGCTGCGTCTACATCCCGCTGGACCACGGCATCCCGGCCGGCCGTCTCGACAGCATCGCGCGGCGCGGCGAGGTCCGCTTCGCGTTCACCGACGGCCGGCCGGAGGCGGACCAGGGCTGGGCGCGGCGCGGGGTACGGCCCCTGCACCTGCCGGAGCCGGACGCCGTGCCCTCCGGGCCGCCCGCGCACCGCCCGGCCCCGGACGCGACGCCCACGGCGTACATCATCTTCACCTCCGGCTCGACCGGTGAACCGAAGGGCGTGGTGATCTCGCACGCCGCGGCCCTCACCACGATCGACGCGGTCAACGACGAACTCGGCCTCGGCGCCGGCGACTGCGTGCTGTCGGTCTCGTCGATCGGCTTCGACCTGTCCGTGTACGACATCTTCGGACCGCTGCTGCGCGGCGGCGCCGTCGTGATGCTCTCCGAGCGGTCCGCGCGCAACCCCGCCGCCTGGGCCGACCTCATCGGCCGGCACGGTGTGACGATCTGGAACTCGGCCCCCGCGCTGGCGTCCCTGCTGGCCGAGGAGGGGACCGCCGTCCCGACGGTGCGGACCTTCATGCTCAGCGGCGACTGGATCCCGCTGACGCTTCCCGCCGCCCTGCGGCGCCTTGCGCCGGCCGCGCGGGTGATGAGCCTGGGCGGGGCGACCGAGGGCGCGATCTGGTCCATCCGGCACCCGGTCACGGACGCCGACTGCGCGGGCCGTTCCATCCCGTACGGCACGGCCCTGCCGGGCCAGGACATCCATGTGCTCGACGCGGAACGGCGGCTGTGTCCGGACTGGCACATCGGGGAGATCTGCATCGGCGGCGCGGGCGTGGCCGACGGCTACGTCAACGACCCGGAGAAGACGGCGGCGGCGTTCGTCGACCACCCCGTGTTCGGGCGGATCTACCGCACCGGCGACCGAGGCCGCCGGCACCCCGACGGCGTGGTGGAGTTCCTGGGCCGCACCGACACCCAGGTGAAGCTCAACGGACACCGGGTGGAGCTGGGCGAGGTGGAACACCTCCTGGACCGCCTGCCGGGCGTCCGGGGCAGTGCCGCGTGCGTTCGTGGGGAAGGCCGCCGCAAGAGTCTCGTCGCGTACGTCACCCTCGCCGAGGACCCGCCGGGGACCTGGCAGCGGGACGCGTACGCCGCGCTCGGCAAGGCCCTGCCGCACTACATGGTCCCGGACGCCGTGGTCGCCCTCGACGAGATCCCCCTGACCGGCAACGGCAAGGTGGACCGGCGCCGGCTCCAGTCGCTGCCCCTGCCCGACGACGAGCGCGCGGACGCGGAACCGGCGGTCCCCGCAGGCGACCCGCTGGGCCAGGAGATCGCCGGGTGCTGGCGGGAGGTGCTGGGCGAACCCCCGGGCCGACGAGGCTTCTTCGAGGCCGGAGGCAGTTCGTACGACGCGATCCGGCTGCTCTCCCTGGTACGCGGCCGGCTCGGACACGAGGTGTCGTTCGGCGACTTCATGGCGGACCCCACGGTCGCGGGTCTGGCCTCGCTGTGCCGCCGGGTGCGGGGCGAACGCGGCTCCGGCATCTGGACGTACCGCCCGCGCGCCGCCGTGCGTCCACGGCTGCGGCTGGTGCTCTTCCCGCCGGTGGGCGGTGGTGTCTCCTGCTATGCGGGGCTGATCCGGGAGCTGCCGGGCGACATCGACGTCCATGTGGCCGGGTTCGACGCTCCGGTGGCCCGGTCCGGCCCGGCGGTCTCGCTGACCGGGCTCGCCCGGGGCTGTCTGCGGGAGCTGCCCGCCGAGGTGCTGTCCGGTGACGGGCCGCTGGTCTTCGCCGGGTGGTCCTTCGGGGGCGCGCTGGCCTTCGAAGCGGCACGGATCTGCGGGGTGCCGGTGGCCCGGGTCGTGGTGGTCGACACCCCGGTCTCCGCCGCGTCCCGTGCCCACGGCGACCCCGGGGACGATGCCCTGCTCGCGGGGTTCCTCAGGGACATCCGGGAGACCAGCGGGGCGGACGTCGACCGGGCCGACGTGGCCACGGATCCGACGTTGCGCACCCGGTTCGAGGTGTACCGGCAGAACATCGCGGCGCTGGCCGCCTGGAGTCCGCGACCGGCCGCCCTGCCCGTCGTGGAGTTCCGGGCCGGTGAGCAGCCGGCCGAGCGGGACGCCGGCGCCTGGGGCCGGGTGGCGCGGACCGCCGGTACGGCCGTGCTGACCGGCGGGCACTTCGACGTGTTCCGGCCGGACAACGCCCGTCACGTCCGGGACGCCATCGACGCCAGCGATGCCGTCGACGGGATCGAAGGCATCGAAGGCATCGAAGGCATCGAAGGCATCGAGGAATTCGACGGGATCGAAAGGGCCGAAAGCCGATGACCAGAACCGATGTACCGGTCGCCGTCCGCGAGGAATTCGTCTCCCGGGGCCACCCGCTCTCCCCGTCGCAGGACGACGTGGATCTGATCAGCCTCGGCGTCAACTCGGTGACGCTGATCCAGGTCCTGTCCGCGCTGGAGGACGTCTTCGGGATCGATTTCGACATGGAACGCCTGTTCTCCGCGCCCGTGACGGTGGCCCGGCTGGAGACGGAGATAGCGCGCGGCACCGCGCTCGCCTAACGGCACACGCAGAAAAGCACTTTGGGAGGGGATTCGGCATGTCCGACATCGAGAACACCGAGAACGACGGCTATCAGCGGCTGACTCCGTCCGGCATGGGCGCGGTCATTCCCTGGAGTCCCGGCCGGCCCGTCGAGGCACTGGCCCAGGAGACCAAGCGGGCCGCGCTGGGCAACGGGTGCGCCCTGGTCCGCGGACTCGGCCTGGACGAGGCGGACTTCAAGCTGCTGGTCCGCTCGCTCGGGGACACCGTCGACCACAAGTTCGGCGAGGGCGGCGCCGACCTGCTCAAGCTCAACGCCTCGCACGACGAGGGGAAGGTCGTCACCGGGCGCGGCCCGCTGCCCGTCCACACGGACGGGCTGCTGGTCGGCGAGCGTGTCGACCTGATCATCCTGTACGCCGCCGAGTTCTCCGACGCGCCGGGCTCCGGCGAAACCTACATCAGCGACCAGCTCACCGCCTGGGCGGAAATGCCCGAGCACCTGCGCCGGGTTCTCGACGAGTACGAGATCGAGTACCTGGTCACCGAGCGCGGCTACTTCCCGACGGTCCCCGAGGACTGGTACGCCATCCCGGTGACCCGGGACTACGGCCGGGTGAAGTCCCTGAACCTGGCGACGGCCTTTCCCCCCGACGTCACCCCGCGCTCCTGGGAGGTCAGGGTCAAGGGGATGGACCCCGAGCTGTCCGAGCGGTTCTTCACCGAGCTGGACGCCTTCCTGCGCTCCGAGCGGTACGCGTACACGCACCGCTGGCAGGTCGGGGACCTGCTGATCATCGACAACCAGCGGACCCTGCACGGCCGTACGGCCATCGGCCCGGGCGGCACCCGGGTGCTGTTCCGGGGCCAGCTGACCCTGCCCGACGCGGCCTGAGTCCCGTCCCGACCGCCCGATCGTCCTCGCCGTCACTGGAGCCTCACATGCCCATACCCCGTCAGCCCGTCCCCGCCCTCGACGTCCCGCTGGTCGGCGGCGGCCGCTGGGTCCTCGCCGACCAGCGGCCCGACCGCTTCAGCCTGGTGGTCTTCTACCGGGGTGTGCACTGCCCGATGTGCCGAGCCCACGTCACCGAACTCGACGGACTGATCGACGAGTTCGCCGCCGTGGGAGTGGACCGCGTCCTCGCGGTCAGCGGAGACGACGAGGACCGCGCCCGGCGCGCTGTCGAGGAGTGGGGCATCAGCCGGGTGCCGATCGGCTACGGCCTGTCCCTCGCGTCCATGCGGGAGTGGGGCCTGTACGTCTCCAAGGCCATCAAGGAAGGCCAGCCGAACGAGTTCAGTGAGCCGGGCCTGTTCCTCGTCCGCCCGGACGGCACCCTCTACGCGGCCGTGCAGACCACGATGCCGTTCCTGCGGCCGCATCTGGACGAGGTCGTGGAGACGGTCCGCTGGATCAACGAGAACGACTACCCCGCGCGGGGCGAGTTGTGAGCGACGACCGGCACCGGGCGGCCCCGGCCGACGGGTCCGCCATCACACCACGGCACCTGAAGCGACTGCTCGACCAAGGGGCCCCGATCGACCTCGTCGACGTCCGGGAGCCCCACGAGTGGGAGATCGTGCGCATCCCCGGTGCGCGCCTGGTTCCGATGCGGGAATGGCTGGACGGTTCCGCCCTGCCGACGTTGCGGCAGGGCCGTACACCGGTCTTCTACTGCCGGACCGGCCGACGCACGCTCGAGGTCCTGGCCGTGGCGCGGGAGGCCGGGTTCGCCGACGCCGTACACCTGGAAGGGGGCGTCGTGGCATGGGTGAACGAGATCGATCCCCGGCTCCCGGTGTACTGAGCGCGGCCCTGCGGCACGGTCCGGGCGGACCGTGCCGCGCCGCGGCCGGCTCAGGTGGTGTAGTCGGCGTTGAGCTTCACATAGCCCTCGGTGAGGTCGCAGCCGTAGACCGTGAACGCGCCCTCGCCGATGCCGAGGTCCACCCGGATGACCACCTCGTCGCCGGTGAGATACCGGGCCGCCCGCTCCAGCAGCGCGTCACTCGGCTCCTCCGGGTGCATGGGGAGATCGTCGAACCAGATGCGGACGCGGTGCGGCTGGATGTCGGTCTCGTCGTCGAGCTTGCCGATGGCCATCGCGACCCGGCCCCAGTTGGGGTCGGCGCCGTGCACGGCCGTCTTCACCAGGGGGGAGTTGACCACGCTCTTGCCGACCCGCTTGGCCTGGGCGTCGTCGCGGGCCCCGGTGACCTGGACCTCGATGAGCTTGCTGGCGCCCTCGCCGTCCGAGGCGATGTCGCGTACGAGGCGCAGCGCGACGGTGTACAGCGCCTCCTCGAACTCGGCGAGGTCGACGGGGCCGGCCAGGCCGTTGGCGAAGAGCGCGGCCGTGTCGCTGGTGGAGGTGTCGGTGTCGATGCTCAGGGCGTTGAACGTCCGGTCCATCACACGCCGGAACAGGGCGTCGAGTTCGGCGGCCGGGATGTCGGCATCGGTGAAGAAGAACGTCAGCAGGGTCGCCATGTTCGGCTCGATCATGCCGACGCCCTTGGCGATACCGGCGAGGACGGCATCGCCGACCCGCACGCTGAAGTGCTTCGGGCGGGTGTCGGTCGTCATGATGGCCGCGGCCGCCGTCGCGTAGTCCGCCTCCGGGAACGGCCAGGACAGCGCGTCGAGTCCGGCCCGGATGCTCTCCATGGGGTAGGGGCGGCCGATCACACCGGTCGAGCCGATGACCAGCTCCTCGGGGTCGATGCCGACGATCTCGGCGACCCTGCGGCGCACTTCGGCGGCGTTGTCCGCGCCCGCCTTGCCGGTGGCCACGTTGGCGTTCCGGGAGAGCACGACCATGCCGCGGCTCTGCTGCCGGTGCGCCACCTCGCGGCTGATGACGACGCTCGGTCCCGCGAAACGCGAACGCGTGAACACGGCGGCGGAGCGGGCGGGAACGTCGGAGACGACGACCGCGAAGTCGTCCTCGATGTCCTTGAGCCCCATGTTCCTGGTCACGCTGCGAAAGCCCTTCGGGCCCGTGATCGCCATGTCTCACATTCCTTCTCGATGAATGAACATTCCGATCACCGTACATTCAATCAACTCCTCGTGCACCAGGGCACCGAACCGACCGCATAAATATTCCAACTGTTTGCTGAGGGAGGGTCCGTGTCGACGATCGACATCGAGACAGCGACCATGAAGTGCGAGGTACTTTCCGAGGGCATCGCCCTGGTGGAGTTCTCGCAGGCACACGAACAGAACCCGTTCAGCAGGGCGCGCATGCGCGAGCTGACCAGGGTGCTGACCGACCTCGACGGCGACGACCGGATCCGCTGTGTCGTCCTGTACGGCGGCGCCGGCCGGTCCTTCGGGGCCGGCGGCGACTTCCACGAGGTCTCGGAGTTCTCCGGCGGCGACGAGGTCGACGCCTGGATCGACGACATCACCGAGCTGTACGGCACCATCGCCGGCATCTCGAAACCCGTCGTCGCCGCCATCGACGGCTTCGCGATCGGCGTCGGACTGCAGATCGCCCTCTGCTGCGACCTCCGCGTCGGCAGCCGTACCTCGACGCTGGTGATGCCCGAGTTCCGGGTCGGCATCGCCTGCAACTTCGGCGGCTACATGCTGGAGACGGTGGTGGGCCGCAGCGTCATGCAGGAGATGCTCTACACCTGCGCCGAGTGGCCCGCCGACCGCGCCCTCACGGACGGCCTCCTCCAGGAGGTCACCGCCCCGGAGGACCTGCTGGACAGCGCGCTCGGCCACGCCCGGCGCATCGCCTCGTACACCGCCGCCGCCGTGCAGTCGACCCGTGCCCGGGTCAACGGCCCCTTCGTGGAAGGCCTGCGCCGGGTCCGCGACGAGGGCAAGCGATCCCACCGCACCGCCTTCTCGGCGGGCGAGGCCCAGCAGCGCATGCGCCGGATCATCGGAAAGGCGTGACCGTGACCTCCCTCGTCGACCTGCCTCCGGTCAGCAAGTGGTGCGTGGTCACCAACGCGCCCGTCCCGGAACTGGCCCGCCTGTCCCAGAGCGCCGACCTCGGCGACCTGAACGTGTACTACCGGGGGCCCGCCGGCGCCGTACTCCCCGACAACCCCCCGTTCACCCTCGACGTGCGCACCCTGACCACGTCCGCGGAGGACCCCGGCCACACCGCCGCCACCGTCCTGCGCGTCGAGGCGGACACCGTCACCCTGCACATCTCCGCGTTCAACGAGGACCCGGTCTACTACGCCGTCAACCGCCTGCGCGGCCTGTTCGCCTACTTCACGGACCTGCTGCTCGCGCCCCTCGTGCTGCCCGCCCTCGACCTGCCCGTCGCGTCCACCGAGGGCACCCCCGGCCATGAACGCGGCACCCTCCTGCTCGGCGTGAACCGGCTGCGCCACGGCATCCACACCCGCACCCGGCGCACCGACGGCGCCTGGCTGATGGAGGCCCGCGACGAGCACGACCCGCTCGCCTCGTTCCGCGCCCCGCTCCGCGACGACCCGCTCGCCGCCGGCGAGGCCCAGATCGAGGCGCTGACCGAGGAGATCCGCCGGATCGCCGCGGCCACCCCCGAGGGCACCGGCTACGCCACCCTCCTGTCGGGCGGGATCGACTCCGGCACGGTGACCTACCTCGCCGCCCGGGCCGGCCTGCCCGTCACCCCGTACAGCGTGGCCACCCCCTGGGGCGACGAACTCGCCGACGCGGCCGAACTCTGCGCCGAGCTGGGCATCGCGCTCGAACCCGTCCATCTGACCGAGGACGAGATCATCGCCTCCATACCGGAGGCCGTCCGCTGGCTGGGCGTCACCGACCCCGAGGTCGTCGAAGTCGCCCTGACCGCCACGTCCGTGCAGCGGCTGGGCGCCGTCGCCCCCGAGAAGGTGCTGCTCACCGGCTACGGCAGCGATCTGATCAACGCCGGCCTCTACCGCCCCTTCGACCACCGCGACGACCTGATCGACCAGTGCCTCACGGCCGTCGACCGCACCCGGCGCAGCAACGAACTGTCCAACCGCATGCCGCTCGCCTACGGCACCACCACCCACCACCCCTTCTGGGCCTGGCCGGTGATGCGGGTGGCCCTGGAGACCGCGCCGGAGTGCAAGGTGCGCGAGGGCCGCGAGAAGTACCACCTGCGCACGGCGATGGGCACACGGCTGCCCGAGCCGATCGCCTGGCGCAAGAAGATCGCCGTGCACCACGGCGGCGGACTCCAGCAGGGCGTGATCCGTCGCCTGGAGAAGGAGACGGGCCCCGTCGACCGTGAACGCCTCTACCGGGCCTGCTTCGCCGAACTCCTCGACCGGGCCGCGCAGGGCGAACTGGAGCCCGCCGACCCCTGGGCCCTCCTGGAGGGCGCGGTACGCCGCGTCCGCCGCCCGCACTGACCACGACAGCACCCGTAGAACCGAGGGAACCGATGACCGAGCAACTGACAGCACCGACCGCCACCGCGGCCTCCTCCGGTGCGGCCGCCACCGAGCAGTTCCGCGCCCGCCAACGCGACCAGGCGCCGGTCGCCGACACCGCGAGGGTCAGCGCCCTCGCCGGCGAACTGATCGGCGCCGCACGCGACATCATCCGCCGCCACAAGGTGACGTACGCCGAGTTCGACGCGCTGAAGGCGTGGCTCATCCAGGTGGGCGAGGACGGCGAGTGGCCGCTGTTCCTCGACGTCTGGATCGAGCAGACCATCGAGCAGGTGGCCAACGAGAACCGGGACGGCACCAAGGGCAGCCCGGAGGGCCCGTACTTCGTGCCGGACGCCCCTCGCCTGCCGGCCGACAGCGCGCTTCCCATGCGGGAGAGCGAAGGGGGCGTCCCGCTGGTCTTCCAGGGCCGGGTCACCTCGACCGACGGAACGCCCCTGCCCGGCGCGACCATCGAGATGTGGCAGGCCGACGACGACGGCGTGTACTCCCAGTTCGCGCCCGGCCTGCCCGAATGGAACCTCCGCGGCACGGTGGTGACCGGCGACGACGGCGCCTTCAAGGTGCGCACCGTCGAGCCGTCTCCGTACGAGATTCCCACCGACGGCTCCTGCGGCAGGCTCATCGCCGCGGCGGGCTGGCACGCGTGGCGCCCTGCCCACCTGCACGTGCGGGTGTCCGCCGAGGGGCACCAGGTCCTGACCACCCAGCTGTACTTCAAGGGCGGCCCGCACATCGAGGACGACATCGCGTCGGCGGTCAAGCCGGAACTGATCCTGGACCCCACACCCGTCGGGGACGGCAGCAGCCGTGAAGTGACCTACGGCCTGGTCCTCGACCCGGCCTGACGACCGACGACAGCCGAGCACGGGATCACACCGCCGACCGGAGGGCGACCGGTCCGGTCCGGCGCACCAGGGCGTGCGCCCGGCCGGACCGGACCGCCGTGGGTCGGCCACGAGAAGCGGGGACTACGAAGTGAGGCGACGCGTTCGCACTCAGGTCGGCATCATCGGTGCGGGACCGGCGGGCCTGGTCACCGCCGCCGTACTGGGCCAGGCGGGCATCGACCACGTGGTGCTGGAGCGGCAGACCCGTCAGCACATCGAACAACGCGCCCGCGCGGGCCTGTTGGAACATCGCACGGTGGAATACCTCCGAAGCCGGGGACTCGCCGGCCGCCTCGTGGCGGAGGGCCGCCGGGCCGGCTGGTCGGACTTCCGGATGACCGGCAGCCGTATGCGCCTGGACTACGAGGCACTCACCGGCGGCCTGCGGCACTGGGTGTATCCGCAGCACCTTCTGGTGCGGGACCTGTGCGACGAGCTGGCGGCCGCCGGACGCGCGCCGCTGTTCTCGCACCCCGTCCGGGAGGTGAACGGCCTGACCGGACCGACGCCCCGCATCGTCTGCGACGACGTGGAGATCGACTGCGATTTCGTCATCGGGTGCGACGGCTACCGGGGCATCGCGCGCACGCTCCTGCCCAGCGGTCCGGACTCCCCCCAGGACGCCGCCGTACGGTATCCGTACGAGACCCTGACCATGCTCGCCGAGGTGGACGTCCCGGCAGAAGGGGTTCTCTACGCGATCACGGAGGACGGGTTCGCCGGAATGATGCCGCGCACCCCGCAGATCAGCCGCTTCCACCTGCAGATCCCGCACGGGGACACTCCCGGGGACTGGCCGGCTTCCCGCATCAGGGAACGGCTGGTCCGCCGCCTGGCCGACAGTGGCACCGGGGCGCCGGACATCGGCGCCATCACCGAAGTACGCACCCTGCTGATGCGCAGCCACATCGCCGGGTCGCTGCGCCACGGCCGGCTGCTGCTGGCCGGGGACGCGGCCCACATCCTGACACCGTTCGGCGGCAAGGGAGCCAACCTGGCGATCGCCGACGTCGCGGACCTGACCCGGGCCCTGATCGCGCACTACCGGCACGGTGACGACCACGAGCTGGACACCTACAGCGACCGGCGCATGCCCGAGATCTGGCAGGTCCAGGAGTTCTCCCACCGTCTTCTGCAGCTGGTGATGCTGCCTGCCGGTATCAGCACCGCCGCTGAACGCCGCTTCGCACTCGGCCTGAAACGCACCGTCGTCGAACGCATCACCCAAGGACCCGAAGCCGTGGCATTCGCCCATGACTATGTGGGGTCCGGAACGGGGCCTGGAAAACTCAAGCCGTGACCACCCTGGACAGCACCACCCACGGAGTTCTGCTTCGCCGGGGCTTCGCCCTGGAGTACGTGACGCTGGGCTGGAACGTGATCGGCATCGTGGTTCTCGCGGTGGCGGCCGTGTCGGCCCGCTCGGTCGCGCTCGCCGGATTCGGATTGGACTCCCTGATCGAGATCGGTGCCTCGACCGTGGTGGTCTGGGAGCTGTCCGGCACCGGCGAGGCCCGCCGGCGCCGTGCGCTGCGGCTGATCGGCGTCGGCTTCGCCGCACTGGCGGTGTACCTGCTGGTGCAGTCCACGTGGGTGCTGGCCACCGGCTTCCACCCGCGGACCTCGCCGCTGGGCATCGGCTGGACAGCGGTCACCGCTGCCGTGATGTTCGCCCTGGCGTTCGGCAAGGCCCGCACCGGGGCGGCCCTCGGCAACCCGGTGCTGTCCACCGAGGGCCGGGTGACGCTGATCGACGGCCTGCTCGCCGCGGCGGTCCTGCTCGGCCTGGTCCTGAACACCGCGTTCGGCTGGTGGTGGGCCGACCCGGCCGCCGGATACGTGCTCGTCCACTACGCGATCCGGGAAGTGCGGGAGATCTTCTCCGGCGACTGATCGCCGCAGGGCGGTCCCGGTCAGCAGTCGCGGAACCCGAGCGACGACTCCATCAGCTGCCGGACCCCGGCCGTGAGTGCGGTCGTCACCGTCGGGGGTGGGGTGTCCGGGGCTCCGAAGGTCTTCTGAGGGCCCTGGGTCCGGGCGCTCAGGGGGAGTTCGATCTGGACCCCGCCGGCCGGGGTCAGGTTCACCGGGTTGCGGGGGCCGAGGCCGCGCAGGCCGGTCGGGATGCGGTCCAGGTCGGCGACGGTCTCGAAGTCCGGGGCGAGGAGGGTGAGGCTGTGGGCCAGGGTGCCGGCCGCCGCGCGGTTGCGGCCGCCCAGGAAGATCGAGCGGGGGGCCTCGGGCCTCAGGTGGCCGTGCAGGGAGACCGTCAGGGACACATGGGCCAGGAACCGCCGCAGGGCCCCGCAGGTGGGCACGGACATGCGGTGCGAGGGGATGTGCACCGGGTCGCCGGCGGGCTGGGTGAAGACGAGGCAGCTGGCGCCCGTGCGGGCCGCCACCTCGTGGGCCAGTTCCGCCGTGCCGCCCTCCTTGCTGCCGTGCAGGGCCAGCAGCCCGACACCGGACGACCGGACCGTCAGGGCGGCGGCGAACTCCACGCCCTCGATCAGCACACGCTCGGTCACCACCGCTAGCGCACCACCCGCACGGTCTTCGCCACCGTCACCTGGTCCACCTCCGACACCCGTACCGTCACCTTCATCGTCCATGTGCCCGGGATCGGCACGTTGAAGGCGTCCGCGGCCCAGTACCCGCCCCGGTCGGTGACCTTGGTGTCCAGCGGGCCGATCCGCTGGGCGGGGAGAGTGAAGGTGATGCGCAGTTCGGGGACCGCGGACAGGCCGCCGTCGGGACCGTAGACCACCGCCTGGACGGAGTTCGTGCCGACCCGGCCGGCGTCCAGGGTGATCTGTACCTTGCCGTGTCCGCCGGGGGTGCCGACGTCGAAGGGGATCGTGGTGACCGAGGCCGCCTGGATGCCGGTCGTCGCCGTGCCCGACTCCGCCGCCTCGGCCGCCGCCCGGCCCGGCAGCGTGCTCGTCAGGAGGGTCGTCAGGACGAGCACCACGATGCCCACGCCCATCTCGGCCAGCACCCAGCGGCGCAGGTGGTGAGCGTCAGGGGAGGGAGCGGGTGAAGGGGCCGGCTCCGGAGGGAGCGGGGGGCCTCCGGCGGGCTCCGGAACACGGTCCCGGTCCCGTTCCCGTGCCGTGGGCAGGCTCGCCAGGCGGGTCGTCCAGCGGCGGGAGCGGGACGCGGCCGCGAGCAGCAGGGTGACCGCCGCCAGCTTCGCCAGCAGGATGCGGCCGTACGTCGTGTCGGTGAGCGCCTGCCAGGAGCCGAGGCCCCGCCAGGACTGGTAGACGCCGGTCACCACCAGGACCGCCACCGAGGCGAAGGCCAGCCGGGAGAAGCGGGTGACGGTCCGGGCCGGCAGCGCGGCCGGGTCCGGTGCGGTGCGGCGCAGGGTCAGCAGCAGGGCGGTCAGCCCGCCCAGCCAGGCCGCCATCGCCAGCAGGTGGAGCGTGGCGGAGGTGATCGCCACGGGTACCTGGAGGCCCGCCGAGGCGTGCTCCGAGGCCGCCCAGGTCAGGGCGAGGGCGACGGAGAGGATCGCGGCGGTCGCCAGGGCGGCCCGGCGGGGGATCCTGCGGCGCCATCTCCGCAGGGCCAGTGCGCAGGCGCCGGCCAGGAGCAGCAGGGCCAGGCGGGTGAGGAGGAGTTCGCCGGGGCGGGTCGTCGTCGTACGGGAGAGGGCGGAGAGGGCGAACGCCGTCGTCGGGGCGGTGCCCTCCTCGTACGGGGCCCGCAGGAGGAAGAGGGCGATCGTCGAGGCGAACAGGGTGCCCCAGGCGGCCACCACCGGTGTGCGCAGGTGGGCCGGCCGCGGCGGGCGGCAGTACGCCACGAACGCCGCCGGGCCCAGCAGCAGCGCCACGGCCAGGTAGGCGAGGTAGCGCGCGATGTTGTAGAGGCTGGTCGTCGCCCGGTTCTCGGCACGGTCCGGGAGCACGCTCGTCGCCGTCGCCGTGCGTTTGCCGACCGAGAAGGTGAGCGCGCCGGACACCGGGTGGCTGTCCGCCGACACCACCCGCCAGGCCACCGTGTACGTGCCGGTGCCCAGCTTGGCGGGCAGGCGGACCCGGACGGTGTCCGAACGGCCGGCGGCGTGGTCCGCCTCGCCGGTGCGGAGGCGTCGGTTCCCGGGGTCGTAGACACGCAGGGAGTCGGTGAGCAGGCCGACCGACTCCGTGAAGGTCAGGGTCACTTGGCGCGGCGCCGTCCTGAGGACGGTTCCGTCGGCGGGGTCCGTCTGGCGCAGGGCCGCGTGGGCCGAGGCGGGGGCGGTCGTGCCGAGGAGGAGCAGGAGCAGGCCCGCGCCGAGGACGGTCAGCCGTCGCAGCCACCGGTGTTCGTCGCGCACCTCACCCCTCCGTCCCACTGGCCTTCTGTGTACGTACGGATGGATCGGCCGCCGCGCTCACCACGTCGGCCGGGCCGACACCCCGCCGTCCACCACCAGATCATGGCCCGTGATCCAGGAGGCGAGGGGCGAGGCGAGGAACACACAGGCGTCGGCCACGTCCCGCGCCCGGCCCAGCCGCCCGGTGGGAACGGCGTCGAGCCAGCGGCGCACGCCGTCCGGCCAGGCCTGGGCCAGGCCCTCCCGGTCGATGAGGCCCGGCGAGACCGAGTTGACCCGGATGCCGAGGGGGCCGTACTCCAGGGCGGCCGCGCGCGCGTGCATGACGACGGCGGCCTTGGCGGCGCTGTAGTGGGCGTGGCCGGGGGCGGGCCGGTCGGCCTCGATGGAGGCGATGTGGGTGATGGTGCCGCCGCCGTGCTCGCGCAGGTGGGCCGCGGCGGCCTGGGTGCAGGCGAAGACGCTGGTGAGGTTGGTGTCGACGACCGTGCGCCACTCGGCCGCCGTCATCCCGGCCAGCGCCTGGACGGGCTGGACGGCCGCGTTGTTGACGAGGGCCGTGAGGCGGCCGCCGGACCAGTCGGTCGTCTCGCGGACCAGCCGGTGGCACGCCTCCTCGTCCGTCAGGTCCGCCCGCAGGACGACCGCCTCACCGCCCAGCTCCCGGATGCGGGCGGCTACTTCACCGGCCGCCTCCACCGCCGTACGGCAGTGGAGGGCCACCGCTGCGCCCTCCTCGGCGAAGCGCAGGGCGATGGCGGAGCCGATGCCGCCGCCCGCGCCGGTCACCAGGGCGGTCTGTCCGTCGAGGAGGGTCATGGGCGGCACAGTTCCGCGATCCGGGCGGCCTCCGCCGGGTAACGCGCCGTGAGGTCCCCCGGGTCGCCGTGTTCGTAGCCCTCGTAGGTGAATCCGGGGGCCATCGTGCAGCCGAAGAAGGCCCAGGCGCCGCCGGGGGTCACCCGGGCGCCCATCCAGGTGCGGGCGGGCACGGTGAGCTGGAGGTGCTGGCCGGCCCGCAGGTCGGGTCCCAGGACGGTGGTGCGGGTCGTGCCGTCGGGGGCGAGGAGCAGCAGGTGGAGCGGGTCGCCCAGGTAGAAGTGCCAGATCTCGTCGCTGGGGAGGCGGTGCAGGGCGCAGAAGTCGTCCGCGGTGAGCAGGGCCACTATGGCGGAGCCCTCGGGGCGGCCGTCCGGGCGTTCGGGCCCGGCCCAGGTGCGCCGGAACAGGCCGCCCTCGCGGGGGATCGGCTCCAGGTCGTAGTGGGCGATCAGCTCCTCAGGCGTGGTCACCCGGGAAGGCTACCTCCCGGTCCAGAAAGGCCAGTTGGGCACGCTTCTCGGGCAGGTACACGTCCGGGATGTCGACCTCGGGGAGGACCACCTCGGGGCCGGTCCTGAATCCCTGGCGTTCGAAGCGGGCGATCGCCTTGGTGTTGCGCACGTCCGGGTCGACCACGACCCGGCGGCGGTCCAGGGCCAGCAGGACGTACGACGTCATCGCCGTCAGCAGGGCCTCGGTCCAGCCGGGGCGCGGGCCGCCCGCCGCGGCGGGCGCGAGGAGGAGGTGGACGCCGATGTCGCCGGGGCGGACCTCGTAGCACTCGCCGACCCGGTCGGCCCCGGGCTCGTAGGTCTGGAGCAGGGCGGCCGGTTCGCCGTCCTTGGTGACGAGGTGGGCGTGGTGGGTGTCGAGGCCGGCCATATGGGCGTAGATCTCGGCGACTTGAGTCCGGGTGAGGCCGGTCATGCCCCAGAACGCGGCCCGTTCGTCGCTCACCCAGGCGTGCACCACCTCCGCGTCGGCCGCCGGGTCGAGGGGGCGGATGCGGACGGTGCCGTAGCCGTCGATCACCTGTTCATGGACGTGCGGGTCGGTCATCGGTCTCCTTCTCCAGGCGGTCCCAGTCGGTGACGACGGGAACGAGTTCTCCCCTGAGCCACAGGGGGAGTTGGTCACGGTGGTGCGGTGAGCCGGGGATCCCGGACGCGCCGAAGGGCACCACCCAGCGGCTGTCCTCACGGCGGGCCAGGTCCCAGACGTAACGGGCCGCCGGGCCGCGCGCGGCGAGGTCGGTCAGGCCGGGCACGGCGGAGGTGCACAGCACGCAGTCGTGGTCGCCGGACAGGCCCGGTTCGTCGTACGACTCGTCGGGCAGCGCCCGCCAGGGAGCGAGGCGGTGGGTGTCGCCCCACGGGCCCGCCGGCGCCCCGGCGGCGACCTCCTCGACGGCGGCGCGTACGGCGGCGGGCCGGTCGATGCCGTACAACTCCTCGGCGCTCAGCAGGTGTTCGAGGGCGAAGCCGATGCGCGGAACGAGGGCCAGCCAGGGGAGCAGGACCTCCGGGTAGGCGGGTGCTTCGGTCAGCGCGGCGAACGCCGGGTGCGCGGCGAGGTGCCGTACGACCGCGCCGCGCACCGCCGCGTACGTCGCCGCGTCGGCGCTGTCCGCGTCCATGCGGCGGTTCCAGGCCAGGAGGCGGTCCCTGAGCCGGGCGGCCTCGGGGCTGAGGTCGTCGAGCTTGGCCAGGTGGTCCAGGAGGGGCGCGGCGGAGGCGAGGTGGGTGTCCATGTGGATCGCGGGCAGTTCGGCGGCGGACCAGGTGCGGCGCTCGTCGAGGAGGGTGCGGATGCGGTCGGCGCGGTGCGGTGGGGCGAACTCGGTGCCGAGGGGGGTGGCCGGGCCGCGCTGGTTGGCCATCACCGCGATGCTGTCGGTCAGGTCGGCGCGGGGCATCTCGTGCCAGCCCTGCCACTCGTGGCCGGGGTGCCAGGCGGGTACCAGGCGGGTGCGGTTGGCCTCCGGCCGTACGGGTACGCGGCCTGCGACTCGGTGCAGGGTGGCGCCCTCGGTGTCGGCTGCCTGTACGACGTTGACGGGCTCGGCCCAGGTGTCGAAGGCGTGGTCGATGTCCTCGACCCGGCGGGCCCTGAGGAGGGGGAGGAGGGTGCTGAAGCCGAGGTCCTCTGTGACGCGGGGTGGGTAACGGAGGGCCAGGGCCTCCTCGGCTCCGCCTTCGGTGGCTCGCCTCGGTTCCGTTGAGTCCAGGCCCTCCGGGCCGCCGGCGATCACCGGGCCCCGGTCCGTCTCGATGACCTCGATCTCCAGCGGGTCCTCCCCCGCGATCCGCACGGTCTCCGTGTGTCGATGGGCGCGGTGCCAGGTGCCGTCGGGGCCCAGGGCCTCCACGCCCGCGCCCGTGCGGCGGAGGCGTTCGCGGTAGAGGTCCTGGTAGTCGGCCATGGCGTTGGTGATGGACCAGGCGACCGTGCCGGTGTGGCCGAAGTGGGCGATGCCGGGGACACCCGGGACGGCCAGGCCGACGACGTCGAACTCGGGGCAGGAGAGGCGGATCTGCTGGTAGACGCCGGGGGCCTCGATGAAGCGGTGCGGGTCGCCGGCCAGGAGGGGCAGGCCGGTGACCGTCCGGTCGCCTGCGAGGAGCCAGCCGTTGCTGCCCGCCGTGCCGGGGCCGTCGGTGGCGAACAGGCCGACCGCTTCCGGGCCGAGGTGCCGTATCGCCTCCTCACGCCACAGCTTGGCCGGGAAGCCCGCGAACAGGATGTGCGTGGCGAGCCAGATGCCGAGCGGGGTCCACGGCTGCCAGGGGGTGGGGGTGAGGCCGGTCCGGGTGAACTCGGGGGCGCGGCGGGCTCCTTCCGGCAGGCCCTCGTTGACGCCGTCCACGTACGCCCGGACCCAGTCCGCCGTCTCCGGGTCCCGTCTCTCCAGCGCGGTGAAGCAGCGTCTCGCGGTGTCGTCGAGGCGGGCGCGCCGGGCGAAGACGTCCCAGGGGAGGGCGCTCGCGCCGAGGAAGGCTGCCGAGGTGCCCTGGGAGCGGTGCCGCTCGACCTCCACCTGCCAGGCACGGTCCAGGGCGGTGACGCGGCCCTGGGCGTGGGCGAGTTCGCGGGCGCCGGCGGCGCGCAGGTGGGGGATGCCCCAGGCGTCGCGGTAGGTCTCGGTGGTCACCCTGGGACACCCCTTCATTTTAGGTTAGCCTTGCCTAAGTCGATCGTGCAGGAATCGTACGCGAGGGGTGGAGACGCGATGGGTCAGGGGCGGGGCTGGGAGGGAGCGGTCCTACGGCTGCTGCGCGCCAAGGACTTCGTGTGCGCGGTCACCGAGGCGGAGGACGTCAGCCCGCACTACCGGCGGCTGTGGATGACCGACGGCGGGCTGCTCGCCGCTGCCGGCGTCCACCCCACGATGTGGATACGGCTGTGGTTCTCCGACGACGGCCGCCCGCACCAGCGGGCCTTCACCCTGGTCGACCCGGATCCGGCGACCGGCACCTTCGGCCTGGAGTTCGCGCTGCACGAGGGGTGCGCCAGTGACTGGGCGCGGGCCGCCCGGCCCGGGGACACCATCGAGGCGACCGTCCAGGGCACCGGGTTCCAGCAGCCCGATCCCGCCCCCTCCCATCTCGTCGCCGTCGGTGACCCGGCCTCGCTGCCCGCGATCAACTCCCTGCTCGGCGCCCTGGGTTCGGCCCCGGCGACGATCTGGTTCGAGGGCACCCTGGACGGCCTCCCCTGCCACGCCGACCCGGCCCGCCACGAGATCCGCGAGGTGCCCCGCCGCGACGCGGGCGCCCACCTCGCCGAGCGGGTCCGCGCCGAGCTGCCCGTCGTACTCGACGGCACCTCTGACCCGTACGTCTGGATCGCCTGCGACACGGCCACCACCCGCACGCTGACCTCGTACGTGCGCAAGGAGCTGGGGCTGCCGAAGACCCGGGTACATGCCCTGGGGTACTGGCGCGCGACCTGACGCCGCAGGCGCGATCATCGACCCATGGACGTCACTCTGCACCTCGCCCAGGACCCCGAGGCCGACGCGCTGCTCGGGCGCAGTCCGCTCGCCGCGCTGACCGGGATGCTGCTCGACCAGCAGGTTCCGATGGAGTGGGCGTTCAAGGGGCCCGCGACCATCGCCGGGCGGATGGACGCCGAGGACCTGGACGCGCACGAGATCGCCGTGATGGACCCGGAGGCCTTCGCCGCGCTGCTCTCCGAGAAGCCCGCCGTGCACCGCTACCCGGGCTCGATGGCCAAGCGGATCCAGCAGCTGTGCCAGTACCTCGTCGAGCACTACGACGGAGACGCCGAGCTGGTCTGGAAGGGCGTCGAGGACGGGCCTGAGCTGCTGCGGCGGCTGCAGGACCTGCCCGGGTTCGGCCGGCAGAAGGCCCAGATCTTCCTCGCCCTGCTCGGCAAGCAGCTGGGCGTCACACCCACGGGGTGGCGGGAGGCCGCCGGCGCCTACGGCGAGGCGAAGTCCTTCCGCTCCGTCGCCGACATCACCGGCCCCGAGTCGCTGGCCAAGGTACGCGCCCACAAACAGGAGATGAAGGCAGCGGCCAAGGCCGCGAAGGCTGCGGGGAAGTAGGGCTGGGCCGGCACCCGACCCGAGCGGCGGGGCCCAGTCGGGCGACCCACCCCAGCGGCGAAGCCCACACGGACAGGCAGCTCAGCCGGTGACCGCCCCCGACGGCGAGCCGCGCCCACGAGCCCCGCCGTTCAGCCCCACGACCCGCCCCAAGGACAAAGCCCACGCTGGCGCGCAGCTCACCCGGACGCCCCACCCCGGTGGCCGGGCCTGTCCGGGCGGGCCAAGCATGGAGCATGACCGAGGCACCCAGCGGTGACCCCTCCTGGGGGCGCGAGTACGACGATCGCAACGTCCACGCGGGAGGGGGCCCGCAGGCACACCACGAGCCCGAGCCGCCCTTCGAGGGCCCCCTGCACGCGCTGTCCCGGGCCGCCTGGCAGGTTGTGCTGCTCACCGGTATCGCCTCGCTGGTCCTCGGCGTCCTGGTGCTGATCTGGCCGGGCCCCTCCCTGCTCGCCGCGGGTGTCCTGTTCGGCGTCTACCTCCTGATCAGCGGCGTCTTCCAGCTGGTCGCCGCGTTCGGCACCCACAAGACGACCTCGCTGCGGGTGCTCGCCTTCATCAGCGGCGCCCTGTCGATCGTGCTGGGCCTGTTCTGCTTCCGCGGGCCCATGCAGTCGATCCTGCTGCTCGCCCTGTGGATCGGCATCGGCTGGGTGATCCGCGGGATCACCCAGACCCTGGCCGCCGCCTCCGACAGCCGTATGCCCGCCCGGGGCTGGCAGATCTTCCTCGGGATCGTCACCTTCATCGCCGGGATCGTGCTGATCGACTCGCCGTTCGAGTCGGTCGCCGTGCTGACGCTGGTCGGCGGCTGGTGGCTGGTGGTCGTCGGCGTCGTGGAGATCGTCACCGCGTTCCGCATCCGCGGCCGCGCCCGGCAGGTTCCCCGCACGGTGTGATCCCCGTGCTACGCCGAGCGGGCGAATCTCCCGGCATGCGGGCTACGGGACGGGTGCCCGGCGGGCACAGAACCGCCGTGAGCGGGACCCCGAGCCTTCCCCGGAGCCGTACCTGGCTGCGGGTGCTCGTGCTGCTCCTCGCCCTGTGGGTGCCCGGCGCCCATCTGCAGGCCCAGGCGGCTCCCGCCCCGGCCGTGTCGGCCGAGACCTCCGAACACGACGTCCTCGACACGCTGCTACGGCCGCCCGCGCGCACCCTCCACCACGCCGACGCACCCGAGCGCACCGCTCCCCTGCCCGACCCGCCGGCGCCGGTACGCCCGGCGCTGCGCCCACGCCCCGCCGTGCCACGGCCGCCGTACGCCGTCCCCCTGCTCAGAACGGTGGTCCTGCGCTGCTGACCGTGCCCTTCCCCCAGGCCAGTCAGCTCGACGCAAGGAACCGACCATGCCCACAGACCCGTACGCGGTCCTGCGCGCCCTGCTGCGCGCGGAGGCCCGACGCAGCGCACCACCCCAGCCGGAACGGAAGAACCCGCAACCACGGCAGCCGGCGAAGGAGGACGACCGCTGACACGCCGGCGGAGGCGACCACCGCCTCCGCCGGCCCACACGACACGTCCGCCGCCCCTGCCCTGCGGCACGGCCAACGCCCCCGCCCTGCCGAGCGGTACGGCCGACGCCCCCCGCCAAGCCGCGCGGGACGGGCAGCGCCCCCGCCAAGCCCCGCGGGACGGGCAGCGCCCCCAGCGCCACACCAAACACCCACCGCCACGCCCGGCCACACGACACGGGTAGCGCCCCGCCCTGCCGAGCAGTACGGCCGACGCCCACGCCCGCCCCCGCCGAACGCCTACCGTCTCCGTCGCGCAGTACCGAACAGGGACCGGGTGATCTCGCGGCCGATCTGGGTGCCGACCGAGCGGGCCAGGGACCTGAACATTCCGCTGCTGACGACCTGTTCGACGAGGGACGGCTCCTCCTTGGGAGCCTTGGGAGCCGCGGGCGGCCTGGCGGCCTCGGGCGCCTGTGGCCGCTCGGCGCTCAGCTTCTCGTACGCCGACTCACGGTCCACAGCCTGTGCATAACGCCCGTGGAGCGCGGACCCCTGCACCGCGCGGTCCAGCTCGGCCCCGTCCACCGGACCCATCAGGGACTCCGGTGCGCGCAACCGGGTGGCGGCGACCGGGGTCGGGGCGCCCTTCTCGCTGAGCACGGTCACCACGGCCTCGCCCGTGCCCAGGCCGGTGAGGAGTTCCTCCAGGTCGTAGACGGAGTTCGGGAAGGTCTTCACGGTCGCCTTCAGCGCCTTCTGGTCATCCGGGGTGAAGGCCCGGAGCGCGTGCTGGACCCGGTTGCCGAGCTGGGCGAGGACGTCGGACGGTACGTCCTTCGGGGTCTGCGTCACGAAGAAGACGCCCACCCCTTTCGAGCGAATCAGACGCACGGTCTGCGTGATCGACTCCAGGAACGCCTTGGAGGCGTCGTTGAACAGCAGGTGCGCCTCGTCGAAGAAGAAGACCAGCTTGGGCTTGTCGGCATCGCCGATCTCCGGCAGGTCGTGGAAGAGGTCGGCCAGCAGCCACATCAGGAACGTCGAGAAGAGCAGCGGCCGGTCCTGGACGGCCGGGAGTTCGAGCACCGAGACGACGCCCCGCCCGTCCGGCGCCGTACGCAGCAGATCCGCCGTGTCGAACTCCGGCTCCCCGAAGAAGTCCGCCATGCCCTGCGCCTCGAAGGCGGTCAGGGAGCGCAGGATCACCCCGGCCGTGGCCGTGGACAGGCCGCCGATGTTCCTCAGCTCGGCCTTGCCCTCGTCGGAGGTCAGGAACGCGACGACCGCCCTGAGGTCCTTGAGGTCGATCAGCTCCAGGCCCTTGGTGTCGGCGTAGTGGAAGATCAGGCCGAGGGACTGCTCCTGGGTCTGGTTGAGCTGGAGCACCTTCGACAGCAGCACCGGGCCGAAGCTGGTGATCGTGGCCCGCACCGGGATGCCGTGGCCGAGCCCGCCGAGCGCGAGGAACTCCGCCGGGAAGCCGGCCGGCGTCCACTGCTGGCCCACCTCGGCGGCGCGCCCCTGGACCCGGTCGCTCGGCTGCCCCGGCCGCGCGATGCCGGACAGGTCGCCCTTGATGTCCGCGAGGAACACCGGCACACCCTGCGCCGACAGCTGCTCGGCGATCAGCTGGAGCGTCTTGGTCTTGCCGGTGCCGGTGGCGCCCGCGACGAGACCGTGCCGGTTCAGCACGGGGAGCGGGATGCGCACCGGCGCGCCCGGGTGACAGCCGCCGTCCCACAGGAGCGCGCCGAGGTCGAGCGCGGGACCGGTGAAGGCGTACCCGGCCGCGATCCGCTGGGCCTCTGCGGGGAGCGTCTCGCCGTCACTCATCTCCGACCCCTGTTCCCGATAGGCCCCGCTATGATCCGTTTCGCCACGGCTTTTCCAGCGTCGCACTCCGTCGCCTTGGCTGCGCCCGGAACGTCTTGACCGGTAGGCTTTCCGTGTGATCTTCAAGCGCATCGGAAACGGCCGGCCGTACCCCGACCACGGCCGGGAAAGCACCCGGCAGTGGGCGGACGTCGCGCCGCGCCCGGTCCGCCTCGATCAGCTCGTGACGACCAAGGGGCAGCTCGACCTGGAGACCCTGCTGGCCGAGGACTCGACGTTCTACGGCGACCTCTTCGCGCATGTCGTGAAGTGGCAGGGCGACCTGTACCTGGAGGACGGCCTCCACCGTGCGGTCCGCGCCGCCCTCCAGCAGCGCCAGGTGCTGCACGCGCGCGTGCTCGAACTCGACTGACCGCGGCACGACACGGCCGTTGACCCTTTTGGGTTCCGCTGAGCGGCGTCGACTGATCATCTAATAGGCATCGCCGCCCGGGCGCACTACGCTGCGCTCATGAGCATGCTGACTCCTCCCGGCATGGGCGGCCAGTACCGGATCACGGGGGACAAATACCCTCGGATGCGCCCTCCCCGGCGACGCGGCAGGCTCGTGTTCGCCGTGGTGGCGTCCGTCGCCGTCCTCGGCCTGATCGGCTGGGGCACGCTGCAGCTCATCGACGCCTTCACCGGCGGCGACAAGAAGACCTCGGCGTCCGGCCCCAAGGCGGGGTGCCGTACCAAGGCGAGTACCGCCGCACAGGTGAAGGCGCTGCCCAAGCCCGGCGAGATCACCGTGAACGTCTACAACGCGACCACACGCGCCGGGCTCGCCAAGGACACGGCGGACGAACTGAAGAAGCGCGGCTTCAAGATCGGCGACGTGGGCAACGCGTCCAAGCAGTACGACAAGAAGGTCAAGGGCACCGGAATACTCCTCGGCCCCGCCTCCGCCCTGAACACCTCGCTGCCGGTCCTCGCCACCCAACTGACCAACACCGAACCCCGCACCGACACCCGCAAGGGCACCGACGTCGACCTGATCCTGGGCGACGGCTTCAAGGCACTGACCAGCAAGCCCGACGCGACCAAGGCCCTCACGGCCCTGACCGCACCCGAGCCGACGGCAACCACGAAAAAGAGCTGCTGAGCAACTCCCTGGGGGCGCGGGGAACTGCGCGACCAGCCACAACCGGCCCGCAGCCGCCACACAACCGCACCCCTACGGCGACAAGGCGCCCCGGCCGTTACTCCGCCGCGCCGTAAAGCCGATCCCCCGCATCCCCCAGCCCCGGCACGATGTACCCGTGCTCGTTGAGGTGATCGTCGACGGCCGCCGTCACCACGGTCACCGGCGTCCCCGCCAGCTCCCGCTCCATGACCTCGACGCCCTCGGGCGCGGCGAGCAGCACCACCGCGGTCACATCATCCGCACCGCGCTTGATCAGTTCCTGGATGGCCGCGACCAGCGTGCCGCCGGTGGCCAGCATCGGGTCCAGCACGTACACCTGCCGCCCCGAGAGGTCCTCCGGCATCCGCGAGGCGTACGTGGACGCCTGCAGCGTCTCCTCGTTGCGGATCATGCCCAGGAAGCCCACCTCGGCGGTCGGCAGCAGCCGGACCATGCCGTCCAGCATGCCGAGACCGGCGCGCAGGATCGGCACGACCAGCGGGCGCGGGCGGGCGAGCTTGACGCCGGTGGTCTGCGCGACCGGCGTCCGGAGATCGACGGCCTCGGTCCGTACGTCCCGCGTGGCCTCGTAGGCGAGCAGGGTGACCAGTTCGTCGGCGAGTCGCCGGAAGGTCGCGGAGTCGGTGCGCTGGTCGCGCAGCGTGGTGAGCTTGTGGGCGACCAGGGGATGGTCGACGACGTGGAGACGCATGCCCCTAACAGTAACCGCGCTCGGTGGCCCCTTGCTCTGGCATCAAACCGCCCGTCCGAGGGAAAGTGGGAGGGACGGACCGGGGGTGGTGTGACCGTGCCTGACCAGCCTGACCGCGAAACCGACGCCGCCGAGCCGGAACAGCCCGAGACCGACGCCGAGCGCCGGCGCCGCCGCGCCCAGTTCCTGCGCGACCTCGCCGAGGCCCGCGCGCTGCGCGAGCGCGTCCAGCCCCGGCGCACCAAGGCCGCCCGACTGCGCCACGCCATGCGGATGCGGACCTTCCGCTGGTAGGGCGGGCCGGGTGCACGGGCAGCGCCAAGGTGAGATCCCGGTGAGGAAGATCCGTGCCCGCTCCGACATTTGGGAGGTGGGCGTGCGTGGGTGCTCGGAAAAGCCGCGTACGATCCGCAGGTGGCGGCAACGAGTGCGCTGGTGAGTCCTTCGCCCCCGGAAGTTCCCCCGGGTGCCGGACTCACGATCAAAACAGCCAGACACAGGGAGCCGAAGACGTCCCCTGAGCGCCTTGTTTCTGCCACGATTCCGAGTGGGTGGGGCTCGGAGCACAGCTCTCTCCGCCCAGAACCTCCGCCGGGGGGACCCCCAACCGGCACGCCTATGACCAGTGGGAGAGTCACGGTGTACTTCGCCGCACTGCTCGCGCGCACCGAAGACGGGTGGGAAGCGAGCGACACAGAGCTCGACGACGTGGAGACCCTGTCGGATCTGGCCGACCTGGCCCGGGAAGCCACTCCCGACGAGGACACGGTGTTCGTCCTGATCGAACAGGAGGACTCCTGGTTCGGTCTCGTCCGCGTGGACGGCGAGGAGGACCCTCGCATCTTCGTCTCGGACGCGGCCGCCGCCGCCCGCAGCGCCTACGGTGAGCTGCTGCTCACCGACGAGCTGCTCGGCCGGGAGCCCGGCTCCGACGACGGCCCCGACCTGGACTCGCTGGACCTCGACGGCACCGAGGACGGCGAGACCGAGGACGAGGACGACGAGGAGGAGGGCTCCGCCGTCGGCGCGGTGCCGCACGGCCCGGTGGGCGACGGCCGCATCCTCGACGACCTGGGCGTCAGCGAGAAGGAGCTGCTGGGCCTGGACCCGAACGAGGCGCTGGCCGAGATCGCCGAGGCCCTGGGCGCCTCGGACGTGCTGGAGACCGTCCGCTGACCGCTTCGCACACGGAAGGCGCGCCGGACCCGGTACGCGACCGCTGGCGGGCCGCGATGCGGCTCGCCCTGGACGAGGCCGAGCTGGCCGTCCGGGGCGGGGACGTCCCGGTCGGCGCCGTCGTGCTGTCCCCGGACGGTACGACGGTGCTCGGGGCCGGGCACAACGAGCGCGAGGCCACCGGCGACCCCACGGCCCACGCGGAGGTCCTGGCGATCCGGCAGGCCGCGGCGAGGCTCGGTGAATGGCGGCTGAGCGGCTGCACGCTGGTGGTCACCCTGGAGCCCTGCACGATGTGTGCGGGCGCGCTCGTGCAGTCCCGCGTGGACCGGGTGGTCTACGGCGCCCGCGACGACAAGGCGGGCGCGGCCGGCTCCCTCTGGGACGTCGTACGGGACCGGCGGCTCAACCACCGGCCCGAGGTCATCGAGGGCGTCCTGGCCGAGGACTGCGCCCGGATTCTCACGGAGTTTTTCCGGGGCCGCTGAATACCGATTTCAAACCCTGCCCCACCTTGCTGTAAGGTCTCCCTCGGTAGCGTGTCCGAGCGGCCGAAGGAGCTCGCCTCGAAAGCGAGTGTGGCGCAAGTCACCGAGGGTTCAAATCCCTCCGCTACCGCTGAAGAAGGGCCCCGTCGCGAGACGGGGCCCTTCGTGCATGGTCGGCAAAGGACCCCGACGGGCGGGCCGTTGGTCCCGGCACGGGGCGTGAAGGTTACACTCGCCGCCGGCAACAGGGGTCCCACGGGGCACACAGGCACAGGGGAGGCCGCGGTGACGGTGAACGCCAAGAAGATCGCCGTGTACGTGCTCGTGGTCTTCGCGCTGTACGTGATCATCACGGATCCGGCCAAGGCGGCCGACTACGTCCAGATAGCCTTCGAGGGCATATCGGACGCGGCCAAGGCCATAGGCGACTTCATGACCTGGCTCGCCAACGGAGCAAAGAACTGAGCACACAGCCGAGAGAGCTGAGGTACACCCCATGATCCGCCACCTGGTCCTCTTCAAGCTCAACGAGGGCGTCGAGCGCGACGATCCGCGGGTCGTCGAGGGCGTCGAGGCCTTCCGGGCGCTCGGCGGCCAGATCGAGGAGCTGCGCTTCTGGGAGTGCGCCTGGAACATCAGCGACCGCCCGATCGCCTACGACTTCGCGATCAACTCGGCGGTCGAGGACACGGACGCCCTCAAGCGCTACCTGGAGCACCCGGCCCATCAGGCGGGCGTCGCGCTGTGGCGGGAGTTCGCCACGTGGGTGATCGCCGACTACGAGTTCTGAGCCCCTCACCCCAGGAGCCCTCCGCCGGGAACGGCGGGGGGCTTTCGTGCGTCTTATGGCCCAACTTAGCGCCGTTTGAACACAACACGGCGTTATCCGGTGCTTGCACACAGTGCACATGTCTTGTGATGCTATGACCGCTTTTGACGGATGATTGACCGATGAAGAGGTGGCGTTGACCGTGTCGGCCAGTACTGCGCCGCCCCAGGACGAGGCGCCCGCCCCAGGCCCCGCCTCCGCTCCCCCCGCCCCTGCCACGGCCCCTACCGCCCCCGAGAAGCGCCGCGGCGCCGACACCCGCGCCCTGACCCAGGTGCTCTTCGGCGAGCTGAAGGACCTCAGGCCGGGCACCCCGGAGCACAACCGGGTACGCGGGGCGCTCATCGAGGCCAACCTCCCGCTCGTGCGCTACGCCGCCGCCCGCTTCCGCTCCCGCAACGAGCCGATGGAGGACGTCATCCAGGTCGGCACCATCGGCCTGATCAACGCCATCGACCGCTTCGACCCCGACCGGGGCGTGCAGTTCCCGACCTTCGCGATGCCGACCGTCGTCGGCGAGATCAAGCGGTACTTCCGGGACAACGTCCGCACGGTCCACGTACCGCGCCGGCTGCACGAGCTGTGGGTCCAGGTCAACAGCGCCACCGAGGACCTCACCACGGCCTTCGGGCGCCAGCCGTCGACCGCCGAGATCGCCGAGCGGCTGCGGATCGGCGAGGACGAGGTGCTCTCCTGCATCGAGGCCGGGCGGTCGTACCACGCCACCTCGCTGGAGGCCGCGCAGGAGGGCGACGGGCTGCCGGGCCTGCTGGACCGCATCGGCTACGAGGACCCGGCCCTGGACGGCGTGGAACACCGCGACCTGGTCCGCCATCTCCTCGTCCAACTCCCCGAGCGCGAACAGAGAATCCTTCTCCTGCGCTACTACAGCAATCTCACCCAGTCTCAGATCAGCGCGGAACTCGGTGTGTCCCAGATGCACGTCTCGCGGCTACTCGCGCGTAGCTTTCAGCGGCTGCGTTCCGCGAATCGGATCGAGGCATAACCGGCGCACGGGCGCACGGACCGGAACACACCAGCTCGCACCCGTTCGCAAGCAGGATCGATCGGTAACCGGCGAGAGCGAATCGCTCACCAGGGCGGTTCCCGACAGTTGTGCCCCGAAAAGCCGTCAGACCCCTTCTTTCCAGGGCCGATTCGTAACTCACGTGTCGACATGTCACTACAGCGTGTTGCCGACATGTGACATTCTGCGGGAAGCGCGTTTGCCGGGCCTCCGGCACCGGTATTCAGGTGAAGGCTGCGTTGCTCGAAAGGCATCGCCGCCACGACCGTCCCGCGACCCAAAGGGGGTGGCATGTCCGCAGACCAGGGCAGCTCGAAGGTGCTCACGCCCACGAGCGAGGCAGCGCCCAAGGAGCTCCACGCTCTCGACGTCCTCGATGACGTCACGGCCCTCGAAGCCGTGCCGGCCCCGCCCGTCCAGGCCCCCGATGCCGCTCCGGCCCTCCCGGCCACGGCGGACATCGACACCCGCACCCTGTCCCGCTCCCTGTTCCTGCGGCTCGCCGCACTCGACGAGAACAGCCCCGAGCGCGCCTACGTCCGGGACACCCTGATCGAGCTGAACCTCCCGCTCGTGCGCTACGCGGCGGCCCGCTTCCGCTCGCGCAACGAGCCGATGGAGGACATCGTCCAGGTCGGCACCATCGGCCTGATCAAGGCGATCGACCGCTTCGACTGCGAACGGGGCGTGGAGTTCCCGACGTTCGCGATGCCGACGGTCGTGGGCGAGATCAAGCGCTTCTTCCGCGACACCTCGTGGTCGGTGCGCGTGCCACGCCGGCTCCAGGAGCTGCGGCTGGCCCTCACCAAGGCCAGCGACGAGCTGTCCCAGAAGCTGGACCGCTCCCCGACGGTGACCGAACTGGCCGCGGTGCTCGGCGTCTCCGAGGAGGACGTGGTCGACGGCCTCGCGGTCGGCAACGCCTACACCGCCTCCTCGCTCGACTCCCCGGCCCCCGAGGACGACGGCGGCGAGGGCTCCCTGGCCGACCGGCTCGGCTACGAGGACACGGCCCTGGAGGGCGTGGAGTACCGCGAGTCCCTCAAGCCGCTGCTGGCCAAACTGCCGCCCCGGGAGCGCCGGATCATCATGCTGCGCTTCTTCGCCAACATGACCCAGTCCCAGATCGGCGAGGAGGTCGGCATCTCCCAGATGCACGTCTCCCGCCTGCTGACCCGGACCCTGGCCCAGCTGCGCGAGGGGCTCATCTCCGACTGAGGCTTCCCATCTGACGGAGCGTCAGCCACCATGGCCGGATGCTTCGTACCCGGACGCTTCGTACCCGGACATCTCGTACGACGACACGGACACAGGGCCGCCGAGGCGCCGTCACGGCAGCGTCGGCGGCCGTCGTGTGTCTGGGCGTGACCCTGGCCGGGTGCGGGAGCGGCGGCCGGGACGGGTACGCGGCGGTGGGCGGCGTGCCGAGCCCGGAGGGTTCGGCGGGGGCGCCGACAGGAGCGGTACGGATGGTCCCGCTGGACGGGCCGGCTTCCGACTCCAACTCACCGTCGGGCAGGACGCCTTCGGACACGCCTTCCGAAACGCCCCCGTCAGGGACCCCGTCGGCCGGCGCGAGCACCACACCCGGCAGCGCCGCACCCGACCCTGCGGACACCTCACCGAGCCCCACCGGCGCGGGCACGACCGCCCCGGAGCAGCCGTCGCCCACCCCGACTCCCAGCCGCACCAAGCCCCCCGCCCCCGCCGACCTCAGCTGGGGCGATCCGGCGCGCCAGGGCACGGACAAGCGCTGGTGCGAGAAGGTGACCGTCGGCTTTCACAACTCCGGCGGTACGACGGTGCGTTCGGGCACGGTGACGTTCGGGACGCACATCATCGGCGCGCTCGGCATCGACTGGGGAACGGTCGAGTCGACCGCGGACCTCCCGGTGCCGATCGGTCCCGGCGCGCGCACGGACCACACCTGGACGGTGTGCGTGGACGCCTGGCGCGTCCCGCTGGGCATGCACATCGAGACGCGGGACGTGTCCGTCCGGTGGAAGTAGCCGTACGCCTTACTTGAGCGCCAGCCAGGCCACCGCCGCGACGACGGCCACGGCGACGACGACGCCGATGATCAGGCCGATGCGCGGACCCGAGGAGGAGGCGGCGGCCGCCTGCTGCCGGCCCCCCTGGGGAGCCTCGTCGACGAACGCGCGGAACATCTGGGTGCTGCCGGCGGGGTCGTAGTTGCCCTGGGGGCCCTGGGTGTTAGCCATGGCCCGAGACACTAGCGAATCCAGGTGGCCGACCCAAGTGCGGGGCCACCGGGACAGAGGGGGGCAGGCCACCCGCCCCCACCTGCGTGTTTACGGTCGCAATACTTGCCTTTGCCAAGTTTTTGCGCCAGCCGCCCCCAATTTGTTTGCCTGCAGCAACCAACAGATCTATGGTTGCCCCAAGCAACGAATACGGGAGGTGTGATGGCCGGGCAGGCGCAGTACGAAGAGCTGGCGCGTCAGCTCAGTGCCGTCGGAGCCGTGAAACGGGACATGGGGCGGATCCTGCCGCCCGAGTGCCCGGCCGGCTCGGCCGCCGTGCTGACCCTGCTCGGTCGCCACGGCGACATGCGCATGAGCAAGCTCGCCGAGCTGCTCGCCGTGGACATGTCGGTCACCAGCCGGCATGTCGCGCACGTCGCCGCACGCGGCTGGATCGAGCGGTCACCGGACCCCGCGGACAAGCGCTCGCGCATCCTGCGCCTGACGCCCGCGGGCCTGGAGCAGCTCGACGAGCTGTCCCGGCGGACCACCCATCTGCTCGCCGACCGGCTGAGCGACTGGACCGACGACGAGGTCGGCCAGCTCATCCGGCTGATGACGCGCCTGCGCGACAGTTTCGGCGACTGCCGGTCCGCCCCGCCACGGCCGCCCGCACCCGTACTCGAAGAGACCACCCGTACACCCGCAAGCACGTAAGCAAAGGAAGCCCATGGCAACGACCACACCAGCCGGTGTGCGGGCTCACGCCAAGCACGGGGGAGGTTCCTCGGCGGACCACGCCCCGATGACGCACCGGCAGATCATGGAGGCCCTGTCCGGGCTGCTGCTCGGCATGTTCGTGGCGATCCTGTCGTCCACGATCGTCTCCAACGCCCTGCCGCACATCATCGGTGACCTCGGCGGCGGTCAGTCCGCCTACACCTGGGTGGTCACCGCCGCCCTGCTGTCGATGACCGCGGCCACCCCCCTGTGGGGCAAGCTCTCCGACCTGTACAGCAAGAAGGCGCTCGTCCAGATAGCGCTGATCATCTATGTCGTCGCCTCGATGGCGGCCGGCCTGTCGCAGAACCCCGGCATGCTCATCACCTTCCGGGTGTTCCAGGGCATCGGTGTCGGCGGTCTGTCCGCGCTGGCGCAGATCGTCATGGCCGCGATGATCTCCCCGCGTGAACGCGGCCGGTACTCCGGCTACCTGGGCGCCACCTTCGCCGTCGCCACCGTCGGCGGCCCGCTGCTCGGCGGTGTCATCACCGACACCTCCTGGCTGGGCTGGCGCTGGTGCTTCTACGTCGGCGTCCCCTTCGCGATCATCGCGCTGATCGTGCTGCAGAAGACTCTGCACCTGCCCGTGGTCAAGCGGGAGGTCAAGGTCGACTGGGGCGGCGCGTTCGTCATCTCCGCCGCCGTGTCGCTGCTGCTGATCTGGGTCACCTTCGCCGGTGACAAGTACGACTGGATCTCGTGGCAGACGTACGCGATGGTCGGCGGCTCGATCGTCCTCGGCGCGCTGTTCGTGCTGGTGGAGTCCAAGGCGAGCGAGCCGATCATCCCGCTGCGCCTGTTCCGCAACCGCACGATCACGCTGGCCTCGCTCGCCTCGCTGTTCGTCGGTGTCGCGATGTTCACCGGCACGGTGTTCTTCAGCCAGTACTTCCAGCTGGCCCGCGACAAGTCCCCGACGATGTCCGGCGTCATGACGATCCCGATGATCGGCGGTCTGTTCATCTCCTCGACCGTCTCGGGTCAGTTCATCACCCGCACCGGCCGCTGGAAGGCCTGGCTGGTCAGCGGCGGCGTGCTGGTGACGGCCGGCCTGCTGATGCTCGGCAGCATCCGCTACGACACCGAGTACTGGAAGATGGCCATCTGGATGGCCCTGCTGGGCCTCGGCATCGGCATGATGATGCAGAACCTGGTCCTCGCCACGCAGAACCAGGTGGCGCCCTCCGACCTCGGCTCGGCCAGCTCCACGGTCACCTTCTTCCGTTCCCTCGGCGGTGCGGTCGGCGTGTCCGCGCTCGGCGCGGTGATGTCCCACCGGATCACCGACTACGTCAAGGACGGCATCGCCGCCCTCTCCCCGAAGTACCAGGCCGCACTCGCCGGTTCGAGCTCCACCGACAGCATCCCGGACATGGACAAGCTGCCGGCCCCGCTGCGCACGCTCATGGAGAGTGCCTACGGCCACGGCATCGCCGACGTCTTCTTCATCGCCGGCTGCCTCGCCGCCGTCGCCTTCCTGATCACGCTGTTCATCAAGGAGGTCCCGCTGAAGACGCAGGGCGCGCTCGCCCAGGCCGCCGACGCCAAGGCCCCGGCCGCCGCCCCCGTCGAGAACACCGTGGAGCAGCCCGTGCAGGAACCCGCCCAGGAGAACGTGCCCAGCTGGGCCCAGCCGGTCGTCCCGGCGGACCGCTTCCCCGAGGCGCCGGCCACCGCCACCGCCGTCGAGCAGCTCACCGCCGTCGCCACGGTGGCCGGGCCCGGCACCGGCGGCCACGGCGGCACCCCGGTCCACGGCTTCGTCCGCGGCGCCGAGAGCGCCCCGGTCCCGCAGGCCGCGGTCACCCTGATCTCCCTCGGCGGCCGCCAGCTGGGCCGCTCGGTCGCCCAGGCCGACGGCTCCTACGGGCTGGCCGCGCCGGGCACGGGCTCGTACGTGCTGATCGCCTCCGCCGACGGCTACCAGCCGCAGGCCTCCACGATCGTGGTGGGCGAGGAACCGCTGTCGTACGACATCCTGCTCAGCGGCACCAGCGGGCTGAGCGGTGTGGTCCGGGCGGCCGGGAGCGCGCTGCCGGTCAAGGACGCGATGGTGATCGTCACCGATGTGCGCGGGGACCTGCTGGCCACCGCGGCCAGTGGGGAGCAGGGCGAGTTCGCCTTCACCGAGCTGGTGCCGGGCGTGGTGACCGTCGCGGTGAACGCGGCCGGGTACCGTCCGCGCGCCCTGCCGGTCGAGATCGGCGCCACCGGCGTCACCCGGATCGAGGTCGCCCTCGACGCCGGCGCCCAGCTGCTGGGTGTCGTACGGGCCCCGCACGGCCCGCTGGCCGACGCCCGCGTGACCCTCGTGGACGCGGCGGGCAACGTGGTCGGCACGGCCACCACCGGGACGGACGGGGCGTACGCCTTCGCCGACCTGGACAACGGCGAGTACACCGTCATCGCGACGGGCTACCCGCCGGCGGCCACCGCCCTGACCCTCTCCGGCACCGGAGTCGACGGCCACGACATCGAACTCGCCCACCCCGGCGAGTAGTTCACACCCCGGCCCGTGGTGCGCGCACCGCCATGCGCGCGCCACGGGCCGGTCTCATACGACCAATTTGTAAGCCTTTGTAATTCCTTGCAGGGAGAAAACGGGATGGGACTGACCGCGAGGATCCGTACCCGGGACGGATGGGCCGTGTCGCACGCGGTCGTCACGGTGACGGACATGACCGGTACGCAGGTGCTGCGGGCCGAGGCGGACGCCGAGGGTGCCGTACGGGACACCACCGGGCTGGCGCCGGGGGCGTACACGGTGATCGTGACCGCCGTCGGGTACGCGCCCGCCGCCTCCAGCGCGCTCGTCACCGCGAGCGGGCGGGCCGAGGTCGGCACGGTGACACTCGCCCGGCAGGGCGGCACCGAACTGCCGCCGCCCGGCCCCTGGACCGTCGACCCGGTGCACTCCTCCGTCGCCGCCGTCGCCCAGCACCTGGGCATCTCCAGCGTGCACGGCCGGTTCACGGAGTTCGGCGGGTCGATCGAGATCGCCCCGGACGACATCACCAAGTCCCGCGTGGAGGCGGTGATCCGGGCCGCCTCCGTCGACACCGGCAACGGGATGCGCGACACGCACCTGCGCTCCGCCGACTTCCTCGACGTCGAGCGGCACCCCGAGATCACCTTCCGCTCGACCGGCCTGACCCAGGCCGGCCCGGACCGCTGGACGGTCCACGGCGAGCTGGCGATGCACGGCGTCGTACGGCCCGTCGACCTGGACCTGGCCTACCTCGGCACCGGCGCCGACCCGTGGGGCGGCACCCGCGCCGCCTTCCGCGCCACCACCGAACTGCACCGCGAGGACTTCGCGATGAACTACAACCAGGTCCTCCAGGCGGGCATCGCCGCCATCGGTACGACCCTCAGGGTCGAGCTGGACATCCAGGCGGTCCAGGGCGACACACTGCCCACCGCCTGACGTGCACCGGTGAGCCTGTGCCCGGCAGGGTCAGGCTGACCGGTCCACCGGGGCTCTAGGCTGCGCCCATGGCACCCAACATCGCGACGAACACCCGCGTCTCGCTGGACGACCTGCTGGACTTCGTACGACCCCGCCACCGCGCGATCCTGCTCACCCGCCGCGCCGACGGCAGCCCCCAGGGCTCCCCGCTGACCTGCGGGGTCGACGACTCGGGCCGGATCGTGGTCTCCACCTACCCCGAGCGCGCCAAGACCCGCAACGCCAAGCGCGACCCGCGGGTCAGCCTGCTCGTCCTGAGTGACGAGTGGAACGGCCCCTGGGTCCAGATCGACGGCACCGCCGAGGTCGTCGACGCCCCCGACTCCGTGGAGCCCCTGGTCGAGTACTACCGCAACATCGCCGGCGAGCACCCCGACTGGGACGAGTACCGGGCGGCCATGATCAAGCAGGGCAAGTCGATCATCCGGGTCACTCCGGAGCGGTGGGGGCCGGTGGCGACCGGCGGCTTCCCGGCCCGGCTGGTCTCGGAGTAGTCAGCCGCGCTCGACCATCGCCTCGATGCCGGCCACCAGCAGGTCCAGGGCGAAGGTGAAGTCCCGGTCCAGCATCTCGGCGACCGTGTCGCCGCCGCGGGCGTCCATGATCTCCTTGCTCTCCTGGAGATAGTCCGCGGCCTCGGGGTCCTGCCGGGCCGACGTCATGGCCTGCTGGAAGTAGTCGTCCGGGGGCAGGCCGGAGTCCGCGATCCGGGACAGGAACTGACCCTCCAGCGTGCCGTAGCCGTACACGAACTGGAACACGGCCGAGATGGCGCTCGTCACCCGGTGCGCGGGCAGCCCGGCGCGGCGGATGACCCGCTGCACCGTGCGCGAGAAGGCGAGCGACTCGGGGCCGATGTTGAGGTACCGGCCGGCCAGCGGCGACATCCAGGGATGGCGCACCAGCAGCGCCCGGTACTCGGCGGCCAGCGCCCGCAGCTGCTCCCGCCAGTCGCCCTCGTCCTCGACGGCGGGCAGCCGCAGCTCGCCGTAGGCCGCGTCCAGGGCGAGTTCGAGCAGGTCGTCCTTGGTGTCGACGTACCAGTACAGGGACATCGCGGTGACGTTCAGCTCACCGGCGAGCCGCCGCATGGAGAACTTCGCCAGCCCTTCCGCATCCAGCAGCCGCACACTCACGGCGGTGATCCGCTCCCGGTCGAGCCCCGAAGGCTGCGCGCTACGCCCACCACGCCGCGCCGCCCCCTCCAACCACACACTGGCCCGCACCGACCGCGCATCACCCTTCGCCATCGAGGCACCTTTCTGGACTCCGGCCACTTCTCAAGATGCTAGGACTGCAGCCAACCTAAGGGGCGCGGGGCCGTGTCCATCTGCGGCTCCGCCGCGTGGGCGCGATCAACCACATACGACCCGCAGCCGCACGAATACCCATCCCCCGAGCTCTTAGGCGACATTCCTCTCCGCCCGCCGCAACAACCCGGCTGCCACCAGTCCCCCCACCAGCACAGCAACAGCCCCCACCAACTGCCCGGCCCCGAGCCCAGAAGACAACGACTCCCCTGAGGCAACCGAAGAGCTGAGCACAGCCCCCAACACGGCGACCCCAAGCCCATTGCCGAACTCAGCCAACGTGCCGTTGATCCCGGCCCCCACCCCCGCCTTCTCCGAAGGAATCGCACTCATGATCGCGTGCGCCATCGCCGGGTTGGCGACAGCACACCCCACACCGATCAGCAGCAACCCCACCAACGTCCCCGCATACCCCCCGGAGTCCAGCTCCGCGATGGACACCAGCCCCAACGACATCAGCACCATCCCCACCGCGATCGACACCGGAGTCCCCAGCCGGTGACTCCACTTCGCCGACACCCCCGAGAAGTTGAGCACCACCACGGCCAAGGCCAGCGGAGCCGTCCGCAACCCCGCCTCCAACGGCCCGTACCCGAGCACGAACTGAAGGTGCTGGGTCAGCAGAAACAGCGCTCCGCCCATCCCGAAGGTGATGAGCACCGCCCCCGCGACCGCCCCGGTGAACCTGCGGTCCCGGAAGAAGTGCAGGTCGAGCATCGGTTCGTCGACCCGGCTCTCCCAGTACGCGAACCCGGCGAGCACCACGACCGCGAGGGCGGCCGTACCGAGCACCCGCGGTGAGGTCCAGCCGTGCTCGGGACCGGAGATGATCGCGAAGACGAGCGAGGCCATGCCGATCGTCGACAGCAGCGCACCGAGCAGGTCCGGGCGGTCGCCACGACCCGGGGGTCCCGGGGGTGTCCCCCGGGAAAACGCAGCCTTCGACTCGGGTACGAGGGCCACGGCCGCGGCCAGGCCCAGCGCCGCGACCGGGATGTTGATCAGGAAGATCGCGCCCCACCAGAAGTGGTTCAGCAGGAAGCCCCCGATGAGCGGGCCGGCCGCGAAGCCCAGCGCGTTGACCGCGCTCCAGATGCCGATCGCCTTCGGCTGCTCCTCGGGGGCGAAGATCTGCATCGCCACGGCGAGCGTGGTGGTGATCAGCAGCGCCCCGCCGACGCCCATGCCGGCCCGGGCGGCTATCAACTGGCCGGTGGAGTGGGCGAGTCCGGCCGCAAGGGAGCCGATGCCGAACAGGGCGAGCCCCGCGATCAGCATCTTCTTGCGGCCGTAGCGGTCGGCGGCGCTGCCCGCGGTGAGCAGCAGCCCGGACTGCACCAGGGAGTAGGCGTTGATCATCCACTGGATGTCGGACGTGGTCGCGTGCAGCTCGCGGGTGAGCGAGGGGATGGCCACGTTCAGCACGGTGTTGTCGAGCAGCACGGTGAGCTGGGCGAGACAGATGACACCGAGGATCAGCCAGCGCCGGGGATGACCTTGGGAAACGGACATGCTGTACACCGTATAGCTGCTGCTATACGGTGTACAGCACGTTTCTGTCGGCTACTCTCCCGGCCGCTCTGTCAGCCACTCGCCTTCTGCGTGAGGTCGTAGAAGGTGGCCGAACCGACCGTCACCTTCTTGAAGTTGCTCTCGACCCACGAGGTGATCTGGGACGACGTACCGCTGCTGCTGCCTCCCATGCCACCGCCCATGCCGCCGGCGATGAAGTAGTGGATCTTTCCGTCCGCCACGTACTTCTTGAACTGGGCCAGCGTCGGGGACGGGTCGGTGCCGTTGAAGCCGCCGATCGCCATCACCGGGTCACCGGTGGCCAGCTGGTAGCTCGCGGCGTTCTGGGAGCCGATGGAGGCGGCGACCCAGGTGTAGTTCCCCGCGTCCTTCTCCAGCAGCTTCTTGGCCGCGGAGGAGACGTTCGCGCCGTTCAGCAGGCCGCCGGCGCCACCGCCGCCGCCCATGCGGCCGCCTTCGCCCAGCTGACCACCGCCCGGGATGCCGTTGCCGTTCTGCTGATTCTGGCCCTGGCTGTTGCCGTTCTGGCCCGGCATGCCGCCACCGGGGAAGCCCTGGCCCTGGCCGCCCGGCAGGGTCCCGTTGCCGTTCTGCTGGCCCTGCTGGCCTTGCTGGTTCTGCTGGCTCTGGCCCGGCGTTCCGCCGCCACCGAAGCCGCCGCGCATGCCGCCGCCGGTGCCGCCCGGGCGGCCGCCGCCGAAGCCCATCATGCTCGCGCCCGCCGGGCCGGCCGTCGGGATGGAGCCGGTGTGCGCGGAGTTCACCGTGCTGAGGGTGTACGCGGTCGGACCGGCCAGCGCGGCCAGCAGGCCCACCGCCGCCGCGCCGAGGGCGAGCTGACGCGAGATACGGCCCGCGAAGACCAGGCCGAACGCGGCCGCGAGCCCGCCGATCAGGACCAGCCACTTCAGCCAGGGCAGATAGCTGGAGGTGCGGTTGAGCAGGACGTAGCCCCAGACGGCCGCGGCCACCACGGCGGCGGCGAGGGTGAGCGACGCCCAGGTCTCCTTCCGCTTCTCCCACAGCAGCCCGGCGCCCATGCCGGTGACGGCCGCGATGTAGGGGGCGAGGGCCACCGTGTAGTACTGGTGGAAGATGCCCGCCATGTAGCTGAAGACCACCATGGTGATCAGCAGCGAGCCGCCCCACACCAGGAACGAGGCGCGCGTGACGGACGTACGCCGGGCCATGGGGGTCCCCCCGCTCGAGCGAAGCCGAGAGTGGGGGAGGGTCGCCCACAGGCCCGCGACCAGCAGGATCAGCGCGGCCGGGAGCAGCCAGGAGATCTGGCTGCCGATCTCGGAGTTGAACATCCGGTCCCAGCCGGTCGAGCCCCAGCGGCCCGAGCCGGTGCCGCCGCCACCGCCGCCGACGCTGCCGGTCTCGTCGCCGTTGATCCGGCCGAGGCCGTTGTAGCCGATGGTCAGCTCCAGGAAGCTGTTGTTCTGCGAACCGCCGATGTAGGGGCGCGAGGAGGCCGGCCACAGCTCGACGATCGCGACCCACCAGCCGCCGGCCACGACGAGCGCGACGGTCGCCAGGCCCAGCTGCACCAGCCGCTTGCGCAGCCGCACCGGGCCGCAGACGGCGTAGACGATCGCGAGCGGCGGCAGGATCAGGAAGGCCTGCAGGGTCTTGGCGAGGAACGCGAAACCGATCGCGGCCCCCGCCCACACCAGCCACTTCGTCCGCCCGTCCTCCACGGCCCGTACGACGAAGTAGCAGGCCAGCGCCATCAGCAGGGCCAGCAGCGCGTCCGGGTTGTTGAACCGGAACATGAGCGCCGCGACGGGGGTCAGCGCGAGCACCGCGCCCGCGATCAGACCGGCCGCGGGGCTGAACCGGCGCCGTACACCCGCGTACACGACCGCGACCGTGCCGACGGCCATGAGGACCTCGGGGGTGAGGATCGCCCACGAGTTCAGGCCGAAGATCCGGACCGACAGCTCCATCGGCCACATGAAGGCCGAGGGCTTGTCGACGGTGATGGCGTTGCCCGCGTCCAGCGAGCCGAAGAAGAACGCCTTCCAGGACTTGCTGCCCGCCTGGACGGCCGCCGAGTAGAAGGAGTTGGCGTAGCCGGAGGCGCTCAGGTTGTACAGGTAGGTGACGAGGGTGAGGGCCAGCAGGCCGAGGAAGGCCGGGCGCGCCCAGCGCGGGTCCTCGGGGCGGCCGCGCCACAGTCTGCGGACGAAGGGCTGGTCCGGTGTGTGCGGGGGAGCCGTGGGCGGGGGAGCCGTGGACGGCGGGTCCCAGGCGGTGGCGCCGGTCTGCTGGGCAGGCTGGTCGTAGTGGGTGGTCATCGGGGGTCCCCCGGGTCGGTGTCGTGAGGGCGCACCGGCTGCAGCCGCATGGTGGCGTCCCTCCAGCTGCCGTCCGCGGCTTCACCGGCGCGGACCTGGGTGGTCTGGTACGGCTGCTGGTACGGCACCGGGCGCTGCGGGAGCGGTGCGTACGGAGCCGTCGTGCTGTAGGTGGGCGAGGACGGGTGGTGCGTTGCCACCACCGTCGACTCCCGGCCGGACTCCTCGCGGTCCGGGAACACCCAGGCGCGGAAGAGCAGGAACCGCAGGACGGTCGCCGCGAGGTTGGCGGCGATGAGCACCGCCAGCTCGGTGGAGTGCGCCGGGTCGCCGGTGGCCGCGTTCAGGGCGGCCAAAGAGCCACTGGTCAGGGCGAGTCCGATGCCGAAGACGACCAGGCCCTGCGCCTGGTGCCGGACGGCGCCGCCCCGGCCGCGCACCCCGAAGGTCAGCCGGCGGTTGGCGGCCGTGTTGGCGATCGCCGAGACCAGCAGGGCGAGCGCGTTGGCGATCTGCGAGCCGGAGAACTGCCGGAAGACGCTGTAGAGCACCAGATAGAAGAGGGTCGACAGGCCGCCGACCACGCAGAACCCGACGAGCTGGCGGGCCAGCCCCTTGGGCACGTCCTGGATCTCGCGGTCGCGCGGGTCGTCGCCGAAGGGCCGGGTGAGCCGGTCCAGCGGCAGCGAACCGGTGGCCAGCGCCTTGCCGATGCGCCACACGCCCTTGAGGTCGTCGGTGGCCGTCTTGACGATGTGCACGGTCGAGTCGGGGTCGTCGACCCAGTCGACCGGCACCTCGTGGATCCTGAGCCCCGCCCGCTCGGCGAGCACCAGCATCTCCGTGTCGAAGAACCAGCCGGTGTCCTCCACCAGGGGCAGCAGCACCTGGGCGACATCGCGTCGGATGGCCTTGAAGCCGCACTGCGCGTCCGAGAAGCGGGCCTGCAGCGAGCCGCGCAGGATCATGTTGTAGGCCCGGCTGATGAACTCACGCTTGGGGCCGCGCACGACCCGGGAGCTGCGGGCGAGCCGGGAGCCGATCGCGAGGTCCGAGTGGCCCGAGATCAGCGGCGCCACCAGCGGCAGCAGGGCGTTGAGGTCGGTGGACAGGTCGACGTCCATGTACGCGAGGATCGGCGCGTCGGAGGCGGACCACACGGTCCTGAGGGCGCGTCCGCGGCCCTTCTGCTCCAGCCGGAAGTTGGCGACCTCCGGGATCTCCGCCTCAAGCCGCGCCGCCACCAACGGGGTGCTGTCCGTGGACGCGTTGTCCGCGATCGTGATGCGGAAGGCGTACGGGAAGGTGCGCGCGAGGTGCTCGTGCAGTCTGAGCACACACGGCTGGAGGTCCTTCTCCTCGTTGTAGACGGGGATCACTACGTCCAGGACAGGCGTACCGGCGTTTCCGGCCGGGAGGTGCTCCCGCGCCGGCAGGGTGCCGGGAGAAGAGTCGGTTCGCATGGAACCGACTCTCGTCAGGCGCCCTGTTGCACCCATGTGGTGGCACTGTGCTGTGCCTGTGAGTGCTGTTGCCAGCTCATTTCCGGCTGCGGCTGCGGGGCGAGCGCCGGCAGATGCACCGTGAACACGGTCCGTCCGGGCACGCTGTCCACGGTCACGGCACCGCCGTGCGCGGCCGCGACGGCCTGCACGATGGCGAGCCCCAGACCGGTGGAGCCGGTGGTGCGGGAGCGCGCGGAGTCGCCGCGCGCGAACCGCTCGAAGACATGCGGCAGCAGGTCCGACGGGATGCCCTGCCCGTTGTCCTCGACGTCGATGCACATCCAGGGCCCGCGTCGCTGCACGCGCGCGGTGACGGTCGTACCCGGCGGGGTGTGGTTGCGGGCGTTGCCCAGCAGATTGACCAGCACCTGCTGGAGACGGGCCGCGTCCGCCGACACCAGGGCGGGTTCGTCGGGCAGGTCGAGCCGCCAGTTGTGGTCCATACCGGCCGCACGGGCGTCGCTGATGGTGTCCACGACGAGCGGGATGAGGTCGGTCTGCTCGAACTGCAGCGGCCGGCCGGCGTCCAGCCGGGCCAGCAGCAGCAGGTCCTCCACGAGGAGGGTCATCCGCCCGGCCTCGGACTCGATCCGCCCCAGCGCATGCCGGGTGTCGGGCCCGACCTGCTCCCGCCCGCGCCGGGTCAGCTCGGCGTAGCCACGGATAGAGGCGAGCGGAGTCCTCAGCTCATGACTGGCGTCGGCGACGAACTGCCGTACCCGCATCTCGCTCTGCTGACGGGCGTGCAGGGCGCCGTGCACATGGTCGAGCATCCGGTTGAGCGCGGCGCCGACCTGGCCGACCTCGGTGTGCGGGTCGGTCTCCGACTCCGGGACCCGCTCGCTGAGGTTGACCTCGCCGGTGTGCAGGCGGAGTTCGGAGACCCGGGTGGCGGTGGCGGCGACCTTGCGCAGGGGGCGGGTGGCCACGCCGACGATGACGAAGCCGGCGAGGGAGGCGGCGAGCAGGCCCGCCACGGTGACACAGACCTCGACGACGATGAGGGTGTCGATGTTGTCGTCGACGTCCTTGGTGGGCAGGGCGACGTAGTAGGCGTCGCCGCTGCCGTCGGGGCTCACCTTGTACCGGACGCGGTAGTCGCCGAGCCCGGGCAGCTCCACCGTGTGCGGCTCGCCGTCCTTGGACACCGTGGCGAGCGCCCGCTGCTGTGCGGCGGTGAGGCCGACGCGGTCCATCTTGCGGAACCGGTTGTAGCTGTCGTTCAGCTGCACGGCCTTGCCGGCACTGGCGATCGAGCCGTTCTGCACGAACGCCGCGACGGTGTTGGGCTGCGTCGGGCCGTTGGTGAGGAGGCGCTCGATCCGTTCGCTCGGCGTGGAGCTGTCCTTGGACTCGGAGTCGGGCACCGGCAGGGCGCCGGGTCCCGAACCGCCCGGCAGCCGGCCGCCCGCCGCGCGCATGGCGATGTCGCCGACCTTTTGGTCCAGCTGGTCGTACAGATGGGTGCGCAGCGCGAGCGTGGTCACGGTGCCGATCACCGCGCAGACCACGGCGATCAGCACCACGGACGCGACGACGAGCCGGGTCCGCAGGGTGCGCGGCTGTCCTGCTCGTCGCTTCTGCGGACGCGGCCGTCGTCGTCCGCTCATGACGCGGCGGGCTTGATCAGGTAACCGGCCCCACGCCGGGTGTGGATCATGGGCTCACGCCCGGCGTCGATCTTCCGCCGCAGATACGAGATGTACAGCTCGACCACGTTGGCCTGCCCGCCGAAGTCGTACGACCACACGCGGTCCAGGATCTGCGCCTTGCTGAGCACGCGCCGCGGGTTGCGCATGAGGAAGCGCAGCAGCTCGAACTCGGTGGCGGTGAGGTGGATGGAGTCCCCGGCCCGCGAGACCTCGTGGCTGTCCTCGTCCAGGGTCAGGTCCCCCACGACGAGCACGGAGTCGGACCGCCGGTCGGCGGCTCCGGACCGGCGGATGAGCCCGCGCAGCCGCGCCACGACCTCTTCGAGGCTGAACGGCTTGGTGACGTAGTCGTCGCCGCCGGCGGTGAGTCCGGCGATACGGTCCTCGACGGCGTCCTTGGCCGTGAGGAAGAGGACGGGCACGTCGGGCAGCTCGCGGCGCAGCCGGCCGAGGACGGTCAGCCCGTCCATGTCCGGCAGCATCATGTCGAGGACGACGGCGTCGGGCCGGAACTCACGGGCCGTCTGTATGGCGCCCTGGCCGTCCCCCGCACTCCTGATCTGCCAGCCCTCGTAACGAAGAGCCATGCTCAGCAGTTCGGTGATCGACAGCTCGTCGTCCACCACAAGCACTCGGACGGGGCTCCCGTCCGGCCTCAGCAGTTCGGTGCGCCCCTGGGGCGAGGTCGTGGTCATGGTGGACACCATGTCGGGGTCCTCTGAGAACACGCTTTCACGAATCTGTGATTTCCCTAAGAAACGCACAGGCGCCTCTCAGGGAACGCCTGGGAAGCACTCACACACGCGTGAACCCGTGACTGTGCTCGACCCGGGCGATGTGGATCACGTACCGCTCGTACCACCGCTCCCGCCCGCGCCGCTTGGCGTCCAGGTGCTCGGGGTGCCGGCGCCACTCCTCGATCCCGGCGAGGTCCCGGAAGTAGGCGACGGAGATCGCGAGCCCGCCGGGGGTGTGGGCGAAGTCCTCGCCGAGGAAGCCGGGGATGTGCCGAACGAGGTCGGAGAGGTGGCCCGCGGTGCCGGTGTAGCCGTCGGGGTCGAGGTCGGTGCGGGTGGAGGTGAACACGACCGCGTAATACGGGGGTTCGGGAGCGGGAGTGGGAACGACAGGGGCATCGGTGTAATCGCTCATGTCGGCCACGATGACCGCGGGCGGTGCTGCGGGTCCATGGACCTTGCCCAAAGGGATCCGTACGGGATCCGACTCTTTACCTCCACCGTCAGAACAGCCCCTCCTGTTCCCTTCTGAACTCCCTTGTCGGAACGGTGAAAGCGCCGGCCTCCGTCGGCAGCGGCATCAGCTCCCACCCGGTCATGAGCCGTGTGTCGAGGACGACGACCCCGCGCCCGTCGACCACCAGATGCAGATCGGGCCCGGCGGCGGCGACCAGCTCACCGCTCACGACCCCGCCCGGGACCAGCTCTACGACGTCACCGACGGCGGCCGGTGCACCGGCGAGCCCGAAGCTCCCGACGTGGTCGACCGGTTGACAAGGCTCCCGGGTCAACGACTCGGGCCACGCTTCCAGTACGACGGCCCTGGCGTGCAACTCCCGTACCTCGGCGGCCCGCTCGGCCTCCGTCTCCGGCAGCGCCGCCCGCACCGCCCGCTTCTCGGCGTACGGAATCCGGTCCGGGACCTGGAGGGCGGCGCGCAGCAGCTCCTCGGTACGCCGGGCGGCCATCAGCGGACCGGTGCCCAGCCAGCTGAAGCAGACGGCACCCTGCTCCAGCAGCCGCGCCGAACCGCGCTCGACGGCGGTGATGCCGACCTTGACCAGGCCGGGCCCGAACCACGCCAGATAGACCCGGTACGGCCGCGGGTCGTCGGCGATGGTGTCGGCGGCCACGGAGTGCGCCCGGTCCAGCCGCGCACACTCCTCGCACCGGGCCCCCGTGCTCCGCCCCGGCACCACGGCCCGCAACGGACACGCGTGCCCCCGCGCCCCCACACACTGCCGCGCCGAGCCCTCCGCGACGGCGAACGCGACCCGCTTCCCCCACGGCAGCGCACTGCGCCGCCCGCCGTCCCACACCAGCGAGGGGCCGTCCGGCGTCCAGCGCAGTCCGGAGCATTTCCATACGTGTGCCATCACTCATGAGCGTAGAAGGGGGCACTGACAACGCCCTGCGGGCGTACGTTCAGTCGGCAGATGACATCAGTCGGCAGAAGACAGAGGTGCCGCCTCGGCGCGTACCTCGCCCGACACCACCGGCACCGCGCTCGCCGCGGTCCGCCCCCGCCCCGCCAGCCGGCACCCCACGCACCCGGCGTGCCCCTCCCGGGCCCGGGTGTCCCGGACCCGCATCCCCCACTGCTCCCGCGGCCGCACCCCCGGCGGCTTGCCCCAGCCGGACAGGTGCAGCACCCAGGTGACCAGGACGCTCACTCCCACGATCGCCAGCCCGCCCACGACGGCCGGCACGGAGACCGTGCACACGCCGAACCCCACGACACCGCTTCCTAAGGCAGCGATGCCGAAACCGGTCCAGCCGGCGACCGTGTGACCCTCGTCGTACAGACTCATGGAACCGCCTCCAGGGACAAGATCCCTCACGAGCTAAGACATTTACTCGCCCGAATATCTCACGAGCTAAGGGATTAAGAAAGATGGACGGCACACCCCGACCGCCCGCCAGCCCGGCCCAGGCGCTGTCGGCGATGGACCACCTCATCGCCGCCCACCTGATCGGACAGCAGGAACTGGCCCGGCGGCTGGGACTGAACGTCACCGATCTGACCTGCTTCGCCTTCGTCCTGGAGGCCGGCGAGGAGCTGCTCACGGCCGGTGATCTCGCGGCCCGCGCCCATGTGACCACGGGCGCGGTGACCGGCATCCTCAACCGCCTCGAACGCGCCGGCTACGTCACCCGCCGCCCCGACCCCGTGGACCGCCGCCGGGTGCGCGTGGCCGCCGTACCGGACGCCGTGACCCGAGTCGAGGCCGTGTACGCGGGCCACTACCAGCGCCTGACGACCCTGTTCGCCGACTACTCCCCCGAGGAACTTGCGGTCATCACGGACTGGTTCACCCGGGCGACGGCACTGGCCCACGAGTACCTGGAGAAGCTGAACCGGAACGACCCGGAAGACGAGTGCTGAGACCCACTCCCTCCTTCCAGCCCGCATTCCAGCCTTGACTCAAAATCATCTTTAGGTGAGCCTTACCTAAGTCAAGCTGTGCATGCCCTAGGAGTCGTCTGTGTCCGCGCTGCCCTCGGAGCCGTCCGTGTCCCCTCAGGCGGCGCCCCTCCGGCGACTGGGTCTGTACGACACCTGGTGGACGGTCACCGCCGCCGCGCTCGCCGCCTGCCTCGGCCTCTCGGCCTGCGCATGGATATCCACGCACCTGCGGGTGGACGCCGCCCTGCACACCGTGGCGCTCTTCGCCCACCTGGCCTCGCTCGTACTCGGCTTCGGAGCCGTCCTGGTCGCCGACTACTGGGCGCTCCTGTGGCTGACGGGCCGGAGCACCCTGCACGACACCCTCACCGGCACGGCCCGCCTCCACGTCCCGATCTGGGCCGGCCTGGCCGGTCTCGTGGCCAGCGGCGCGATGCTCCAGCCCGACCTCGGCTCCGCCCCCACCCGTATCAAACTGGGGCTGGTGCTCACCCTCACCCTCAACGGCCTGCAGGCCGGACTCCTCAACCGACGCACGGCCCAGCGCAGCACCACCGCACTCACCCCACGCCTCCTCGCCTGGGGAGCGGCAACAGCCCTGGTGTCCCAGGCCTGCTGGTGGGGCGCCGTGATCATCGGCTTCCGCAACAGCCAGCACTGACCCCGGCCCGGCAGGACGGGAACGCGGTCTGCAACGCCTTCACGGTGGCGGGGCGCCAGATCCCGTCCACTGCCGGCACTTCACCGAGCGCACCGACGTCCCACCGCCGCCCGAACCCCCGCCCGTGTAGGCCTTGTACGCCGTCTCGGTGGCCGGACCCCACAGCCCGTCCGCGCCCGCGCCGACTTTGCCCTGCAGCCGGCGCACACCCGCGTCCGTCTTCGACCCCCACGGGCCATCGACGACCAACGCCGGGGTGCAACCGAGACCGTTGACCGCCCGCTGCTGGTCCTCGCGGCCGGCCTGGTCACCGTGGCCGTGCGGAGCGGCGCGCAGGCCACCTCCCGCTCGGGCGGCGGCGCACACTCCACCACCAGCGTCCTCGGATGCCGGAAACGCCGAAGGCCCCGGATCTCTCCGGGGCCTTCGCTCTGTGTGCACTCGGCAGGATTCGAACCTGCAACCTTCTGATCCGTAGTCAGATGCTCTATCCGTTAAGCTACGAGTGCTTGTTTTTTGTTTTCGCTCCCGGCCCTTTCGGCCCGCTCGCGGCGACAGGAAGAACATTACATGACTGCCGCCGCCATGTGAAATCCGATTCGCATACCCCTTGTGACCTGCGAAAACGTTGATCGGGCGGGGAGAGGGAAGATCCTCGGGGGGGGGGTCCGGGAACGCCGAAGCCCCGGTCCTGGGGACCGGGGCTTCGGGATCGGTGCGGAGGCGGAGGGATTTGAACCCTCGATGGGCTTGAAGGCCCAAACCGCATTAGCAGTGCGGCGCCATAGACCGGACTAGGCGACGCCTCCAGCACAACCACTCACGCGAGCGCGCGACTGGTGCGTGCAGATGATGACACAGTCGAGCGTGCTGTCACCAATCGGCTCCCACGGTACTAGGCGCGAGGGCCGCAGGGCAAAGGGCTTCGCCCGGCGGGGCGGCAGGTCCGGGGTCCGTCGCAACGTCCGGGGGCCGCGAGCGTTGGGCAGGGCATGGTCTCTGTCATGTCGGTCGTCCCGCGCATGGTCCTGTCGGTCGCCCCGCGGGGCGTCCTGGTGGCGTCCCTCGCCGCCGCCTCGGTCTCGTCACTGGCCGTCCTCGCCGCCGTACCGGCCGCCGCGGCCGCGCCCGCCCTGCCCCCGCCCGTACGGCCCGAGGACCGGGCCGGTGATCACCTCACCGTCGTCGTGGAGCACGCCGGCGCGGGACGGGACGGGACGTTCGACGTGTCCTGTCATCCCGGGGCCGGGGATCACCCGGACGTGGCGGGGGCCTGCCGGACGCTCGACTCGCACACGCGCTGGGGGCGGGACACCTTCGCCCCGGTGGCCCCCGGCAGCGACTGCACCATGCTCTACGGCGGCCCGGCCACCGCCCACGTCACCGGCACCTGGGCCGGACACCCGGTCGACGCCCGGTACGACCGCAGCAACGGGTGCGAGATCGGGCGGTGGGACCGGCTGGTGCCCCTGCTGCCGAGCCTCGGTTCACCCGCGGGTTCGCCCGCGGATTCGCCTTCGGATTCGTCCTCGGGTGAGTCTCCGGGTTCGTCCTCGTAGGTGCTTCGGTGGCTCTCAGCCGTTTCCTGGTGGAATCACCGACCTCGTAAAGGTCCCGCGAAGGTCCTGCGGAGCCGGGGCCGGGGCCGGGGCGCCGAGCGGGCATACGGTCACATGTTCGCCGTCACTTCCTCGTGCGACCTCCCTCTCATCCGGCGTCGCGAGCGCAACTCGTGCCTTTAGACTCCCTCGCGTGACACGCTGCGGGCCGGTTGGCAAGATGGCCCGAGCGGTCGGAAAGCGGTAACAGGGAGGAAGCGTCTCGTGAGCAGCAGGCCATCCCGAGGCGCTGCTCGCCTCGCAGCCATACTCGACGCGCTGCCCGACGCGTTGGTGCTGGTCAACGCGAACGGAACCGTCGTCAACGCCAACACCATCGCCCTGGAGGCCTTCGAGGCGCCGGGCACCGCGCTCGTCGGGCGGGGGCTGCTCGATCTGCTGCCGCAGTTCGACTCCCGGCTCATCCCCGGCTCCATGCGGCGCCCCGACCACATGGACCCGCAGGGGCGGACCAAGCCCACGCGGATGATCGCGCGGCGGACCGACGGGACCGAGTTCCCGGTCGAGGTCACGAGCGCGAACCTGGAGAACGGGCAGCAGGCGTACGACGGTTACGGCTACACCGGCGACGAGCTGCTCATGATCGTCGTACGGGACCTGTCCGGGACCGTGGACACCGAGGCCGAGCTGGCCCGCTCGCAGCGGCAGACCGAGATGATCCTGCGGGCCGCGGCCGAGGGTGTCGTCGGCACCGACACCGACGGGCGGATCGTGCTGGTCAATCCGGCCGCCGCTCAGATACTGGGTTACCGGGCCGGTGAGCTGGGCGGCAAGGAGCTGCACGACCTCGTGCTGCACTCCCGTCCCGACGGCTCCCCCTTCCCGTACGAGGAGTCGCCGCTCGCCGACACCCTGCGCTCCGGACGCAAGCACCGGGTGCGCGGGCAGGTGCTGTGGTCCAAGGGCGACAAGAAGGTCGCGGTCGACCTGACCACCGCGCCCGTGCGCGACGGCGACCAGCTCGTCGGCGCCGTCATGACCTTCACCGACCGGCGGCCGTACGACGCCCTCGCCGAGGAGAAGGAAGCGCTGGAGAAGGCGCACGCCGAGGAGCTGGAGCAGCTCTCCGAGAAGCACGCCTCCGACCTGACCGCGCTGCGCCAGCAGCACGTCACCGAACTCGACGACCTGCGCGAGGAGCACGAGGAGGAGCTGGCGGCCGGCGAGGAACGGTACGCCGCGCTCGCCGAGCGGGAGAAGGACCGGTACGAGGCCCTCTCCGGGCGGCACGAGCAGCTGCTCACGCTGCTCGCACGGTCCCTGCGCGGGCCGCTGGACGAGCTGCGGCGCGAGCTGGCCGCCCTGGCCGCGGACGACGCCGGGCAGCTGTGGCCCGAGGCCAACCAGGTGCTGCACCACCTCTCAGCCGGCTACTCGCGCATCACCACCCTCATCGACAACGTCCTCGGCTACCAGCGGCTGGACGCGGGCACGGAGGACATCACCCGTACGAAGGTGATGCTCGACGCCGTCGTCGCCGCCGGCGTGGAGGGGGCGGTGGAGCTGATCGGCCCCGGCCGCGTCCAGTTCGCCGTGCACGCGCCGCCCATCGAGGCCGAGGTCGACCCGCAGCGGCTCGCCACCGCGCTCGCGCATCTCGTCGCGGACGTGGCGGGCGTCGACGCCACCGGCAACGCGCCCGTGTCCGCGGGCGGTTACATGGACAACACCGTCGTGGTCGCGGCCGCGCAGCGCGGTGAGGTCGCACGGATCGAGGTGCGCGGGCCGTACACCGGGGGAGACCCGGTGCACGAGCCGATGGTGCGCGGGATCGTACGGGCGCACGGCGGTGTGCTGCAGACGCACGAGGTGCCGGGCATGAGCGGCAGCGCGTACGTCCTCGAAGTGCCGCTCGGCGGTGGGGCCGGCGCGGTCGCCGCACCGGCCGCGGACGCCGAGGACACCGCCGCCGAGACGGCCGGGGATGCCGAGCAGGGCACCGGTGGCGGTCGGCGGCGGGCCCGACGGGCCTCCACGGACGCCTTCCTGGAGAGCGACGTTCCCGGTGAGTCCGCTGACGGCGAGGCGGTCGCGCCGACCGGGCGCCGTAGGCGTGCGGTGGCTGCCGTCGAGGCGGCGGATCCGGTCGCCGGCGAGGGCGCGGAGGGCGCGACCGGCGCGACCGGACGGCGGCGCGGACGGCCCGCCGACATCGGCGCCGGTACGGAAAGCGCCGGTACGGAACGGGAGGGCGTGGCCGAGGGTGCCGTGGTGACCGCGGCCGAGCATGCCGCGGGCACCGCCGCCACGGGCAACGGACTCGGCGCCGCGGTGCCGCCGCAGGGCGTGCCCGTGCCCACGGGCCGCCGGGCCCGGCGCGACTCCGGCGCACCGCAGGCCGCCCTGCCGCCGGCGCTGCCCGCGGCCGGTACCGGGACCGCGCAGCCCGTTCCGGCCGAGGCCTCCGGCGAGGAGCAGCCGACCGGGCGGCGCCGGCGTGCGCTGGCCGCCGCCGCGGAGCGGGCCGCCGCGCAGGAGGCGGGGGCCCGTACGGTCTTCGCGCTGCCCCCGGCCGAGGCCGACCGCTCGCCCGACTCCGCCGATGCGGCGACCGGTGAGGGGGTGGCTCCGGGCGCGGGTGCCCAGTCCCAGGTCCCCGGTCAGGTGCGGGTGTCCGCGCCGGGAGTTCCCGACGACGGCCGGCATGACGCCGTACCGCTCGACCAGGCCGAGGACCACACCCCGCCCCAGCCGCACCCCACGAACGCACCGACCGGCCGTCGCCGGCGGGCCGTGGCCCATCCGGGCGAGGCCGTAGAGGCGGTGGCCGCTGCTCCCGGGGCGCCTGGCCAGGCCGTTCCTGCGCTTCCGGCTCAGGCGACACCCGCTCAGGCGCTCCCGGCTCAGGCGACTCCGGTACCGGGCGCGCCGACGGGGGCCGCGGGTCAGCCGGGTGTCGTGGCTCCGGCTGGTGTCGTGGCGCAGGCTGCTGTCGTAGCTCAGGCTCAGGCCGCCCCCGGGCAGCCGGCGGCCCTGCCCAACGCCGCCGTACCCGCGCAGGGCACCGCCGGTCAGGTCGTACCGGTTGCGCCGGGCCAGCCGATTCCCGCGCAGGCCGCCCCCGGGCAGCCCGTACCGGCACAGCTGGCACCCGCCCAGCCGGTCCCTGCGCAAATGGCACCCGCCCTGCCGGTGCCCGCTCAGCCCGTACCGGCGCAGGCCCCTCAAGGCCAGCAGCCGCCGGCCGCGCCCGCCCCGGCGGCACAGGCCACCCCCGCCGCCGGTACCCCGGCCGTGCCCCAGTCCGCCCAGCCGCTCCCGGCGGAGGCGGCGGCCGGGCAGGTCGCGGTGGGCCAGAGCACGCCGGCCGCAGGCACCCCCGCGGCCGCCGTCCCCCAGCAGTGGCCCGGTGCCGACGGCACCTCCGGCGCGGGCGTCCCGGCACCGCAGCCCCGCACGCCGCTCCCGCCGGCGGCGGCTCAGCCTCTGCCCGCCGAGGCCGCGGGGCCCGCGGTCGACCCGAACTCCACCCAGGGCCGGGCGATCAGCGTCCGCACGCTGGGGCAGGGCGTGCCGTTCGCGCGGCAGGCCGCGCAGGTGCAGCAGCCGACGGCGACCCCACCCCCGCACGCGCCGGGCGGTTCCGGCCGCCGGCGGAAGCTCGGCACGCCGCCCGACCCGGCCGGGCGCCAGGAGCAGCAGCCGGAGCAGGCGGCCCGTCCGCATCCGCCGGCCGAACCGCTGCCCGCGCAGCCCTCGCTCGCGGGGCAGTCCCTGCTCGCCCCGGTCACCGAGGGCGCCGGACGCTCGTACGCCATAGGCGCCCCGGACGCGAACGCGGCCGAGGGGCCCGAACCGCTGGACGGTCCCGGCGGGGCCATCGAGGTCGCGGACACCCCGCGTCCGCAGCCGCTGGACGACGAGCTGCCCCCGGAGCCGCTGGACAACCCGCGCCGGCTGCTGGTGTGGCCCGCGCCGGACGTGACGACCCAGCAGGCGCTGAGCGACCGCGGCTACCGGCCCGTCATCGTGCACTCCCGCGAGGAGGTCGACGCACAGATCGCGGCGTTCCCGGCCGCGCTGTTCGTGGACCCGCTGACCGGGCCGATCACCCGTACCGCGCTGCAGTCGCTGCGCCAGGCCGCGGTCGCGGCCGAGGTGCCGGTGCTGGTCACGGCCGGGCTCGGGCAGGCGACGCGCGAGGCGGCGTACGGCGCCGATCCCGCCGTACTCCTGAAGGCGCTGGCGCCGCGCGACAGCGAGCAGCATCCGCCGCGGGTGCTGCTCATCGAGGAGCACGCGGAGATCGCGCTGGCGCTGACCTCGACGCTGGAGCGGCGTGGGATGCAGGTGGCGCGGGCCGCGAGCGACAACGACGCGGTGACGCTGGCGGGGCAGCTCAGGCCGAACCTCGTGGTGATGGACCTGATGCAGGTGCACCGGCGGCAGGCCGGGTACACCGGGATCATCGACTGGCTGCGCGCCAACGGGCAGCTCAACCGCACCCCGCTGGTCGTCTACACCGCCGCCGTCGACCCGGCCGACCTGCCGCGGCTGGCCTCGGGCGAGACGGTGCTGTTCCTCGCGGAGCGGTCCACCAGCAACGAGGTGCAGAGCCGGATCGTGGACCTGCTCGCGCGGATCGGCACCAACTAGGGGGTGTCCTGGCCGGCCACCAGCCTGCGGGCCGCCTCCTTGATCGAGGCCCGCAGGCGGTCGCGGTCGGTGTCCTCGACGCCGGTGAGGATGCGCCGCATCTGGGGGACGACGGTGGCCCAGTTGGCCAGCGACACCAGCAGGATCAGCAGGTCGCCGGGCGGGATCGCGTCGCTGATGACGCCCCTGGCCTGGCCGTCCGCGATCGCCGCGACCTTGTGTGCGTAGTGCTCCTGGCGCTCGGCCTCGTCCGGCAGCTCGCCGGTGCCGTACTCGATGCCCTCCCAGTACAGGAGGCGCAGCAGCTCGGGGTGGGCGGCGTGGTAGTCGAGGAGGCGGTCGATCCAGCCCTCGATGTCGTCCGCGTCGACAGGCACGGCCGCGGCCAGGTCCACCATGCACCTGCCCAGGACCCGCGTGAACAGCTCCGCCTTGTTGCCGAAGTAGGCGTAGATGAGCTGCTTGTTGGCCTTGGCCTCGCCGGCGATGCGGTCGATGCGGGCGCCCGCGATGCCGTACCGGGAGAACTCGGCGACCGCCGCGTCGAAGATGCGGGCCCTGGTGGCCTCGGGGTCCCTGACTGCTGCCATGCGGCCAGCGTAGCGCTCTTGTAACCAACCGTTTGGTTGACGGGGAATCACGGGGAGGCACACCCTGTTGACGCATCCAACCAACCAGTTAGTTGTGAGAGTCGGCTCGAAGGAGTATGTCCGCTCATGCCGTCACCGACCAGCACCACCAGCCACCGGGCAGCCGAGATCCGGATCCCCGCCCGGGAACGGCCCGCCGCCTCCAGCCGGCTCTTCCTGCTGCTCATCGCCGTCTGCACCGCCGTCACGGCCGCCAACATCTACCTCGCGGCCCCGCTGTTCCCGCTGATCGCCCACGATTTCGGCACGGTCCCCTCGGCCGTCGCCTGGATCGCCTCGGTCGCCCAGTTCGGCTACGCGGCCGGCCTGCTCTTCTTCGCCCCGCTCGGCGACCGCGTCAACCGGCGCCCGCTGGTCGCCCTGCTCTCGCTGGCCACGGCGGCCGCGCTGGGGCTCGGCGCGGCCGCGCCCGGCACCGCCGCCCTCGCGGCCGCCGTGTTCGTCGCCGCCGCGGCGACCGTCATCCCCCAACTGCTCGTCCCGCTGGTCGCCGAGCGTGCCCCCGCCCACCACCGCGCCCGCCATGTCGCGGCCGTCATCGCCGGTCTGTTCACCGGCATCGTCGGGGCCCGGGTCGTCGGCTCCCTCGCCGGGCAGGCCTTCGGCTGGCGGTGGGTGTTCGCCGGGTCCGGCGCGCTGACCCTCGTCCTGGGTCTGGCCACCGCGCTGGCCCTGCCGTCGGAGCGGCGCGCTCGCGAGGGAGCGCTGTTCTCGGGCATCGCCGAGCTGCCCGGACTCGTCCGCCGCTCGCCCGACCTGTGGCGGGCGTGCGTGCGCCAGGCCGGGATGTTCGGCGCCTGGAGCGCCCTGTGGACCTCGCTCGCCCTGCTGCTGACCGGCCCGGCGTACGGCCTGTCCACCGCGACCGCCGGTCTGTTCGGCCTCTTCGGCCTCACGGCCACCGCGGTGGCCCCGCTCGCGGGCGGCCTGGTCGACCGCTTCGGCGCCGCGAAGGTCGTACGGTCCGCGTATGTGCTCGCGGCCGTGTCCGTGCCGCTGTTCTGGCTGGGCGGGCAGGTGCCGGCCGCGCTGTTCGTGGCCGCCGTCGCCATCCACGCAGCCCTGGTCGCCTCCCATGTCGCCAACCAGACCCTGGCCCTGACGACCACCTCCGCCCCGGCCACCGCCAACACCGCGTACGTCGTCGCCGGCTTCACCGGCGGCGCCCTCGCCTCGACCCTGGCGGGCCTGGCCTTCACCCACTGGGGCTGGGGCGGGGTCAGCGCGGTGGCGGGGGTATGGCTGGTGCTGGGGTGGGCGACGACTGCGGTACGGCGCTAGGTCCTGTCGTGGGCGACCACTGCGGTACGGCGTCAGGTCCTGTCGTAGGGCGGCCGCTTGCCGTACGGCCGCCCCCTCGTCCGGTCAGAGGCTGGTGACGTCCAGCTCCCCCTCGGCGTACCGCCGGCGCAGCACCTTCTTGTCGAACTTGCCCACGCTCGTCTTCGGGACCGCCTCGACGATCGTCCAGCGCTCCGGGAGCTGCCACCTGGCGATCTTCCCCTCCTCGGCGAGGAAGGTGCGCAGGGTCTCGAAGTCGACGGTGGAGCCCTCCTTGAGGACGACCGTGGCCAGCGGCCGCTCGCCCCACTTCTCGTCGGGCACGGCGACCACGGCGGCCTCGGCGACATCCGGGTGCGCCATCAGCGCGTTCTCCAGATCGACCGAGGAGATCCACTCGCCGCCGGACTTGATGACGTCCTTGGCCCGGTCGGTGAGCGTCAGGAAGCCGTCGGGGGAGATGGTGCCGACGTCGCCGGTCTTCAGCCAGCCGTCCTCGCTGAACTTGTCGGCGGGACGCAGCGGTTCGGCGTCGGGGCCGTTGTAGTAGGCGCCCGCGATCCAGGGGCCGCGCACCTCCAGCTCGCCCGCCGACGCGCCGTCCCAGGGCAGGCGCTCGCCACCGGGGCCGGTCAGGCGGCCCTCGACACTGGCCGGGAAGCGGCCCTGGGTGACGCGGTAGGCGAACTCCTCCTCGGTGCCGATCGCGTGGGCCGGCGGGCGGGACACCGTGCCGAGCGGGGAGGTCTCCGTCATGCCCCAGGCGTGGCAGACCCGCATGCCGAGCTTGTCGAAGGCCGCCATCAGGGCCGGCGGACAGGCGGCGCCGCCGATGGTGACCTGGCCGAGGGAGGAGACGTCCCGGGGGCGGGCGGTGAGTTCGGCGAGCAGACCCTGCCAGATGGTGGGGACGGCGGCCGCGTGCGTCGGCTTCTCCCGCTCGATCATCTCGGCGAGCGGGGCGGGCTGCAGGAAGCGGTCCGGCATCAGCAGGTTGACGCCGGTCATGAAGGTGGCGTGCGGCAGGCCCCAGGCGTTGACATGGAACTGGGGGACCACGACCAGCGAGGTGTCCTGGTCGGTCAGGCCCATCGACTGGGTCATGTTGACCTGCATGGAGTGCAGGTAGATCGAACGGTGGCTGTACACCACGCCCTTGGGGTCGCCGGTCGTGCCGGAGGTGTAGCACATCGCGGCGGCCTGGCGTTCGTCCAGCTCGGGCCAGTCGTAGCTCGTGGGCCGGCCGGCGATCAGCTCCTCGTACTCGTGCACCCGCGCGGTGGCCCCGTCGAGCGGGGCACGGTCACCGGGGCCCGTCACGACGACGTGCTCCACCGTCGGCAGCTTGGACAGCAGCGGCGCGATCAGCGGTATCAGCGAGCCGTTGACGATGATCACGCGGTCGGCGGCGTGGTTGACGATCCACGCCAGCTGCTCGGCCGGGAGGCGGAGGTTGAGGGTGTGCAGGACCGCGCCCATGGAGGGGATGGCGAAGTAGGCCTCGACGTGCTCGGCGTTGTTCCACATCAGCGTCGCGACCCGGGCGTCGCCCATGACGCCGAGTTCGTCCCGCAGGGCGTGCGCCAGCTGGGCCGCGCGGGCGCCGGTCTCGGCGAAGGTACGGCGCTGCGGCTCGCCCTCGCCGGTCCAGGTGGTCACCCGCGACGACCCGTGGACCGTCGACCCGTGGGTCAGGATCCTCGAGATCAACAGCGGTACGTCCTGCATGGTGCTCAGCACGGCGTCCTCCATGGCGACATTGCCTACGCGGGAGTAGAGGTTGCGCTGATTCTGCGCACATACCGCGCGGTATGTCACTAGGGGGAGCGAAACTGAGGTCTAGCGCACCAGGCCCAGCTCGGGGTCCTCGCGCAGCTTGCCCAGGGCCCGGGACACCGCCGACTTCACCGTGCCCACCGAGACACCGAGCACCTCGGCCGTCTGGGCCTCGCTGAGGTCCTCGTAGTACCTGAGGACGACCATCGCCCGCTGCCGCGCGGGCAGTTTGGTGATCGCCCGCCACATGGCGTCGTGCAGCGCCTGCCGCTCGGCCGGGTCCTCCTCACCGGGTACGGGCTCGGGCTCGGGCAGCTCGTCGCAGGAGTACTCGTCCACTCTGCGCTTGCGCCACTGCGAGGTCCGCGTGTTCAGCAGGGCCCGGCGCACATAGCCGTCGAGCGCCCGGTGGTCCTCGATCCGCTCCCAGGCCACATAGGTCTTGGTGAGCGCGGTCTGCAGCAGGTCCTCGGCATCGCTCGGGTTCGCGGTCAGCGAGCGCGCGGTACGCAGCAGGATCGGCTGGCGGGCCCTGACGTACGAGGAGAACGACGGGTATGCGTGGGTCTGCCGCGCGGGTGCGGCGGCGGCCGAGGCGCTGGTGCAGACGGGTGTGGTCATGGCTCCACGCTAGGAGCGGACCGCACCGCGGCGGATCGGCCCCAGGTCCCGAAGCGGGGTCCCCCTCAGGTTGTAGGGGTGGGGTTGCCTACACCTCCTGAAGGTGGACTACGGGGTGACCTCGGCTGCGGGTTCACCCCTGAGGGCTCACCCGTCGGCCGCCAGGACCAGCCCCGACGTCGGCACCCCCGTGCCGGCCGTCACCAGGGTCCGGGCCGCCCCCGGTATCTGGTTCACCGCCGTGCCCCGCAGCTGGCGCACCGCTTCCGCGACCCCGTTCATCCCGTGCAGGTAGGCCTCCCCGAGCTGTCCCCCGTGTGTGTTGATCGGCAGCCGCTCCTCGGCCACCAGGTCCGCCGCCTCCCCCTTCCCGCAGAACCCGAACTCCTCCAGCTGCATCAGCACGAACGGTGTGAAGTGGTCGTACAGGATCCCCACGTCGATGTCGGCCGGGCCCAGTCCCGACGTCCGCCACAGCTGGCGGGCCACCACACCCATCTCCGGCAGGCCGGTCAGGTCGTCCCGGTAGAAGCTGGTCATCTGCTCCTGGGCCCGGCCGGCGCCCTGGGCGGCCGCCGCGATCACGGCGGGCGGATGCGGCAGGTCCCGGGCCCGCTCCAGGGACGTCACCACCAGGGCCTGGCCGCCGTCGGTCTCCTGGCAGCAGTCCAGCAGCCGGAGCGGCTCCACGATCCAGCGGGAGGCGGTGTGGTCGGCGAGGGTGATGGGGCGGCCGTGGAAGTAGGCCGCCGGGTTCGTCGCCGCGTACTTCCGGTCCACCACGGCCACCTGCCCGAACGCCTCGGGGGTCAGCCCGTGGGCGTGCAGATACCGCTGGGCCGCCATCGCCACCCAGGAGGCCGGGGTGAGCAGCCCGAACGGCAGCGCCCAGCCGAGCGCCACGCCCTCCGCCGACGGCTCCCGGTGCTGCACGCCCGCGCCGAATCTGCGGCCCGACCGCTCGTTGAAGGCCCGGTAGCAGACCACCACCTCGGCCACGCCCGTCGCCACCGCGAGCGCCGCCTGCTGGACGGTCGCGCAGGCCGCCCCGCCGCCGTAGTGGACGCGGGAGAAGAAGGACAGCTCACCCATCCCGCAGGCCTGGGCCACGGTGATCTCCGGGCTGGTGTCCATCGTGAACGTCACCAAGCCGTCCACGTCGGCGGGGGTGAGCCCCGCGTCGTCCAGCGCGGCCCCCACCGCCTCCACCGCCAGCCGCAGCTCACTGCGGCCGGAGTCCTTGGAGAACTCGGTGGCCCCGATACCGACGATCGCCGCCCGGCCACCGAGGGAGTCCCGGGTGCGCACACTCATGACGCGGCCTCCCCGTCCGATACGGCGGACGGTGCCGGGACGCTGACCGTCACCGTGCCGGTCACATGCCGGCCGATGGCGTTGGCCCCGACCACGCGCACCGTCGCCGTGTCGCCGTCGACCTCCTCGACCCGGCCCGTCAGCACCATCGTGTCCCCCGGATAGTTGGGCGCCCCCAGCCTGATGGCGACCTTGCGGAGCACCGCGGACGGGCCGAAGTGGTCCGTGATGTACCTGCCGACCAGCCCGTTGGTCGTCAGGATGTTCATGAAGACGTCGGGGGAGCCCTTCTGCCGGGCCAGCTCCGCGTCGTGGTGCACGTCCTGGTAGTCCCGGGAGGCGATCGCCCCGGCCACGATCAGCGTGCGGGTGATCGGGATCTCCAGCGGCGGCAGCTCGGCGCCCGCCACCGGCCGGTGTGCCCGCGTCTCACTCCCCATGTGCGATCAACTCCCCCAGTTCCTGCAGTACTTCGGCCCCGCTTCCCAGGTAGGCGTCCAGCTGCCGCCCCCACAGGAAGTGCCGGTGCACCGGATGGTCGAGGTCGGCTCCGGCCCCGCCGTGCAGATGCTGACCGGTGTGGACGACCCGCTGTCCCGCCTCGGCGGCCCACCAGGCGGCGGTCAGCGCGTGCGTGGCGTACGGCAGCCCCGCGTCCCGCCGCCAGGCGGCCTCGTACGCCGTCACCCGTATCGCCTCGGTGTCCATGTGGGCGTCGGCGGCCCGGAGTTGGACGGCCTGCCGGGTGGCGAGCGGGCGCCCGAACTGCTCCCTGGTGTTGGTGTGCGCCACCGCCCGCGCCAGCGACCCGGCGCACACCCCGGCCTGGAGCCCGGCGAAGGCGGTGCGGGCGGTGGCGAGGACGTCGGCGTAGGCGCCGGTGCCCGGGCCGCCGAGGGGTTCCGCCGGGGCACGGTCGAGGGTGAGACGGGCCGCGGACCAGGGCGCCGTCAGCTCCACCGGGGTGGTCCCGGTGCCCTCGCCGAGCGCGGCCAGCCACAGGCGCCGGTCGGTGTCGGCGACCAGGACGTGGGTGGCGTCCCGGAGCCAGGGGACGACGGGGACGGAGCCGGTCAGCTCGCCCTGCCCGGAGCCCCTGTCCTGCCCGGAGGCCCGGACACCCCCCTGTGCCGGAAGCGCCCCGCCGACCACCACCGAGCCGTCCTCGACACCCGGCAGCAGCCGCTCCCGCTGCTCGGGGGTGCCGTGTGAGGCGACCGCCAGAAGGCCGTACACGCACGTCGCCGCATAGGGCACCTGGGCCGTCGTACGCCCCTGCTCCTCCAGGAGCAGCACGAGCCCGAGCAGGCCCAGCTCCGTCACGGCGCCGACCAGGCCCGCCGTGCACAGGGCCTTGAACAGCTCGGGGTCGCTGCCGGTGCCGGCGGCCTTCAGCCGCTCGTGGGTGGCGAGGTCGCCGAAGATCCGCGCGGCCAGGTCGCGGGCCTCGGCCTGGGCCTCGGTGGGCGTGAAGTCCATGTCACCCCTCCCCTTCGACGACCCGGAAGACCGGCAGGACGAGTGCGCCCTCCTCGTCCTCGTAGCCGCGGAACTCCACCCGGACCGGCAGACCGATGCGCACCTTGTCGTACGGCACCCCCACCACGTTGCTCACCATCCGCACGCCCTCAGCGAGTTCGATCAGGCCGACCGCGTATGGAGGCTCGAAGGCCGGGAAGGGCGGGTGGTGCATCACCACGTACGAGTAGACCGTGCCCTCGCCGCTCGCCTCGACCGTGTCCCAGTCCAGGCAGCCGCAGGCATTGCAGCCCGGCAGCCAGGGGTGGCGCAGGGTGCCGCAGCCCGTGCAGCGCTGGATGAGAAGCCGGTGTTGGGCCACTCCCTCCCAGAAGCCGGCGGTGTCCCGGTTGACCACCGGGCGGGGGCGCCGGGGGCGCTCGGCCTGGGATTTACGGCGGGCCGGGGCGTACTTGAGGATGCGGAAGCGGTGGGTGCCCGCGAGTTCGCCGCCGACCCGTACGTCCATGCGGGTCGTGACGAAGTACCCCGTGCCCAGCTTCGTCGTCTTGCGGTCGGAGACCGACTCGATCACCGCGTCGAAGGTGACCTCGTCGCCCGGGCGCAGGGGCCGGGGATACTCCTGCTCGCAGTCGGTGGCCACCACGGACGTACAGCCCGACTCGTCCAGCAGGCCGAGGAGTTCGTCGTAGGCGTCGGTGCGGCCCTCGTGGCCGGACAGGCCGCCCATCGTCCACACCTGGAGCATGGTGGGCGGGGCGATGGCACCGGGTCCCCGGTACGCCTTACTGGTGTCGCCCATCGCCTCGCACCAGTGCCGGATCATCGGCGCGTTCACCGGGTCCTTGCCCACCCCCGCGACGGCGGCCGCCCGCCCCTCGTACGCCTTGAGCCGCGCACCCAGCTCGTCCACCCCCTCGCTCACCTCCGCGCTCACCTCCGCCCCCTCGTCATCCCGAGCCGCATCGTCGCGACGATCTCCCGCTGCACCTCGCTCACCCCGCCCCCGAACGTGTTGATCTGCGCCGCCCTGTTCAGCCGCTCCAGCTCGCCGTCCTCGAACGCCCCCGGCGACCCGGAGCGGACGAGTCCCGCATCGCCGACGATCTCCTGACACATGCGATACGTCGCGACAGCCGATTCCGTTCCCGCGACCTTCACCGCACTGGCGTCGCCGGGGGCCAGCCGGCCCGCCCCCACGTCCCCCACCAAACGCCAGTTGAGCAGGCGCGATGCCGCCAGCCGGGCATGCACCTCGGCCAGTCGAAAACGCACCCACGGCTCGTCAATGCGGCGCCCGCCGGTCACCTGATCGGGGGTGCGGGCGGCGGCGAGCGCGGCCGCGTAGAACTCCTCGGCCTGCATGCCGATGGCGGCGAGGGCGACCCGTTCGTGGTTGAGCTGGCTGGTGATCAGCGACCAGCCCTCGTTCTCGGCGCCGACCAGGTTCCGGGCGGGGACGCGGACACCGTCGTAGTACGTGGCCGTCGTCGTCTGCCCGCCCACGGTCTCGATCGGCGTCCAGGAGAAGCCCGGGGCGTCCGTGGGGACGAGGAGGAGGGAGATGCCGCGGTGCTTGGGCGCGTCCGGGTCGGTGCGGCAGGCGAGCCAGATCCAGTCGGCGTGCTGGGCGCCCGAGGTGAAGATCTTCTGCCCGTCGATCCGCCAGCCGTCGCCCTCCCGTACGGCCCGGGTCCGCAGCGAGGCGAGGTCGGTGCCGGCGGAGGGCTCGGTGTAGCCGATCGCGAAGACCAGGTCACCGGAGAGGATCCGGGGCAGGAAGTGGGCCTTCTGGTGCTCACTGCCGTACTTCATCAGCGTGGGGCCGACCGTGTTGAGCGTGACCATGGAGACGGGGGCGCCGGCCCGGTACGCCTCGTCGAAGAACACGAACTGCTCGTCCGCGCCCCGCCCCTGGCCGCCGTACTCGACCGGCCAGCCGAGTCCCAGCCAGCCGTCGGCGCCGATGCGGCGCAACAGAGCGCGCGCGTCGGCGGGTTCGCCCGCCTCGGGCAGCATGGTCCGGAAGTAGGCGCGGAGTTCGGCGCGCAGTCGCTGCTGCCGCTCGGTGGGGGCGAGGTGCACGGCGGGCCCTCCCGGCCTCGCTTGCCTGACAGGACGGTTTCTGACTGTCCGTCAGATACCGATCCGTGTCAAGGTCGGCCGCTCCGGAACCGCGCACCGGAGAACGCCTGCGCGGCGGCACCGAAGCACCGCCGCGCAGACGCGTTACGACCCCGAAGCACACCCCGCGAGGGCCCTCAGCGAGAGGGACCTCGACCCCGGCTCACCACAGGTGGGTGAAGTGGACGGCGACGTTCTCGTTGCCCTGCTGGAGGGCCGTCCAGGCCGAGCCGTTGACCTGTGCGGTGTTGCTCTGGTTCGAGGCGCCGGAGCCGACCGCGTTCTGCTGGGTGGTGGACGAGTTTCCGTTGTTGTCGTGGCCGACACCGCTGCCGATGATGCTCGACACGCCGGCGTTCGATCCGTTGTCCGCGAAGGCGCCGTTGTCCGCGGCAGCGACACCGGAGAAGAGGGCGGCTGCGAGCGGGAGAGCGGAGACGGCGGCGAGAACGCGGGCGGTACGGATGCTTGCCATGTTGTTCCTCCAGAACGGAACACTCTCGACACTGAGGCCGAAGGTGCGTCAAGTACGGCTTGTATCAAGGCAGTTGGCCGACCGCCTCGGTTGTCGTGAACGACGTCGCGCATCCAGACTTGCCCACCGAATCCCCGGCGAACCACCCCGGAAGACCCGATTCGCACGCAAGCGTGATGACAAGTCGATAAACCCCCATCGCCACCTTTGGTCATCTCACGTCACAACACGACACAGGCCAGACCTTCACCCATCAAGCACCACAAGAGATGAATCGTTCCGGCATATTTCCGGCCAATCTCCCCGCCCCGGGCGCGTCGCCGCCGACCCCTCTTCCCTTTTTCGAACACGAGTACGAACATGGAGGCATGGCCACCACCGACCGGCAGGCCACGACGCTGGCCCTCGCACACGCCCTGTCAGCCGCCGAACGCGGGCTGGCGGTCATCCCCCTGTCCCGGACGAAACTCCCGGCCCTGCGCTCCCCGCACCGCGACGCCCCGGAACCGGCGGGGCCGCCCTGCCACGGCGAGTGCGGCCGCTTCGGCCACGGTGTGTACGACGCCTCGACCGACCCTGTCCGCATCCGCGAACTGTTCGCCGCCGCGCCCTGGGCCACCGGCTACGGCATCGCCTGCGGGCTGCCCCCGCACCACCTCATCGGCGTCGACCTGGACACCAAGTCCGGCACCGACTCCTCGGCCGCGCTGCGCGAACTGGCCCTGCGGCATCTGTTCACGATCCCCGAGACGGTCGTCGTCCTCACCCCGAGCGGCGGCCGTCACCTGTGGCTGACCGGCCCGCCGGACGTCGTCGTCCCCAACTCGGCGAGCCGGCTCGCCCCCGGCATCGACATCCGGGGCGCCGGCGGCTACCTCGTGGGCCCCGGCTCCCGCACCGCCCACGGCGTGTACGCCACCGCGCCCGGCACCGCGCACCTCGCCCCCGCCCTCTGCCCACCGGCCCTGCTACGGCTGCTCCTGCCCCCGCCCCGACCCGCGCACCCTGCGGCGCCGCCGACCGGCGACCACGGCCGCGGCCTGGTCCAGTTCGTCCTGACCGCGCACGAGGGCCAGCGCAACACCCGCCTGTTCTGGGCGGCCTGCCGCGCCTACGAGAACGGCCTCGGGCCCGCCCTGCTCGACCCCCTGGTCGAGGCGGCCGTCCACACCGGCCTGTCCGAACACGAGGCCCGCGCGACGATCGCGTCGGCGGCCCGGATGACGGGGCAGGGGAACCAGGGCGGGGCGTGGGGTGACTACGGCGTGTAGACCTGCTCCAGCCGGTCGATGGAACCGTCGGCGCCCACCTCGTACTTGAACACCAGGCCGGAGTCGGGGTGCGCCTTGACCCAGTCCATCAGCTCCCCCACGCCGATGCGCTGGTTCGTACTGCTGCCGGTGATGGGGTTGGTGGCGGTGACGTACGCGGCCTGGTCCATGGCCCAGCGGCTGTCCTCACCGCTGACGACGAACGGCTTGCCGTCACTGTCCTTGCCGGAGCATCCCCAGGCTCCGTGCTGGATGACGAGGTTCACCTTGCCGGTGCTGCCGGGGAGTTCCTCGACGCGGTAGAGGGCGAACTCGTCGGGGTCGTAGTGGTCCGGGTCCGGCGCCTTGGTGACACAGCCGGCGGCCGGCGTCGCGGTCTTGGCCGGTCCGGTGCCCTTGCCGGCGGGCGTCGCGGCCGCGGTGGCACCCTTGCCGGAGCCGGAGCCGGAGCCGGAGCCGGTGCCCTCGCCACTTCCCTTGCCGGTGCCCTTGCTGGTGCCGCCTGCCGTGCCCGGCGTCGCCGAACCGGCCGTGGCCCCGGCCTTCGGCGCGCCGGAGGCCCCCGCGGCGGAGTCGTCCCCCTGGCATCCCGTCAGTACGGCGGCCAGCGCGACGGCCGAGAGCGCGACGACGACGGGTCTGAGGCGATGGGCATTCATGTGGGACGTCCCCCCTGGTCACGGGCGGCCCGACCGGCCGCACCCGGATCCGGACCGTAACGCCCTCCCCGCGCGCACCGCACCACCACAGCAGCCTGTGTCACGGACTCGGGACAGTGCCGTCACCGCGCCCGGATCATGTGACGCGCACAGGCCGGAACCGGAAATGCCCCTCCCCTGGGCCAACAGCAACGGCCCCGGACCGGTTCGCCCGGTCCGGGGCCGCTCAACTACACTGTGGGTGTGGGATTTGAACCCACGGTGACTCGCGCCACGACGGTTTTCAAGAGCGTTGCGGTATCGGACTGACCCTGCCTCCTGAACTGCGCCGATGCCACAAAATTCCCACGGGATCGGTACGTTGGCCCACAGATGGCCCACCGCGGCGCCGCCCACCAGTGAGAACGGCGCATTGTGCCCGATGCAGGCTGTGAGGTCCGGCCTCATCCTTATCAGGTCGATCGCAGCGTCCTGGAGACATCAACCGACTCGCCGTGAGCCTCGGACGATCGCCCGCTGAGGTTCGGAGTCGAACATCGCTGTTCGCATGTGTCGGTGTCAGACACAGGGGCACCCTTGACAACCTCGACTCATCAACCTTCCGCTCCGCTCGGCGCCTCCCTGGCAGTGGACTCGTCCATCCGTGTTGGCAGAGTGGCGACTTTCTTGATCTTGACGCACGATCGGATTGTTGCGCAATCTCCTTGCAATAGATCGATTGGGAGGGAACGCTGAGCGCAGATTTCGAAGTCGAGAGCCCGATTATATTGGCGGAATATTTGACACTACACACAGAGGTCGAGCGGCGAACAAATATACAATGGAGCATTTTTGCCCTGCAGATCATATCCGCAGGTGCGATATCCCGGCCTAGCGATCTCCAGGGTCTCGAATCTAGCCTTGATCCTAATCATTCCGCTGTCGTCCTACATGTTCGCCAGTCGCTACATGCTCCACGAGTTTTACATAAAGCTAATTCATCGATACTTCCGCGACTCCCTTTCGGGCCGATTGCGCGGAGCGCTGAAATGGGACCACTGGAGAAACGAAGTCTCGTCCGAGTTTTCAGGTCGCAGCAACCGCTCGTACCAGGCCGGGATGCTCCACTCAACGCGACTGGATTTCGAAGGAGTAGCGATACTGAGCCTCGCCGCCGCAGTGCTACTCGCAGTGTACAACTGGCGGAAATACGGCCACGATTGGCCTTTGGTTCTTGGTTTCGCTCCAATATGGATGATTGGGGCGTCGGCTGCCTACGATATGCACGAATCATTCGTGACAGCACCCCGCGATGCATAATGCCACTTCGCTACTGCCTGGGCGCCCCCCTGTGCTAGTAGTTCCTTGAGCCGATGAAATGACTCACGGAACCCGTTTGAGTGATTATTGAAAGACATCGCCCGGAGATGCAGCCTTTCGGTATCGGCGCAGAGAATAATGATCGGCATGCTAACGTCGGTTAATCTCGGACAGTGGATGCTTGTCGGAGTAATGATTGCCATGGGGATCTCCTTTTCGCTTCTCGCGTGGAGACTTGCACTTGGGGCACATCAATTGTCAGCCGAGAGCAGCGTCCTTGCCGGCATGGGGGGTGGCCTGATCACCGGTTTCGCCGTCAGCCTTTCCATGCTTTTTCTGCAAGAAGCCCTGAAAAGCTCCCAAGAGGAGGCGGCGTGGCGCGCAAATGTCACCATCGCCTCTTCCATCCACGGATTCAATCCCGAAGGACATTCAATCGAAGGGCTAAACTTCAACGGGAAGGATCTCTCTGACGCCAATTTCCGGGGACGGGATCTCACTGGCTACCAATTTCGTGACGCGTCACTTCGAGGCGCAGATTTCAATAATGCCATTTTGAAGGACGCCAACTTCACCGGAGCGGACCTATCGACCGCCACTTTCAGCAAGGCTGATCTAACTGATGCTTACCTATTGACTGCAGACCTCGGCTTGGCCGACATGCGCGAAGTGTCTTCGCTGCGGGGTGCCCAGGTGAATGCCTTGACATGTTGGCCTCCCAAAAGATTGCAGAGCTCCCATATGGGAGACGTTCGCCCGATAAAAAAAATTGACGCCAAGGGTCGTACTGTCATTAGCAGAGGACGACAGGGGCCGTGCCCAAATAATGCGGCAACGTGGCCCGACAGGCTTCAAGCGGTCGCGCCCGCTCCGTGAGGCAACAACTCAGGCCCGCCATCGTCCCGGCGCGGCTGACCGACGAAATCGGCATCAGCCGGACCGCGCTCCGACAAGCCCTCACTCGTGGCTGAGGGACGCTGAGCGCAGAACGGGATCACGTCCTCGTTCCAGGGGCACTCCAGACGTCCTCGGAAACAAGCCTGCTCGCAAATCCGCACGGCGCAAGTCGCTCATATGCTCGGATCACCTCGTCGGATACTTCCTGCGCGATCATAAAACCCTGAGCCGGATAGATCAGCAAGCGTTGCAACGACCCGACTAGCATGTCAATGACCAGGCGAGGGTCCCGGATCGACTTAACGTATTCAGGAACTGTAATGGGCGCGGACGCGCTGACGAATTCCATCTCAGGCCAGAGCTTGCGGGCGGTGGCGTAGGCCCGCCGTTCCTCTTACAGCTTGCTCACCAGGAGCACAGACGTTACGCCGATCCCGCTCTCTTCCAGCAATGCACGAGAAAGCGTCATGTTCTGTCCCGTGTTTCGGGCGTGGGGTTCGATGAGGATGACGTCCGCTGGCACCGCGTGGCATGCGGTCCTTCGTGGTGCGGCTGGTCGCACCCGTGAAGACGATCAGCGGCATCATGCCGCGCTGGTACAGGTCGATAGTCCTATCGGCCGCCCCCAGGTCGTGGCTGCCCAGACCGATGCCGACCGAACAGGGGCGCGGGTTGTGGTGCATCTGCTGGTAGTCCCACAGAAGCTGAGTGTCTTCCCAGTCCTGTTCGGAGATCGCTGCGAAGCTTCCTTGTCCTCGTCACGGGCCGAATCGGGCACCTTGAACTCGTACTCCCACGCGAACCGGGAAGCCGAGTGGATGCCGACTGCAAACTCAACCACCGCGCCATCGGCCGTGTACGTAGTTCAGTGAAGCTCCACCACGGGTTCACCTGGTGGGAGCTGCAGGAGCTTCACCTCGTCGGCGGTGGGGACGCGGGCGTACAGTGCCTCTTTCATGTGGTCGATCTCGTACCCGGCGTCGTACAGCACGCGATACCCGCCACCATGGGCGGCGGGGCCCGGCGTCGGGTCGACGATGCGCGTTCCCGCGACGTGTTCGGGCCGGTAGTAGCTGGTCAGGGTGTGGGTCGGCTGGGCGCCTTCCATCACCAGGCGGGCCCGTGCGTACACCTCGGAGCCGACCGGAACACCGAGTCCCTCGGCAACGAGATGACTCGCCTCGACACGGCTCACAGTCTGTGTCTGCTCGTTCCGCTTGTACGCGTGCCCCGAAGCCACACGGTCCGCGATGAACGCGACCTCGTCGCCGTCCCGCCACTTCACCTTGTCGTACCGACCGATGCCCAGCCGCTTGAGGGGTGCGCTCGGACGCACGACCGTGCCATGCCCGCGTGACGACGTCACCAGCCCCTCAGCCTCAAGCGCTTTGTACGCCTGATGAACCATCGACTTGGAGCCCTCACCAGCCTCGACAAGGTGCCGTACTCCCTTCGGCACGCCGGCGTATCCCTATGGATCAAGTCGGGCGTGGACCCCGTGGAGGTGGCCCGACGGGCCGGCCACAGCATCGCCGTCCTCTTCCGCTTCTACGCCAAGATCCTTCAGGGCGGACAGGCGCGCTCCAATCAGCTCATCGCGGCCGAGCTGAACAAGGGCGGCTGACGGCCCACGTTGGCCCACAGATGGCCCATACGCACTGGTCAACACCGGGATACGGGCGAGTCAGGGTGAGACAAGGTGCGTGCAGAAGGGGTGCCCCTCCGGAGAGTGGCACCCCTTCTGACCTGCAAGCTTCTGACCTGCTAAGCGGTGGGTGTGGGATTTGAACCCACGGTGACTCGCGCCACGACGGTTTTCAAGACCGTTCCCTTAGGCCGCTCGGGCAACCCACCTCGGCTTCGCCCGCCCGGGGGCGGAGCGGGGTACAGCGTACCGGGAGCGGGGCGGGCCGTGGGGCGGGCGGGTCAGTTGTCGCCCGCGCGGGAGCCGAGGGTGAGGTCCACGGTGTGCTCCTGGCCGCCGCGCGTGTAGGTGATCGTGACCTTGTCGCCGGGCTTGTGGGTCCAGATCTCGCCGATCAGGGTCGGGCCGCTGTCGATCACGTTGTTGTCGAGCTTGGTGATGACGTCCCCGGGCTTGAGGCCCGCCTTGTCGGCCGGGCCGCCCGACTCGACCGCGGCGGCGCCGCCCGCGCCCTGGTCGGTGATCTTCGCGCCGCCGGTGGAGTCCTCCAGGGAGACGGACGCGCCGATCTTGGCGTACACCGGCTTGCCGGTCTTGATCAGCTGCTGGGCGACGTACTTGGCCTGGTTGATCGGGATCGCGAAGCCGAGGCCGATCGAGCCGGACTGGCCCGAGCCGAAGCCGCCGCTGCCGCTGGACTGGATGGCCGAGTTGATGCCGATGACCGCGCCGGAGGCGTCCAGCAGCGGTCCGCCCGAGTTGCCGGGGTTGATGGACGCGTCGGTCTGCAGGGCGCTCATGTAGGACGCCTTGCTGGACGAGCTGCCGTCGCTGGAGGCCACCGGGCGGTTCTTGGCGCTGATGATGCCCGTGGTCACCGTGTTGGACAGGCCGAAGGGGGCGCCGATGGCGATGGTCTCGTCGCCGACGGCCACCTTGTCCGAGTCGCCGAGGGCGAGGGGCTTGAGGTCGGAGGGGGCGTCCTTGAGCTTGATGACGGCGACGTCGTACCCCTGGGCGTGGCCGACGATCTCGGCGTCGTACTTCTTGCCGTCGGGGAACGTCGCGGTCAGCTTGCCGCCGTCGACGGCGTCCGCCACCACGTGGTTGTTGGTGACGATGTGGCCCTGGGTGTCGAAGACGAACCCGGTGCCCGTGCCGCCCTCGCCGCTGGTGCTCTCCGCCTCGATGGTGACCGTGCTGGGCAGTGCCCTGGCGGCCACGCCGGCGATCGTGCCCGGGGCGCGCTTGACCTGGGAGGCGCTGTTGTCGGAGGCGGAGACGGTGGTGGAGCCGTTGTTGTCGTTGTCCTTGGCCAGGGTGTAGCCGAGGCCGCCGCCCAGACCGCCCGCGACCAGCGCGGCCACCAGGACCGCGGCGACCAGCCCACCGCGCCCGCTGCGGGGCTTGGGGGCGGGCTGCTGGTACGACGCGCCCCAGACGGTGCCGGAGCCACCCGGGCCACCGGGGCCGCCGTCGCCGTAGGCGGGCGTGGCCGGAGCCGGAGCCGGCCAGGAGCCGTCGGGGGCGGGGCCGGGGTAGCCGGCCGAGGCGGGGTCGGGGTAACCGGCCGGGGGCTGATATCCGTCGGACGGGCCCTCCTGGGCCTGTGCGGCCGGCGCCGGGCCCTGCTCGGGCGCGCCCGGGGTGCCGGGGGGCACCGGCGGCAGCTGAGCCGTCGGCGTCGCGTCCGGCGCGGGGTCCTGCGGGGAAGCAGCGGGAGATGCCACCGGCACGGGAGGTGCGGACGGCGCCGGGGGTACCGCGTTGCCCTCGTTCTCGGTGCTCACAGCTCTTCTCCTCGATCCACGGCTGTTGTCCTAGGTCGCACTCGGTCACGCTCGTTCACGCTGTCGTCGGTCCGTTGCGAACAGCTGTGCACGGTCCTGTGTCGTGCTTGTATGCAGTCAGCTTTTCCCACGGGCCGTCAGAGCACCATAAGCGGTGGCTGTGGGTCCAGGGTCATCCTTTACATGACACCTTTCTCGCAAAAGTTACATAAAAGGGCATGGTGGGTGCCTCCGTTCGCCCGACGGACGCGGCCGCGCCGCCCCACGTACCCCGCGCGGGTGGCACCATGACGCGGTGACCCACGCACCACAGCACCCCATCCAGGTCGTCGCCCATCGGGGGGCCTCCGAGGACGCGCCCGAGCACACCCTGGCCGCCTACAAGAAGGCGATCGAGGACGGCGCGGACGCCCTGGAGTGCGACGTACGACTGACCGCCGACGGCCATCTGGTCTGCGTCCACGACCGGCGGGTGAACCGCACCTCCAACGGCCGCGGGGCCGTCTCCGCCCTGGAGCTGGCCGATCTCGCCGCCCTGGACTTCGGCTCCTGGAAGACGCGCGAGGCCTGGCGCGGACGCGACGAGGAGCCCGACTGGGTGCACCGGCCGGAGGACGCGGCGGACACCTCCGTACTCACCCTGGAGCGACTGCTGGAGCTGGTCGCGGACGCCGGGCGGCGGGTGGAACTGGCCATCGAGACCAAGCACCCCACACGCTGGGCCGGGCAGGTGGAGGAGCGGCTGCTGCTCCTGCTGAAGCGATTCGGCCTGGACGCACCGGCCTCGGCCGCCGAGTCGCAGGTACGGGTCATGAGCTTCTCGGCGCGCTCGCTGCACCGCGTGCGGGCCGCGGCGCCCACGCTGCCGACGGTCTACCTGGTCCAGTTCCTCTCGCCCCGGCTGCGCGACGGACGGCTGCCGGCGGGCGTGGGGATCGCGGGCCCCTCGATCCGTATCGTGCGCAACCACCCGGCGTACGTGGAGCGGCTGAAGCGCGCCGGCCACCGGGTCCACGTCTGGACCGTGAACGAGCCCGAGGACGTCGACCTCTGTGTCGATCTGGGCATCGACGCCATCATCACCAACCGCCCGCGCGCGGTGCTGCAGCGACTGGGGCGTTGAGCACGGGGAAGCTGAGCCCAAGAGCCCGGTAAGGACCCGTCCGCGCCCCTTGACCCGGACCCCCGGCTCGACCATTCTCCGTTCTCGGCCACACCAACGAAATCCAGCCACACGACGACAGGCCCGTCACAGGGAGTGCTCCGGCGCATTCGCTCCGTATGCGGTCGTTGCGAATGCGTCACCGGAAGAGGATTGGCCGGTTTCCGGTACAGGCCAATGGGGCATCCACACCGTGGCGTGGGGCAAAGGAGGTCTCGGGGGTGGCGTTGGTGGTGGCACAGGAGGTGCCCACGTCGTCGAGCATGGCCGTACCCCATGGCCCTGCGGGCGTGGGGAAGGCGAGGCACCGTATGCGTGCGCAGTTGCGCAGCGGTGGCGTATCGGAATCGGTCATCGACGATGCCGTACTGATCCTTTCGGAGCTTTTGAGCAACGCCTGCAAACACGGGCGCCCGTTGGGGGACGCTCCGCCCGGGGACGGCGACGTACGCGCCGCCTGGCGGGTGGACGTGCGCGGGCGGCTCACCGTGGAGGTGACGGACGGCGGCGGCCCGACCCGCCCGGCTCCGGCCACCCCGTCGGTCACCGCGCACGGCGGCCGCGGGCTGAACATCATCACGGCCCTCGCCGACGACTGGGGCGTCCGGGACGACATCCGGGGCGAGGTGACGGTCTGGGTCGTGGTCAACGAGGACGTTCATGATCCGGATGCCGGGTGCCGTCACGGTGGTTTCGCTACGCGCGTCACCTCCTCCACGGTTCCGGCCATGGCCGAACTGGACTTCGCGGACGCGTTCGACGACCTGGACTGAACACGACGGGGACATGAGGACCCGGACTGTCTGAACCGGGCGGGGACACGAGGACCGGACTGCCTGAGCGGGGCGGCGACAAGGGAGTTGTCCACAGGTTCACCCCGTCGGCGTCGCCCACGTGTCCGTTGTCCACAGGTTCCCGTCGGTCGTGGCGCGAACGGCTAGGCTCCCGCCCGTACGAGACGAGCCCTAACCGGGAGACCCCACGATGGCCAAGAAGCGACCCCAGACGAAGGCCAAGCCGCAGATCACGGACGGAGAGATCCCGGTTGTCGGCGCCCGCGAACCCTGCCCCTGCGGCAGCGGCCGGCGCTACAAGGCGTGCCACGGCCGGGCCGCCGCCCACGCCGCGACCGAGCTGGTGCAGCGCCCGTTCGAAGGGCTGCCGGGCGAGTGCGACTGGGTGGCGCTGCGCGAGCTGGTGCCGGCCGCCACGGTGGAGCTGACCCTGACGGCCGGCCTGCCCGAGGGCGTCCCGTCGGTCACGCTCGCCACGGTGCTGCCGATGGCCTGGCCCGCGCTGCGCCGAGACGACGGCTCGGTCCTGCTCGGCCTGCAGAACGACACGCCCTCCGGCGACATCAGCCGCGACCTCGCCGACACGCTCCGGCGTGCGCTGGAGGCCGCGCCCGGCACGCCGGTGGAGGGCCGCCGCGCCCCCGCGGGGGGTCCGCGGCTGCAGGAGCTGCTCGACCCTGAAGGCGCGTTCGAGCCAGTTGTGCACAGCGGCTTCGAGTTCTGGGTGCCGGACGCGGAGAACGCCACCCCGGACGTGGCCGCCTCCCTGGAGCGGGCCAACGCCGCCGCCATCCCGACCGTGAAGCTGTCCGGCGTGGATGCCGCCTACTGGTGCGAGACCCCGGAGAAGAACCACCTGCGCTGGGTCATGCCGCATCCGGAGGAGCAGCTTCTGGACGCTCTCGCCCGGCTGCACGCGGCGGGCCGCTCCAGCCTCGGCGAGGGCACCCGGCTGGTGGGCTCCTTCCGTGCTCACGGCCTCACGGTGCCGGTCTGGGACCTGCCGAGCGGGGTCACGGCCGAGGACGTGGAGAAGCCGGCCGCCGAGTTCGCCGAGCGGCTCGCCACCGCCCTCGCGGCCACCGAGCCGCTCACGGCCGACGAGCGCCGCGCGCGCGGCGGGCTGACCAACCGGCAGGTCACGCTCAGCTGACGCTTCCGGGCACGCGTCACGGCTGAACGGTCGGTCAGCCGTGACGACGGCGCCCGAATCAGGTGACTCCTGTCACAACTCCCCGTCGCGACAGGGAAATCGGTGTCCGAATAGCCGAGATCGAATTTGCGAACCGCCGATCTCTTGTTACCGTTCCAGTAGCCCGGTTGCTGGTGCATCCCCCGTCGCCAGCAACCGGGCCTTTCCATGTCCGCGCACGGCGTACAGCACCGCGCGGAGCGTCAACTCCCGTTCGTCGCCTCGGAGTTGCTGCCCGAGCGCAGCAGCAGCGGCCCATCGGCACCGTGCGCGGCGAACTCGGCGACGGCCGTGTAGCCGTCCAGCGAACCCCGGGTGCGTTCACGGGGTGTCTCGCAAGTGGCGGGCTCGTCGGCGGCGTCCGTGGCGCAGTGCGTCTGCACAGTGCGGCCGGCCGGCTCCATCAGGCTCAGCACGGAGTCCACGGCCTCGCCGCTGGTGTTGCGGTAGTAGGTGCGCGCCCAGGTGTCCTCGCCCTGTGTCAGTACACAGGTCTGCGCCTCGACGCCCTCGGGTGAGGAGAGTTCGGGTCCGCAGCGGGCCGCGGTGGCCACGCCCAGGCCGAGCAGCAGGGGGGAACGCGTGGGAGCGACGGAGGGCATCTTCGCGTCACCGAGCAAAGACGAGGACGACGGCGCGTGTACGCCGGCCCCGCCGCCCGCCCCCGGAGATCCCGCGGCGTCGCCCACCTGCCCCGCGGACGCCACGGCCAGCGGCAGAGCGACGACGCCCACCACGACGCCCAGGAGAGCGAGCAGACGAAGCCTTCGGGGGTCCGGCCCGCCGCGGTGCGACGACCGATTGCCGTGACCCCCAGGAATGCGCAGCATGTAGCGGAAGATAACGACCACGGGCGGACATCCGGCCGCACCCGCGCCCGACACCCCTACAACTCGGGCGCGCTCACACCCGTACGAGTGAGGGCGTCGACCACGGCGTCCACCACGGCCTCCACATCGGGCACCCAGGGCGAGGCCGAGCCCGGCAGCGGGGCGCGCTCCCAGCGGACGGCGCCCTGGCCGGTCTCGGAGGGCGGCAGGGCGAGGTAGCCGCCCTCGCCGTGGAAGCGCAGCGAGCCGGGCACGAAGTCCTTGGCGTAGAGCAGCTCGCCGAGCTGCTCCATGGAGTACGGCTTGACGAGCACCGACCAGCGGGTCGGCGCGGCGATCACCGGGCCGAGGCGCATGCCCCGCCGGTCGAGCAGGTCGAGGGCCTGGGCCGCCGCGGGCGCCGGCAGGCTGACCGCGCAGGGCGCGTTGCCGCCGGTGGCGAGGATGATCGGCGCGCTCGGCCGGTTGCCCCACCACCAGCGCACCATGCGCCCGTCGGTGGTGGCGGCGAGCAGGCCGGGGTCGAAGGGGTGCGCACCGGGCACCGTGCACTCCGGGTCGGGGCAGGCGCAGCGGGCCCGTCCCTGCGGGTCCGGGGCCACGCCCGGGAGCACGGGCCACTGCCATTCCGTCGCGAAGGTCAGGGCCGCGCTGATCAGCTCAGGCCTCCCGTCTTTCCGCCTGGACAGGAGCCTGCGTCGCCTTCCGAGGATCTCGCGCATGAGCGCTCGTTCCTTTCCGTTGCACCGCTGGCAACACCGTGGACCACATCACACCATGTGTCGATCACTTCACTGTGCGTACCTGTTGGCGCATCACACCCCTGCGCATGGCAAGGGGAACCCCAAGGGGTCGAGCGTTGGCCGCGTCCGTAGTGCGTCTATCAAAAGCACGGGTGCGGCATGGGGGTGGCGAAGTCTGGCGTTTTGCCGTCGCGCGTATTTCTCTCCGCCTCCACCACGGGAGGATGGGGCTCGGCCGTCGGTGGCTATGACGCCCGGGTCCGTCGCCAGGTTCCGGGTGGCCCCCAACCACCCCTGGCCTTCACCGAGTACGTACCCATCACGACCGCAGTGACGCTCAGTGGAGCAAGGCCAGTCGACCGCAATGGACCGATACCTAAGGCAGTTTTAAGCCAACTTGGCAGTAAGGCAAGGGTTTCGAAGGAAACCCACATCAGACGCATGGACACCAGGAATCCCTGCAGGACAATGCTGGACATCCCCTCACGAGTGCGTGTACATGTGGAGACACTGCTAGCGGCGCAGAATGACATGGGGGTTTGCGATGCTTTTGAGCAATACGCACAGGTCTGAAGGCCGGACGCCATGAACGCCCCGCACCCTCCGAAAGTGGCTGGAATCGATCCAGCGGTTCCCCCACCCGCACACACTGTCGCGCCCACACCCGCCGCCCCGGGCGCCGGCCCCTCCCCGGACAGCGCACTTCCGGCCAGGAACACCCCCACCCCCACCGGACCCGCCCCCGGCACCCTGCTCCAGGACCGGCTGGCCGGCTGGGTCTCGGACCTCACGACCCTCCACGAACTCACCGAACGCCTGTCCCGCACGGACGCCCTCGAGCCCGCACTCGAGGAGCTGCTGCGCGCCGGATCCGCCCTCGTCGGCGCCCGCCGCGGTCTGGTCGTCCTGGAACCCGCCGACGGACTCGCCCCCCGCACCACCATCGGCTTCGGCCTCGGCCGCGCCGACCTCGGCCACATGGAGACCGTGCCGCGCGGCTCCCTGCCCCACGGCGCCCTCCTGGACGCCGGCGCGGGCACCGGCGCGAACGCCGAGATCGTGCACGCCGACCTGTTCGCCGAGCACGGCCTCGACCCCCGCCACCGCGAGGTGGCCGCCCGCCTCGGCTACGCCGCCAGCTACGCCGTCCCCCTGACCACCGAGTCCGCCGGCCGCCTCGGCGCCGCCGTGTGGCTGTACGACGAGCCCGCCGAGCCGGACGAGCACCACCGCCACCTGATCGGCCTGTACGTCCGCCACGCCGCCGAGCACCTCGCCCTGCTGGTGGAAGTCGAACGCGCGCGCACGTGCGTGGCGACCATCGCCGGGGAACTGCTGCCCTCCCGGCTGCCGAGGGTGGCCGGCGTCCAGCTCGCCGCCCGGCACCGCACCGGCCCGCGCGGCGGCGGCGACTGGTACGACGCGCTGCCGCTGCCCGACGCCGCCCTCGGCCTCTCCGTCGGCTCGGTCACCGGCTCCGGACCCAGCGCGGTGGCCGCCATGGGCCGGCTGCGCGCCTCCCTCAGGGCCTACGCCGTGATGGAGGGCGAGGACCCGGTCGCCGTCCTGTCCGACCTGGAGCTGCTGCTGCGCCTGACCGAGCCCGCCCGCTCGGCCACCGCCCTGTTCGCCTACTGCGAGCCGGCCCTGCGCAGGATCACCCTGGCCGGCGCCGGGCACAGCCCGCCCCTGCTGATCGGCGAGCGGCGCACCGAGTTCGCCGAGACCTCCGTCTCCGCGCCGCTCGGCATGCTCGCCTGCTGGGAGGCGCCGAGCGTGGAGATCCAGGCCGAGGCCGGGGAGACCGTGCTGCTCTACACCGACGGGCTGCTGCACCGTACCGGCGACCCCATGGACCGCGCCTTCGCCCGGCTGCACGCGGCCGCCGCGAGCATCCCGCGCACCCTGCGCCGCGACCCGGGGGCGGTCGCCGACCACGTGCTGCGCACGGTCCTGCCCGACGGCCTGGACACGGCCGACAGCGAGGAGGACGTGGTCCTGCTCGCGGCCCGCTTCGACTGAGAGCGCTCCCGCACCGCCTGGCATGGGTGGGCATAACAGGTCTTCCGGCCCAGGGTCGCTTTCTGTACGACCGTACGATGATGGAGGTCCCCTGCTCGGGCACGATCGCGAGCATCACGGGCCCGGGGGGAGATCACATGCCGTACCGAGGAGGATCACGTGTCCGACGCGCTCAACCCGGAGACCCCGGAAGCTGAGTCCGAGGAGCCCGTCAAGCAGCGGAAGAACGGCCTGTACCCAGGCGTCTCCGACGAGCTGGCCGAGAACATGAAGTCCGGGTGGGCCGACACGGAGCTGCACGACCTGGAGCAGATCCCGCAGGCCGCCGAGACCGCCCGGCGCCGCGCCGCGCTCTCCGCGCGCTTCCCGGGCGAGCGCCTCGTCATCCCCGCGGGCAATCTGAAGACCCGCTCGAACGACACCGAGTACTCCTTCCGCGCCTCGGTCGAGTACGCCTACCTCACCGGCAACCAGTCCGAGGACGGCGTCCTCGTCCTGGAGCCCACCGCCGAGGGCCACAAGGAGACGATCTACCTCCTGCCCCGCTCCGACCGCGAGAACGGCGAGTTCTGGCTCTCCGGCCAGGGCGAGCTGTGGGTCGGCCGCCGCCACTCCCTGACCGAGTCCGAGGCGCTGTACGGCATCCCGGCCGCCGACGTGCGCGAGCTGGCCGACAAGCTGCGCGAGGCCACCGGCCCGGTGCGGGTCGTCCGCGGCTACGACGCCGGCATCGAGGCCGCCCTGACCGACAAGGTCACCGCCGAGCGCGACGAGGAGCTGCGGGTCTTCCTGTCCGAGGCCCGGCTGGTCAAGGACGCCTTCGAGATCGGCGAGCTGCAGAAGGCCGTCGACTCCACCGTGCGCGGCTTCGAGGACGTCGTGAAGGTCCTCGACAAGGCCGAGGCGACGAGCGAGCGCTACATCGAGGGCACGTTCTTCCTCCGCGCGCGTGTGGAGGGCAACGACGTCGGCTACGGCTCCATCTGCGCGGCCGGCGCGCACGCCTGCACGCTGCACTGGGTGCGCAACGACGGCCCGGTGCGCTCCGGTGACCTGCTCCTGCTGGACGCGGGCGTGGAGACGCACACGCTGTACACCGCCGACGTCACGCGCACGCTGCCGGTCAACGGCACGTACAGCGAGATCCAGAAGAAGGTCTACGACGCCGTGTACGAGGCCCAGGAGGCCGGTATCGCGGCCGTGAAGCCGGGCGCCAAGTACCGCGACTTCCACGACGCCGCCCAGCGCGTCCTCGCCGAGCGGCTCGTCGAGTGGGGCCTGGTCGAGGGCCCGGTCGAGCGCGTCCTGGAGCTGGGCCTGCAGCGCCGCTGGACCCTGCACGGCACCGGCCACATGCTCGGCCTGGACGTCCACGACTGCGCGGCCGCGCGGGTCGAGACGTACGTCGACGGCACGCTGGAGCCGGGCATGGTGCTCACCGTGGAGCCGGGCCTGTACTTCCAGGCCGACGACCTGACGGTCCCCGAGGAGTACCGGGGCATCGGCGTCCGCATCGAGGACGACATCCTCGTCACCGAGGACGGCAACCGGAACCTCTCGGACGGCCTGCCGCGCCGCTCCGACGAGGTCGAGGCCTGGATGGCGTCCCTGAAGGGCTGATAGGACTACTGATGGCCGGGTACCCGGAGGTGCCCGGCCATCGGTGTGTCCGTACGCGTGTGAAGGCTTCGCGTGCCTAGGGGGAGGGTTTTCGTGGACGACTTCTGGTCCGGTGTGGGTGTGGACCTGCATCTCGAACCGGACGCGGCCGACGGCCGCCGGGTCGGTCTGGAACGGGCGCTCAGGGACGCCGTACGCGACGGGCGCCTCGCACCCGGCACCCGGCTGCCGGCCACCCGTCGGCTCGCGGCGGAACTCGGCATCTCGCGCGGCACCGTGAAGTCGGCGTACGACCAGCTCGTCGCCGAGGGCTATCTGACCGCCCGGCAGGGGTCCGGCACCCGGGTCGCCGAACTGCCGGCCCTGCGGGAGGAGGCGCCGGGAACGGCACCACACGCGCGTGCGCCGCGTTTCGACCTCCGGCCGGGCAGTCCCGACGTGGGCGCGTTCCCGGCCGCGGCCTGGCTGCGCGCGCTGCGCCGCGCCATAGCGACGGCGCCCTCACTGGCGTACGACTACGGCGACCCGCGCGGCCGGATCGAGCTGCGCACCGCGCTCTCCGGCTACCTCGGGCGGGCCCGCGGGGTGCTCGCGCCGCCGGAGCGGATCGTGATCACCTCCGGGTACGTGCAGGGGCTCGCGCTGCTGACGCGTGTGCTGGACGGCGCCTCGATCGCGATGGAGGACCCGGGGCTGCCCTTCCACCGGGAGGTGGTGCGGCGCAACGGCGGGACCGTGCTGCCGGTGCGGGTGGACGAGCGCGGAGTGCGTCCCACGGAACTGGGTGAGGCGGCCGCCGTGGTGGTCACCCCGGCCCACCAGTACCCGACCGGCGTGACCCTGCACCCCGAGCGGCGCCGCGCGCTCACCGACTGGGCACGCGCGCGCGGGGGGCTCATCGTCGAGGACGACTACGACGGCGAGTTCCGCTACGACCGCCAGCCGGTGGGCGCGTTGCAGGGCATGGCCCCGGGCCAGGTCGTCTACCTGGGCACCGCCTCCAAGACCCTCGGCCCCGCACTGCGGCTCGGCTGGATGGTGCTGCCGCCGCAGCTGGTCGACGCGGTCGCCGACGCCAAGCTGCACAGCGACCACCACACCGAGACCATCGGGCAGCTGGCGCTCGCCGAGCTGATCGACAGCCATGCCTACGACCGGCACGTACGCGCGTGCCGCCTGCGCTACCGGCGTCGCCGCGACCAGCTGCTGGACCGGCTGGGCGCGCGGCGGAACGTGCGGGGCATCGCGGCCGGACTGCACGCACTGATCGACGTCCCCGACGAGGCCGAGGCCCTGGCCCGCGCCGAGGCGGAGGGCCTCGCCGTCGGCCATCTGGGCAGCCACTGGCAAACGCCCGCCGAAGGCCGGCCGCAGGGCCTGGTCGTCGGCTACGGCACCCCGCGGGAGCGGGCGTATGCGGAGGCGCTGGAGGTGCTGGCGAAGGTCCTGGACGCCTGAAGCAGCGGTGGCTTGGTTCTGCTCAAGGTGCCAACGCGTCCAGGAACAACGCCCCCGCGAGCAGACCCGCGCTGCCCCGGGGGCTCCACGCGCGCGCGTGCAGGTCGGCGTCGAGCGCGGCCAGGGCCTCGGCGCCGGCCGCCGTCGCCGTACCGCCCGCCTCCAGGACCGCGCGGGCGCCCGCCTGCACCTGGCGCAGGCCGATCGGGCCCGCGGTGTGCAGCAACTCGGTGTCCTGCAGGGTGGACATCACGGTGAGCAGGGCGTCCAGCCGGGCCTGCCCCTCATCGGCACCGCCCGCCCGGGCCGCGCCCAGTGCGTCCAACGCCCGCCGCACATGCGGAAACCCGGCCCGCGCCTCACCCCGGGCACCCGCGGCCCCGTACTTGACGGAGACGGCGGAGCCCCTGGTGGGCCGGGGCGGGGCACCCCGGTCGGGGTGAGCGGCGAGCTGCCGGGCGAGCGCGGTGATGCGGTGGGCGCGGCCGCGGGCGTCCTGGGTGGTAGCGCCGGACCCGCGTACGCGCGTGACCGATGCCGATCCGCCCGTCCCCGACTCCACCGCCACCCCCGCGACCAGCAGGCCCAGCACCCACAGGGCTCCCCGGTGGCCGCCGCCCGCCAGGGTGAGGGTGTGTTCGGTGCAGCGGCCGATCGCGCCGAGTTCCGCGCGGAGCGCCGGTGTGGGTTCGGCGGTGCGGCGGGCGGCGGCGGCCATGGCCGCGAGGCCGGGGGTGAGCGCCTTGGCGGACCAGCGCAGGGCGCGGTGGTCGGCGTGGGTGGTCCGGGCGTTCAGGTCGCGCGGGTCGGGCAGCCCCGGTTTGGGTGCCAGCGCCAGCTGACCGGTGAGCGCGGCCACGGCGGCCCGCGCCAGCGCCTCGTCCTCGCGGCTGTTCATCGCCCTCCCCTAGGAGGAGGCCGACGCCGAAGGGGAGGGGCTGTCACTCGGCGGGGCACCCGTGGGGCCGCCGCTCGGCGGGGTGCCCCCGCCGCCGCTGCCCGCGCCGGTGTTCTCCGCGTCCGGGTCGATGCCCAGCGTCAGGGAGCCCTTGTACCCCTTGGAGGGGTCGCTCTTGTGCACGGGCTTGAGGGTGAGCAGGCCGCTGGAGGCGCCGCCGCCGCCGTAGACCATGTCGTTGGCGAGGGTGGTGTAGCTGCCCGTGTGCCGGGAGTAGGGCTCCAGGGTGAAGATCTCCTCGGCGATGTCGTCGTCGAAGAACAGCTGGCCGGTGAAGTTCACCTTGCCGCCCTCGTAGGTGCCGTCCGCCTTCTCGCCGCCGGTGTGCACCTTGACGTGGATGTGGCAGGTGCGCGGGGTGTACCAGCCGGGGAAGATCGTCTCGAACTTCACGACCCCGTTGGCGTTGGCGATCTGATAGCCGCGCAGATACGTGGCGTCGTCGGCGCTGTCGCCCTCCTCGCTCTCGGCCGGGGCCGAACCGCCGGGGTTGGCGGTGGTGTAGCCGGAGTAGTAGCCCCAGGCGTCGCAGTGCCAGATCTCGACCGCGGCGCCGGAGACCGGGGTGCAGCCGTCGGTGGCGTCCACGACGGTCAGCCGCAGGGTCAGCGGGACGCCGTTCTTGCCCTCGGTGATGTCCTTGCGCACCAAGGCACCGTCGAGGTAGTACGGCCCCTCCGTGACGCTCGACATCAGCTGCATGCAGGTGCCGCTGGTCGAGGTCGCCGAGGCCGTCGCGGTCGCCTCGGCGTCCGTGGCCGTGTCGGCGAATGCCGACTGGTAGCCGACGGCCGCGAGGCCGCCGGCCGCCACCGTGCCGCCGGTGACCGCGAGGGCCCGGCGCCGGGTGATCGAGGTGTTTCTGTGTTTTCCCGTCATGGCCGAGGAAGTTAGGAACACCGCTTGTCAGTCCGATGGGCATGACCTGGGAAAGTGCTGTGAAGGCAGGGAAGCCGGAGAAAAGGCCGAAAACGCGCCCTCAGGCGAAAACACGCCCTTACGGGACCGGAGCGTGGTCGTGCAGCACACGCTGGAAGAGCCGGCAGTCCCGCCATTCCCCGTTGATGTGCAGGTAATCGGGAGCGAGTCCGATCGCTTTGAATCCGCATTTCGCCAGAACCCGCTGCGAACCGGTGTTGTCCGTCAGCGTGGACGCCTCGATCCGGTGCAGCCCGATCGTGTCCCGGGCGATGCGGCAGACCTGCTCCACGGCAGAGCTGGCCAGCCCCTTGTTCTGCTGGTCGGCGGCGACCCAGTACCCGAGATAGGAACTGCAGAAAGGGCCGTGCGAAATACCGGACAGGGTGATCGCCCCTACGATCCGGCCGTCCGGATCCTCGAACACCCACGGCACCACGGCACCCTCGGTGAAGTGCCGCAGCAGCCCGTCGATGCGCTCCGCCTGCCCCTCGGCGGTGAAGAAGGATTCCGGTCTGACCGGCTCCCACGGTTCCAGGTGTTTACGGTTCTCGGTATAAGCGGAGGCGAGCGCGAAAGCATCGGCCGCGGCGAGGGGGCGCAGGATCACTCCGTGCGCTATTTCCTCGTTCTTCAGATCCATGTCTCTGCCATGCATGCGCGCACCCTAGCCGCGCGGACCCAATAGAGGGACCGTCATGCCGTAAGCAGGGAAGGATCTTTCTTCCACTTGAGCATCTTGTCGAAGCTCACCACCGTCCCGCCCCGGCCCGGCTTGGCGCCGATGTGCACGTGATCGGCGAGTTCCCGGATCAGACAGAGCCCGCGGCCGTGCTCGGCGTCCGTGCGGGCCGGTCTGATGTCCTGGGTGCGGGTGAACCCGGGCCCGGAGTCGGCCACCTCGATCCGGCACTTCTCGCCGTCGAGGTAGGCGGTCACCCGGTAGGCCTCCGAGCGGCCGTCACGCGAGCCGTACCCGCCGTGCTCGACCGCGTTCGCGCAGGCCTCGCTGAGGGCGACGGACAGGTCGTAGGAGACATCCGGGTCGACGCCCGCCGTCTCCATCGTGCCGATCAGCAGCCGCCGGGCGAGCGGAACGCTCGCAGCCTCGCGCCGCAGATGGAGTGACCACCAGATGCTCATGCTCCAGCCTCCTGGCCGCGGCTCGACATACCAGTACCTATTGCCGCCCGTGCCCGGCTGTAAGCACTCCGTTGACGTGACTCCGCCCATACGGTCGATGTGTCCCGGGAGGAATCGGTGTATGTGGGCACGGTCTCGGGCGGAGGATGATCTTCCATTCGTTTCGGTGATCTTCCCGCCGGTCTTTCGCCGGGGCGGAATCCCGCGCCCTGCCGTAGGGAGCGGGTAAGGCCAGTGCGATGATGAGGCCGCCATGACTGCCCCCCACCCGCGCACGGCGCGCCCCGGAGCCGGGCTCCGGTTCCTGCGGGCCGCGGTGTTCGCCGCGGTCTGTGTCGCGCTGGCCGCGGCCGGGCACACACTGGCCTCCTGCGCGCGCGTTCCCCTGTGGACGCTCGGCGCGGGGTTCCTGGGCTCCCTGCTGCTCGTGGCACCGCTCGCCGGGCGGCAGCGCTCGCTGCCCGGCATCGCCGCGCTCCTCGCACTCGGCCAGACCGTGCTGCACACGCTGTTCGGGCTGGGGCAGGACGGGGCGACCGGCGCGATGTCGATGGGCTCGGCGGACGGGTCGCTGAGCAGCGGCGCGCTCGTCGAGCGGGCCGCCCGGCTCGTGTGCGGGTCCAGCCCCGCCGCGCTCACCCCCGGGCACGCCTACCGGCTCCTGGTCGACGCGCACCTCATCGACTCCTCCGGCCGGGCCGTGGGCGCCACACCGACCATGCACCACATGGCCGACACCACCGGTTCCTCGGTGTCGTTGCTGCCCTCCCTGCCGATGCTGCTCGGCCACGTCCTCGCGGCCGTCGCCGCCGGCTGGCTGCTGCGCCGCGGCGACCTGGCCGTGCTGCGGCTGATCGAGCTGTCGGCGCACGGAGTCGCGGAGGGGGCGCTCGTACGATCCCTGCGCGGGGCGCTCGCACTGGCGCACGCCCTGTGGGCCGGGCTGCTGCCCGCGGCCGAGCCCGGCCCGCGGGGCCGTCGTACCGCCCGGGACGAGGTGCCCGCCCCGCACACCACCGCGCTCCAGCACACGGTGATCCGGCGCGGCCCGCCCGCCGCCGCGTTCCTCCTCGCCGCCTGACGCGACGCGACCACCACACCACCGGAGCCGGAAACGGAGAGCCGGTCGGGAGCGGCCGCCGTCGCGCGGCACGCGCGCGTGCGCACATCGACCCGTGGCACCCCGAGTGGTACCGCCACACGCACGCGTACTCCCGATCACCACCGGAACTCACTCGGAGTGGAGTGCTCCCTGCCATGAAGGCTTCTCGTATCGCCGCCGCCACCGCCGTCGCGGGCACGGCCGTCCTCGCCGTCTCCGCCCCCGCCTTCGCACACGTCAGCGTGCAGCCCGAGGGCACCGCGGCCAAGGGCGGCTACGCGGTCGTCGACTTCAAGGTCCCCAACGAGCGCGACAAGGCCTCGACCACCAAGGTCGAGGTGAACTTCCCCGCCGACCACCCGCTGGCCTCCGTGATGCCGGAGCCGATCCAGGGCTGGAAGATCGAGGTCACCAAGTCCAAGCTGGCCAAGCCGCTGACCATGCACGGCGAGAAGATCGACGAGGCCGTCACCAAGGTCACCTGGACCGCTGACGGCGACGGCATCCAGCCCGGCTACTTCCAGAAGTTCCCGCTCTCGGTCGGCGCCCTGCCCGAGGACACCGACCAGCTCGTGTTCAAGGCCATCCAGACGTACTCCAACAAGGAGGTCGTGCGCTGGATCGAGGTGCAGAAGGACGGCCAGGAGGAGCCGGAGAACCCGGCCCCGGTGCTGGAGCTGGCCGCCGCCACCGGTGACCACCACGGCACCTCGACCGCCGAGGACGCCTCCGACAAGACCGACGCCAAGAACGAGACGACGGCCGCCGCCGACGAGGACGCGAAGAGCGGCAGCGACACCACCGCGCGCGTGCTCGGCGTGGTCGGCATCGTCATCGGTGTCGCGGGCGTGGCCTACGGCGTCCTCGCCGGCCGCCGCCGGACCGCCTGACCCACCGTTCCACGTGTGCGCCAGGGGTCGTGCGAGGCTGTCGTACGACCCCGGTGCGCGCCGGAGTTCTCACATCTGGGACATTTCTCTATGCGCAAGAAGACGTTCGCCGCGGCCGCGCTGCTCGCCGCCGCCACCCTGACCCTCTCCGCCTGCGGCAGCGGTGACGACGGCAAGTCGCCCGTCTCCGTCGTGTCCGAGGAGACCGACTCGGGCAAGGCCGCGACCATCCTCGACCAGCCGTTCGAGAAGCCGGACCTGGTCCTCACCGACACGCACGGCAAGAAGTACGACCTGCGCGCCGAGACCAAGGGCCACCCGACCCTGGTCTACTTCGGTTACACGCACTGCCCCGACATCTGCCCGACGACGATGAGCAACATCGCCGTCGCCAAGCAGGCGCTGCCCAAGGCCGAGCAGGACAACCTCAGGGTCGTCTTCGTCACCACCGACCCCGACCGTGACACCCCCGCCGAGCTGGGCAAGTGGCTCAAGGGCATCGACCCCCAGTTCATCGGCCTGACCGGCGACTTCTCCACCATCCAGGCCGGCGCCCGCTCCCTCGGCATCTCCATCGAGCCGACGAAGAAGGACAAGAACGGCAAGGTCGTCTCGGTGCACGGCACCCAGGTCATCGCGTTCTCCCCGAAGACCGACGGGGGTTACGTCCTCTACGGCGAGGACGCCACGGTCGACGACTACACCAAGGACCTGCCGAAGCTCGTCAAGGGAGCCAAGCCGTGAGGCGTGCCGTTCTGACCGCCGCCGCGCTGGCGGGCGCCCTCACCCTCGCGGGCTGCGGCACCGGCTCCGGCTCCTCGAAGGCCGACCTGTCCGTGAGCGCGTCCTACATGCCCCAGCCGGTCTCCGCCGACATGGCCGCAGGGTTCCTGACGATCACCAACAAGGGCGGCACGAAGGACGAGCTGACCTCGGTCACCAGCGACGTCGCCGGCCAGATCACCATGCACAGCACCGTCGGCGGGTCCATGGAGGAGAAGACCTCCTTCGCCGTCCCGGCGCATGGTCAACTCGTGTTCAAAAGCGGCGGCAACCATCTGATGTTCGAGAAGCTGAAGCACAAGCCGGAGCAGGGGCAGAAGGTCACCCTGAAGCTCACCTTCGCCAAGTCCGGGCCCCTCACCGTCGAGATGCCGGTGGAGTCCGCCACGTACAACCCGTCGACCGGCCACTGAGGGAGGGACCACCTTGACCCGGACCATCGCCCCCCGCCTGCGGACCCTGGTGCTGCTGCTCCTCGCCGTCACCGGCGCGCTGCTCGCGGGCGCCGGACCGGCCTCCGCGCATGCCGCGCTCACCGGCAGCGACCCCGCGCAGGGGGTGGTGGTCGACAAGGCGCCCACCCAGGTGTCGCTCACCTTCTCCGAGAAGGTGGCCATGAACGACGACTCGCTGCAGGTCCTCGACCCCAAGGGCAAGAAGGTCGAGGTCGGCTCGCCCACCAACCTGAGCGGCACGACCTACGCCGTGCAACTCAAGAGCGGCCTCGCCAAGGGCACCTACACGGTCGCCTACCAGGTCGTCTCGGCGGACAGCCACCCCGTCTCCGGCGCCTACACCTTCTCCATCGGCGCGCCCTCGCAGACCGTCGTCTCCGGCGTCGGGACCGCGGCGGGCGGCGGGGTCGTCGGCTGGCTCTACGGGTTCGGGCGGTACGTCTCGTACGCCGGCTTCATCGTGCTCGCGGGCGGCGCCGCCTTCGTGCTGGCCTGCTGGCAGCGCGGCTCGGGCGTACGGGCCCTGCAGCGGCTCGTGGTCGGCGGCTGGCTCGCGCTCACCGCGGCCACCCTGTGGCTGCTGCTCCTGCGCGGCTCCTACACCTCCTCCGGGAAGTTCGGCGACGTCTTCGATCTCGACCTGCTCGGCCAGGTGCTGCAGACCAAGGCCGGCGCCGCGCTGGTCTCCCGGCTGCTGCTGCTCGCCGCCGCCGCGCTGTTCATCGCCGTCCTCTTCGGCGCCTACAACCGGCGCGAGGAGGCCGAGGAGAAGCGGGACCTGACCTTCGGGCTCGCGATCGGCGGGGTGGTCGTGGCCGCCGGGCTCGCGGCGAGCTGGGCCATGGCCGAGCACGCCTCCACCGGGCTCCAGCCGGGCATCGCCATGCCCGTCGACGTCCTCCACCTGCTGGCCGTCGCCGCCTGGCTGGGCGGCCTGACCGCCCTGCTCGTCGCCCTGTACCGGGCACCCGCGGACACGCCGATCGAGGCCGCCGCCGTCCACCGGTTCTCCCGCCTCGCGTTCGGCTCCGTCCTCACCCTGGTCGCGACCGGCACCTACCAGTCCTGGCGTCAGCTCGGCTCCTGGTCGGCGTTCACCGAGACCCGGTACGGACAGCTGCTGCTGGTCAAGATCGGGCTGGTGGCGCTGCTGGTGGGCATCGCGTGGATCTCGCGGCGCTGGACGGGACGGCTCACCGACATCACGGACACGGTCGCCGCCAAGAAGGCCAAGCAGCGCGAGAAGGAGCACGTCTCCGCGTCCAAGACCGCCGGCAAGGGTGCCGCCTCCGGTGACGGCAAGCGCGCCGCCCAGCTCGCCCGGCAGCGGGCCGTGGCGGACGCCGCCCGGCAGAAGCGGCTGCGGGACGCCGACGCCAACCGCTTCGGTCTGCGCCGCTCGGTGCTCGCCGAGGCGGGCGTCGCGGTCGTACTGCTCGCCGTCACCACCTGGCTGACCCAGACCGAGCCGGGCCGCACCGAGCAGGAGGCCAAGGCGGCCACCTCGTCGTCCTCCAGCTCCTCCTCGTCGTCGTCCTCGTCCGGCGCGCTGACCCTGGACATGCCCTTCGACACCGGGGGCACCGACGGCAAGGGCCTCGTGCGGCTCGACCTCGACCCCGCGCGCGTGGGCGGCAACGAGATGCACGTCTACGTCCAGCGGCCCAACGGACGCGCCTTCGACATCCCCGAGGTGAAGGTCGCCTTCACCCTCACGGAGAAGAAGATCGGGCCGCTTCCGGTGACCCCCGACCACATCACCACCGGCCACTGGACGGCGAGCAGCGTGCAGATCCCCATGGCGGGCGACTGGAAGATCGCCGTGACCGTGCGGACCTCCGACATCGACCAGGTGACCGTCTCCAAGAACGCGCAGATCGGCTGAACCCCACCATGCCCGACCAGTCCCTTCCCCAGGCCCGCACGCCCGAGTCCGCCGTGCGGAAGCCCGCTGCCGACGGCGGCCACGGCATCTCCCGGCGCGCGCTGATCGGCACCGCCGGGGCCACCGGGCTCGTGCTCGGCGCGGCCGGCGGAGCCGCGGGATACGCGGCCGCGCCCGCCCCGGCCACTCCGCTGACCTCGGTGGGCTCCGAACGGGCGATGTTTCACGGGAAACATCAGCCCGGCATCACCGAGGGACTGCAGGCCCGCGGCCATCTCGTCGCCTTCGACCTGGCGGCGGGCGCGGGCCGCAAGGAGGCGGCGGCCCTGCTGCGCCGCTGGTCGGCGACGGCCGAGCGGCTCATGGCGGGTGAGGCGGCGCCGCACGACGACACCGATGTGGCCCGGGACGCGGGCCCGTCCGCGCTGACGATCACCTTCGGCTTCGGCCACAGCTTCTTCGGGCGGACCGGTCTGGAGAAGCAGCGCCCCGGCGCCCTCGACCCGCTGCCCGACTTCTCCTCCGACCAGCTCGACAAGGCACGCAGCGACGGCGACCTGTGGGTGCAGATCGGCGCCGACGACGCTCTGGTCGCCTTTCACGCGCTGCGCGCGATCCAGAAGGACGCCGGCAGCGCGGCCCGGGTCCGCTGGCAGATGAACGGCTTCAACCGCACCCCTGGCGCCACCGCCCGCCCCATGACGGCCCGCAACCTCATGGGCCAGATCGACGGCACCCGCAACCCCAAGCCGGCCGACGCCGACTTCGACCAGCGGATCTTCGTGCCCGCCTCGGGTGAACCCGCGTGGATGGCGAACGGCTCCTACGCCGTCGTACGCCGTATCCGGATGCTCCTCGACGACTGGGAGAAGCTGTCGCTCACGGCCCAGGAGGCGGTCATCGGGCGGCGGAAGGCCGACGGGGCGCCGCTGTCCGGGGGCACCGAGACGACCCCGATGGACCTGGACAAGGCCGACGCCAAGGGCGAGTACGTCGTCCCGATCAACGCCCATGCCCGGATCACCCGGCCCGACCGCAACGGCGGCGCGGCCATGCTGCGGCGCCCGTTCTCCTTCCACGACGGCATCGACGCGGACGGGACGCCGGACGCCGGGCTGCTGTTCGTGTGCTGGCAGGCGGACCCGCTGCGCGGCTTCGTACCGGTGCAGCGCAAGCTCGACCGCGGGGACGCGCTGTCGAAGTACATCCGGCACGAGTCGAGCGGTCTGTTCGCGGTGCCCGGGGGCGCGGCCGACGGAGAGTACGTGGGGCAGCGGCTGCTGGAGGGGTGATTCCGGGTTCCAAACCACCCGGTCGGGTGGCTTCCATGAGACACGGGGGACGCGTTCGTCAGCGCCCATTAGGGTGAGGACATGCCAGCGAGCTATGCGTATCTCGGTCCCGAAGGCACCTTCACCGAAGTCGCCCTGCGCACGCTTCCGGAGGCGGCCACCCGCGAGCTGATCCCGTACGTCTCGGTGCAGTCCGCGCTGGACGCGGTGCGGGCCGGCGAGGCCGAGGCCGCGTTCGTGCCGATCGAGAACTCGGTTGAGGGCGGCATCACCACCACCCTGGACGAGCTGGTCGCGGGCGAGCCGCTGATGATCTACCGCGAGGTGCTGCTGTCGATCACCTTCGCGCTGCTGGTCCGGCCGGGCACCGAGCTGTCCGACATCAAGACGGTCTCCGCGCATCCGGCCGCCCAGCCGCAGGTCCGCAACTGGCTCAAGAAGAACCTCCCGGACGTCCACTGGGAGTCGGCCGCCTCCAACGCGGACGCCGCGCGGCTGGTCCAGGAGGGCCAGTACGACGCCGCGTTCGCGGGCGAGTTCGCGGCCGCGCGGTACGGCCTCACGGCCCTGGAGACCGGGATCCACGACGCGGAGAACGCGCAGACCCGGTTCGTGCTGGTCGGCCGTCCGGCCCGGCCCGCCGCACCGAGCGGTGCCGACAAGACCTCGGTGGTGCTGTGGCAGCGGGACGACCACCCCGGTGCCCTGCGCGACCTGCTCGGCGAGTTCGCCACCCGCGGCATCAACCTGATGCTGCTGCAGTCCCGGCCGACCGGCGCCGGTATCGGCAACTACTGCTTCTGCATCGACGCCGAGGGCCATATCTCCGACCGGCGGGTGGCCGAGGCGCTGATGGGGCTGAAGCGGATCTGCCTGCAGGTTCGTTTCCTCGGCTCCTACCCGCGCGCGGACATCAAGCCGGGCGAGGCCCGGGCCACCCTGCCGGGGACCTCGGACGAGGAGTTCGTGGGGGCCGCCGACTGGGTGGCCCGCTGCCAGGACGGCCGGTTCTAGAACCGCTCGCAGGCTGCTTCCGGCCAGTCATACCTGCATATCTTCGTTATCCACAGAAGTTATCCACAGGTCCGCTTCTCGACCTGGGGACAAGTCGACAAGGCAGTGCCATCTGGTCGACAAATCGCCCTGGACGTCCCAGATGCGGCCACCGTCCGGCAGGTCACCCTTCGTCCACTCGTTTCCTTTGGTTCATCTTTTGGAGCGACCCCTTTCCACCCGAAAGTGGGTGTCACCCCTGTTTGAACCGGGAATTCTTCAGTCCGGCCGGAACTTCCGGAGTGATCAATTCCGAAGTCCACAGACTTTCCGCACAGCCTGTGGATAACTCTCCCCGGCGTGTGGATTCCTGTGGACAACGTCCCCGCCAAGTGCCGCTCTCCACAAGGGAATCCAGTCAACCAGGGATCGGCCGGCTGCCCCGTCCCAGGGAATGAGACGGCTTTTATTGACGCCGCTCGACACTCTGCGCAATTGCCCCATAACGGCACGTAAGGCGCGAGTCGCAATAGTGAGTCGTGACGCGGGAGCCGACACCGGTAGCCTTGGCCTCGTGATTGACCTTCGCCTGCTTCGTGAGGACCCCGACCGTGTGCGCGCGTCCCAGCGCGCCCGTGGAGAGGACGTCGCGCTCGTCGACTCCCTCCTGTCTGCCGACGAGCGGCGCAGGTCCTCCGGCGTCCGCTTCGACGAGCTGCGCGCCGAGCAGAAGCAGCTCGGCAAGCTGATCCCCAAGGCCGGCGCCGAGGAGAAGGCCGAGCTGCTGGCGCGTGCCGAGCAGCTGAAGGCCGACGTCAAGGCGGCCGACGCCGAGCGCGACGCGGCCGACGCCGAGACCCAGCAGCTGCTGCTCCGGCTCGGCAACCTCGTCCACCCCGACGTGCCCGTCGGCGGCGAGGAGGACTTCGTCACGCTGGAGACGCACGGCACGATCCGCGACTTCGGTGCCGAGGGCTTCGATCCCAAGGACCACCTGGAGCTGGGCCAGATCCTCGGCGCGATCGACGTCGAGCGCGGCGCCAAGGTCTCCGGCTCCCGCTTCTACTTCCTCACCGGTGTCGGCGCCCTGCTGGAGCTGGCCCTGGTGAACGCGGCGATCGCGCAGGCCACCGAGGCCGGCTTCACGCCGATGCTCACCCCGGCGCTGGTGCGCCCGCAGTCCATGGCCGGCACCGGCTTCCTCGGTCAGGCGGCCCAGGACGTCTACCACCTCGACAAGGACGACCTGTACCTGGTCGGCACCTCCGAGGTCCCGCTCGCGGCGTACCACATGGACGAGATCATCGACGCCGACCGGCTGCCGCTGCGCTACGCGGGCTTCTCCCCGTGCTTCCGCCGCGAGGCCGGCTCGCACGGCAAGGACACGCGAGGCATCTTCCGCGTGCACCAGTTCGACAAGGTCGAGATGTTCTCGTACGTCGCTCCCGAGGACTCGCAGCAGGAGCACAAGCGCCTGCTGGAGTGGGAGAAGCAGTGGCTGACCTCGCTGGAGCTGCCGTTCCGGGTGATCGACGTCGCCTCCGCCGACCTCGGCTCCTCGGCCTCGCGTAAGTACGACTGCGAGGCGTGGATCCCGACCCAGGGCAAGTACCGCGAGCTGACCTCGACCTCGGACTGCACCGAGTTCCAGTCCCGCCGGCTGCAGATCCGCGTCCGTGACGGCAAGCAGGTCAAGCCGCTGGCCACGCTCAACGGCACGCTGTGCGCCGTCCCGCGCACGATCGTGGCGATCCTGGAGAACCACCAGCAGGCCGACGGCTCGGTGTACGTCCCCAAGGTGCTGCGTCCGTACCTCGGCGGCCGGGAGGTCCTGGAGCCGGTCGCCAAGTGAGCGCCGGATTCCCGTTCCGACTCATCGCCACCGACCTCGACGGAACGCTCCTGCGTTCCGACGAGTCGATCTCGCAGCGCACCCGTGAGGCGCTCGCCGCGGCCACCGCGGCGGGCGCGGCGCACATCGTCGTCACCGGCCGCGCGGCCCCTTGGACCCGGCACATCCTCGACGACCTCGGCTACGACGGCCTCGCCGTCTGCGCCCAGGGCGCGCAGGTGTACGACGCCGGGGCGCACCGCCTGCTGACGTCCGTGACCCTGGACCGGCAGCTGGCGGGCGTGGCCCTGGCGAAGATCGAGGCCGAGGTCGGTCCGCTGTACCTGGCGGCGAGCCGGGACGGGCTGGACGGCGAGGTGCTGGTGGGGCCGGGGTACACGGTCACGGGCGCCCTCCCCGCCACCCCCTTCACGGACGCGTCCGACCTCTGGGCCGCCCCGCTGAACAAGATCTACATCCAGCACCCGACGCTGAGCGCCGACGAGCTGACGGAGGCGGCCCGCCGGGCGGCCGGCGGATTCGTCACGGTCGCCATGGCCGGCGAGCACATCGTGGAGCTGCTCCCCCTCGGCCTGTCCAAGGCCACGGGCCTGTCCCTGGCGGCCCGCCGCCTGGGCATGAAGGCCGCGGACACCATCGCCTTCGGCGACATGCCCAACGACATCCCGATGTTCGCCTGGGCGTCCCGAGGCGTGGCCATGGCCAACGCCCACGACGAACTGCGAGCAGTGGCGGACGAGATCACGACCTCCAACGAGGAGGACGGGATCGCGGTGGTGCTGGAGCGGTTGCTGGGCTGAGCGTTTGGTCTCTTCTGCGCTGAGCTTTCAGCTTCTTCTGCGGAGGATGCACGGATCGAACGTGCGCGGGGTTTCCCCCGACCACGGCTTAGCAAGCCGGTGCCTTACCACTCGGCCAATCCTCCGGGTGGGCGGCCCACGCGAGAGACACATCGCGTGCTCGAAGCGGCCGCCCCGGGCAGCTCCCTCGGCTCCACGGAGGGGTAGCGATTACTCCGGAGCCTGCCTCGGGCTGCCCTGTCGGGAGCTGGACGTACTGCCGTGCATGGACATCGCCCTGCTCCTCTCCCAGAACGTGGCGCCGGGGCTTCCCGGCGGTGCGGACACCAACCACTGTGCCCGCACCCCGAGTTGACCGCCACTGAATTACCGGCGGCGCCACCTGCGCCGACGCGCCTTGCTGAAGAACCAGCCCGCCGGCGGGTCGTCGGACCGCCACGGCTGCGGCTCCGGTCCCTCGGCGCGCCAGCGGGCGGCGAGCATACGGGCCCGGGCGGACGGCTCGGAGGTCTCGGCGGCCGCGACGAACGCCTCGTCCAGGACCAGCTCGTCCCAGACGTCACCGCCGGGCCGCCCTCGTCCCTCGTGCTGCGGGATCTCCTCTGCCATCTGCGGCCTCCTAGCCGTACATCCGCTTTGCCCAGTGTGCCCGGACCGAGGTGAAGCCCCCGTCAAGATCGGGACCGGTCACTCCTCGCCGGCGAGCGTCAGCGTCCGCAGCTTCTGGCCGGCGTACCACGTGGCGAGCACGGTGACCACGACCAGCAGCACCGTCGCCGTGGGCAGTCCGACGTCCGAGGTCACCAGGTCCCCGCCGGCCACCTTGTGGGCGACGGCGAGCGACCACTGCTGGACGCTCAGCGTGCGTGCGCCGGACACCAGGGAGCCGAACAGGGCCTCCCAGACGAGGGCGTAGACGAGACCGAACACCACCGCGTGCCGGGACACCGTGCCGAGCAGCAGGAACATCGCCGCGTAGGCGATCGACGCGACCAGTGCGGCCACCGTGTAGGCGACGGCGATCTGCTGGCCGTTGCCATTGAGGATGAAGCCCGCGATGAGCGTCGGCAGGGCCGAGAACACCATCGTCACGGCGATCGCCACGATCAGCTTGGTGAAGATGATCGTCGGGCGCTTCACCGGCTTGGCCAGCAGGTAGACGACGGAGCCGTCGTCGATCTCCGGGCCGATCGCACCCGTGCCCGCGATGACGCCGATGATCGGCACCATCGTGGCGAGTGCCAGCCCGCCCAGCAGGTCAGAGGCTGTCTGGTCGTCGGCGCCCGCGAGGCCGCGGACGACGACGGAGATCGCGATCAGCAGAAGTGGCAGGGCGCCCAGGATGAGAGCCCGGCGACGGCCGAGCAGGGCCCGGTAGGTGAGCCGGGCGACTGTGGGGTCGTACATATTCGGCCTCCTACGCCGCGACCAGGTACGAGAACACGGACTCGAGGGACTCGTCGGACGGCGAGACCGTGAGCAGCCGGATGCCGTGGTCGCGGGCGACCTTCGGCAGCAGGGCGGTGAAGCGGCCGAAGTCGACGGCCTGGATGCGCAGGGCGCCCTCGGTGTGGTCGACCTCGATGCCGGACGTCGACGGGTCGGCGATCAGCGCGGCCGCGAGGGCGCGGTCGTCGCTGGAGCGCACCAGGTAGCGGTGCGGGCGGTCGGTCATCAGGCGGCGGATCTTGCGGAAGTCGCCGCTGGCCGCGTGCCGCCCGGCGACGACGACCTCGATGTGCCGGGCGAGCTGCTCGACCTCTTCGAGGATGTGGGACGAGAACAGCACCGTGCGGCCCTCGTCGCCCATGCGCCGCAGCAGCTCCATGAGCTGCATCCGCTGGCGCGGGTCCATGCCGTTGAAGGGCTCGTCCAGCAGGAGCAGCGACGGGTCGTGCACCAGGGCGCTCGCCATCTTCACGCGCTGGCGCATGCCCTTGGAGTACGTCGAGATCTTGCGGTCCTGCGCGTACTCCATCTCAACCGTGGCCAGGGCCCGCTGGGCGGCCTTCGCGCCCAGTCCGTGCAGCTCGGCGTTGGCGACGACGAACTCACGTCCGGTGAGGAAGTCGTACATCGCCTCGCGCTCGGGGACGATGCCGATGTGCTTGTAGATGGCCTCGTTGCGCCACACCGGCTGCCCGTCGAGGGTGACGGTGCCGGTGGAGGGGGCCAGGAAGCCGCCCATCATGTTGATGAGGGTGGACTTTCCGGCGCCGTTCGGGCCGAGCAGGCCGGTGACGCCGGGGCCGATGGTCATCGTGATGTCGTTGACGGCGACCACGTTGCCGAACCAGCGGGAGACGTGGTCGATGGAGAGCGTGGTCACAGTCCCACCTTCCGGTAGCGGCGCAGCAGGAGGCCGTAGCTGGCGGCGATGAGGCCCAGGACGACGAGAACGTAGACCACGCCCTCCCCGTTCGTGGGTCCGACCGCTCCGGGGAACGCCGAGGTCGCGCCCAGGAACGCGGACTGCACTCCGTCGATGAGGGTGACGGGCGAGAAGAGGCCGATCCAGGGGATGGCGCCGGTGCTGTTCTGCGCCTCGGCGATGGCCTGGAGCGTGGAGACGGCGCCGTAGGAGATCGTCATGACGGCGATGACGGCCGCGATGCCGAAGCCGCGCCGCGGGGTCACCGAGGCGATGACCAGGCCGATACCGGCGAAGAGCAACGAGAGCAGTGTCACGGAGACGAGTCCCTGTGCGAATCCCTTGGTCTGGTCGGCGAAGTCGAGCTTGGCCAGCAGCGCGCCGATGTAGAGCACGAGCAGCGGGGCCGCGGTGAGGACGAACAGCGCGGAGGCCAGCGCCGCGTACTTCGCCCGCACGTAGTCGGCGGTCTCGATCGGCCGCGAGAAGTACAGCGGCACGGTCTTGAAGCGCAGGTCGCGCGAGACGGACTGGGGCGCCTGCGAGGCGACGTACAGGCTGATGACGGCCTGCATGAGGATCGCGTAGCGCGTGTAGTCGACGGGCAGGTCCTTCGCCTTGGTGGCGACGGCGACCGCGACCATGATGGCCGCGGGCACGCACATCACCACGAACAGCAGCATCGGCAGCACCTTGGACTTGACCGACCGGCCGAGGCCGTACGCGCCGCGCAGGGACTGCGAGTAGAGCGAGCGGGTGGCGTAGGTGCGGCCGAGTCGGGGGCCGTCGTAGGTGCGGTAGCCGATGTTGTGGATGCGGGTCTGGTCACCCGACGGTGCGACGGGGGTCCGCACGGGCTGCTCAACTGCCATGGACGGCCGCCTCCTTCCGCTCTTCTGCCTCGCTCGTGAAGACCTCCGAGATGTGGTGCCGGCGCTGCTCCATGCGCACCAGGCCGAGGCCCAGGTCGGCGACGATGTCGCGCACCAGGTCGTACGTCTCCTCGCCCTGCGCGGTGAGCAGCAGGATGTGCCCGGCGCCCGGGAGGCCGCTGCTGTCGTGGGTGTCCACTCCGCGCGCGTGGAGCGCCTCGCGGACCGCGCGGGTGCCGTCGGGGTGTTCGTCGCTGTCGGTGACCTCGATCGCGAGGGTCGTCGTGGTCTGTGTGAAGTCGGTGGTGGAGCTGGAGCGCAGCAGCTTGCCGCCGTCGACCACGACGACGTGGTCGCAGGTGCGCTCGAGTTCGCCCAGCAGGTGGGAGGTGACCAGGACCGAGATGCCGAAGTCGGTGTGGATGCGGCGGATCAGGCCGAGCATCTCGTCGCGGCCGACCGGGTCGAGGCCGTTGGTCGGCTCGTCCAGGAAGACCAGCTGCGGGTCGTGCACCAGGGCCTGGGCAAGCTTCACGCGCTGCTTCATGCCGGTGGAGTAGCCGCCGATGGGGCGGTAGCGCTCCTCGTACAGGCCGACATGGCGCAGGGTGTCCGCGGTGCGCTCGCGCGCGGCGGTGGGCGGCAGGCCGGACATGCGTGCCATGTGGACGACGAACTCGGTGGCCGAGACGTCGGGCGGCAGGCAGTCGTGCTCCGGCATGTAGCCCACGCGCTCACGGATGGCGGCGCCTTTGGTGGCCACGTCGAGGCCGAGCACCTCGGCGCGGCCCTCCGTGGCGGGGGACAGACCCAGCAGGATCTTGATCAGGGTGGACTTGCCGGCGCCGTTGGCTCCGACGAGTCCGGTCACACCGGGTCCGATCTCCACGGACAGCCGGTCGAGCGCGGTCACCCGGGGGAACCGCTTGCTCAGGCTTTCGGTCGCGATCACAGTCACGTCTTCGACCGTAGTGATCCAGGCCACGCCAGTCGTCAGACCTCAGAGCCGTCTTGGCGTCAGACTCGAGTATTACGGGGCCCTAAGGGATCCCCCTGCCCGAGAGTTATCCACAGCCGCTCACGGAGCGTTGTCCACAGGCCTTGATCCCGCCTATTGACGCCACCTCTAACAACTGTCACATTCACCAGTGTCAAGTTACGGACGCGTACCGCAGTCGACGGCACGACGGGACGGGGCGGCATGACGACGGCAGTGAGCAGCGAACTCCCCGTGGAGTTGCAGGGGTTCAGGCGGGTGCAGCGCCTCGCCTACGAGTGCGCGGAGGCGGTCGCGGCACGCCTCGAACCAGGGGTGACCGAGCGTGAGGCGGCCCGGATGCAGCGCGAGTGGCTGCGCGAGCGGGGGGTGCGCGACTGGTTCCACCTGCCCTTCGCCTGGTTCGGTGACCGCACCGCGTTCGTGAACTTCCGCATCCCGCTGCAGTTCTTCCCGACCGACCGCGCTCTGGCGCCCGGGATGCCGTTCATCCTGGACATGGCCCCGGTCTACGAGGGATACACGGCCGACATCGGCTACTCGGGCTCACTGGGCGTCAACCCCGTGCAGGACCGGCTGATGGCCGACCTGGAGGCGCACCGCGAGCTGATCCTGCGCGAGGTGCGCGAGCGGCGGCCGCTGCGCGAGATATACGAGGACGTGGACCGCCTGATGGTCCGCCAGGGCTACGCCAACCGGCACCGGGCGTACCCGTTCGGCGTGATCGCCCACAAGGTGGACCGGGTGAAGCAGCGCCGCTGGTCGCCCCATCTGTTCGGGTTCGGCACCCAGTCCCTGAAGGGTCTGGCCGCCGACGCCCTGCACGGCCACCGCGAGGGCTGGTCGCCCCTGTGGTCGCCGTACCGCTTCTCCGACCACCCGCCGCAGCCGGGCCTGTGGGCGGTCGAACCCCACCTCGGCTTCCGGGGTACGGGCGCGAAGTTCGAGGAGATCCTGGTGGTCACCGACTCCCGGGACCCCGAGCAGAGCGCGTTCTGGCTGGACGACGATCTGCCGCACGTGCGGCGCTGGGCGGAGGCGAAGTGACGACACCTTCGATGCCGAAGGGTGCGCGTGAGCGCCGGGTGCACACCGGCGGGGTCGAGCTGTGCGTGGCCGAGCTGGGTGACCCGCAGCAGCCGACGGTGGTGCTGGTGCACGGCTACCCGGACAGCAAGGAGGTCTGGTCGGAGGTCGCCGTCCGCCTCGCCGACCGCTTCCACGTCGTCCTGTACGACGTGCGGGGCCACGGCCGCTCCACGGCACCGCAGCCGCTGCGCGGCGGCTTCACCCTGACCAAGCTCACGGACGACTTCCTGGCGGTCGTGGACGCGGTGAGCCCGGACCGCCCGGTGCACCTGGTCGGCCACGACTGGGGCTCGGTGCAGTCCTGGGAGTTCGTCACGGTGGGCCGCACGGAGGGCCGTATCGCCTCCTTCACGTCGATGTCCGGCCCCTCTCTGGACCACTTCGGGCACTGGATCAACGCGCGCGTGAAGCGTCCCACGCCCCGCCGGGTGGGCCAGCTTCTCGGGCAGGGCGCCAAATCCTGGTACGTCTACCTGCTGCACACCCCCGCCCTGCCGGAACTGGCCTGGCGCGGCCCGCTCGGCAAACGCTGGCCGAAGATCCTCCAGCGGACCGAGAAGGTCCCCGGCGGCGACTACCCGACCCCGTCCCTCCCCTCCGACGCGGCGCACGGCGCCTGGCTGTACCGGGACAACGTCCGCGCCCGGCTGCTCAGGCCCCGCCCGGACGCGTACGCGCACGCGCCCGTGCAGCTCATCACGCCCCTGGGGGACGCGTTCCTGTCGGAGCGCCTGTACGACGACCTGGAGCAGTGGGTGCCGCAACTGACCCGGCGCACGCTCCCCGCCAAGCACTGGATCCCGCGCACGCGTCCCGACCAGGTGGCCGCCTGGATCGAGGAGTTCGTGACGAGCGTCGAGGGAGGCCGGCCGCAGCCCAAGGCCACCGGCCGCCACGCGGACCGGTTCGGCGGGCAGTTGGTGCTGGTCACCGGAGCGGGCAGCGGCATCGGCCGGGCCACGGCGTTCGCCTTCGCGGAGGCGGGCGCGCGCGTGGTGGCCGTCGACCGCGACGCCGAGGCCGCCGCCCGCACCGCCGAGCTGTCCCGGCTGGTCGGCGCCCCCGAGGCGTGGGCGGAGACGGCGGACGTCTCCGACGAGCAGGCCATGGAGAAGCTCGCCGAGAAGGTGCACCGCGCGTACGGCGTCCTGGACGTGCTGGTCAACAACGCGGGGATCGGCCTGTCCGGCTCCTTCTTCACCACCACGACCGACGACTGGCGCAGGGTCCTGGACGTCAACCTCTGGGGTGTGATCCACGGCTGCCGCCTCTTCGGCGCCCGCATGGCCGAGCGCGGCCAGGGCGGCCACATCGTCAACATCGCCTCGGCGGCCGCCTTCCAGCCCTCCCGGGCGCTGCCCGCCTACAGCACCTCCAAGGCGGCGGTCCTGATGCTCTCCGAGTGCCTGCGCGCCGAACTCGCCGCGCAGGACATCGGCGTCACGGCGATCTGCCCTGGCATCGTCAACACCAACATCACCTCCACGGCCCGCTTCACCGGCGTCGACGAGGCCGAGGAACGCCGCCGCCAGAAACACTCGGCCCGCCTGTACGGCCTCCGCAACTACCCACCGGAGAAGGTCGCCAAGGCGGTCCTGGACGCGGTGACCCACAACAGGGCGGTGGTACCGGTGACACCCGAGGCACGGGGCGCGCATCTCCTGTCGCGGTTCATGCCGGGGGTGTTGCGGGGGATTGCCCGGGTGGAGCCGAAGCTGTGAGCGGGAGTAGTCAGCTGCGGGCACCCGCACCGCCGTAGCTGCGGGCAATCGTGCCGCTGGGGCGGCACGGGTGGGCGCAGCGGCACCCCGCCGGCGCGGGCAAGCGAAGCCCACCCCCGCCCAGCCCCCACTCCGGCCACCAGCCGAGGAACCCCACATGACCGAACCCCCGGCCCCAAAGACCTACCGCATCGAAGACCTGGCCCACCACACCCACACCACCGTAAGAACCATCCGCGCCTACCAGGACAAAGGCCTCCTCCCCCGCCCCGAGCGCCAGGGCCGCGCCAACCTCTACTCCGACGCCCACCTCACCCGCCTCCACCAGATCACCCACCTTCTCGCCCGCGGCTACACCCTCGCCTCGATCAGGGAACTCCTGGACGCCTGGGACACCGGCCGCGGCCTGGGCGGTGTCCTGGGCCTGGTCACCGAGGTGGAGGGCCCATGGACCGACGAGGAACCGACCCGCATCACCCGCACCGAGCTGAACGCCCGCTTCGGCGGCACCCCCGACGAGGACGCCGTAACCGAGGCCGTCGAACTAGGCGTACTGGAACCGCTGGCCGACGACCCCGACACCTTCCTCGTGCCGAGCCCCCAAGAGCTGTCCGTCGCAGCCGAGTTGCATGCCGCCGGGGTTCCGCTCTCCGCGATCTCGGGCCACCTCAGGGAGTTGAGGGGCCAGATGGAGCACATAGCCGCCCGTTTCCTGGAGTTCACCACCGAGTACGTCTTCGCCCGCTACCTCGACGACCCCACCCACCGCACGGACGCCCACGCGGCAGAAGCGGCCTCACTGGTGCGCCGCCTCCGCCCGCTGGCCCAGCAGACGGTGGACGCCGAACTGGCACGGGCCATGCGCGCGTTCGCGGTCCAGCACCTGCGCACACGCCTCGGCGCCGAGGATTCACCGGAGCCACCCGCTCGGACCCGTTCCGTCGACCTCCCCGCAGAGACGATCAACGCTGTGGAACGCCTCGTTGGCCGCGCACACACGTCAACATTCATCGCGCTGGCTGCCGAACGAGAGGTCAGGGCAAGAACTTTGGACGACCTGGCCTCACGGACACGATCACCCAGCGAAGTTGGCGAATCCACCTAAAACGCCCGCCACTTGTCCACAGCCTCTCCAATTCGCCTGTGGATAACTGCACTTGCTTGTGGATCAAACCCGGGAGCGAAAACAACCTGCGTGATCCGCGTCTCTCCAGCACCCTGGAGGCATGGAAGAAAGACGCACCGTGAAGGTGTCGAAGTACCTCTCGAAACACCTCCGCCACCAGCCCGAGCGCATCGGCCTCACGCTCGACCCGGGCGGCTGGGTCGAGATCGACACCCTGATCGCCGCGGCCGCCGCACACGGGTTCCGCCTCACACGCGAGGAGCTGGACCACGTGGTGGCCGCCAACGACAAGCAGCGCTTCGCGATCGAGGGCACGAGGATCCGTGCCAGCCAGGGCCACACCATCGAGGTCGACCTCGGCCTGCCCCCGGCCACCCCGCCGCCGTACCTCTACCACGGCACCGTGGCGCGCAACCTGGACGCGATCCGCGCCGAGGGCCTCCGGCCCATGAGCAGGCACGACGTCCATCTCTCGGCCGACCGCGAGACCGCGACCCGGGTCGGCGCCCGCCGCGGCCGCCCCGTCGTGATCGCCGTGGACGCCGGCGCCATGCACCGCGACGGCCACGTCTTCCACGTCAGCGCGAACGGAGTGTGGCTCACCCAGGCGGTACCACCCCGCTACCTGCGGTTCTCTTGATCGATTTCGGCCATTGTCGGTGGCCCCCCGTACCCTCGGACGCATGAGTCTGCGTCTGAGCACCGTGATCCTGCCGTACCGCCGCTGGAACGAGGGCGGCCGTTCGGCCTGGGTGCGGGCCGAGCAGCTCGGCTTCCACACCGCGTACACCTACGACCACCTGTCCTGGCGCAGCTTCCGCGACGGCCCGTGGTTCGGCGCCGTACCGACGCTGACCGCCGCCGCGGCCGCCACCGACCGGCTCCGCCTCGGCACGCTGGTCACCTCGCCGAACTTCCGGCACCCGGTGACCCTCGCCAAGGAGCTGATCTCCCTGGACGACATCTCCGGCGGCCGCATCACCCTGGGCGTCGGCGCCGGCGGCACCGGCTTCGACGCGACGGCCCTCGGCCAGGAGCCGTGGACGCCGCGCGAGCGCGCCGACCGGTTCGCCGAGTTCGTGCCGCTGCTCGACCGGCTGCTCACCGAGGACGCGGTGACGTACGAGGGCCGGTTCTACTCGGCGCACGAGGCGCGCAACATCCCCGGCTGTGTGCAGCGGCCCCGGCTGCCCTTCGCGGTGGCGGCCACCGGCCCGCGCGGACTCAAGCTCGCCGCGCGGTACGGACAGGCGTGGGTGACCACGGGCGACCCGAAGCTGTACGAGAGCGGCACGCCGGACCAGTCGGTCGAGGCGCTGCGCGGACAGCTGGAGAAGCTGTCCGAGACCTGCGCGTCGATCGGACGGGACGTGACCGGGCTGGAGAAGGTCCTGCTCACCGGCTTCACCCCGGACCGCGGCCGGCCGCTCGAATCCCTGGACGCCTTCGTGGACTTCGCCGGGCGCCACCAGGAGCTGGGCTTCACCGAGATCGTGATCCACTGGCCCATCCCGGACTCGGACTTCGCCGCGGACGAGAAGGTCTTCGAGCGGATCGCCATGGAGGCGCCCGCCCAGCTCGCCTGACCGGGTGACAGACGTCGTCCGTCGGCCATGTGCGATGTGTCAGTGGACTCATCTGTGCGGACTTCCGCACGGGCGTGCTGGCATATGCGTGAGAATGGCCCGGTGACCTCAGCGACCAGACAGCCCGGGACCCCGGCCGCCGCTCTACCGCCGCGGCTGATCGCCACCGACCTCGACGGCACTCTCCTGCGCGACGACAAGTCGGTCTCCCCGAGGACGGTCGCGGCGCTGGCCGCCGCCGAGGCCGCGGGCATCGAGGTCTTCTTCGTCACCGGCCGCCCGGCCCGCTGGATGGACGTCGTCAGCGAGCACGTCCACGGTCACGGCCTGGCGATCTGCGGCAACGGCGCCGCCGTGGTCGACCTGCACGGCGGCCCCGGCGCCCACCGCTTCGTGAAGGTGCGCGAACTGGCCCGGGAGAACGCGCTGGACGCCGTACGGCTGCTGCGCTCCGCCGCACCCGGCACGGTGTTCGCGGTCGAGCAGACGTACGGCTTCCACCAGGAACCGGCCTATCCCAAGCTGCACATGGAGATACCGGACAACCTCCTGCCCGCCGAGGCTCTCCTCGCGGCCGACGGCCCGGACGCCGACCAGCCCGTGCTCAAGATCCTGGCCTACCACCCCGACCTCGACCCGGACGCCTTCCTCACCCTCGCCCGGCTCGCGGTCGGCGACCGCGCCAACGTCACCCGCTCCAGCCCCAGCGCCCTGCTGGAACTCAGTGGCCCGAGCGTCTCCAAGGCCAGCACGCTCGCCCTGTGCTGCGCCGAGCGCGGCATCACGCCCGAGGAGGTCGTCGCCTTCGGGGACATGCCCAACGACGTCGAGATGCTGACCTGGGCCGGCCAGTCGTACGCGATGGGCAACGCCCACCCGGACGTCATCGCCGCCGCCTCAGGCCGTACGGTCGCCAACAACGAGGACGGCGTGGCGGTCGTGATCGAACGGATGATCGCCGAACGCGTCTGACCCCGCCCCGCCGGCAGAGGGCCGCCGGCAGGGCGCCTCACGTTCTGTCGCGGACACTCGGGCGAGGCACCCGTACGCCCGTCACCGCGCTCCCGCCAGCTCCTCCGCCGCCGCCTCCCGCAGCACCAGGTCCCGCAGCGGCCCGTCCACGGCGGCCAGCTCCGCGTACCGCCCCCGCTGCACCACCCGGCCCGCGTCGAGCACGACCACCTCGTCGACCGCGTCGAGCCCGGCCAGCCGGTGGGTGATCAGCAGGGTCGTACGGCCCTCTGTGGCGGCCAGCAGATCCGCGGTGAGCGCGTCCGCCGTCGGCAGGTCCAGGTGCTCGGCGGGCTCGTCCAGGACGAGGACCGGGAAGTCGGCGAGGAGCGCGCGGGCCAGCGCGAGGCGCTGCCGCTGCCCGCCGGACAGCCGCGCCCCGTGCTCGCCGACGAACGTGTCCAGCCCGTCGGGCAGCCCGTCCACCCAGTCCAGCAGCCGGGCCCGGGCCAGCGCGTCGCGCAGGTCGGCCTCGGTGGCGTCCTTCTTCGCGAGCAGCAGGTTCTCGCGCACGCTGCTGTCGAAGAGGTGCGCGTCCTGCGCGCACAGCCCGACCAGCCGCCGTACGTCGTCACCGGCCAGCGCGTACGCGTCCACACCGGCGAGCGTGTACGAGCCCTCCTGCGGGTCGAGGAACCGCAGAAGCACCTGGGCGAGGGTCGTCTTACCGGAGCCGGAAGGACCGACCACGGCGATCCGGCGGCCCTGCTCCAGCGTGAGGTCGAGTCCGGCGAGCGCGTCCTGGTGCTGCCCCGCGTGCCGGGCGCCCAGGCCCCTGACCACGACCGGGAAGGGTGAGGCGGGCGCCTGCCGGGGCTGCTCCGGCTCGCGTACGGGCTCCGGGGCGTCCAGTACCTCGTACACGCGCTCCGCGCTCCGGCGCACCCGCTGCCGGTAGCGCACGGCGAGCGGCAGCCCCAGTACGGCCTCGAAGGCGGCCAGCGGGGTGAGGACCACCACGGCCATCGCCACGCCACCGAGCCGGCCGGCGGCCACCGCCTGGGCGCCGAGCAGGGCGGAGGCGGTGACGGTCAGGCCGGAGATCAGCGCGGTGAGGCCGTCACCGAGTGCGGTGACGGCGGCGGCGCGCGAGGCGATCCGGGTGAGCGTGCCGTCGGCCTGCCGGGCAGCGGTGGTACGGGCCGGCAGCGCGCCGGCGACGGTCAGCTCGGCGGTGCCGGTGAGCAGGTCGGTCACCCGGGTCGCGAGCACTCCGCGGGCGGGCGCCAGCCGCCGCTCGGTCCGCCGGGCCGCGGCCGCGGTGACCAGGGGGACACCGACACCGGCCGCGAGGAGCCCCGCCGCGAGGGCGGCTCCGGCCTCGGGCAGCAGCCAGGCCGTGAAGGCGACCGAGGCGGTGGAGACGGCGACCGCGACGCCGGCGGGCAGCAGCCAGCGCAGCCAGTAGTCCTGGAGCGCGTCGACGTCGGCGACCAGCCGGGAGAGCAGATCGCCGCGGCGGGCCGTACGCAGCCCCGCGGGCGCCAGCCGCTCCAGCCGCCGGTAGACGGCGACCCGGGTGTCGGCCAGCATCCGCAGCACGGCGTCGTGCGACACCAGCCGCTCGGCGTACCGGAAGACGGCCCGCCCGATCCCGAAGGCCCGCGTCGCCGTCACCGCCACCATCAGATACAGCACCGGCGGCTGCTGCGAGGCCCGCGAGATCAGCCATCCGGAGGTGGCCATCAGCCCGACGGCACTACCGAGCGCCAGGCTCCCGAGCAGCAGAGCGAGCAGAAGCCGTCCACGCCGGGGACCGGCCAGGCCCCGGACCCGGGCAAGCGCACTCCGATATCGCGTCGGGGGCTGCTCTGTCGGGCCACCTACCAGGTGACCGAGTCCGGTGGCGGGTGGGCTGAGGCGGGCGTCCGTGAGCGCCCTGGGAGGCCGGCTGCCGCTCCGGGCCGCCATCGGTTCCGCCCCCTCCAGCCGCACCACCCGGTCGGCCACCGCAAGAAGCGCCGGCCGATGCACAACGAGCAGCACCGTGCGCCCCACCGCAAGCCGCCGCACCGCCGCCACAACATCCGCCTCGGTAGCCCCGTCCAGCGCCGCGGTCGGCTCGTCCAGCAACAGCACGGGCCGGTCGGCGAGGAAGGCCCGGGCCAGCGCGAGCCGCTGCCGCTGCCCCGCGGACAGCCCGGCCCCGTCCTCGCCGAGCACCGTGTCGGCCCCCTCGGGCAGCGCGTCCACGAACTCCAGCGCGCCCGCGTCCCGCAGCGCCCGGCGTACCGCGGTGTCGTCCGCGTCGGGCCGGGCCAGGCGGACGTTCTCGGTGATGGTCCCGACGTACAGGTGCGGCCGCTGCGGTACCCACGCGATGCGCGACCGCCACTCCTCGAGGTCGACGTCCGCGAGATCGGCTCCCCCGACCCGCACCCGGCCCTCGGCGGGCCGTACGAACCCCATCAGCACATTCAGCAGCGTCGACTTGCCCGCGCCGCTCGGTCCGACCAGCGCCAGCGTCTCGCCGGGCTCGACGGTGAACGACACGTCGGTCACGGCATCCGCCGACCGCCCCGGATAGCGGACCGTCACCCCGTCGAAGGCCACCGGACCCTCGGGCACCACCGCGGTGCCGGACGCCGGTACCGGCGTCTCCAGCACGGCGAAGATCTCCTCCGCGGCGGCCAGTCCCTCCGCCGCCGCGTGGTACTGCGCTCCCACCTGGCGCAGCGGAAGATACGCCTCGGGCGCCAGCACCAGGATGACCAGGCCGATGTACAGGTCCATGTCGCCGTGCACCAGACGCATGCCGATCGTCACGGCGACCAGCGCGACCGACAGCGTGGCCAGCAGCTCCAGCGCGAACGAGGAGAGGAACGCGATCCGCAGGGTCCGCAGGGTGGCCTGGCGGTACTCGCCGGTGATCCGGCGGATGGACTCGGCCTGCGCCTTCGCCCGGCCGAACACCTTCAGCGTGGGCAACCCGGCGACCACGTCCAGGAAGTGGCCCGACAGCCGGGACAGCAGGCTCCACTGACGGTCCATCCGGGACTGGGTGGCCCAGCCGATCAGCATCATGAACAGGGGGATCAGCGGCAGGGTGCCGACGATGATCGCCGCCGATACCCAGTCCTCGGTGACGATCCGCGCCAGCACGGCCACCGGGACGACCACCGCGAGTCCCAGCTGGGGGAGATAGCGCGAGAAGTAGTCGTCGAGGGCGTCGACCCCACGGGTGGCCAGGGTGACCAGCGAGCCGGTCCGCTGCCCGCTCAGCCACCCGGGGCCCAGCAGAGCGGCGCGCTCCAGCAGCCGCCCCCGCAGCTCCGACTTCACGGCCGCGTTCGCCCGGTGTGCCGCGAGTTCGGTGAGCCACGCGACAACCGATCGTCCCACGGCCACGGCCGCCAACAGCAGCAGGGGAGTGCGCAGTTCAGCGACCGACTGCCCGTGCTGGAAAGCACCGACCACCACTTCGGCGATGAGCATCGCCTGGGCGATGACGAGTCCGGCCCCGAGGGCGCCGAGGGCGACGACCGCCACCAGGAAGAGACGGGTGGCGCGGGCGTAGTGCAGAAGGCGTGGATCGATTGGTTTCACGTGAAACATGCCCTTCGGCCCAGAGGGCGTGTTTCACGTGAAACACACCCTCGGTGGACTCAGTGTGCGGCAGCGTCAGGAGCGATGTGCTGCGTGCCGATCCGCTTGCGGAACACCCAGTAGGTCCAGCTCTGGTAGAGCAGAACGATCGGCGTGGCGATGGCCGCGCACCACGTCATGATCTTCAGGGTGTACGGGCTCGACGAGGCGTTGGTGACCGTCAGGCTCCAGTCCCCGTTGAGCGTGGACGGCATGACGTTCGGGAAGAGCGACAGGAAGAGCATCGCCACGGACGCCACGATGGTCACGCCGGACAGTGCGAACGACCATCCCTCGCGCCCCGCCTGATTGGCCACCAGAGCGGCCACCAGGGCGGCGACCGCCACGATCAGGGCCACCAGGCTCTTGCCGTCACCGTTGTCGGCCTGCGTCCACAGCAGGAAGACGAGCGCCAGGACGGCCGTGACGAGACCGACCCACAGCGCCAGCTTCCGTGCCCGCAGCCGGATGTCCCCGACGGTCTTCAGCGCCGTGAAGACCGCCCCGTGGAAGGTGAAGAGCGTCAGCGTCACCAGACCGCCGAGCAGGGCGTAGGGGTTGAACAGGTCCCCGAGGGTGCCGACGTACTCGAAGTGCTGGTCGATCTTCACGCCCCGCACGATGTTCCCGAAGGCCACGCCCCACAAGAACGCCGGGATGAGCGAGGTCCAGAAGATCGCATGCTCCCAGTTGCGCTGCCAGTTCTCCTCGGGCCGCTTCGCCCGGTACTCGAAGGCCACACCCCGGACGATCAGGCAGACCAGGATGACCAGCAGCGGCAGATAGAAGCCGGAGAAGAGGGTGGCGTACCAGTCCGGGAAGGCGGCGAAGGTCGCACCGCCCGCCGTGAGCAGCCACACCTCGTTGCCGTCCCAGACGGGCCCGATGGTGTTGATCAGCACCCGGCGCTCGGGCCGGTTCCGGGCGAGCAGCTTGGTGAGGATGCCGACCCCGAAGTCGAAGCCCTCCAGGAAGAAGTAGCCGGTCCACAGGACGGCGATGAGGACGAACCAGACATCGTGAAGTTCCATGACTGTCCCCTCGGCCTAGTACGAGAAGGCCATCGGCTTGTCGGCGTCACGGGTGTCGCCGCCGATCTTCGTGGGCGGGTTGAGGTCGGCCTCGGTCAGTTCGGGCGGGCCGGCCTTGACGTACTTCGCGAGCAGCTTGACCTCGACGACGGCGAGGATCGCGTACAGCGTGGTGAAGACGATCATCGAGGTGAGGACCTCGCCCTGGGAGACACCGGGGGAGACCGCGTCCCGGGTCTGCAGGACGCCGTAGACGACCCACGGCTGACGGCCCATCTCGGTGAAGATCCAGCCCCAGGAGTTGGCGATCAGCGGGAAGGCCAGGGTCCAGATCGCGATGCGCCAGTACCAGATGGTCAGCTGCGGGCCGAGCGCCTGGTTCCTGAACAGCACCAGGTGCGGCACCTCGTCGTCGCCGACCCTCAGGTGCTGCGGCAGCATGAACTTCTTCCGGGTCAGCCACAGTCCGGCGAGGCCGATGGCGAAGGAGGCCATGCCGAAGCCGATCATCCAGCGGAAGCCCCAGAAGGCCACCGGGATGTTGGGCCGGTAGTCACCAGGCCCGAACTTCTGCTGCTCGGCCTTGTTGACGTCGTTGATGCCGGGGACGTACGAGGTGAAGTCGTCGTTGGCGAGGAAGGACAGCAGGCCCGGGATCTCTATCGCGACGGTGTTGTGGCCCTTCTCGACGTCGCCGTAGGCGAAGATCGAGAACGGTGCCGGCTTCTGGCCGTCCCACAGCGCCTCGGCGGCGGCCATCTTCATCGGCTGCTGCTTGAACATGACCTTGCCGAGCACGTCACCGCTGACCGCGGTGAGCATGCCGGCGATGACCACGGTGATCAGGCCGAGCCGCAGCGAGGTCTTCATCTCGCGGATGTGCTTCTTGCGGGACAGGTGGTAGGCCGAGATGCCGACCATGAAGGCGCCGCCGGTCAGGAAGGCCGCGGAGAGGGTGTGGAAGGCCTGGCTGAGCGCGGTGTTCTGGGTCAGGACATGCCAGAAGTCGGTGAGCTCCGCCCGGCCCTTCGCCTTGTTGATCCGGTAGCCGACGGGGTGCTGCATCCAGGAGTTGGCCGCCAGGATGAAGTACGCCGACAGGATCGTGCCGATCGAGACCATCCAGATGCAGGCCAGGTGGATCTTCTTCGGCAGCTTGTCCCAGCCGAAGATCCACAGCCCGATGAAGGTGGACTCGAAGAAGAACGCGATCAGAGCCTCGAAGGCGAGCGGGGCGCCGAAGATGTCACCGACGAAGCGCGAGTAGTCGGACCAGTTCATGCCGAACTGGAACTCCTGGACGATGCCGGTGACCACGCCCATCGCGATGTTGATCAGGAAGAGCTTGCCCCAGAACTTCGTCGCCCTGAGGTACTTCTCCTTCTCCGTGCGCACCCAGGCCGTCTGAAGCCCCGCGGTGAGGGCGGCCAGGGAGATCGTCAGCGGGACGAACAGGAAGTGGTAGACGGTGGTGATGCCGAACTGCCAGCGCGCCAGTGTCTCCGGCGCCAAAGCCAATTCCACGTCGTCAGCTCCTTACTCCGCCGCGATAGCGGCAGCTTGCCCCATTTGTCACGCACATCACGGGAGCAACCGGACAAGCTTGTGAACGCGTTCACATTCACAAGCCATTATGACGCACTGATTTTCGGCGAAGGAAGGGGGGTCCCCCCTCTGCCGCCGCGTCAAGGTCTTGGCAGCGACTTCAACATCTTGTTGAATTGCGCGCCATGCAGATACGTATTTCCTGGCCCGCGGGCAACACCACCGCGACCCTCGACGACACACCGACCACCCAGGCCCTGGGCAAGGCCCTGCCGCTCGCCTCCACCGCCCACACCTGGGGCAAGGAGGTCTATTTCGACACAGGTGTCTCTGTTTCACGTGAAACGGACGCCCGGCAGGTCGTGGAGCCGGGCACGGTGGCCTTCTGGACGGACGGCGACGCCCTCGCCCTCCCCTATGGGCCCACGCCCATCTCGCGAGGCGACGAGTGCCGGCTCGCGAGTCCGTGCAATGTCCTGGGTCGCCTGGACGGGGACGCCGCGGTCCTGGCGACCGTGCGGGACGGCGACCCCGTACGCGTGGAACTGATCAACGAGGAGGTACGGAACGACGAGTAGGCCCCGCGCACGCGAGGCCCACCCGGAACCGCTTCGGTGCTCCCGACGGAGCCCGCTCAGATCTCCTTGTGGAACGCTTCCGCCACCTTCAGGAAGATGTCGTTCGCCTCGGTCTCCCCGACCGTCACCCGCACACCCTCGCCCGGGAACGGCCGGACCACCACACCGTGCTCCTCGCAGGCCGCCGCGAACGCGACCGTGCGCTCCCCCAGCCGCAGCCACACGAAGTTGGCCTGGGTCTCCGGCACCGTCCAGCCCTGGGCGCGCAGCCCGTCGACCACGCGCGTGCGCTCACACACCAGCGAGCCGACCCGGCCCAGCAACTCGTCCTCGGCCCGCAGCGAGGCGATCGCCGCCTCCTGGGCGAGCTGGCTGACACCGAAGGGCACCGCCGTCTTGCGCAGCGCCGCCGCCACCGGTTCGTGCGCGATCGCAAAACCGACGCGCAGCCCGGCGAGGCCGTAGGCCTTGGAGAACGTACGCAGGACGCAGACGTTGGGGCGCTTCCGGTACAGCTCGACACCGTCGGGCACCTCGGGGTCGCGGATGAACTCCCGGTAGGCCTCGTCCAGCACCACCAGCACATCACTGGGCACCCGGTCGAGGAACCGCTCCAGCTCGGCCCGCCGCACCACCGTGCCGGTCGGGTTGTTGGGGTTGCAGACGAAGATCAGACGGGTCCGGTCGGTGATCGCCTCCGCCATCGCGTCCAGGTCATGCACATCGCCGGGCGTGAGCGGCACCGGTACCGACCGGGCGCCGCTGATCTGCGTGATGATCGGGTACGCCTCGAAGGACCGCCAGGCGTAGATCACCTCGTCGCCGGGACCACTGGTGGCCTGGATCAGCTGCTGGGCGACACCCACCGAGCCGGTGCCGGTGGCCAGGTGGGAGAGCGGGACACCGAAGCGCTCCGACAGCTCGTTCATCAGCCCGGTACAGGCCATGTCCGGGTAGCGGTTGAAGTTGGAGGCGGCCGCGGTCACGCTCTCCATCACACCGGGCAGCGGCGGATACGGGTTCTCGTTGGAGGACAGCTTGTAGGCGACCGGCCCGCCGGCCGCGGCAGGCTTGCCCGGCTTGTAGGTGGGGATACCCTCCAGCTCGGCGCGCAGCTTGGGGCTCGTCTCGCTCACCGCAGTCCTCCTCGTGACCACCGGCGGACCGTCGACGCCGCCGGCTTCCAATACTCCACACCTTATGAGGATTCGGCGCCCCTGCGAACAGGTGCGGGACAGCAAGAGGCAAACCTCACCGATCCCACAGGCATCAGGGGCATCACCAGACGAAGGCGTACGTATCGGGGGGCGCGCCTCACATATATCTATGCGCCGGTGGCTCGCGCCGTAGCGCGCATCACCCGTGAAGGTGAGTTGAGACCTCTTCGAGACATCGAGCACTTGGCAGGCCCATGCGCGTCGACAAGTCACGTCTTACCATGAGAGCGCTCAACTTCCTTGCTTTCTAAGGCAGTTGGGATGCAATGACCATGCAGAAACGTGCCTGTCAACGCGTGCATATGCGTCCGCACTACCCCACCGCATGAGCCCTACTATCGGCTCGCCATGACAGCAGCAGGGAAGCACCAGGTGAGCCGCGCGGAAACCTCACGTCGAGGCAGTCGGCCGGGCCGGGCGGGCATCAGAGACGTGGCCGCCGCCGCCGGAGTCTCCATCACTACCGTCTCCGATGCCCTCAACGGCAAGGGCCGGCTCCCGGATGCCACCCGACGCCATGTCCGGGAGGTCGCCGACCGGCTGGGGTACCGCCCCTCGGCCGCCGCCCGCACTCTCCGTACCGGCAAGTCGGGACTGATCGGCCTGACCGTGACGACGTACGGGGATGAACCTTTCACCTTCACAGAGTTCGCCTACTTCGCCGAAATGGCCCGGGCCGCCACCTCGGCCGCGCTCGCCCGCGGCTACGCCCTGGTCATCCTGCCCGCGACCTCCCGCCACGACGTGTGGTCCAACGTGGCCCTGGACGGCACGGTCGTCATCGACCCCTCCGACCAGGACCCGGTGGTCAGCGAACTCGTCCGACAGGGGCTGCCGGTCGTCTCCGACGGCCGCCCGGCCGGCTCGCTCCCGGTCACCGCCTGGGTCGACAACGACCACGAGGCCGCCGTCCTCGGCATCCTCGACCACCTCGCCGACGCGGGCGCCCGCCGGATCGGCCTGCTCACGGGGACGTCAACGGACACCTACACCCATCTGTCGACCACGGCCTACCTGCGCTGGTGCGAGCGCGTCGGCCAGGACCCGGTCTACGAGGCCTACCCGGCGCACGACCCGTGCGCGGGCGCCGTCGCCGCCGACCGGCTGCTCGCCCGTCCCGACCGCCCGGACGCCGTCTACGGTCTCTTCGACCCCAACGGCACCGACCTGCTCGCCGCCGCCCGCCGCTACGGCCTGCGCGTCCCGGACGACCTGCTGCTCGTGTGCTGCAGCGAGTCCACGGTGTACGCCAACACCGAGCCGCCCGTCACCACGCTCTCCCTGAAACCGCGGCGGATCGGCACCGCGGTGGTCCAGCTCCTCATCGACGCCATCGAGGGCGTCGAGTCGGACCAGCCCGTCGAGCAGGTGATACCGACCGAGCTGATCGTGCGCACCTCGTCCCAGCGGCGTCCCCCGCGCACGACCGTCAGCCCGCCGCGGACCCCGGAAGAGGGATAGCGGGGGTATCGCGGGCGGCATGCCTGGCGGACGGGTCGGATCACCCGCTGCGGCCTGAGGGCCGGGGTCCGAATCCGGGCCGCCAGGGCTCCGCCGTCTCGCTGCACGCGGCTCCGCAGGCCGCCAAACGGGCCGGTCGACCGTCCAGCCGTGCGGCCGACGCCTGATGGGCAGCGGTCGAACCCCTGCCCAAACGGGGCGAAAGCCGCGGTGAACTGGAGTCTTGCTCCGATTCACCACCCCTGGGTCATCACACGGCGCGACGCGCATTCCTATGATGGGCCCACGACACCGCTGGCCGCTGCGACCAGGCAGTCCGAAGCGGTGCAGCTGCGGCGCGATGGTGGAGGGGTCTGATGACTCAGGGGGCCGGTCAGGGACCCGAGGTGGAGCGGACGGCGACGTTGCGCGACTTCCGGGTACCCGCTTACGTCCACGAGACCGGTCCGTACGTCCAGACCCACCCCGGTGACAGCCTCCCGCCCGTGGACGAGGCGTACCCCGAGGGCTACACGCCCACCCAGCGCGACCTGCCCGTCATCAACCGCGGCGACACGCTCCAGGTCCCCGTCGAACCGGTCCCCGCCGCTCCCGCCGAACAGCCCACGGCCGGCCCCGGTCCGCTGTACGTCGTCGGCGACGTCCACGGCTACCTGGACGAACTGGTGGCCGCCCTGCAGGAGAAGGGGCTGATCGACGCCTCCGGCCAGTGGTGCGCGGGCACCGCCCGGCTGTGGTTCCTCGGCGACTTCACCGACCGCGGCCCGGACGGCATCGGCGTCATCGACCTGGTGATGCGGCTGTCCGCCGAGGCGGCCGCGGCCGGCGGCTACTGCAAGGCCCTCATGGGCAACCACGAGCTGTTGCTGCTCGGCGCCAAGCGGTTCGGCGACACCCCCGTCAACTCCGGCGCGGGCACTGCCACCTTCCAGGCGGGCTGGCTGCTCAACGGCGGCCAGAAGACCGACATGGACCGCCTCCAGGACCACCACCTGCAGTGGATGGCCCGCCTCGACGCCGTCGAGGCGGTCGACGGCTACCTGCTCGTGCACTCCGACACCACCGCATACCTCGACTACGGCGACTCGATCGAGGCCGTCAACGACACCGTCCGCGAGACCCTCACACGCAACGACGCGGACGAATGCTGGGACCTGTTCCGGAAGTTCACCAAGCGCTTCTCCTTCCGCGACGAGGGCGGCGCCGACGCCGTACGCTCCCTGCTCGATACGTACGGCGGCACCCGCATCGTTCACGGCCACAGCCCCATCCCGTACCTGCTCGGCGAAGTCGGCTCCGAGGACGGCGAGGAGGGCGGCGGGCCCGTCGTCGAGGGACCGCACGTCTACGCCGAGGGACTCGCCATCGCCATGGACGGCGGAGTGACCATGGCCGGAAAACTGCTGGTCCAGCAACTTCCCCTGGATATCTGAGCGTTCCCGGGGCAGGCGCACCTCATACCGCATGAACGCAGGTCGGCACGCAAATTCCGGCAACCCCCTGTCACCGTGTGCCGTCACGGCTCTACCATCGGCTTATCCGTAGCAGGCTCCCCTCCGTTTCTGCCCGACGGCTCGCCGGCGTGCGAGCCCCAAGCCCTACGGAGCATCGGGGGATGCACATGAACAGCGTTCCGCAGCACCTGCTGAGCGAGGACCGCCAGGAATTCGAGCGGATCCTCGATGAGGCGCTGCGCTCCGCACCACACCGACCGGAACTGGCCGCTGTCGGACAGCGGCTGAACCCCGAACAACTGCGCACCATGGCCCTCAATGCCACCGCGCTCATCACGGCCGCCGCGGCGACCGAGTACCAGCACTATGTGAAGGCCCGCGAGGAACTGCGTCACCCGGCGCCGTCCGCCCCCGTGGCCGCCCGCGATTCCGGTTCCGTCGAACCGGGTGCGGACGCGATAGGGCTCGCCGCCGGTATCGGCGAGGCCGCCGAGACGACCGGTGCGGGCGCCATCGCCGTGATCGCGGTGCTGGCTCCCGTCCTCGCCGGAACCGCCGCGGCGATCTTCCTGCTCGTCGGCTACATCCTGAGAATGCTGGCCCCCGGCCAGGCCTTCGCCCAGACCATGCTCACCGCGGGCTGGGTGTTCGGCGCCGTGGCCGCGGCCGCGATCCTCGTCGCCGCGGTCGGGCTGCTGCTCACGGCCCTGCGTAACAGCGCCGCGGCGGAAGCCGGAACCCACGACGCAGCGAGCGAGGAGGTGGCCAGGGCCAGAGAGGCCTGGCGGGAGGCCCTGCTGGAGCGCGGCATCCTGCCGTTCCTGCGGGACGCACTCGCCCAGCCCGGCACGGCCGCCCTGCACCGCACGGCCCCGCCGGCCCCGACCGGCCGCATGCCCCGTCTGGGCTACGACCGGCCCGGCTTCAGCAGCCCCGACGACGGCTCCGCCTCCGGCCGTCCCAGCTTCACCAGCCCGGACTACACGAGCCCCGACTTCGGCGGCCCGGAACACCAGCCGGAATAGCCCGGCTTGCGCCCCGGCCAGGGGCGCGGCCGGGCACCCGGCCCGGAGACGCTCACACGTCTCCGGGACCGACCGTCACCGCGGCTGGATCAGTCGGCGAGCGGCAGGTACACCCGGTTGCCCGCGGCTGCGAACTCCTTCGACTTCTGAGCCATGCCCTCCTCGATCTCGGCCCGGCTGCCGCCGTGTTCGCGGCGGATGTCCTGCGAGATCTTCATGCTGCAGAACTTCGGCCCGCACATGGAGCAGAAGTGGGCCGTCTTGGCGGGCTCGGCCGGCAGCGTCTCGTCGTGGAACTCCCGTGCCGTGTCCGGGTCCAGGGCGAGGTTGAACTGGTCCTCCCACCGGAACTCGAAGCGGGCGTCGGACAGCGCGTCGTCCCACTCCTGCGCTCCGGGGTGCCCCTTGGCGAGGTCGGCCGCGTGCGCCGCGATCTTGTAGGTGATGACGCCGGTCTTGACGTCGTCACGGTTGGGCAGGCCCAGGTGCTCCTTGGGCGTGACGTAGCAGAGCATCGCCGTGCCCCACCAGGCGATCATCGCGGCACCGATGCCGGAGGTGATGTGGTCGTACGCCGGAGCGACGTCCGTCGTCAGCGGGCCGAGCGTATAGAACGGAGCTTCATCGCAGATCTCCTGCTGAAGGTCGATGTTCTCCTTGATCTTGTGCATCGGGACGTGTCCCGGGCCCTCGATCATGGTCTGTACGTTGAAACGCTTGGCGATCCGGTTGAGTTCCCCGAGCGTGCGCAACTCCGCGAACTGCGCCTCGTCGTTGGCGTCCGCGATGGAACCGGGGCGCAGGCCGTCGCCCAGCGAGTACGTGACGTCGTAGGCGGCGAGGATCTCGCACAGCTCCTCGAAGTTCTCGTACAGGAACGACTCCTTGTGGTGCGCGAGGCACCACGCGGCCATGATCGAGCCGCCGCGCGAGACGATGCCGGTCTTGCGGTTGGCGGTGAGCGGCACGTACGGCAGGCGTACGCCCGCGTGGACGGTCATGTAGTCCACGCCCTGCTCGGCCTGCTCGATGACCGTGTCCTTGTAGATCTCCCAGGTCAGTTCCTCGGCCCTGCCGTCGACCTTCTCCAGCGCCTGGTAGAGCGGCACCGTGCCGATGGGGACGGGGGAGTTGCGCAGCACCCACTCACGGGTGGTGTGGATGTTGCGGCCGGTGGAGAGGTCCATGACCGTGTCGGCGCCCCAGCGAGTCGCCCAGGTCATCTTCTCGACCTCCTCCTCGATGGAGGACGTGACCGCGGAGTTGCCGATGTTGGCGTTGACCTTCACCAGGAAGCGCTTGCCGATGATCATCGGCTCGATCTCCGGGTGGTTGACGTTGGCCGGCAGCACCGCGCGGCCCGCCGCGATCTCCTCGCGGACCACCTCGGGAGAGACGTTCTCGCGGAGGGCCACGAACTCCATCTCGGGCGTGATCTCGTCGCGGCGGGCGTACGCGAGCTGTGTGACGGCCTTGCCGTCACGGCCCCGGCGCGGCTGACGCGGGCGCCCGGGGAAGACCGCGTCCAGGTTGCGCAGCCCGCCGCGCGGTGAGGTGTGCTTGATCCCGTCGTCCTCGGGACGGACGGGACGGCCGGCGTACTCCTCGGTGTCGCCGCGGGCGATGATCCAGTTATCCCGCAGCGGCGGCAGGCCCCTGCGCACATCTGTGTCGACGAGTGGATCGGTGTACGGGCCCGATGTGTCGTACAGCGTGACCGACTGCCCGTTGGTGAGGTGCACCTGGCGGACCGGCACGCGCAGGTCGGGGCGGGTGCCCTCGACATACGCCTTGTGCCAGCCGATGGACTTCCCGGCCTCCTGGGACTTGTCGTCCTGGACGGAGGCAGGCGTGCGTGCGTCCTTGTTGGTCATGAGACCTACTCCCTACGCCGGCATTACCCGGTAACAGGTTCGGCGGTCGACGCAGCGGTTTCCGTCTGCCGATGTTTCCCGTGAAACCACGTTCCACGTGAAACATCGCAAATACGGAGGTCAGCGCCCTCTCAGCCCGGTGCTCCGAGCTCCCGCGTGTGCAAAGGTGCCTCCACGCTAGCGTCAATTCGGGCGCGGTGACCAGAGGGCCCCTGGCGTTCTTGCGATGATCTGGCGGTGACCACCATGGAGCAGTCCCCGTACCCGCCTTCCGAACCGCCGCGCGGAGGCGGTTCCGGACAGGGCGACGGACACGGCCATGACGGCGACCGACACGGGCACCAGCACGGCCCGGGCCACGGCCACTCGCACGGTCACAGCCACAGCCACGGACCCGCCGCGCCGGTCTCGAAGCATCTGCGCAAGGTCATCGCGGCGATCCTGATCCCGTTCGCGGCCGCCGTCGTGGTCGGCCTGGTGGTGCTCTGGCCCGGGGGAGCCCCACCGCACGAGCGCACGGGCGTCGGCTTCGACCGCCAGACACAGCAGGCCACGGTCACCAAGGTGGTCGAGGTGAGCTGCAAGTCGGTGAACGCCTCGGGGGAGACCCCGACCGGAGACACCTCCACCGCCGAGGGCAACTCCGCGCAGCAGGAGGCGAAAGGTACCTGCAAGAAGGCGACGGTCCGGGTCGACACCGGCAACGACCCGGGCCGTACGTTCACCGAGATCGTGCAGCCCGACCAGTCACGGCAGTTGCACCAGGGCGAGAAGGTCGTGGTCGCCTACGAGCCCTCGGCGCCGAAGGACCTGCAGTACTCCGTCACCGATGTGAACCGCAAGTTCCCGATGGCGCTGCTCGCGGGGATCTTCGCGCTCGCCGTCGTGGTGGTGGGACGGATGCGCGGTGTGATGGCGCTGGTCGCGCTGGCGGTGAGCTTCATGGTGCTGACGCTCTTCATCCTGCCCGCGATCCTGCAGGGCTCGAATCCGCTGCTGGTGGCCGTCGTCGGGGCGAGCGCGATCATGCTCATCGCGCTCTACATGTGCCATGGACTGTCGGCCCGTACGTCGGTGGCGGTTCTCGGCACGCTGGCCTCCCTCCTGCTGATCGGCGTCCTCGGCTCGGAGTTCATCGACTGGGCCGCGCTCACCGGCAACACGGACGACAACACCGGTCTGATCCACGGCCTGTATCCGTCGATCGACATGAGCGGTCTGCTTCTGGCCGGCGTCATCATCGGTTCGCTGGGTGTCCTGGACGATGTGACGGTGACGCAGACCTCGGCGGTCTGGGAGCTGCACGAGGCCAATCCGGCGATGGGCTGGCGCGGGCTGTACCGGGCGGGCATCCGCATCGGCCGCGACCACATCGCCTCGGTGGTCAACACCCTCGTCCTCGCCTACGCCGGCGCCGCGCTGCCGCTGCTGCTGCTGTTCTCGATCGCACAGAGCAGCGTGGGCACAGTGGCCAACAGCGAACTGGTGGCCGAGGAGGTCGTACGCACGCTGGTGGGCTCCATCGGCCTGGTCGCCTCCGTCCCGGTCACCACCGCGCTCGCCGCCCTGGTGGTGTCGGCCGACCGGCCGGGACCGGACGCGGCGACCCCCGCCGGGGCACAGCCCGCTCCGGCGCGCGGCGGCAGGGGCCGACGCCGGAAGCGGTGAGCGGGGGCCAACGGGGACCGGAAGTCCGCTGAAGAAGCGTTCCTGCACAGTCACACGCGGCAGGGCGGAGCGCCTGGCGCCCCGTCGCCGCACCACCTCAGCCGGCGCTCTGCTCCTCGGCCAGGATGCGGTCCAGGGCCTCGTCGAGGTGGGCGTCGAAGTCGGCCAGCGCGCCCTCCTGACCGAGCGGCACGAGCTTGTCCGTGCGGTCCAGGAAGGCCACGAGCGGCGGCGCCGAGGAGCGGAACATGGCCTGGTCGCCGCCGACCTGAAGCCGGATCAGCACCTCGCCCAGCACCTCGGAGTCGACGGGGGCGATGTGCACGTCCCCCTCGCCGCACGGCCGCCCGACCCCGTCGATCAGCAGCTCGCGGCCGAAGGCCCAGGTCACCGGGGCATCTCCGGGCAAATGGAAGGTCAGCCGCACGGCATAGGGATCACAGGTCTCATAACGCAGCTCCACCGGAATACGGAAGGAGAGTTCCTCCGACACGAGAAAGCTCATCATGACCTCTGCCTGTACGGATTCGCGCATCGCCTACCCCGTCAAATGACATGGACTGGCCGGGATTGATCCCTCGACCGTGGGTCAAATCTTGCTGAACGTACACGACAGATCACAAGGAGTGAGTTTTCAGATACTGATAGAGAGCATCAGCGCCCCCAGATGACGCCCCATCTCGGTCTGCAGCCGTTGGGCGGCGGGCAGCAGCCGGTCGGCCTGGTGGGCGGGGAGCGAGATGGCCATCGTGGCCGCCGTGGTGCCGACCGTGATCGGAATCGCCGCGCAGACCGTCCCGAGCGCGTACTCCTGACGCTCCACCACCGGCTCCATCCGCGGCATCCGGTCCAGCCGGCGCAGCAGGGCGTGGTTGTCGCGCACGGTGTACGGGGTGATGGACTGCACCGGATAGCGGGTCAGGTGGTCCCGGCGGGCGTCCTCGTCCAGCTGGGAGAGCAGACACTTCCCGATCGCGTGCGCGTGCCCCGTCTCGCGGAAGTCGGCCCACTCCTCGACCGCGGGAGTCTCCCGCGAGTCGGAGACGCACACGACCTCGATCTCGCCATTCCGGTACATCGCGTAGTAGACCGGAGCACCGATGGAATCGCGCCAGTGTGCCAGGGTGTCGGCCACGGTGCTGCGACGTTTCTGCTGCGCTCCGCTGCTGCTCAGCCGCTCGGCTGCGTCGCCCAGGAAGAACAGCCCTTTCTCACGGCGCAGATAGCCCTCGTGCACAAGGGTGCGCAGCAGGTGGTAGGTCGTGGGCAGGGCGAGGCCGGTCTCGCGGGCGAGTTGCTTGGCGGGGGCGCCGTACTCGTGTGCCGCGACGGTCTCCAGCAGGCGCATCGCGCGCTGCACGGATCCGATGAGGGTCGCGGCGGACGGTTGACCCGGAACGTCCGCGGAGTGCGAGGGTCCGGGGAGGGACGCGGCGCGTGGCTGTCCCGGTACGGTCGCGGCGGGTGGCCGCTGCAGCGGGGGTGTGCAGGAGTGCGGCTGGGCGGGGGGTGCGTGGGGTTCTGCCGGTGCGGTGTCAGCCGTGGCCAAGGGTCACTCCCGTAGCGCGAGGGTGGGGGCAGCCCGTGCGGTGGAGGCACGGGTGGGGGTGTACGCCGCCAGCGGGGCCGGCCCCGCGTGGGGTTCCGGACTCTAACCGCCCGCCACCGCGTGCAGACGGCCTGCCGGGGAAACTTCCCTCCCCCGAGGGAACCGGCGATTCGCGTTACCGCTCACCGGCTCCCGCGTCCCTCACCAGTCGCTGCGCGACGAGGAGTTCGACATGAACTTGCGCACGATGTAGATCAGTCCGCCGACCAGCGCGACGAAGACCAGCGCCTTGAAGAGCAGGCCGATCACGAAGCCGACCACGGTCGCTATCAGGCTGCCGAAGACGACCAGGGCGATGACCGGCACCGCGACCCACTTCACCCACCACGGCAGCCCCGCGAAGATCTCTCGCATTGCCCTCGTCCTTTGCGTTCCGGTGCGTTCACGGCGTAGTGCGCGCTGTCGTGGACGCAGTTCTCGATGTCTGCACTCGATGCTAGGGCCGCCAGAGGGTCCCGCAGGGGCCTCGCACCCCTTGTCCTCCCCTGAGCCTTCCCCTAGGGAACCCCGAGGGCCGGGCTCAGGCCTCAGGGGGAGAGAAGACGACGAGAACCCGCAGATCCTCGCTGATGTGGTGGAACTTGTGGGCGACACCGGCCGGCACGTACACCACGCTGCCCCGCGCCACCTGGGTGGTCTCCTCACCGACCGTGATCGACGCGCGACCGCTGACGACGAAGTACACCTCGTCCTGGTTGTGCGGCCGCTGTGGATCGTGCTCGCCCGCGTTGAGGGCGTACAGGCCGACCGACATATGCCGCTCCCGCAGAAACTGCAGGTAGGCCCCTTCGTTGGCGGCGCGCTCCGCCTCCAGTTCGTCCAGCCGGAATGCCTTCATCGCCGTTTGCCGCCCTCGCCCCACTGCTCGCCGTCGATCTGGTCTGCCACGATCAGACACATGAAGAATTTCGTAGTCAAGACGATCGCCAACGCGGGCGCACTGGCGGTCGCCGTGTGGCTGCTCGACAAGATCACCCTCACAGGTGACAGCACGGCCAAGAAGGCCGGCACGCTGATCGTGGTCGCGCTGATCTTCGGCCTGGTGAACTTCCTGGTCAAGCCGATCGTGAAGGTGCTCACCTTCCCGCTGTTCATCCTCACCCTCGGACTGATCACCCTGATCGTCAACGCGCTGATGCTGCTGCTGACCTCCTGGGTGTGCGGCAAGCTCGACCTGAGCTTCCATGTGGACGGGTTCTGGACGGCCGTACTCGGCGGTCTGATCATCTCCGTCGTCTCGTGGGCGCTGAACCTCGTCCTGCCCGACGAGGACTGAGCCCGCCATGACCTACCGCGTCTGTTTCGTGTGCACCGGCAACATCTGCCGCTCCCCGATGGCCGAGTCCGTCTTCCGCGCGCGCGTCGAAGAGGCCGGTCTCGCAGACCTGGTGGAGACCGACAGCGCCGGCACCGGCGGCTGGCACGAGGGGGATGCCACCGACCCGCGCACCGTCTCGGTCCTAGACGAGCACGGCTACGGCACCGAGCACGTCGCACGGCAGTTCCAGCCCTCCTGGTTCGCCCGCCGCGACCTGGTGATCGCCCTCGACACCGGTCATCTCAAGGCCCTGCGCCGCCTCGCGCCCACCGAGGAGGACGCCCGCAAGGTGCGCCTGCTGCGCGCGTACGACCCCGCGGCCGGCGACGACCTCGACGTGCCGGACCCGTACTACGGCGGCCGGGACGGCTTCGAGGAGTGCCTTGAGATGGTGGAGGCGGCGACCACCGGTCTGCTCGCCGCGGTACGGGAACAACTGGAGGGACAGGCCGCATGAGCGACACCGGCAAGGGCGCGGACCGCATCGGCGACGGCACGCGCGCGGTACGGGCCGGACTCCCCGAACCCGTCAAGAACGAGCCGACCCTGCCCGGACCGGTGTTCGCCGCGCACTTCCACCTGCCGGGCGAGGTGACCGGCCCGTACTCCTACGGCCGTGACGACAACCCCACCTGGACGCTGCTGGAGCGTGCCATCGGCGAGCTGGAGGCGCCGGGGCAGGACGACGTCGAGACGCTGGTGTTCGCCTCCGGCATGGCCGCGATCTCCTCGGTGCTGTTCTCCCAGCTGCGCGCCGGAGACGCGGTCGTCCTGCCCTCCGACGGCTACCAGGTGCTGCCGCTGGTCCGCGCCCAACTGGAGGCCTACGGCATCGAGGTGCGCACCGCGCCCACCGGCGGCGACGCCCAGCTGGAGGTCCTCGACGGCGCGCGGCTGCTGTGGATCGAGTCGCCGTCGAACCCGGGGCTCGACGTGTGCGACATCCGGCGGCTGGCCGAGGCGGCACATGCGCGGGGCGCCCTGGTCGCCGTCGACAACACCCTCGCCACCCCGCTCGGGCAGCGCCCGCTGGAGCTGGGCGCCGACTTCTCCGTGGCCAGCGGCACCAAGCAGCTGACCGGGCACGGTGACGTCCTGCTGGGCTACGTCACCGGTCGCGACGCCGAGGCGATGGCCGCCGTACGCCGCTGGCGCAAGATCGTCGGCGCCATCTCCGGGCCCATGGAGGCCTGGCTCGCGCACCGCTCCGTCGCCACGCTGCAACTGCGCGTCGACCGGCAGAACGCGACGGCCCTCGCGGTCGCCGAGGCCCTGCGGCAGCGGCCCGAGGTCTCCGGGCTGCGCTATCCCGGGCTCCCTGACGACCCCGCGCACAAGGTCGCCGCCCAGCAGATGCGCCGCTACGGCTGCGTGGTCTCCTTCACGCTGCCCACGCGCGCGCGTGCCGAGCGTTTCCTGGAGGCGCTGCACCTGGTCGAGGACGCGACGAGCTTCGGCGGTGTGCGCTCCACGGCCGAACGCCGCCGCCGCTGGGGCGGAGATCCGGTCCCGGAGGGATTCATCCGGATGTCTGTCGGCGCCGAGGACCCCGAGGACCTGGTGGCGGATGTGCTGCGGGCCCTTGACGAGTCCGCCGAGTGACCGGATCACGGGCCCCCTGACCCGCTCTGCGGCGGTCCGAGCCTCCCCCCTCGTGGCTCGGACCGCCTTCGGTTCCGCGCGCGAAGAACCGCGCGAACAAGGCTAGTTGACTCTCTGTCAGTGTCCAATCACGGTAGCGACAGAGACCTATCGACTTATTTATAGTTGGTGCCTGCCTCGGGGGCCGGAGGAGGGCAGGGAGAGGGAAGGGCGTGCCATGGATCTGGCCTTGCTGCGCACGTTCGTCACCGTGCACCGGGCCGGTTCCTTCACCCGCGCCGCCGCTCTGCTGGGGCTCTCCCAGCCGGCCGTCACCTCCCAGATCCGCACCCTGGAGCGACAGTTGGGCCGCCCCCTGTTCCTGCGGCAGGCCCGCGGGGTGACGCCCACGACCATCGGCGACGAACTCGCCCACAAGGCCGCTCCGCACCTCGACGCCCTGGTGGAGATAGCGGAGAGCGGCCTGGACGACGAGTCTTCGTTACGGACGCTGCATCTGGCCGGCCCGCCCGAGTTCACCGCCGAACGCGCGCTTCCCGCCCTGACGGAGCTGACCGGCGACGACGGCCAGGGCTTCGCGCTGCGCGCCTCCTTCGGCACCGCGGAGGAAGCACTGGAGGGGCTGGCCGCCGGACACCACGACCTGGCCATCAGCACGGTCCGGCCGCGTGGCGCCCTCCTGACCGCCACCGCACTCTGCGACGAGGAGCACATGCTGGTGGCCGCCCCGCGCTGGGCCGAGCGGATCGGCCCTGGCGCGCTGCGCCTCAAGGGAGCCCCCGCCCTGGAGAACCTGCCGGTCGTCGAGGTCCACGAGTCGCTGCCCTTCGTCTCGCGCTACTGGGCCTCCGTCTTCGATTCACGCCCGGCCGCCTCCGGCACGGTCATCGTCCCCGACCTGCGCGCGGTGCTCGCCTGTGCGACAGCGGGCGCCGGACTTGCGGTGCTTCCCCGCTATCTGTGCACTCCCGGCCTGGAGCGCGGGGAGATCATGACGCTGCACGACCCCGCGGTGCCGCCGCTGCGGACGTACTTCCTCGCGGTGCGCACCGGAACGCTCGCCATGCCGCATGTCGCGCGGGCGCACGAGTGGCTCCTGCGGGCGGCCGCGAGCTGGTCCTGAGCCTCCACTCCGGGGTTTTACGCGGTGCGCTCGGGTGGTGGCGCCATGCGATGTTTCACGTGGAACCAGCCGGGCCACATTTCTCCCATGACCGTCCGACCCGTGGTCAAGCGCACCGCCCGTGCCGTTCTCCTGGACGGTGACGACCTGATCCTGATCAAGCGCACCAAGCCCGGTGTCGATCCCTACTGGGTCACTCCCGGTGGCGGGGTCGAGGCCGCGGACCCGACCGTCGTCGACGCTCTGCACCGTGAGGTGTACGAGGAACTCGGCGCCAAGATCACCGACGTCGTGCCCTGCTTCGTGGACACCGTGGAGCACATCGGCGAGGACGGCGGCGCGACCGGAGTGAAGGTGCAGCACTTCTTCGTCTGCCGCCTGGAGTCCATGGACCCGTCGCTGCGCCACGGCCCCGAAGTGGAGGAGCCGGCGGGCGAGTACGAGATCGTCCGTATCCCGTTCACCCGGGTCGGCATCGCCTCCGTCCACCTCGTGCCGCTGTCGCTGCGGCACTATCTGGACGGCAACATCGAGGGCGTCCGCGCCATGCACGCCCCCGACCTCGGGTAATCGGTCGGCCGGTCAGTTCCCGACGACGACCAGTTCCTCGACCGAGTCGTGCCGTATGCGGTCCGAGGGAATGCCGATGTCCCGCAGGGCGTGGACCCCGCTGCGGATCATTCCGGGCGGGCCCGAGATGTAGGCGTCGTACTCGTTCCAGGGGCCGTACTCCCGTATGGCGTCGGGAAGCTGGAGATGGGCCAGCTGGTCGATGATCGCCCGTACGGAGAGCCACGGGTGGCTCTGCTGGAGCCTGAGCATGGTGTCGATGTCGTACAGGTCGTGGTCGGTACGGGCGCCGTAGAACACCTCGACCTGACGGCGTCGGCCGTGCTCGGCCACGTCCTCGACGAGGGCCTTGATGGGCGCTATGCCGGTGCCGCCGCCCAGGCAGAGCAGCCCGTTGTCGGTGGTGTGGTCGACGGTCATCGAGCCGGCCGGCGGGCCGAGGCGTATGACGTCTCCGGGCCGGGCGCGGTGCACCAGTGCGTTGGAGACCCAACCGGCCGGGACGGCCTTCACATGGAACGTCAGCAGGCCGTCCGAGCGGGGCGCCGAGGCGAAGGAGTAGTGCCGCCAGACCCGTGGCCACCAGGGCGTCTCCACGCTGGTGTACTGCCCGGCGAGGAAGGGGTAGGGCTGGTCCGGGCGGACGGTGACGACCGCCACATCGGGGGTCCTGAGGTCGTGCGTGACGACCTCGGCGTGCCACCAGGCCGGGGCGCGCAGTTCGTCCGCCGCCGCGGCGTCGATCATCACCTGGGAGATCGTGGTGTAGGCCCGCACCCAGGCCGCCTCGGTCTCCGGGTTCCAGATGGCGGAGGCGTACTTGCTGAGGGCGCCGATGAGGCATTCGCCCACGGCCGGATAGTGCTCGGCGCGCGTGCCGTACTTCCGGTGTCCGCGGCCCAGGTTCTGCAGGTAGTCGACGAGTACCGGCTTGTTGTCGATGTGCTCGGCCGCGGTGAGCAATGCTTTCAGCAGCCGGTCCCGCTGGGCGTCCATCGCCGGCGGGAACATCGGGCGCAGTTCGGGGTGGCGGACGAAGAGGAGTGCGTAGAAGTAGGAGGTGACCTTGTCGGCGACCGGGGCGATCTCGGCCATCGTGCCCCGGATGACGAGGGCGTCCGGGGACGCCTCCTCGACGACGGGCGGCGCGGACCGCTGGACGGGCACGCGCTGCGGCTCGGTTGCCGCGACGACCGGGTGTGAAGGCTCGTAGGCCACTGCCGGCTGGGGGCTCGGAGGGCTGGGCGGGGCTGGTGCCGGCGGCTCCGCGGGCTGCTCGGTGGGGGCGGCAGAAGCGTGGTGGGCCACGGGAGCGTCGGACCCGGGGCGGGCGGCGCCCTCCCGGTTCGGCCGACCCACCGGGCGCACCACGGCCGGCCTGCGTCCCTCGGCCGTCTCCTGATCACCGTCCGGCGGCGGGGTCGGAGGCGCCTTGCGCGGCGTGAACCAGCCGCCTCCGCCCGCTATGCCGTTCTCCCCCGACGTGGTGGTCGGAGCGTCCATGGTGCCCTCGCCTCGAACATCTCTCGGTCGGTCTGCGCACCTCCTCCTCGGAAGGTGCATGCTTTCCCCCGGCGGGCGGCCAGCCGTAGCACTGCCGCAGCATCCCATCCTGACCGGATGCTGCGGCCGTATACCCGGAAACGCGGTTTTCGATCTCTTCGTCCCGTTAGGCTGCCTGCCCTGCTCTCGGCCCGCACGGGATGCGTGCACTCCATCCCGGACGTGAACCGGAGTCGACCCTACCGGCCGTCGCCATGCACACAAGTCCCCCCTTGCTTCCCCATGAAGCGGGCAAGGGGCGAACCATGACGTCTCTCAACTACCGGACGTGTGTCACCAATTCATAGGCATCCCACAGATCACGGCCGGTGTAGGAGTATGTGGCGAGTCCGGCCAGATGCCCGTCCGCCTTGACCGCGACGGAAACCGGTACAACAGCAAACAGTTCCCTGTCCGACGACGAAGCGGGCCACCCTCCGTCTCTGTTTCACGTGAAACACGCTCGCCTGTCGACGGTCTGTGCGAGTGGCCACGACATGGCCAAAAGCACCTGCGTATGCATTGAAACGGGTGGACGTCAGGGGTGCCGGTCGGACAGCCTGACCTGCGTGCCGACTCCTTCCCTCGCTGCCCTGCCCGTCCGCCGGCTGACGCTCCGCGATCTCACTGCCTGCGCCGACTTGTCCGAAGATCGGGGGTGGCCACGCGAGGAACACAAGTGGGGCTTCCTCCTCACAGCCGGCAAGGGCTACGGCATCGACGACCCCGACGGAGGGCTCATCGCCGCCTGCGTCGTCACGGAGTACGGGTCTTGGGAGCGGTCGGAGCTCAGCGCCATCGGCATGGTCCTGGTGGCCGAGCGCCACGCCCGCCGTGGCGTCGGACGCCGCCTGATGCGGCATGTCGTAGCGGCCATGGGCACCACACCTCTGACCTTGCATGCCACGCCCTACGGGCGCCCGCTCTACGAGGAACTGGGCTTCAAGGTCACGGGCCGGGCGGAGATGGTGGTGGGGAACTTCATCCCCGGCGGGCCGGAATACGCGGTGGCGACCCGTGCTGCCACCGCGGAGGACCTGCCTTCGATCCTCCGTCTCGACGAGGAGGTGTTCGGCGTCGACCGCACTCCCCTCATCACCCGTCTGCCCGCCTTCGCCGACCAGCTGCGCGTGGCCGAGGACTGCGGCCGGATCATCGGCTACACGGCCGCGTGGCCCAACATGGACACGCATGTCGTCGGCCCGCTGATCGCCCGGGACACCGAGACGGCCAAGGCCCTCATCGCCTCGCTCGCGGCCCGTACAGACCGTCCGCTGCGCACCGACATCGACGTACGCCACGAGGAGCTGCTGGCCTGGGCCAAGGCACGGGGGTTGGCGTCCGTGGCTTTCAACGCCGTCATGACCTACGGCATCACGGACCTGCCGGGGGACTGGACGCGCCGGTTCGCACCGCTGACGGTGGCCGCCGGCTGACCGGTCGCACGGCACACGCCGGCCCTCACCGCACCAAGGCGGCAGGGGGCCGGCGTTGTCATGTCTCGGAGCGTGCGGTCAGACGAGCGCCTGGACAGCCGCGGTGGCGAAGCCGTGGTCCTGGTCCGGGGCACCGCCGCCGACGCCGATCGCGCCGATCAGTCGGCCGTCCCGGTGGACGGGAACACCGCCCGCGATGAAGAGCAGGGGCCGGTCGAGGGCCGTGGGCAGCGTGTGGAAGAGGCCGCCGGGCTGGACGGCGTCGACGAGCTCGGCGGTGGCCGCGTTCAGCTGGAGCGCGGTGTAGGCCTTACGGGTGCTGGTCTCGCCGGAGATCAGCACGGCACGGTCGTCCCGACGGAAGGCGAGCAGGTGGCCACCGGCGTCCAGGACGGTGACGCTGACGGTGACTCCGGCCTCCTCGGCCGCGCGACGGGCCGAGGCGACGAGCAGTTCGGCGTCCTCGATGGTGAGCGGGGCGACGGCGGTGGTGCTCATGGAGCGTTCTCCTTGGTGCGGTACGTGCGTGAGGTGAGGGGTGTCGCGCGGACCGGGGGCGGCCTACGCCCCCGGTCCGCGTGACGTTCAAGTACGGGTGGAGATGCCCTGCGGTCGGGGCGGGCTCAGTGGTGGACGGCGGTCCGCTGCCCAGCGGGGCTTCCGGAGGCCACCACGGCGCTCCGGCCGCTGTCGCGGCGCTCCAGGGCGGCCGAGAGGACGGCGAGGACCAGGGCGGACGCGGCGAGGGCGGCGCCGACCCAGTTGGGGGCCGTGTAGCCGAAGCCGGCCGCGATCACGATGCCGCCGAGCCAGGCGGAGAGGGCGTTGCCCAGGTTGAAGGCGCCGATGTTCACGGCCGAGGCGAGCGTCGGGGCGCCGTGGGCCTGGTCGAGGACGCGCTTCTGCAGCGGCGGGACGGTCGCGAAGCCGAGAGCGCCGATCAGGGCGATGGTCACAGCGGCCGCGATCTTGTTATGCGCGGTGAGTGTGAACAGCGCGAGGACGACGGCCAGGGCGCCCAGGGAGACGTACAGCATCGGCATCAGCGCGCGGTCGGCGAACTTGCCGCCGATGAGGTTGCCGCCGACCATGCCGAGCCCGAACAGGACCAGCAGCCAGGTGACGGACCCGTCGGCGAAGCCGGCGATGTGGGTCATCATCGGCGCGATGTAGGTGATGGCCGCGAAGACACCACCGAAGCCGAGCACGGTCATCGCCATGGCGAGCAGGACCTGGGCGTTCTTGAAGGCGGCCAGTTCATGGCGCAGGTGCACCCCTTCGGGCCTCGGCACCTCGGGCACCAGCCTGGCGATGCCGGCCAGGCCGACGACACCGAGGGCGGCGACCATGCCGAAGGTGACGCGCCAGCCGACGTTCTGCCCGATGAGCGTGCCCAGCGGGACACCGACGACATTGGCGACGGTCAGGCCCGTGAACATCATCGCGATGGCGCCGGCCTTCTTGTCGGGAGCCACCAGCTCGGCCGCGACGACCGAGCCGATGCCGAAGAAGGCACCGTGGGCGAGGGAGGCGATCACCCGCCCGGTCAGCATGATCGCGAAGGTGGGGGCCACGGCGGAGAGCAGGTTTCCGGCGATGAACAGGCCCATCAGCAGCATCAGCATCCGCTTGCGCGAGATCTTGGTGCCGAGCACGGTCATCAGCGGGGCACCGATCACCACGCCGAGGGCGTATCCGGTCACGAGCAGGCCCGCGGTAGGGATGGAGACCCCGAAGTCACCGGCGACCTCGGGCAGCAGACCCATGATCACGAACTCGGTCGTTCCGATTCCGAAGGCCCCGATCGCGAGGGCCAGAAGCGCGAGAGGCATGTGGGGGTACACCTTCCCAGACGATTGCAGGAGCGCTTAGCGTGCGTCCACAATAGTTGCAGACGCGGGCTAAGTGCAAGCGCTGACTATTGCGGGAGTGCTCTACTCTTGATTCAGCCGCTCCGGGACGGAGGAAAACGCCAATGACAGCGACGGACCCCGCGCTCACCGCCCTCGCCCAGGGCTGGTCCGCCCTCGCTCTCCTGCACGGGAGGATCGAGGCACACATCGAGCGCGCCCTGCAGACCAAGCACGACCTCAGCGTGCGGGAGTACTCCCTGCTCGATGTGCTCAGCCGGCAGCACGAGGGCCAGGGCGGTCATCTGCAGATGAAGCAGGTCGCCGACGCGGTCGTGCTCAGCCAGAGCGCCACCACGCGGCTGGTGACCCGCCTGGAGGACCGTGGTCTGCTGGAGCGCTACCTGTGCCCCACCGACCGTCGCGGCATCTACACCAACGTCACCGAGGCGGGCCTGCGGCTACTCGAAGAGGCGCGGCCCACCAATGACGGCGCCCTGCGCGAGGCCCTGGACGAGGCGGCCAGGAACCCCGAGCTGGCCCCGCTGGTACGCGTCGTGGAGTCCCTGAACGTGCCCGCATAGGGTGCGGCCATGGGAGATCTTGAAATACGCCGTGCGACCGCGGACGACCTGCCCGCGATCGTCGCCATGCTCGCCGACGACCCCCTGGGCGCCCAGCGCGAGTCACCCGACGACCTGACGCCTTACCTGGCGGCCCTGGAGCGGCTGAACGCGGACCCGAACCAGCAGCTCGTCGCGGCGGTGCGGGAGGGCCGTGTCATCGGCACCCTCCAGCTGACGCTCATCCCCGGGCTCTCCCGCAAGGGAGCGACCCGCTCGATCATCGAGGCCGTCCGCATCCACGCCGACGAGCGCGGGAGCGGCCTGGGCACCCAGCTCATCGAGTGGGCTGTCGAGGAATCCCGGCGCCAGAACTGCCAGTTGGTGCAGCTGACCTCCGACAGCAGCCGCACGGACGCCCACCGTTTCTACGAACGCCTCGGCTTCACCGCCTCGCACATGGGCTTCAAGCTCCAGCTCTGAAAAGCGGTCGGGGGTGGGTGTTTCACGTGAAACACCCACTCGGCCAGCGAGCCGTCTACTCCGCGATCCCCCGCCAGCCCTTCGGATCCACTCCGCCGGGCACCTCAGCCCCCTCCTCGTACGGCTGCCGCGTGAACACGAACGACCCCAGGTCCAGATGGATCACGGACCCGTCCGGACGGCGTACGGGCCGGAGCAGCTCTCCGGCGTAGTAACCCTCCAGGCCCGTCCATGTGCCGTCGCCGTTCGATCGGAAGCGGGCCCGGCGGCCGCCACCGGTCAGCGGTCCCAGCGCGAGGAGCCCGTCGGCCAGCACCCGCAGAGCGAAGGCGTGCGTCCCCCAGAACCACTGCCCGGCCAAATCCAGGACGTCCCGGTCGACTTCACGCAGCGGACGCCACGGCTCGGGAATGCGTGGCTCTGCCTCGGCGACGATACGGACGAGGTCCGCACCCACCGCTCCCAGCAGCGGGCCACTGGTGCAGTTGGCCAGCACCACCGCCGCCACGTCGTCCTCCACGCTGACGGTGAGGTTCGCGAGAAAGCCCGGGAGCGAGCCGGAGTGTCCGACGAGGAGCCTGCCGTCCCGCTGCTGGATCTGCATGCCGAGGCCGTAGGTGGCCCCGTCCACCACATCCGCGGCTTCGGCAGGCGCCGCGGGCGTCCGCATCTCCCGCACCGACTCCGCACTCAGCACCCGGTCGTCTCCCCCGGCCAGGAAGGCGGCGAACCGAGCGAGATCTCCGGTGGTGGACCACAGTTGGCCGGCGGGGGCCATCCGGCCGAGATCCTCCACCGGTTCGGGCAGCAGCGCGTCGGCCCAGGGATGCACCGCCCAGCCGCCCGCATGCGGCGCCTGGGGCTGTGCGCTGGTGCGGTGGAGCCCGAGGGGTTCGAGCACTTCGTCGCGCAGCACCTCCTCCCAAGAAGCGCCCCGAAGCTCCTCCACCAGTGCGCCGAGCAGGGTGTAGCCGGGATTGGAGTAGTGGTGGCGCCGGCCGACGGGGTGCAGGAGGGGCTGCTCGCCGAGGACATCGCTCAGCTCGGGACGCAGCGAGCCGGGGGTCCGCTCCCACCAGGGCGCGGGTGACTCGGCCGCCAACCCGGAGGTGTGTGCGAGCAGTTCGGCGATCGTCGCCTCGCCGGCTCCGGTGCCCGGCAGATGCTTCTCCAGGGGATCACCGAGATCGAGCACGCCCTCGTCGCGCAGCCGCAGCACCAGTACGGCGGTGAACGTCTTGGTGATCGACCCGATCCTGTACTGCACGTTCTCGTCCGGGCCGTGCCCGTCCACTGAACTCCGCGATCCGTGCCAGACGGCCCGCCCGTCCCGCACGACCGCGGCGACCAGCGAGGGCGCCCGCCCTTCGGCCTGTGCGACCGCGATCCGGTGCAGCAACGCCCGCCGGGTGCCCGGGAGCAGTTCTTCCTGAGATGTCGTCATGGGCCCAGTCCATCCTCTGGGGCGCCATGCGTCGAGTTCATTTCCCCCGCGGTCCGGTGTAGGTTCTCGGCTTCCGTGTCCTCTGGCATGGCTGTGACCTGCAGCTTCTTGCGGCGTCTCACGTTGCGTCCTCCGATCCAGTCTCAGGACCGTGTCCAAATCCTCACGCAGCCTGGAAGGAGGGCCGTCGCAGACAGCGGGTCGGTGTTGTGTCGCGCGCCTCTGCGGGCCTCGGCGACAGACTGCACCAGCGCGTAGGACTGGGGCCGGGCGGTTTCGCCTCTGCCCAAATGACGCTGCGACCCCTTCACGGTTGAGCTCGCACTCTGGCCTAGCGAGCCAGTATTTCGACGGAATCACTATGCCGACTGCTGGCGGTTGCGGTCCGTGTCCGACGGGCGGAAAATAACTAGCAGGCCTTCCGCAAGCGACGAGCAGGGTGTCATGAAATCCGTCGAAGAATGCCCTCACTGCGCATTCCCGCTTAAATCTGGCTACTGCCAAAGATGCCGCACCCGGCCTCGAATGCCACTCCCTGCAATTGGATACCAAGAGGATTCCCGAGTTGGGATCGCGCGTGGGCTGTCAGAAATCCAGCGCGACGAGGGGGTGCTGTCCAGGCATGTAAAGACCGTGAAACGGTACGAGTTCGAGGATCACTGGAAGTCCGTGACCTTAAGTGATCAAGATGTCATAGGCATGCTCTTTGCTGAGATATCCCCCGAGTCGGCTGGAGAGTTGGGTGCAGATTCTTGCCGTAAAATAGCCTATGAACTCATTGGTGGGCTTATGGCGGCTTCCGATATACCTAAGGTGGAGGTCGAGCCCACTCAATGGGAGCAGGCTGAGGCCAGACGTCCTGTATCTGAGATCCGGATCCGCGAGGGAGTCCACTTCGGCGCCATTGAAGCAGTTACTAGCATTGTTCGACTTACGGGGATCTTTCTGGCAGTCGTGGCTGGCCACAAACTGGCAGCCCTAAAGATCCTGACAGAAATAAGGCGACTCACTAATATAATCCCCAGGATGTCGGACTCCGAAGTAATGGTGTATGAAGCTGTCTACAAGCGCTTCAAGCAGATCTCAATTGTGAACTACGATGTGAAACGCCTCAGCGATCCTGGCGCAGTCGGCCACCTCGGCGCATACTCCAGCGAGATCGTCCAGGACCTCCAAGGTCAGCTGTCTGAAGCAGGAATTTATGAGGCGCTACGCACCCTGCATAGCCGGAAGATTCTTCGCGAGGAACAACAGCGTTGGCGCATCGCCCTATGAACCTCCGGGTGGTATCCGCTCCAGATCCTCCGCCGACGTGGTTCTCGGAGCCCACGCAGGACGGCGGCGGTTCAATTGAGGTTCCACGACGTCGAAGTCATCACTGGTTTGCCGTTCTAGCTTCCACGCGGTGTGGACCTCTCGCTGGGGTGCCGTTCCAGCACGGGTCGGTGCCGAAATTCCGTGACGCGTGTCATTTTCCTCAGCGTGCGGATCCAGGGCAGGCGTCCGCAGTGCCTGGTTCTGTGGCCGCGTGAATCGCTGCGACTACGGCTTCCCCGATCGGGGTCAGTTTCATTGGTGACGCCGTGGTTGCACGGATGAGGAGTAGGTGTCCGATCTCGCGACGCAGTCTTCCAACTCTCGTGATCAGGGCCGTGTAATGGGTTCCAAGCGCTTCTGCGGCTTCCTTGAGTGTCCGATAGCGTGACGCTGCGGCGAACTCGCGAAGGCGGTCCCATGCGCCGGGTCCCGTGAAGGCAGGACGGAGGATTTCCGGTGCTTCTCTGGCCTGAGCTGCCAGCTGCGCGAGTTCAGGGCGGGTGTGCCCGTTCATCTTGGTCACGGGGATTCCGTGCAGCTTGGCCCATCGGGTCATGGTCGTGGGGCTGAGGCCCTTCTCGCGGCCGAGTTCTGCCAGGGTCCGGCCGTGGACCAAGTACTGCTCGCGGAGCCATGTTCCGTCGACGTAGCCCTTGCGCGGGCCCGTTGCGTTGGGTTCACGGACCTCAATGTCGTACTGCTCGGCGAGACGCCTCGTAACGTTGCGGCTGACGCCAGCGAGGTCCGCGATCTGGCGCAGGCCAAAACGTTCTGCGTAGTAGAGCCGCCGGAACTCATCCGGCGGGAAGGCCTGCTTCGCGATCCGCATGGCCTCGCCGTCGTTCCGCCGACGACTGCGTGGCCTCGGCTGGGCCGGTGCGGGAGACCGGTGCAGCAGAACTCGGACAGCTTCATGTGACGTGCCAAGTTCGCGGGCGGCCTGCTCCGTCGTCATGGACGGCGAACGGATCATTTGATGAAGAATGCTGATGTCGATCTTCTCCAGGTCAGGACCTGCCGTTTCCAGGCCGTCGGCAATCACCGTCGGCGGTTCCCAGACCAAGGGCTCACCCTCAACGCCGTTCTGTGCGAGAAAGTCGGCTCCAGCGCGGTGCAGGCCATCTCTGACTTCAGGTGTCAGGAACGCGGCGAAGTAGTTCACGTGTGGGCGGTCCATCGGCCGAGTGATCGCGAAGTGGCCGGGAGCAAGATGTGCCGGGAGTCCGCTCAGCTGCTCGAAGAGTGTGCTTCGCGCGACGGTGAGACGACGTCCCTGGCCGGGTTGGACGCCGGCGTCCTCGCAGATCTGGCGCCATCGAGTCTCGGGGAGTAGATCGGTGTAGTCCAACATGCGGCGGCGCTGGTAGTCGATGGGCACTTCGTGTGCGTCGAGGTAGTCCGCCAGCCGCACCAGTGCCGTGCTGACCACCGCCCAGAGTCTCTGTGCATGCAGGAGTTGCAGGACTTTCGAGGTCATCTGCCGGGTGGTCACGCTGCCGAGACGACGTGTGATCACTCTGAGGTCGTCGCGCGTGCCCACCAAAGCCAGGGAAGCGGACAGGCAAGGACGGAACGTCCGGCTGTATGCGCCTTGCGGCGGCGACAGCAGGACAGACCAACCAGGCCAGAAGCACGAGGGAACCTTGTGAACGCGCAGGTCCGCCAGGCCCCCGCGAGGGGATGGCCTGGAGGGGAGGAAAGCCGGAAGCCGGTAGCGAAGCTGATCACTCGGTCGCAGCATCGATTCCTGAGCCGTCAGCTGGATGGCGCTCAGCAGCGGAGTGATGCCGTGCAGCCTGTGGAAGCCTGTCAGGCGCTTGAGCGTCTCTGAGGGGTCTGCAGCGGCGACGAGGTGCCGAAGCTCGCGGCCAGCTGCATGGTAATCGGACTGCCCGAGGACCTGGAGGGCGGCGGCGATCCCGATGGCCTGGACGGGTGCAGTCAGGCTGCGCCTGGCAGGAACGGCGCCCGCGACCTCGGGAAGGGCCCCCTTCACTCCCTCATAGATCTCGCGCGTGTCGTGCGGCAGGACGATCGCCAGACCGCTGTCCGCGGCGTCGGCCAGGAGCCGGGAGGAAAGGGCACGAAGATCAGCCAGCGCTTCCAATGCGGAGAAGCTCTGTGGAGCGATCGCGTAGATGCCGAACTCTGCTGAATCGTTCTCCGCGATCTCCGTCAGCAGCTTCTGTGCCGTCAGCAGCGTGTGCCCGGACCCAAGCTCGATGCTTGCGACCTCGGACAGTCGGTAGCCGCAGCGTTGGTGCCTTCTGCCAGGTTCTTCGCGCTGGCCCGGGAAGGCGCATTTTCCCGGCTGCGGGACATAGCGCTGCTGGTGCAGCCGTTTCCAAGGCATTTGACCGCACTGGGGGCACGCGTCGGCGAGCAAGCGGTTGTGATCGAGGCAGGCGAACATCCAGCCCAGCCGCCAGCTCAGCTTCCACCGGCCGTTCGTCTCGGCCAGGCAGTCCGGGCAGAAGCGTGATCCGGCCTGGCGTCCCCAGTGGTGCCATCGGCTGACCTGCCTCGTTTCGCGTTTGATATTGAGTGCTCGGCCGTCGAAGTGCGCGAGCGTCATCGCGTGCAGAACCTGGGGGTTCACGCCGGTGGCGTGACAGATGCCGGCGGCTTCGTTGTCACGGAGCAGGATCGCCCAGCGGGCTGGGATGTCACGGTGGCAGTCGCCAGCTTCGACCCGTCGGGCCAGGCCAAGAGCTGGCAGCAGGTCACTCAAGGGTGTCCGCAAGCGGTGTGCGATCACCTCGAACCACGAGTCCAGCGCCTCACCGGGCAACGGCGGAACCGTGATCGGCAGAGATCGGAGCATGCTCACGCTGCCTTCTTCTTGGGCTTGCTGACCAGCCGCCCTGCGGCAAAGGCCTGTCGAAGTTCTTCGCGTCCTTTCTCGGAGGCGGCATCGTTCTTGACCTTCGACAGCAGCTCGAGGTCGATCCGCTCGGCCCCGGTGCGTACGGCTCTCTGACAGGCACGGTTGACCAGTGTCATGAGGGAGCCGATGTGTCCAGTGCTGCGGGCGAAGAGCTCGTCGGACAGATCGTCCGCGATCATGCCGGGGTACTTGTTCGCCAGGACGACCCGTTCCTCGATAGCGAGGAGGGTGTTGCGCCAGTCTGTGCGTCCTTCCTCAGTGTCGATGGTGAAGGGCTTCATGCCCAGCCGGGTAGTGCGGCGTCCTGTCTGGGCGAGTACGGCGTCTTCGTAGCTGTCGCCCTCGTCGAACAGGCCTCGCGCCTGCAGGCCGACGCCGATCATGAGCAGGGTGACGGGGAACTCGTTGGCGATGTACTTGAAGTGGTTGCTCACGTCGATGCCGGTCCGGTTCCTCCAGCGCAGGAAGTGCAGGTCATCGACGATCAAGAGCGTGGTCTCGCAGGAAAGGACGCAGTCGAGTGCGCGGAAGCCGAAGTCGGTGGCGGTGCCGCGGAAGCGTCCGGGATGAGCGAAGAACTCCAGGATCGCCCGGTTGAAGTCGCGCATGCTGGTGTTGCTGGTCAGGCCCACTCGACAGACCGGCCACCGCTCATGCCTCTGATCGGTGTACTCGCCCTCCTCCTCGATCACACGCCGGTGGAGCAGTTTGGCGAAGGCGAGGGCGGCCGTGGTCTTGCCCAGGCCGGGGAAGGCGTCAATGGCGATACTGCCTTTGACCTTGTCACCGTCCTGCTCGTTGCTGTCGATGATGTCCCACAGGTCCTCGTGCAGGGCTTCCATCTGCGGGGTGCGCAGGGGCCCGAGGTTCGCGTGCCATTTGCGGCGGCGCCGGTCGTAGTCAGCGCGGGCCTTTTCCCCCAGAAGAGACAACTGACGGTGGGTGAGGTGCTCGGGGCGGGGCCGCGAGGGAGCGTCCACCAGGCGCCGGAAGCCTTCTTTGCGGGTCAGCGTGAGGTGATCGAGTTTGGCGTGGAGATCATCCTCGGAACGCTTCCGGTCAGTCATCGATGTCCCTCAAGGCGGTTGCGTAGAAGTCGATTTCCTCGTCCAACTCTTCGAGGCTGTCCCCGTCGTCATCGCCCTCTTCCACCACTGGGGCGGCTTCGACTGCCGGAGGCTCGGCCTGTGCAGGCAGGGACAGCACGCGGGCGACCGACGGCAGCGAACTGACGGCACCGGCTCGCGGCTCGGGAAGGTCCAAGGCGGCCTGTTCGCGGGAAAGCCGCAGTGCCATCCGCCGTTCGCCCAGGGAAGTGCCCAGGCCAAGATTCCACCGCTTCAGCAGCAGGGCGATGGCGAGCCGGTCGTCGGGGTAGGTGTACTCCTTCGCTGCCAGGCGCCGGGCGAACTGGAGCGCTTCCTCGCTCAGCGGCATGTCCAGGCTGGGCGCGTGCTCCCACTCAAGGGTGTGCCAGACGCGTTCGTGGTCCCGGAAGTGGATCTGGGTGGCGTCGTCGGGATCAGCGAAGAACTCCAGCCGCCGCTTGTCCAAGTCGATGTCGGAACCGGCCATGTCGCGCAGCCCATCGAGACAGGGACCGTTGTAGCGACGCCCGTTGATCTCGACGCCATAGGGCTGGACCGTGCGCATCGTGACGTCGAGGAACTCGAAGGCGAGATGCGGGTCACGGGGCACCTCGATGTAACCCGCCCGCGCGAGACCGTGCTCGAACATCGCCGCCGGAGACAGTTCCACCTTCGGCAGGTGGGGGTCGAGCAGTCCTTCATGCGGCGTGCGGTGATAGTCCACCGCGATCCACTCGCGGATGATCGCCTCAAGCTCGTGGTGGAAGAAGAAGGCATCCTTCTCCGGGTTCAAGCCACGCGAGTGGATGTTGGGTCCCTTGTAGCCGGGCAGCCTCTGCAGCAGGTCTTCCCGCAGGGTCCGAAAGAACCGCTCCACCGGGCCCTTGTCCCGGCCCGTGCGCAGCCTCGCCGGCTGCACCGAAATCCCCATCCGGTGACAGACGCTGGTCAGATGCGCCGACAAGTAGATCTTGCCGTGGTCGACGATCAACGTCTCCGGCGCAATCTTCGGCCCCCAGACCCCAGTGACGGGCCCGTGCACGGCCTCCGCCTCCACCAGCACCCCGCGGGGGATCCCGTGCTCGGGCCAAGCCGCCTCCCTCGGCCAGCTCTCCGGAACCGGCTGGGGACGGTAAGCCTGATAGAGCACGGCCGCCGCATCGATAGCCTTCGTCGACACCGGAGTCACCCGCAGACCGATGATGCAGCGGGTGTACCAGTCCATCGCGACGGTCAGCTCCGCCTGCATCCACCGCAGCGTCACCGGGTCGAGCGCGAACACGTCCAGCCGCGTCGTGTCCATCAGCACGTACTCGCCCGGCCGCGTAGGCCGCAGCTTCCCGTAGACACCCTTCGGGCGGTCGGCGATATCCCGATTGCGCTGGGTACTGAGCCGGAAGGTCGGATAGCGCCGTTCCAGCTCCTTCATCCATCGATAGCCCGTCGCCTGCGATGGCACCGGCACCTTGACCAGCTTGAACTTCGTCTTGACGCGGGCCTCGACCTCCTCCAGCACTACCTTCACCGACGGCCGCGACTCTTCCTCGTACTCCTTCAGCACCTCCACCGCCGCCTCGACCCAACGCGGATCGGCACTGCCAAGTCCGTCGTCTGCCTGCGCAGTCTTCGGAACCAGCCCCGCCTCGCCCAGCTCACGGAACGCACGTGCCCATCGGCGCACCGTCCGCTCGGTCACCCCCAGTTCCGCGGCCTTGGCCTCATACCGGGCCTTCAGAGGCAAGGCAGGCGCGTACTGAGGGCGCGGCTCGTCCGGCCGCGCAAGATCCTCACTGCCGGAGCGGTATCCCGTCACCATCTCCCGGACATGCTCGGCACGTTCCAGAACCTCCTTCTTCTCGTGCTTGGCCAGCCGGTTCAGCACCACGGCCGCGAGGTCTTCGTCATCGGCGGAAGACGGGCCCGATCTGTCGTGGATCAGTTCGGCGCGATCCGAGGTCAGCAGCTCACGCACCGACATCCGGGCCAGCCGGCCGCGCCCGTCCTTGAGGATGACCTCCATGCCCGTGGACAGGATGGCGAAATCCACAACCTCGACCGTCTCACCGTCCAGGCGGAAATGCGTCCCGACCCCCAGCTTCGTCCCCGCACCGCTCATGCAGCCCTCCGTAGCACGTGCCCCGCACTCAGCGGCCGGTCCAGCACGGTCGTCACGTGACCGGACCACAGCAGGTGCAGCACCGCCGACTTCACCAGCGGGCGAGGACAGTCAGGCAGCAGCCGGAAGGCATCACCAAGCAACATCCCGTCCAGATCCGTGGCCCTCAAAGCGCCGACCAGGTCGGGGTCGAACAGCCAGTCGCGGCGGTAGCCAGCGAGAAATCTGATGTTCTCCAGCACGGCTGGGTCGGGCTCGCTCCACACCTCGTACTGCCACCCCCGCGAAGTGACCGCCTCCCGCGTCCAGGAGAACGTGAAGGCGACCTCCGGTTTCTCCAACCGGTGGCGAGGCTTGACGTCCACGACCAGCGGACCGGCATCGGTCAGCAGCAGGTAGTCCGGGATGTGTTTGCGGACCTTTCCATCGATGTCGGCCTTGAGCAGGAACGGCTGGGCGACAATGTGCCGCACCTCCGGGGCGAAGTCGGCGAACAGCAGCCGACCCAGCTCCAGCCGGGACTCGTAGATCACATGGTCGCCCACGGTCGCCGACCAGTACGTGCCTGAGTAATGCTGCTGCCCCTTGTACCAGCGAAACGTCCGCCACGGTCGGGCCTCATGCAGCAGTCCGAGCGGCACCGACTGCCACTCCAGGTCCTCCGCCGTGGATTCGTCACTGCGCCGGACGCTCAGCCGTACTGGCGTGGCCACCGCTGTACTCATCGGACCACCGACCCCGTGTCTTCCGAAGCGGCCCCGCCGGCCGCCGAACGCTGGGGTCCTGCCCGAGTCACGTACGCGGATGACGACCAGGGACAGTCCTGTACACGAAGAGGGGAATCACTCGATCAAGAGGCATGATTCTCACCTCCATGTCCTATTGGACATGCGGTGGACATCACCGGTGAGAAAAGGACACGGGATCTGAGAACCTACATCCGGCCAGGTCAGGTCTGGGCCATGTCCACGAAGCGGGAGTAATGGCCCTGGAAGGCCACCGTGATCGTCGCCGTGGGGCCGTTACGGTGCTTGCCCACGATGATGTCCGCCTCGCCCGCTCGCGGTGACTCCTTCTCGTAGGCGTCCTCGCGGTGCAGCAGGATGACCATGTCGGCGTCCTGCTCGATGGAGCCGGACTCACGCAGGTCGGACACCATCGGCTTCTTGTCCGTGCGCTGCTCGGGGCCACGGTTGAGCTGCGAGAGCGCGATCACCGGGACCTCCAGCTCCTTGGCCAGCAGCTTGAGGTTACGGGACATGTCCGAGACCTCCTGCTGACGGCTCTCGGAGCGCTTGGAACCACCGGACTGCATCAGCTGCAGATAGTCGATGATCACGAGCTTGATGTCGTTGCGCTGCTTCAGCCGACGGCACTTCGCACGGATCTCCATCATCGACAGGTTCGGGGAGTCGTCGATGTAGAGCGGCGCGGACGAGACCTCGGGCATCCGGCGCGCCAGGCGGGTCCAGTCCTCGTCCGTCATGGTGCCCGAGCGCATGTGGTGCAGGGCCACACGTGCCTCGGCCGACAGCAGACGCATCGCGATCTCGTTGCGCCCCATTTCGAGGGAGAAGATGACGCTGGCCAGGTTGTGCTTGATCGACGCCGCACGCGCGAAGTCCAGCGCGAGCGTGGACTTACCCATGGCGGGACGGGCCGCGATGACGATCATCTGGCCCGGGTGCAGACCGTTGGTCAGCGAGTCGAGGTCCGTGAAGCCGGTGGGCACACCGGTCATCTCGCCGCTGCGCGAGCCGATCGCCTCGATCTCGTCGAGGGCGCCCTCCATGATGTCGCCGAGCGGCAGATAGTCCTCGCTGGTCCGCTGCTCGGTGACCGCGTAGATCTCGGCCTGGGCGCGGTTGACGATCTCGTCGACGTCGTCGTCGGCCGCGTATCCCATCTGCGTGATACGGGTGCCCGCCTCGACCAGACGGCGCAGGACCGCCCGCTCGTGGACGATCTCGGCGTAGTACTCGGCGTTCGCCGCCGTCGGCACCGTCTGGACGAGGGTGTGGAGGTACGACGCGCCGCCGACCTTGTTGATCTCGCCGCGCTTGGTGAGTTCGGCGGCGATCGTGATGGGGTCGGCCGGCTCACCCTTGGCGTAGATGTCGAGGATCGCCTGGTAGATCGTCTCGTGCGCGGGCTTGTAGAAGTCGTGGCCCTTGAGGATCTCGACCACGTCGGCGATGGCGTCCTTGGACAGCAGCATGCCGCCCAGGACGGACTGCTCGGCGTCCAGGTCCTGCGGTGGCACCCGCTCGAAGGAGGAGCCGCCGCCGTCCCAGCCGCCGTTCTCCCGGCCCCGGTCGTGCTGTTCGTCACGGCCCCGGCCGCCGTCACTTCGGCGACGGGAGGCGGGCAGACGATCGCTGGGTCCGCTGTCGGCCCACGGATCGTCCAAGGGCTCGGAAATGCTCACCGAGCCACCTCCTCCCGTCCGCACGGCGGACCTCGCCGTGCCCTCTGTTGTACGGCACGACACTGACAATTGAGAGGCCCAACTCCGCTTCTGGCGCGTCGGTTTTGTGACGTTTCCCAGGCCGAGGAAAGGAGCGGGCGCCGGACAACGGTAGGCCTGTCGGCACCGTCAGCCAATCTGGTTATCCACAGGCCATGTGGACGACGGCCCGGATGCTGTGGAGAACCCGCCGAAACCTGTGCACGACCCGGTGGACAGCCCTGTGAACAAGCCCTCGATCCCCTCGATCACAACGCCCTGACCTGCATCTTTACCGTCCACCGGCTGTGCAGAAGAAAAACTTTCCCAGTCGGACCAAGATCGCCTCGAACGATGCGTTCATGTGCACGGATCGAGACGGGAAGTAAGGGGCACTATGCAATTGCATCTCTTACCTGTGGACGATTAGATTAGTGCTCATGACACAGGCTCCAGCGATACCCCAGGCCACCCGCCGCCGGCACGACCGAGAGATCATCGCGCTGGCTGTCCCGGCCTTCGGTGCACTCGTCGCCGAGCCTCTGTTCGTCATGGCCGACAGTGCCATCGTCGGCCACCTCGGGACCACCCAGCTCGCCGGTCTGGGCGTGGCCTCGGCCCTCCTCATGACCGCCGTGAGCGTCTTCGTCTTCCTCGCCTACGCCACCACGGCCGCCGTGGCCCGGCGCGTCGGCGCCGGCGACATCCAGGCTGCCATCCGCCAGGGCATGGACGGCATCTGGCTCGCGCTGCTCCTCGGTGGGGCGGTCATCGCCCTCGTCCTCCCGCTGGCCCCGGGCATCGTGGACCTCTTCGGCGCCTCCGCCACCGCGGCCCCCTACGCCACGACGTATCTGCGCATCTCCGCACTCGGCATCCCGGCCATGCTGATCGTGCTCGCCGCCACCGGTGTACTGCGCGGCCTGCAGGACACCAGGACCCCGCTGTACGTCGCCGTCGCAGGCTTCGTCGCCAACGCCGGACTCAACGCGGGACTCGTCTACGGCGCCGGACTCGGCATCGCCGGATCCGCCTGGGGCACCGTCATCGCGCAGTGCGGCATGGCGGCCGCCTATCTGGCCGTGGTCGTTCGCGGGGCCCGCCGTCACGGGGCCTCCCTGCGCCCGGACGCCGCCGGTATCCGGGCCTCGGCCCAGGCCGGAGTCCCCTTGCTCGTCCGCACGCTGTCGCTGCGGGCGATCCTCATGATCGCCACGGCTGTCGCGGCACGCCTCGGTGACGCCGACATCGCCGCCCACCAGATCATCCTGTCCCTGTGGAGCCTGCTGGCCTTCGCCCTCGACGCGATCGCGATCGCCGGGCAGGCCATCATCGGCCGCTACCTCGGCGCGAACGACGCCCAGGGCGCCCGCGAGGCCTGTCGGCGCATGGTCCGGTGGGGCGTCGCCACCGGTGTCGTACTGGGCCTCCTCGTGGTGGCTGCCCGGCCGCTGTTCCTCCCGCTGTTCACCAGCGACTCCGTGGTCAAGGACGCGGCACTGCCCGCACTGCTGATGGTGGCCCTCTCCCAGCCCGTCTGCGGGATCGTCTTCGTCCTGGACGGTGTCCTGATGGGTGCCGGGGACGGGCCGTATCTGGCCTGGGCGATGGTGGCGACCTTGGCGGTGTTCGCCCCGGTGGCACTGCTCGTCCCCACGCTGGGCGGAGGACTGACCACCCTCTGGGCCGCCATGACCCTGATGATGACCGTCCGCATGCTCACCCTGTGGCTGCGGACGCGCGCGGGCAGCTGGATCGTCACGGGCGCCACCCGCTGAGCAGCTTGCCGGACTCACCGCGTCCCGGTTTCACGTGAAACATGACGCGGCCCGCGCGCAGCCGTCCTGACATCGAACGCGAAGAGGGGCCGCCCCGTAGGAGGCGGCCCCTCTCAGCTGCTCAAGCTGAGCGCAGCGTCACGCCGCGACGACCTCGATGTTGACCTTGGCGGCAACCTCGGGGTGCAGACGCACGGACGTCTCGTGGGCGCCCAGGGTCTTGATCGGAGCGGACAGCTCGATGCGGCGCTTGTCGACCTCGGGGCCACCGGAGGCCTTGATCGCGGAAGCGATGTCGGCCGGGGTGACGGAACCGAAGAGACGACCGGCGTCGCCGGAGCGGACGGCCAGACGGACCTTGACGCCCTCGAGCTGGGCCTTCACAACGTTGGCCTGCTCGATGGTCTGGATCTCGTGGATCTTGCGGGCGCGGCGGATCTGCGCCACGTCCTGCTCGCCACCCTTGGTCCAGCGGATAGCGAACTTCCGCGGGATGAGGTAGTTGCGAGCGTAGCCGTCCTTGACGTCGACGACGTCGCCAGCGGCACCGAGGCCGGAGACCTCGTGGGTGAGGATGATCTTCATGTTTCGGTCACCCTTCCCTTAGCGCGCGGTGGACGTGTAGGGCAGCAGCGCCATCTCACGGCTGTTCTTGACGGCCGTGGCGACGTCACGCTGGTGCTGCGTGCAGTTGCCGGTCACGCGGCGGGCACGGATCTTGCCGCGGTCGGAAATGAACTTCCGCAGCATGTTCGTGTCCTTGTAGTCCACGTACGTGACCTTGTCCTTGCAGAAAGCGCAGACCTTCTTCTTAGGCTTGCGCACAGGCGGCTTCGCCATGGTGTTTCTCCTGTGTGATCAAGAAGTGGGGATGCGAGCCCTTAGAAGGGGGGCTCGTCCGAGTAGCCGCCGCCACCGCCGCCGGAGTTTCCACCCCAGCCGCCACCGCCGCCGCCCTGGTTGCCACCGGCGGGAGCGCCGGTCGCCCACGGGTCGTCGGCAGGAGCGCCGCCGCCCTGCTGGCCGCCGCCGGAGTTTCCACCCCAGCCGCCGCCACCCTGGCCGCCACCGCCGCCGTAACCGCCCTGGCCACCGCGGCCGGCACCGCCGGCGGTCTTGGTGACCTTGGCCGTGGCGTTCCGCAGGCTGGCGCCGACTTCCTCGACGTCCAGCTCGTAGACCGTGCGCTTGACGCCCTCACGGTCCTCGTAAGACCGCTGCTTCAGCCGGCCCTGCACGATGACGCGCATGCCTCGCTGGAGCGACTCGGCGACGTTCTCCGCCGCCTGACGCCAGACCGAGCAGGTCAGGAAGAGGCTCTCGCCGTCCTTCCACTCGTTCGTCTGGCGGTCGAAGGTGCGGGGAGTGGACGCGACGCGGAACTTCGCGACCGCCGCACCGGACGGGGTGAAGCGCAGCTCGGGGTCATCGACAAGGTTGCCGACGACCGTGATGACGGTCTCGCCTGCCATGGGGGAACCTCTCGGCGGGTTTGCTGCTGGCTGCTTGCTGCTACTCGAATCCCGAGATCAGCTGAGCAGAAGGCTCAGTGGGTCTCGGGGCGGAGGACCTTGGTCCGGAGGACCGACTCGTTCAGGTTCATCTGGCGGTCGAGCTCCTTCACGACCGCAGGCTCGGCCTGCAGGTCGATGACCGAGTAGATGCCCTCGGGCTTCTTCTTGATCTCGTACGCGAGACGACGACGGCCCCAGGTGTCGACCTTCTCCACCTTGCCGTTGCCCTCACGGACGACGGCGAGGAAGTTCTCGATCAGGGGGGCGACAGCGCGCTCCTCCAGATCGGGGTCGAGGATGACCATCACCTCGTAGTGACGCATGTAGAACCCACCTCCTTTGGACTCAGCGGCCACGGTCGTTCCGTGGCAGGAGGGTTGTGATGCGTACGCAACGGTATCGGCCACCACTGACAATCGGGGCTCCTCGGGGGATCCCCGCAGCGGCCTGGGCAGACACCGGTGCAGACGGTACAGACTACCTGCACACGTGCTTCCGGTTGAAATCCGGCGGCGAGGGCCCTTCAATCTGTACACATCGGGTGTGTAAGGCGCTACCGTGCGCCGCGATCCGCAGGAGGTGCCTCATGGCACAGGCATTGCGACCCAACACCGCCGGATCCCTCTTCGCCACCGACGGCAAGGTCCGTCCACTCCAGGACACGCTGATGGCGGTGACCCTGGTCCTGGGCCTTGTCTCCTTCATCACGGCCTTCTTCCACGGCCTGCACCTGCTCACGTCCTGGACCGGCCTGCTGGGCATCTTCACCGGCGTGTACGGGCAGTGGATCTCGGAGACCACGCGTGAGCGGACCGGTCTGATCCTGGGTCTCGGTGCCGCCGGAGTCGGCTTCATGCTCGGCATGGCACACGGTGGACTGTTCGGCGGCCTCATCGGCTGACCCGTCCGGCCGTCGGTCCGGCACCTTTCCCGACACCGTGAAAACGCCTCGGCGGCCAGAAGCCGGGGCGAAGGTGCCGTACGCCCCAGTCGGGGTGCGTGCAAGGCGCAGTAGGCTTCGGCGCGAGAGCCGGAGCCCCTGTACCCATGGGGACACACCAGCCCGAGGAGCGCCCCGACATGAGCCTGACCCTGAGGACCATCAGCCGCGAGCAGCATCTGGCCTACATCCAGAGCCTGCCGTCGGCTAGCCACATGCAGGTCCCGGCCTGGGCCGACGTGAAGGCGGAGTGGCGTTCGGAGCACCTCGGCTGGTTCGACGAGCGCAACGGCGAGATGGTCGGCGCGGGCCTGGTCCTCTACCGCCAGCTGCCCAAGATCAAGCGCTACCTCGCCTACCTCCCCGAGGGCCCGGTCATCAACTGGTTCGCGCCGAATCTGGACGACTGGATCCAGCCGATGCTGGCGCACCTCAAGCAGCAGGGTGCCTTCTCCGTGAAGATGGGCCCGCCGGTGATCATCCGCCGCTGGAACGCGGAGACCATCAAGAGGGGCATCCAGAGCCCTGACGTGAAGCGCCTGCGCGACATGGAGGCCGACTTCATCGAGCCCCGCGCCTTCGAGGTCGCCGACAAGCTGCGCCGGATGGGCTGGCAGCAGGGCGAGGACGGCGGCGCCGGCTTCGGCGACGTACAGCCCCGCTACGTCTTCCAGGTGCCGCTGGCGAACCGTTCCCTGGAAGAGGTCCACAAGAACTTCAACCAGCTGTGGCGCCGCAACATCAAGAAGGCCGAGAAGGCCGGCGTCGAGGTCGTCCAGGGCGGCTACCAGGACCTCGCCGAGTGGCAGCGGCTGTACGAGATCACTGCCGTGCGCGACCACTTCCGGCCCCGCCCGCTGTCGTACTTCCAGCGCATGTGGACGGCCCTCAACACCGAGGACCCCAACCGGATGCGGCTGTACTTTGCCCGCCACAACGGCGTGAACCTCTCCGCCGCGACCATGCTGATCGTCGGCGGGCACGTCTGGTACTCCTACGGCGCCTCCGACAACATCGGCCGTGAGGTCCGGCCGTCGAACGCGATGCAGTGGCGGATGCTCCGCGACGCCTACGCGCTCGGCGCCACCGTCTACGACCTGCGCGGCATCTCCGACTCGCTGGACGAGACGGATCACCTGTTCGGCCTCATCCAGTTCAAGGTCGGCACGGGCGGGCAGGCCGCCGAGTACCTGGGCGAATGGGACTTCCCGCTGAACAAGCTGCTCCACAAGGCGCTCGACATCTACATGTCGCGCCGCTGAGCCGCGGGCGTTTGATTCCATAGCCCTCACAGCTTTCGCATTTCTGACACACGGCAGCCACGAGAAAGGTTCCGGGTCCGGCCATGGCGCTCACGCTCTACGTCGACACCGCGCGCTGGCGGGCGCACCACAAGCACGTGCAGGAGCAGTTCCCGGGCCTCGTCCCGGTCTGCAAGGGCAACGGCTACGGCTTCGGACACGAACGACTGGCCGAGGAGGCCACCCGCCTGGGCGCGGACATCCTCGCCGTCGGCACCACGTACGAGGCCGCGCGCATCAAGGACTTCTTCAGTGGCGACCTGCTGGTGCTGACGCCGTACCGGCGCGGTGAGGAGCCCGTCCCGCTGCCGGACCGGGTGGTCCGGTCGGTGTCGTCGATCGACGGCGTGTACGGCCTCGTGGGCGCCCGTGTCGTCATCGAGGTGATGTCCTCGATGAAGCGGCACGGCATCAGCGAGCAGGACCTGCCCCAACTGCACCAGGCCATCGAGAACGTCCGGCTGGAGGGCTTCGCCATCCATCTGCCGCTGGACCGCACCGACGGCTCGGACGCCGTCGAGGAGGTCATCGGCTGGATGGACCGGCTGCGTGCGGCCCGGCTGCCGCTGCACACCATGTTCGTCAGCCACCTCAAGGCTGATGAACTCGCCCGGCTCCAGCAGCAGTTCCCGCAGACCCGGTTCCGCGCCCGCATCGGCACCCGGCTGTGGCTGGGGGACCACGACGCCACCGAGTACCGCGGCGCCGTCCTGGACGTCACGCGCGTGGCCAAGGGCGACCGCTTCGGCTACCGGCAGCAGAAGGCGGCCTCGGACGGCTTCCTGGTGGTCGTGGCGGGCGGTACGTCGCACGGGGTGGGCCTGGAGGCCCCGAAGGCCCTGCACGGCGTCATGCCGCGCGCCAAGGGCGTCGCACGGGCCGGCCTCGCCACGGTCAACCGGAACCTTTCTCCGTTCGTCTGGGGCGGCAAGCAGCGCTGGTTCGCCGAGCCGCCGCACATGCAGGTGTCGATCCTGTTCGTCCCGTCGGACGCCCCCGAACCGACGGTCGGTGACGAGCTGGTGGCCCATCTGCGGCACACCACGACCCAGTTCGACCGGATCGTGGACCGCTAGTCCGATCCGAGATGCCGAAGCGGAAAGGCCGTACACGACGTTCGTGTACGGCCTTCTTCATGCCCAACCAGGGGTGTTCGCTCAGAGCGAACGGTCCTCGTACGGTGGCGGTTCCGGCCTTCCCCAGTTCACCTGAGGAGCCTCGAAATGGGCGGCGTGCCGCGGGGGATGGGCCGCCGCTCCGAGCACGAAGACGTCCTCCGCACCGTCGAGAACCCCGCCCGAGGGATCGTCGTCGCCGGACCGGCGCACCACGTCCCGCTCGGGCATCAGGATGTCCCGTACGACGACGGCGCACAGGTACAGCGTGCCCAGCAGGTGCAGGGCGATCGCCCACTGGTAGCCCTGCGTCGGCAGACCCTTGTGGGCGTCTCCGCTGGTCGTGTACGCGAGGTACATCCAGATGCCCAGGAAGTACGCCACCTCGCACGCCTGCCAGATCAGGAAGTCCCGCCACTTGGGCCGGGCGAGGACGGCCAGCGGCACCAGCCACAGGACGTACTGCGGGGAGTAGACCTTGTTGGTGACGATGAAGGCCGCCACCATCAGGAACGCGAGCTGGGCGAAGCGCGGCCGGCGCGGGGCGGTGAGCGTCAGCGCCCCGATACCGAGGAAGCACAGCACCACCAGCACGGTGGCCGAGGTGTTGACGAAGTCGATGGAGGGCGGGTTGCTGGTGTTCTGCGCCCAGATCAGCCAGAAGGATCCGAAGTCGACGCCCCGGTCGTGGCTGAACGTGTAGAACTTCGACCAGCCCTGGAAGGCGAAGACCATCACCGGCAGGTTCACGACGAGCCAGGCGACGACGGCTCCGCCCACGGCCTGGAAGAACTCCCGCCACTTGCCGGCCCGCCAGCACAGCACGAGCAGCGGGCCGAGCAGAAAGATCGGATAGAGCTTGGCGGCCGTGGCGAGCCCCAGGAGAACTCCGAAGGCCAGGGCGCGGCCCCGCGACCACATCAGCATCGCGGCGGCCGTCAGGGCCACCGCCAGCAGATCCCAGTTGATGGTGGCGGTGAGAGCGAAAGCGGGCGCCAGAGCGACCAGCAGGCCGTCCCAGGGGCGCCGCTGGTGGGTGCGGGTGACACAGACGGCGATGACGGCCGCGCACACCATCAGCATCCCGGCGTTGACGAACCAGTACACCTGCTCCTGGTGCTGGATGGTGCCGCTGCCGGGCGTGAGCCAGGCGGCCACCTCCATGAACACACCGGTCAGCACCGGGTACTCGAGGTAGTCCATGTCGCCCGGGAGCTTGTCGAAGTACGGCACCAGCCCGTCGGCGAAGCCGCGCCCCTGATAGAGGTGCGGGATGTCCGAGTAGCAGGCGTGCGTGTACTGCGAGCTCGCTCCGAAGAACCAGCCGCTGTGGTAGCAGGGCGCCTTCTGGACGAGACCGAGCGCGAACATGCCGATCGCGACGATCGTGATGACCCGTACGGGGGTCCACCAGCCCGTCCCGAGCAGGGCGTACCGCCCGATGGGGCCACCGATCAGCTCACTCCCGGCCGCGGCGACCTCGTCCTCCCTGGTCGGCCGCACCGGCTCCGCGTCGGCAGGCCGCACGGGCTCGGGCTCGTGCATGCTCGCGGGCGTCATCTCTGCACTGGGCATGGGCCACATCCTGCCGTACCTGCCTAGGAATACGCCGAGGGCCGCCGCACCTCGTGGGTGCGGCGGCCCGTGTTTCACGTGAAACACCCTTGGCGGGCGATATGACCGCCAACCGGTCAGACTGCCTGGCTATCCGTTCTGACCTGCGAAGATGCCTCCGTTGCCGTTACCTCTGGTGTTTCCGGTGCCAGTGGTGTCGGTCGCTGTCGGCGTGGGCGTCGTCCCACCGTCCGTGCCACCGGTGTCCGTGCCGCCGCCGTTGCCGTTGCAGTTGTTGCCCCAGCCGAGCTGGCAGGAGTCGCTCGGCGTCGGAGACGGGGACGTGGCCGTGTCGCTCGGCGTCGGGCTCGGCGAGTCGTCCGGCGTCTGGCTCGGCGTGATGGTGACCGACGGGGTCGGGGAAGGCGCGCCCGCCTCGTCCTGGACCTTGCCGATCTCGATGGCGTCCGGGAAGCCCGAGTCGTTCGCGTTCTTCAGCGCGGCCTTCATGTACTCGGTCCACACCAGCGTCGGGATGTCACCACCGTGGATGGAGTCCTTGCCCGCCGTGCCGTTCATCGAGAGCAGCTCGTGGTCCTTGGGGTTCTCACGGAACATCGCGATCGAGGTCGACAGCTGCTGGGTGTAGCCAACGAACCAGGCCGACTTGTTGCTGTCGGTGGTACCGGTCTTGCCGGCCGCCGTACGGCCCAGGGCCTTGGCGTTCTGAGCCGTACCGTTCTGGATCACGTTCTCCAGGACGTTCGTGACGTTGTTGGCGATGTTCGACTCCATGACCTGCTTGGGCTTGGGCTTATCAAAGCCCGGCCAGTCCTGGCCGTCCTTCTTGAGGGCGGTCACCGAGTACGGATCCACCTGCTTGCCGGAAGCCGCGAAGGTCGCATAGGCGTCGGCCATACGGATCGCGCTGGGAGTGGACGTACCGATGGCGAACGACGGGTTGAGGTCCTTCGACATGCTCTGGTCGAGGATGCCGGCCGACTTGGCGACGTCCCGCACGTGCGTCATTCCCACGTCTACGCCGAGCTGGACGAACGGCGTGTTGATGGACTGCTCCATCGCCTTGCGCAGGGTGATGTAACCCCACTTGTGAGGGCTCTCGTTGTTCTGGAAGAAGGTCGAGTTGTCCTTGTTCAGGTAGAACGACCCGTCTGGCTTCATCACCTTGAGGTGGTCGTTGCCGTTGTACTTGCTCAGCGGCGAGACCGGCGTGCCGGGAGACTTGTACGTGCCGTACTCCATGGCCGCGGCCAGCACGAACGGCTTCCACGTCGAGCCGACGGGGACGCCGGAGGTGTCGGCGTTGTTGGTGAAGTGGCCGTTCTCGTAGCCGTCACCGCCGTAGAGAGCGACGATCGCACCGTCATTGGGCTTCACCGACGCGGCGCCGAACTGGACGTTCTTGTCCAGGCTGCGGTGCTTCGGGTCCAGCCGCTCCTTCTGGATCTTCTTCACCGCCGCGCTCAGGGCGTTGACCTTGTTCTTCTGGAAGGTCGTGTAGATCTGGTAGCCACCCCGGTCGAAGTCCGCCTCCGTGATCTTGGAGTGGTTCAGGACGTACTTCTTCGCGGTGTCGGCCAGGTAGCTGATCTGCCCGGTCATGCCCTTGGTCGCCTTGCGGCCCTCGGGCGTGGGGTACTTCTTGAGGGCGTCCTGGTACTGGACATCGGTGAGGTGCTTGTCCTTGTGCATCTCGCCGAGAATCCAGCGCCAGCGATCCTGCGAGCGCTTGGTGTTGTTGGTCTCGGTCGCCGACTTGTCGAGGTCCGGGTTGCCGGCCGGGTCGTAGTACGTCGGGCCCTTCAGCAGCGCCGCGAGGACGGCGCACTGGCTCGGCGTGAGCTTGACCGCGTCCACGCCGTAGTAGGTCTGGGCGGCGGCCTGGATGCCGTAGGCACCGCGGCCGTAGTACGAGGTGTTCAGATAGCCCTGGAGGATCTGCGGCTTCGAGAGCTTGGCACCCACCTTGATGGAGATGAACATCTCGCGGAACTTGCGGGTGACGGTCTGGTCCTGGCTCAGGTACGTGTTCTTGACGAACTGCTGGGTGATGGTCGAACCACCCTGCGTCTGACCGCCTCGTGCCATGTTGGCCAGGGCTCGGGCGATACCCATGGGGTCGACACCCGAGTCCTGGTAGAAGCTCTTGTTCTCGGCCGAGATCACCGCGTACTGCATGGCCTCGGGGATCTTGTCGATGGTGACGTTCTGGCGGTTGACACCAGTGCCGGTGGCCACCATCTGACTCTTGTCGGCCCAGTAGTAGACGTTGTTCTGCGACTGGGCGGCGATGTTCTCGCTGGGGATCTGCACCATCGCGAAGCCGATGCCGACCATGGCGACCAGACCGCCGACGAAGCCGATGAACAGCCCCGAGACGAGCTTCCAGGACGGCACCCAGCGATGCCAGCCGTACTTGCCCGCCCTCGGGTAGTCGATGAACCGCTTCTTACCGGGTGCTGTCGTCGCACGGCCTCTGCCGCGCCCGGGACCATTCGGTCCGCCCGGGCCGCCGCGCCGGCCGCCCGGACCTCCGTTGTCGGCGGCCCGGCGTCGGCCGCCGCCTCTCTGCGCCGCCCGGCGGGCCTCGGCACGGCCGCCGTAGGGGCGCTCTTCACCCCCCGGGCCATAGGCGTCCGACCCATGGGAACTGGAACCATAGGAGTCGGCAGAAGACCCGGTGGCGCCTCGCGGTGCCGCACGGCGGCCGGAGGACGGGCCGGGCTGGCCGCGTCGGGCCGCGGCACGTCCGCCTTCCTGCGGCTGCGGCGGTTTGCGACGGTGCTCGCTCATCGAACGATTACTCCTCGGGCAGGCGCACCCGTGCGCGCCTGGAAACGGCGGCTGGTTTCCGGTCCCCCCGAAGTACGGATGTGGTCGGTTCCGCATTCACCCGTACTGCACCGGGGACGACGACGCTCCCCAGGCGTCACTTGGTTCCCGGTGGTGTGCATGCCGCACAGACTACGCACCGCCAAAACCCACTGAGCCCCGAAGTTCACCCCAAAACAGGCAACTCGCTTCCTACGAATCAGTGATGTGATCCCGTTCACCGTCCTCCCTCTTGTCGCACGCGGAAGGCCGTTCTATCGTCGGGATGTATCGAGTCGATACATCAGCGCGAGATAAAGAAGCTGCGGACCGAGAGGAGGCGATCATGAGCCGACGTTCCGGCATCCTTGAGTTCGCCGTACTCGGGCTGCTGCGCGAGTCCCCGATGCACGGCTATGAGCTGCGCAAACGACTCAACACGTCACTGGGTGTGTTCCGGGCGTTCAGCTACGGGACCCTGTACCCCTGCCTCAAGACGCTCGTCGCCAGCGGCTGGTTGATCGAGGAACCGGGCAACACCCATGAGGACGCCCTCGCCGCTCCCCTCGCCGGACGCCGGGCCAAGATCGTCTACCGGTTGACGGCGGAAGGTAAGGAGCACTTCGAGGAGCTGCTCTCGCAGACCGGCCCCGACGCGTACGAGGACGAGCACTTCGCCGCACGGTTCGCCTTCTTCGGGCAGACCTCGCGCGATGTGCGCATGCGCGTGCTGGAGGGCCGGCGCAGCCGCCTGGAGGAGCGCCTGGAGAAGATGCGCGCCTCCCTGGCACGCACCCGGGAGCGCCTCGACGACTACACGCTTGAGCTCCAGCGCCACGGGATGGAGTCCGTGGAGCGCGAAGTGCGCTGGCTGAACGAGCTCATCGAGAGCGAGCGGGCCGGCCGGGACCTGAAGGGTTCCGCGTCCGGGGGGTCCGCTCAGCAGGACACCACAACTGGAGCGACGGGCGGCCTGCCCCGTGCCGGGGACACCCCCCGGACGGATACGCCCGGCGACACCGCCACGTGAGACCCACTCAGGGCCTCACTCGTACACACAGGGAGCAACCGGAATGGGTTCGGTTCGCGTAGCCATCGTCGGCGTGGGCAACTGCGCCGCGTCGCTGGTGCAGGGAGTCGAGTACTACAAGGACGCCGACCCGGCGTCGAAGGTCCCCGGCCTGATGCACGTGCAGTTCGGCGACTACCACGTCGGTGACGTCGAGTTCGTCGCCGCCTTCGACGTGGACGCCAAGAAGGTCGGCCTCGACCTCGCGGACGCGATCGGCGCCTCCGAGAACAACACCATCAAGATCGCCGACGTTCCGAACACCGGCGTCACGGTCCAGCGCGGTCACACCCTCGACGGCCTCGGCAAGTACTACCGCCTCACCATCGAGGAGTCCGCCGAGGAGCCGGTCGACGTCGTCCAGGTCCTCAAGGACAAGCAGGTCGACGTTCTCGTCTGCTACCTGCCCGTCGGCTCCGAGGACGCGGCGAAGTTCTACGCCCAGTGCGCCATCGACGCCAAGGTCGCCTTCGTCAACGCCCTCCCGGTCTTCATCGCCGGCACCAAGGAGTGGGCGGACAAGTTCACCGAGGCGGGCGTCCCGATCGTCGGTGACGACATCAAGTCCCAGGTCGGCGCCACCATCACGCACCGCGTCATGGCGAAGCTCTTCGAGGACCGTGGTGTGCGCCTGGAGCGCACGATGCAGCTGAACGTCGGCGGCAACATGGACTTCAAGAACATGCTCGAGCGTGACCGCCTCGAGTCCAAGAAGATCTCCAAGACGCAGGCCGTCACCTCGCAGATCCCCGACCGGGACCTCGGCGACAAGAACGTCCACATCGGCCCGTCCGACTACGTCGCCTGGCTGGACGACCGCAAGTGGGCGTACGTCCGCCTCGAGGGCCGCGCCTTCGGCGACGTCCCGCTGAACCTGGAGTACAAGCTCGAGGTCTGGGACTCCCCGAACTCCGCCGGCATCATCATCGACGCCCTGCGCGCCGCCAAGATCGCCAAGGACCGCGGCATCGGCGGCCCGATCCTGTCGGCGTCGAGCTACTTCATGAAGTCCCCGCCGGTCCAGTACTTCGACGACGAGGCCCGCGAGAACGTCGAGAAGTTCATCCGCGGCGACGTCGAGCGCTAGTACCAGCCGCTCGCACGAGAACGCTCCTGCCAGGGCTGTGAGGGTCCCCGGGTTTCCTGACCCGGGGACCCTCGGCATATGTGAGGCTTTGCTCCATGCCCGTCGTCCGTGACCTGCGCGTCCTGCTGCGTCTGCGGGACTTCCGACGCCTGCTGTCCGTACGCCTCCTCTCGCAGGGTGCCGACGGTGTCTACCAGGTCGCGCTCGCCGCGTACGTCGTCTTCTCCCCGGAGAAACAGACCTCGGCCGCGGCGATCGCCTCGGCGATGGCGGTGCTGCTGCTCCCTTACTCGCTGGTCGGTCCCTTCGCGGGCGTCCTGCTGGACCGCTGGCGGCGCCGCCAGGTCCTCGTGTACGGCAACCTGCTGCGCGCGCTGCTGGCGGGGGCCACCGCCGTACTGATGGTCAGCTCGGTGCCGGACTGGCTGTTCTACGTGTCCGCGCTGTGCGTCACGGCCGTCAACCGCTTCGTCCTCGCCGGGCTGTCCGCCGCCCTGCCGCGTGTGGTGGACACCGAGCGTCTGGTGCTCGCCAACTCCCTGTCCCCGACGGCCGGGACGCTCGCCGCGACCGCCGGCGGCAGCCTCGCCTTCCTCGTACGGCTCGTGGCCTCGGGCTCCGATGCCGCGGTCGTCCTGCTCGGCGCCTCCCTCTATCTTTGTGCCGCTCTGACCTCACTGAGCATGGCTCCCGCGCTACTCGGCCCCGACCGGGTGCCGGCGCAGCCCCATCTACGAACCGCGCTCGCCGACACCGCACGCGATCTGCTCGCGGCCGTCCGGCATCTCGCCGAGCCCCGGCGCCGGGAAGCGGTCTGGGCGCTGGCCTCGATGACGCTGATGCGCTTCTGCTACGGCGCGCTTCTCGTGCTGCTGCTCATGCTGTGCCGGTACACCCTCGCCGCCACCCCCGACGAGGGACTCCGGCTGCTCGGACTCGCGCTGGGGGTGTCCGGTGCGGGCTTCTTCGCAGCCGCCGTGGTGACACCGTGGGCGGTGGGGCGGCTCGGCCCCGGCCGCTGGATCGTGGTCTGCTCCGGTGCGGCCACGATTCTGGAACCCGCACTGGGCCTGCCGTTCGCCACCGGCCCCCTGATGGTCGCGGCCTTCGTCCTGGGGCTGACCACCCAGGGAGCCAAGATCGCCACGGACACGATCGTCCAGTCCTCGGTCGAGGACGGCTTCCGGGGCCGGATCTTCTCCGTGTACGACGTCCTCTTCAACGTCGCCTTCGTGGGCGCCGCCGGAGTCGCCGCCCTGATGCTCCCGCCGGACGGCCGCTCGGCGGTGCTGGTGGTACTCGTTGCCCTGATCTATGGCGCAGTCGCTGTGGGCATGGCCCGCTTCGAAGCACGCCGAGACAGCAAAGGGGGCGATGTTTCACGTGAAACATCGCCCCCTCGTTAGGGCTCCGGGTCATGTTTCACGTGAAACATGACCCCGCTCAACGCCTCAGCTCTGTTCGCCCCACCACTCCTTGAGGGCTGCCACCGCCGCATCGTGGTCCATCGGACCGTTCTCCAGGCGCAGCTCCAGCATGTGCTTGTACGCCTTGCCGATGACGGGGCCGGGGCCGACGCCCAGGATCTCCATGATCTGGTTGCCGTCGAGATCCGGGCGGATCGCGTCCAGCTCCTCCTGCTCCTGGAGCTGTGCGATGCGCTCCTCCAGACCGTCGTAGGCCCGCGACAGCGCGGCCGCCTTCCGCTTGTTCCGCGTGGTGCAGTCGGAGCGGGTCAGCTTGTGCAGGCGGTCCAGAAGCGGGCCCGCGTCACGGACGTAGCGGCGCACGGCCGAGTCCGTCCACTCGCCGGTGCCGTAGCCATGGAAGCGCAGGTGGAGTTCGACCAGGTGTGAGACGTCCTTCACCAGGTCGTTGGAGTACTTCAAGGCCGTCATGCGCTTCTTGGTCATCTTCGCGCCGACCACCTCGTGGTGGTGGAACGAGACCCGACCGTCCTTCTCGAAGCGGCGGGTGCGCGGCTTGCCGATGTCGTGCAGCAGCGCGGCCAGGCGCAGCGTGAGATCGGGACTGTCCTCCTCCAGCTCGATCGCCTGCTCCAGCACGATCAGCGTGTGGTCGTAGACGTCCTTGTGCCGGTGGTGCTCATCACGTTCCAGGCGCAGGGCCGGCAGCTCGGGCAGGACATGCTCGGCGAGTCCACTGTCGACCAGGAGACCCAGGCCCTTGCGCGGGTACGCGGAGAGAATCAGCTTGTTCAGCTCGTCCCGGACCCGCTCGGCCGAGACGATCTCGATCCGCCCGGCCATGTCCGTCATCGCGGTGACGACCTCGGGGGCGACCTCGAAGTCCAGCTGGGCGGCGAACCGGGCGGCCCGCATCATCCGCAGCGGATCGTCCGAGAAGGACTCCTCGGGCGTGCCAGGGGTGCGCAGCACCTGGGCCGCGAGGTCCTCCAGGCCGCCGTGCGGGTCGATGAACTCCTTCTCCGGCAGCGCCACGGCCATCGCGTTGACCGTGAAATCCCGGCGGACCAGATCCTCCTCGATGGAGTCGCCGTACGACACCTCGGGCTTGCGCGAGGTGCGGTCGTACGCCTCCGACCGGTAGGTGGTCACCTCAATCTGAAAGCGCCAATCAGTGTCTCCGACACGGGCATCTTTCTGCGCCCCCACCGTGCCGAAGGCGATCCCGACCTCCCAGACTGCGTCCGCCCACGGTCGCACGATCTTCAGTACGTCCTCGGGGCGCGCGTCGGTGGTGAAGTCCAGGTCGTTGCCGAGCCGGCCGAGCAGCGCGTCGCGGACCGAGCCGCCCACCAGGGCGAGCGAGAACCCGGCCTCCTGGAAGCGGCGGGCCAGCTCGTCGGCCACGGGGGCCACCCGTAGCAGCTCGCTCACAGCGCGTTGCTGCGCCTGGCTCAGGGCAGAGGGATTGTCATCGTTGGGGTTCGGCACAACAGAAGAGGGTACGTGGCCCCGGCTACCCGGGGCGCCTCGATTGAGCGGGTACGGACGCCTCCCGCCATAACCGCACAAGCACTGCGCTTACGGCGTACATCCGCTCTCCCCTCGATACTGGATATAGAGGACGGGTCGCCGCTGTTCCCCGATCTTGTGGAGCAGACCGCGGCACTTCCGCTCAGCGCGCCTCGTTACCATGCGTGGACGCACATTCCGACGACCACTGACGACGACGAGGGACGGGCGAGCGCGTGGCCGAGGCGGCTGACTTCCAGGGGACCAGTGCCTCACCTGCGCGCCGGTGGCTGCGGCGCACCGGAGGACTGCTCGCCGGGGCGCCCCTGCTGGCCGGGCTCCTCCAGCTGCCCGCCGCGGAGCCCGCACAGGCCGCCTCCTCGGACACGGTGTCCGTCTCGGTGGACTCGCTCAGCCCCAGCGCCCCCACGGACGGGGACACCCTGACCGTGTCCGGCACGGTGACCAACAACGGCAAGAAGACCGTCACCGGCGCCCATGTGGGCTTGCGGGTGGGTCCCCCGCTGACCACGCGCTCGGCGATCGACAGCGTCGCCCGGCACTCCGACGACCTCCAGAGCGGCACCGGCACCGAGGTCGGCGGAAAGTACGAGGAGAAGTTCTCGAAGCTGCCCCCGGGCGTCGCCGAGCACTTCAGCATCTCGGTCCCGGTGGACAAGCTCGACCTCGGCGAGGACGGCGTCTACGAGTTCGGCGTCGCCCTCTCCGGTCAGACCTCCGCGCAACCCTGGGATCAGCTGCTCGGCATCCAGCGGACGTTCCTGCCGTGGCAGCCGTCCGAGGCCGACACGAAGACGAAGACGACGTTCCTGTGGCCGCTGATCTCCACGGTCCACATGACGGCCAGGACGGGTGCCGGCGAGCTGCAGACGCCGGTCTTCCTCAACGACGACCTGGCCAAGGAGATCGCCCCGGGCGGCCGGCTGGCGCAGATGCTGGAGCTGGGCAAGGACCTCGACGTCACCTGGGTGATCGACCCGGATCTGCTGGCGTCGGTGGACGCGATGGCGGGCAACTACCGCATCCAGGGCGACGGCGGCACCACCACGGCCGGCACCCACCAGGCGCTCGCCAAGCAGTGGCTGGCCGGCCTGCAGAAGGCCGTGGCGGGCAAGGAGGTCGTCGCGCTGCCCTTCGCCGACCCGGACCTGGCCTCCCTCGCGCACAACGGCACCAGCGTCACCGGCTCGCTCAGCCACCTCAAGGACGCCACCGACGTCGCCGCCATCACCGTGAAGACCGTGCTCCACGTCACACCGAACACGGACTTCGCCTGGCCCGTGGAAGGCGCCGTCGACCCGTCGATCATGAAGGTGGCCACCTCGGCCGGTGCCGACCGGGTGATCGCCCGCAGCGACAGCCTCCAGGAGACCGCCGGGCTGCCCTACACCCCCTCCGCCGCCCGCCCGGTCGGCGGTGGCACGACGGCGGTGGTGGCCGACGCACGGCTGTCCACGGCCTTCGAGGGCGATCTGACCAAGGCGGACTCGGCCACGCTCGCCGTGCAGGAGTTCCTGGCGCAGAGCCTGGAGGTGAACGCGCAGACGGACGAGCAGCGCAGCATCGTCGTCGCTCCGCAGCGCATGCCGTCGGCGAGTCAGGCCCAGGCGATGGCAGCGGCGCTGAAGGTGCTCCAGGACGAGGCCTGGTCCCAGTCAGAGAGCCTCACCGCGGCTGCCAAGGCCAAGCCCGACCCGGACGCCACCACGCGCGTCCCGTCCACGTCCGCCTACCCCTCCTCGCTGCGCAAGCAGGAGCTGCCCCGGACGGCCTTCGAGCAGATCGCGCGCACGCAGGACAAGCTCGACAACTTCAAGGTGATCCTCAGCGACCAGTCCCGCGTGGTCACCCCGTTCGGGCGGGCCATAAACCGTGAGATGTCCACGTCGTGGCGAGGCAGCAGTACGGAGGCGGACAGCTTCCGGGGCGACGTGGAGAACTGGCTCGACGAGCTGGCCGACCAGGTCAAGCTGATCGACAAGTCCGAGACCAAGCTCTCCGGGCGCAGCGCCACCATCCCGGTGACGGTCCAGAACAACCTCGTCCAGCCCGTGAACCACCTGATCCTGCGGCTCACCTCGACGAACCCGACCCGCCTGAAGATCGGTGGCAAGGCCTACTACGAGCAGCGCGTCGACGTCTCCGGCGGGCACAGCCAGTCCGTGAAGTTCACCACCTCGGCGAACGCCAACGGCCGGGTCTCGGTCTTCGCCCAGCTGTACACCGAGGACGGCCAGGACTACGGCGACCCCGTCCAGTTCGATGTGAAGGTAACCGAGGTCACGCCCACGGTCATGCTGGTCATCGGCGGCGGCGTGCTCCTCCTCGTCCTGGCCGGCTTCCGGATGTACACCCAGCGCAAGCGCGCGGCCGCCCGCCAGGGCGAGGACGGCGGCCCCGACGCCGCAGGTGAGGACACCGGCGAAGACCCCGGGAACCCCGGCGCCCCGGGGGACCGTCTCCCGGAGGAGTCCGACGCCCCCTCCGGGGCAGACGACCCGGAGCAGCCGAGTGACCCTGCACCGGACACCGCACCGGAAAGCGCCGACCCGTCCGGGACGGGTGAGAGAGTGGACCGTTGAGCGATGTCGTGGCCGGTGTGGCCCGGGACGATGAGGTGGGGTAACCATGAACGCGCCGTACGACGGTGACCGCGGGCAGGGCGCGGCCGGCTCCGGCTACCCCGAGCCGCAGCCCGAGCCCGGTCAGGTCCCGCCGCAGCACGCGGCGGACATGTACCTCCAGGACGCCTACGACCAGGATCCCTACCGGGACCACGATCTGGCCGCCCAGGACCCGGTCGCCGAGGCGCTCTACGACCGCGCCGCGCACCCCCCGCCGGCCCCGGGCACGTACGAGCAGCAGCAGCCGCTGTACGGCACGCCGGCCCAGTCGCCGTACGCCCCCGACCCGCGTGTGTGGGCGCAGACCCCGGCGCCCGAGCCGGAGGGCGCGACCCAGTACCTGCCGTACGGCGACGACCCCCGTACGACCCAGTTCGTGGGCGTGGACGACCTGGTGACGCACTCCGGCGAGGAGTACCACGAGCCGGACGCCTTCGCGCACCTCTTCCGGGACCAGCAGCAGGGCGGTGCGCCCGCGCCGATGGATCCCCCGGCCGTCCCCGGGCCGGCTGTCGCGCCGGGCCCCGGGCAGGGCCCCGTGGCTCCGTACCCGGCGCCGACGCAGGCCCAGAGCCCGCAGTACGGGAACCAATACTCCGAGACGCCGTACCAGGCCGGTCCCCTCGCCGCCGGAAACCCGGTGCAGCCCCCTGTACCGGCCCCGGCCGCGGCCCCCGAGCCCGCCGGTCCGTCCACTTCCGCCGAGGCCTCTGCGCCCGCGGCTCCCGCCACGAAGAAGGGCGGGAAGGCCGGAGGGCTGCTCAAGTCCAGCGCCGTCATGGCGGCGGGCACGATGGTCTCCCGGCTCACCGGTTTCATCCGCTCCGCGCTGATCGCCGCCGCGCTGGGCCTCGGCTTCCTCGCCGACTCCTTCCAGGTGGCCTACCAGCTGCCGACGATGATCTACATCCTCACCGTCGGCGGCGGTCTCAACTCCGTCTTCGTGCCCCAGCTGGTGCGCTCGATGAAGGAGGACGAGGACGGCGGCGAGGCCTTCGCCAACCGGCTGCTGACCCTCGTGATGGTGGCCCTGGCCGCGCTGACCGGTCTCGCGATGTTCGCGGCGCCGCTCCTGGTCCGGCTGCTGTCGAACTCGGTCGCCACCGACCCGGCCGCCAATAGCGTGGCCATCACCTTCACCCGCTACTTCCTGCCCTCGATCTTCTTCATGGGCATCCACGTGGTGATGGGTCAGATCCTCAACGCGCGCGGCAAGTTCGGCGCGATGATGTGGACCCCGGTCCTGAACAACATCGTCATCATCGTGACGCTCGGCATGTTCATCTGGGTCTACGGCACCGCCGCGAACTCCCACATGACCGTCACCAGCATCCCGCCGGAGGGCCAGCGGCTGCTCGGCGTCGGTGTCCTGCTCGGTCTGGTCGTCCAGGCCCTCGCGATGATCCCGTACCTGCGCGAGACCGGCTTCCGGATCCGCCTGCGCTTCGACTGGAAGGGTCACGGCCTGGGCAAGGCCGCGATGCTCGCCAAGTGGACGGTCCTGTTCGTCCTCGCGAACCAGGCCGGCGCGATGATCGTGACCCAGCTGTCCACCGCGGCCGGCGAGGACTCCGGCATCAAGGGCACCGGCTTCGCCGCCTACGCCAACGCCCAGCTGATCTGGGGTCTGCCACAGGCCATCATCACGGTCTCCCTGATGGCCGCGCTGCTGCCACGCATCTCGCGCTCGGCCCACGAGGGCGACGGCGGCGCCGTCCGCGACGACATCTCGCAGGGTCTGCGGACCACCGCGGTCGCCATCGTCCCCATCGCCTTCGGCTTCGTCGCGCTCGGCATCCCGATGTGCACGCTGATCTTCGGCTCCGCGGGCACCGGTGCCGCCACCAACATGGGCTTCATGCTGATGGCCTTCGCCCTCGGCCTGATCCCGTACTCCGTGCAGTACGTGGTCCTGCGCGCCTTCTACGCCTACGAGGACACCCGGACGCCCTTCTACAACACCGTCATCGTGGCGGCGGTCAACGCGACCGCCTCCGCGCTCTGCTACTTCCTGCTGCCGTCCCGCTGGGCGGTCGCGGGCATGGCTGCCGCGTACGGCCTCGCCTACGCCATCGGTGTGGGCGTCGCCTGGCGCAGGCTGCGCAAGCGGCTCGGCGGTGACCTGGACGGCGCACGGGTCCTGCGGACCTACGCCCGGCTCGGCATCGCCTCGGTCCCGGCGGCCCTGCTCAGCGGCGCGGCCTGCTACGGCATCGGGCACACCCTCGGCCAGGGCGTCGTCGGCTCCTTCGCCGCCCTGGTCGTCGGCGGTGCCGTCCTGCTCGGCGTCTTTTTCGTGGCCGCCCGCCGAATGCGGATCGACGAACTCAACTCGCTCGTGGGCATGGTGCGCGGGCGTCTGGGACGCTGAGGCGGGGGTAGGCGCACAACCATCGTCCGCTGCTGTGTGTCGTGCATAGCGGCGGACTGTGGGCACAATTGGTTTCGGCGTCGGACAGCGTGCAACGGATGGGGAGGCAGGGACGACGGTGGCGGAACGGAGCACGGCTGCCGTCGACGTGGCAGACAACAGCGGCGAGCAGCCGCTGACCGCCAAGGCGGACCAGTCCACGGCCGACGGGGTGGCCCAGAACCCGGAGCGGGACACGGACAGCGACGAGGGGCAGGGGAACGGCGGGACGGACGGTCCCGGAAAGAAGGCGTCACCGCCAGAACTGCACAGCGGTCACAAACTCGCCAGACGCTACCGTCTCGAGGAGTGCGTCACCCGTCTGGACGGATTCAGCAGCTGGCGTGCGGTCGACGAGAAACTCCGTCGTGCCGTCGGCGTGCACATCCTGCCGGCGGACCATGTGCGGGCCCGGTCCGTACTGGCCGCCGCCCGTTCCTCCGCGCTGCTCGGCGATCCGCGCTTCGTCCAGGTCCTGGACGCCGTCGAGGAGAACGACCTCGTCTACGTCGTGCACGAATGGCTGCCCGACGCCACCGAACTGACCGCGCTGCTGGCGGCCGGCCCGCTGGAGCCGCACGACGCCTACCAGATGGTCAGTCAGATCGCCTCCGCCATGGCCGCCGCACACCGCGAGGGCCTCGCCCATCTGCGGCTGAACCCCAACGCCATCCTGCGCACCTCCTCCGGCCAGTGGCGCATCCGCGGCCTCGCCGTGAACGCGGCGCTGCGCGGCATCACTTCCGACACCCCGCAGCGCACCGACACCGAGTCGATCGGCGCCCTGCTGTACGCGGCGCTGACCCAGCGCTGGCCGTACGAGAACGACGCCTACGGCCTGTCCGGCCTGCCCAAGGACATCGGCCTGATCGCCCCGGACCAGGTGCGCGCCGGGGTCCACCGCGGCCTGTCCGAACTCGCCATGCGCGCCCTCGTCAACGACGGGGCCACCGCGTCCCGGCACGAGGCTCCGTGCACCACGCCGGAAGAGCTGGTCAAGGCGATCGGTGAGATGCCCCGCATCCGCCCGCCGGAGCCGGCGTTCACGGCCCCGCCGGAGTACCAGCGCACGACGTACCAGCAGGGCACGTACGGCCGCCCCGCACCGCGCCCCGGTGTCGCGCAGCCGATCGCGGCCCCGCCGCTCCCGCTGCAGAGCCGCACCGGCAAGGCCCTGAAGTGGGCGGTCTCGGCGCTGCTCATCGCCGCGCTGGGCCTGGGCAGCTGGCAGCTGGCGGACGCCCTGATGGATCAGGGCGGCAAGTCGGACGACACCAACAAGACGCAGACGCAGGACGGCGGCGACAAGGGCCCGAAGAAGCCGACGTCCGGCACTGCCCTCGCCATCAAGGGCGCCCGTGACTTCGATCCGTTCGGCAAGGACCAGTCCGAGAAGCCGGAAGGCATAAAGAACGCCTACGACAACAGCCCCGCCACGTACTGGCAGACGGACTTCTACCTGAGTCCGAGGTTCGGCAACCTGAAGTCGGGCGTCGGCATCATCCTCGACCTCGGCAAGGTCCAGCAGGTCGGAAAGGTGTCTGTCAGCTTCATGGGGGAGACTTCGGTCGAACTCCGTGCCGCGAGCGCGGACGCAGGAGCGGAGCCGACGTCCTTCGCCGCCTACAGCAAGGTTGCCAACGGATCGGGCACGTCAGTGACACTCCAGCCCGGTAAGTCCCTCAAGACCCAGTACCTTCTGGTGTGGCTGACCCAGCTTCCCCCGGACAACGAGGGCCACTGGCGGGGCAGGGTGGCAGACATCAAGGTGACCAGCTAGGTTCCCCCCGTGGAGGGGCAGATGGCAGAGGGCGCCGGATACGGCGGGGTGAGCGATCAGGACCTGCTCTCCCGCCACGTGGAAGGCGACCCCGATGCCTTCAGTGAGATTGTCCGGCGGCACCGGGACCGGCTCTGGGCGGTGGCGCTGCGGACGCTGGGGGACCGCGAGGAGGCCGCTGACGCCGTCCAGGATGCGCTGGTGTCCGCCTACCGGGCCGCGCACACCTTCCGGGGTCAGTCGGCCGTCACGACCTGGCTGCACCGGATCACCGTGAACGCCTGTCTGGACCGGGCCCGCAAGGCCGCCTCCAGGAAGACCGCTCCGGTCGACGACACCGAGCGGCTGGAGCAGCTGCTGGAGCCGCACGAGTCGGCCTCCGCTCCCGCCGAGCGCAACGATCTGCACCGCCAGCTCCTCGAGGCGCTCGGCACGCTTCCGTATGAGCAGCGTGCGGCTCTGGTCCTGGTGGACATGCAGGGGTACCCCGTGGCCGAGGCCGCTCGGATTCTCGATGTGCCCACGGGGACGGTGAAGAGCCGGTGCGCCCGGGGCCGGGCCAGACTTCTTCCGCTGCTCACCCATCTACGGCCCGGAAGTACCGGTGACGAAAAAGAACCCGGGCCGGGACGGAACCGGGTGGAGGGGACATCCGTCCCACCTGCGACGGGTCCTCATGGCGCAGGTCCTGGACGTACGGGTCCGAGCGATTCAACCGTAGTGAAGGGCGGAGGTGGGCGAGCGTGACTTCCTCGACAGACACGGCCGGGCACCCGGACGTCGCCGAGATCTCCGACCTCACCGAAGGCCTCCTCCCACCGGACCGAAGCGTGGCGGTACGGGGCCACCTGGAAGGGTGCGAGCTGTGCGCGGATGTGCATGCCTCGCTGGAGGAGATCCGGGGGCTGCTCGGCACCATGCCGGGCCCGCCGCGCATGCCGGCCGATGTCGCCGGGCGTATCGATGCCGCCCTCGCCGCCGAAGCGCTGCTGGCCTCCACCGCACCTGAGTCCCTGGACGCGCCCGTCCTCGTTTCCGGGCCCGAAGAGCCGGTCGGCACCGGCGGTCGTGTTTCACGTGAAACATCGGTCCCGTCGGACCGCCCCATCGGGCGCCCCAGCGGATCGACCGGCCCTGGGCGGAAGGGACGCGAGCGCGGTCGGCGCCGCAGGACCGTCGTCCTGGGTGCCGTTCTCACCGCCGCCGTCCTGGGAACTGGGTCCCTCGTCCTCCAGTCGCTCGTCAGTGGCGGCTCCAATCCGGCGGCACACGGCCGACCGCCGGCGGCCGCCAGCGCCTTCTCCGGGGACAGCGTGCAGAGCCAGGTGAAGGATCTGCTCGCCACGAAGAAGAGCACAGAGCCGCACTCCGAAAGCAAGCGCCCACGCTCGGGCGCCGATTCCGAGCAGAACAGCCCCGGGTCGACCCAGAGCGCGAACACCCTGATCCAGAGCCAGCCCCCGGTTCCCGACTGTGTCCGGCAGGCGATCAACAGCAGCGGCGACGTTCTCGGCGCCAAGACCGGCACCTACGCCGGCAAGAGTGCCTACCTCGTCGTGATGCCCGACACCGGCGACAGCACTCGGGTCACGGCCTATGTCGTCGACGCCGCGTGCGTCCGCCAGGAGCCCACTTCCGCCGGCAAGGTCCTGCTCAAGCAGTCCTTCCCTCGAACCTGAGTCCGGGGAAGGGTTCGTCTCCGTCTGTGCGGTCATCCGTACCGTGTGCGATCCCCGTGTGCCCGGACACACCGGGAATGCGCGCCCCTTAGGATCCGTTGGGTGGGGTGAGAGTTCTGAAAGGGGCTCCCACCGGTCGACTGACACAGACCAGAGACGAGGAATCAAGCCGTGAGCGACGTCCGTAACGTGATCATCATCGGCTCCGGGCCCGCGGGCTACACGGCAGCGCTCTACACCGCGCGCGCCTCGCTGAAGCCTCTGGTGTTCGAGGGTGCCGTCACCGCCGGTGGCGCCCTGATGAACACCACCGAAGTGGAGAACTTCCCGGGCTTCCGCGACGGCATCATGGGGCCCGAGCTGATGGACAACATGCGGGCGCAGGCCGAGCGCTTCGGCGCCGAGCTGATCCCGGACGACATCGTCTCCGTCGACCTGACCGGTGAGATCAAGACTGTCACCGACACCGCGGGCACGGTCCACCGGGCGAAGGCCGTCATCGTCACCACCGGCTCCCAGCACCGCAAGCTCGGCCTGCCGAACGAGGACGCCCTCTCCGGCCGCGGCGTCTCCTGGTGCGCCACCTGTGACGGGTTCTTCTTCAAGGACCAGGACATCGCCGTGATCGGCGGTGGCGACACCGCGATGGAGGAGGCGACCTTCCTCTCCCGGTTCGCCAAGTCCGTGACGGTCGTCCACCGCCGTGACACCCTGCGCGCCTCCAAGGCGATGCAGGAGCGTGCCTTCAACGACCCGAAGATCAAGTTCGTGTGGGACAGCGAGATCGCCGAGGTGCAGGGCGACCAGAAGCTTTCTGGGCTGAAGCTGCGCAACGTCAAGACCGGCGAGCTCTCCGACCTGCCGGTGACGGGCCTGTTCATCGCGATCGGCCACGACCCGCGCACCGAGCTGTTCAAGGGCCAGCTGGACCTGGACGAGGAGGGCTACCTGAAGGTCGCCGCTCCGTCCACCCGCACCAACCTGACCGGTGTCTTCGCCGCAGGTGACGTGGTCGACCACACCTACCGGCAGGCGATCACCGCCGCCGGCACCGGCTGCTCCGCCGCCCTCGACGCCGAGCGCTTCCTCTCCGCCCTCGCGGACGAGGACAAGGCCGAGGCCACCGCCGCCGTCTGACCTTCCCCTTCCCCCGCCCCACCGCAGAAGAGATAAGGAGCCCACCGTGGCCCTGAAGAGCACGACCGACGCGTCCTTCGACCAGGACGTCCTCAAGAACGACAAGCCCGTCCTGGTGGACTTCTGGGCCGAGTGGTGCGGCCCCTGCCGCCAGATCGCTCCGTCCCTCGAGGCCATTGCCGCCGAGCACGGCGACAAGATCGAGATCGTCAAGCTGAACATCGACGAGAACCCGGACACGGCCGCCAAGTACGGCGTCATGTCCATCCCGACGCTCAACGTCTACCAGGGCGGCGAGGTCGTCAAGACGATCGTCGGTGCCAAGCCGAAGGCGGCGCTGGTGCGTGACCTCGACGAGTTCATCGCCGAGTGACGTTTCACGTGAAACACGAATGGGCCAACCCCTGCGGGTTGGCCCATTCGCATGAGGCCCTCAGCTGACAGCAGCCGCTACAGCGGCCGCAGCGCTGGTTCCTTCTGTACGGCCCCCAGGAGCCGGTCCAGCGCCAGTTCCACGTCTTCCTTCCAGGAGAGCGTCGAGCGCAGCTCCAGCCGCAGGCGGGGGTGCTTGGGATGCTGCCGGACCGTCTTGAAGCCCACAGCCAGGAGATAGTCGGCGGGCATCAGACAGGCGGGCTCCTTCCAGCGGGCGTCACCGAACGCCTCGATCGCCTTGAAGCCCCGGCGCAGCAGATCCTTGGCGACCGTCTGGACCATCACGCGGCCCAGCCCCTGCCCCTGATAGCCGGGCATGATGAAGGCCGTTATGAGCTGGACGGCATCCGGTGAGACCGGACTCGTGGGGAACGCCGAGGAGCGCGGGACGTAGGCCGGGGGCGCATAGAGAACGAAGCCCACGGGAACGTCGTCGACGTAGACCACCCGGCCGCACGATCCCCAGTCCAGCAGGACGGCGGAGATCCAGGACTCCTTCTCCAGCGCGGAGGTGCCCGCCTTTATCGCGGCTTCGCCGCTGACGGGGTCGAGCTCCCAGAAGACACACGAGCGACAGCGCTTGGGAAGGTCCTGAAGGTTGTCCAGCGTGAGCGGTACGAGCCGACGCCCCATGAAGGCTGTTCCTCGCTTCCTTCGCCCGCTGCGTCGCGAGCGGCTGTCAGAGCGCTCCGTTCCCTCAGCAGGCTGCCGACGAATCCGCCGACGGCCCCAAGGCCCAAGCCAGCGCTCACCAGTCCGGTGCGGCTCATCGATCGCATGGCCCCTGTCTCCCCACTCAGAGATCCGCCAGGTGGATGCGCCATACCCCATCCGCATCGTATCCACGATGCGATTCCCTCGATACTGCCTCACAGCAAAGAGCGGACCGCCTTCCGGTATGCACCGGACGCGATCCGCTCCCCTGCACCATGCGGCGGGACCGCCGGAGGTTCAGTCGTCCTGCTCCTCGGAGTCCCCGTCGTGGAGACCCTTCTGCAGGACCGGACCCTCGCCCGGGGCGAGGGAGCCGAGGATCCGCTCAAGGTCCTCCATGGACGCGAACTCCACGGTGATCTTGCCCTTCTTCTGCCCGAGGTCGACCTTCACCCGGGTCTCGAAGCGGTCCGACAGACGAGTGGCCAGCTCGCTCAGCGCCGGGGAGACCCGGGCACCGGCCCGCGGGCCCTTGGATCGCTGGGTCGTCTGGGGCCGCGAGCCCATCAGGGTCACGATCTCCTCGACGGCCCGCACGGAGAGGCCCTCGGCCACGATGCGGTGGGCCAGCCGGTCCTGCTCCTCCGAGTCCTCGACGGACAGCAGCGCCCGGGCGTGCCCGGCGGAGAGGACCCCGGCGGCGACCCTGCGCTGGACCGCCGGCGACAGCTTCAGCAGCCGCAGGGTGTTGGAGACCTGCGGACGAGAGCGCCCGATGCGGTCGGCCAGCTGGTCGTGCGTGCAGTTGAAGTCCTTCAGCAGCTGGTCGTAGGCGGCTGCCTCTTCCAGCGGGTTCAGCTGCGCCCGGTGCAGGTTCTCCAGCAGGGCGTCCAGGAGGAGCTTCTCGTCATCGGTAGCCCGGACGATCGCCGGGATGGCCTCCAGGCCGGCCTCACGGCAGGCCCGCCAGCGGCGCTCACCCATGATCAGCTCATAGCGGCCGGGACCCAGCTGCCGTACGACGACGGGCTGGAGGAGACCGACCTCCTGGATAGAGGTGACCAGCTCGTGCAGCGCGTCCTCGTCGAAGACCTCACGCGGCTGACGCGGGTTCGGCGTGATGGCGTCGAGGGGCAGCTCGGCGAAGTGGGCGCCCACCGGAGGCGCGGGAGCCTCCGCGACAGGGCTCACCGAGGGATCCTCGGTTTCATGTGAAACAGGCGGCAGCGTGGCCACCTTCGCCGCGGCCACCCCGCGGTCGGTCGTCAGCACCGGGACCGCTGCCGGGGACGTGGACGCTCCACTCCCCATCGCGGCCGGAGCCGGGTTCTTCTCGGTCGGGGCAGCAGGGATCAGTGCGCCGAGTCCGCGGCCCAGCCCCCTCCGTCGCTCGCTCACTGGATCCCCTCCACCATGCTCGGGTCGTTCTGGGCGCCGATATGGGCCTGGCTGGCGTCATAGCTGATGCCGATGCCCTTCAGCGCGATTTCTCGGGCCGCCTCAAGATAGGAGAGGGCACCGCTCGATCCAGGATCGTAAGTCAGCACCGTCTGCCCGTAGCTCGGCGCCTCGGAGATACGGACCGAGCGAGGGATGCTCGTCCGCAGCACCTCGTCGCCGAAGTGGGTGCGCACCTCTTCCGCGACCTGCGAGGCGAGACGCGTCCGGCCGTCGTACATGGTGAGCAGGATGGTCGACACATGCAGGGTGGGGTTGAGGTGCCCCCGCACCAGGTCGACGTTGCGCAGCAGCTGACCCAGTCCCTCCAGCGCGTAGTACTCGCACTGGATGGGGATGAGGACCTCCTGGCCCGCGACGAGCGCGTTGACCGTCAACAGGCCCAGCGAGGGCGGGCAGTCGATGAGGATGTAGTCCAACGGCTGCTCGTACGCCTGGATCGCGCGCTGCAGCCGACTCTCACGGGCCACCAGGGACACCAATTCGATCTCCGCACCGGCGAGATCGATGGTGGCGGGGGCGCAGAAGAGGCCTTCGACATCGGGGACGGGCTGGACGACCTCGGCGAGCGGCCTGCTCTCCACCAACACGTCGTAGATGGAAGGAACCTCGGCGTGATGGTCGATCCCCAGCGCCGTGGACGCGTTGCCCTGCGGGTCGAGGTCGATCACCAGAACGCGGCCGCCGTGCAGAGCCAGCGAAGCGGCAAGGTTGACGGTCGTCGTCGTCTTGCCCACGCCGCCCTTCTGGTTGGCGACCACGATGACTCGGGTCTGCTCGGGTCGCGGCAGGCCTTCGCCGGCGCGGCCCAGAGCCTCCACCGCCAGTTGGGCAGCGCGACCGATGGGAGTGTCGTCCATCGGGGGCGGTGTTTCACGTGAAACATCCGCCCCCATCGACTCGGTACGGGGACCGGGGACCGGATCGGTCATCGGTCCCGCGATGTTGGCGTCGGACCGCACGGATTCACTCTCCTCGACTTCAGGCTCGCAATGAACAGAGCCTCCCATGTCTTCGGGGTCGTGAACCAGTGAGGCCTGGTGTTCTGTGGAGAAATCCACCTCTGTGGACAACTCCGGTGCCTCTCCGAGTGAACCGAGAGGCTTTCGGTCGCGAGGTTCGGCCGCGGCGCGGCCGCGACTGATGATGCCGTGCAGCAGTGAGCGACGTTTCACGTGAAACACGATGCACAGCGATGGCGGCCGGACCTTCGCGACACTCCGGCTTACGTGCGTTTGGCAGCTTGTGTGGAGTACGTCTCGTCCTCAGGACGGATCAGCGACGGCGCCGTACCCGCCCCGTCCGGGCCGCCTTGGCCCGCTTCGCCGCGAAGCGCACACCGCCCGGGCTCTCTCCCACCTCGACCCGCACGACCGTGGACGGGGGGTCCACCACGCCCTCACCCACATGCAGGATGGACGTCGACACCGCACCCAGCTTGCTGAGCGCGGTGGCCGCCGACTTCAGCTCCTCCTCGGCGGTGTCCCCCTTGAGTGCGAGCATCTCGCCGTACGGGCGCAGCAGCGGAATGCCCCAGGTGGCCAGACGGTCCAGCGGGGCCACGGCGCGGGCTGTCACCACATGGACGGGTGGCAGCTTGCCCATGACCTCCTCGGCCCGGCCCCGCACCACGGTGACGTGATCCAGGCCCAGCAGCTCGACGACCTCGGTGAGGAAGGTGGTGCGCCGCAGCAGGGGCTCCAACAGGGTGATGTTCAGGTCGTCCCGGACCAGGGCCAGCGGAATGCCCGGCAGGCCGGCGCCGGAGCCGACGTCGCACACCGTCACCCCCTCCGGGACCGCCTCCGAGAGGACCGCGCAGTTCAGCAGGTGCCGCTCCCACAGACGAGGCACTTCACGCGGGCCGATCAGGCCACGCTGCACGCCCGCCTCGGCAAGCAGCTCCGCGTAGCGGACCGCATCGGCGAAGCGATCACCAAAAACTACCCGCGCCTGCTCGGGCGCGGGGGGAAGCTCCGCTGCCTCCGTCACGGGGACCGTCCTTCCGTACCGCGCCGGTGCTTCGCGCACCGGCCACCAGAACTACCAGGCTGACAAAGTTCGGCCCCGTCTGCTCAACAGACGGGGCCGGTGAAACGTGAGGGACCGATCAGGCGGGCAGCACGACGACGAACCGCTGCGGCTCCTCGCCCTCCGACTCGCTGCGCAGCCCGGCGGCCTTGACCGCGTCGTGCACGACCTTGCGCTCGAACGGGGTCATCGGCTTGAGCTTCACGGGCTCGCCGGTGTTCTTGACATCGGCGGCGGCCTTGGCGCCCAGCTCGGACAGCTCGGCGCGCTTCTTGGCGCGGTAGCCCGCGATGTCCAGCATCAGTCGGCTGCGGTCGCCGGTCTCCCGGTGCACGGCCAGGCGCGTCAGCTCCTGCAGTGCCTCCAGCACCTCGCCGTCGCGGCCGACCAGCTTCTGCAGGTCGCGGCTGCCGCTGTCGCTGATGATCGACACGGAGGCGCGATCGGCCTCGACGTCCATGTCGATGTCGCCGTCGAGGTCGGCGATGTCCAGCAGACCCTCCAGGTAGTCCGCCGCGATCTCACCCTCCTGCTCCAGGCGAGTCAGGGTGTCTGCACCCTCGGCAGCGGCGGAGGTGGTGCCTTCCGTCACGGGATGGGCTCCTTCTTACTTCTTGGACGGGGACTTGGGCCGCTGCGGGCCACCCTTGCGCTGGCCGGACTGGGCCTTGCTGCGGGTGCCGGAGCCGGGCTTCTGGGGCTGCTTGGCAGCGGCGGGCTTGGCGTCCTCCGGCTCGTCGGACTTCTCCAGCGAGGTGGCCGACGTGTCGTCGCCCGCCGGCTTGGTCCCGCCGGTCTGGCGCTGGGCCTTGCTCTGACGCTTGGGCTGCTGGCGCCGAGGGGCGGTGGTGGTCGTCGTGCCGTCCTCGGCCTCCACCACGGCCTGGCTCTCGCTCTTCACCACGGTGCCGTCGGCCTGGGCCGCGAGGCCCGCCTTGGTCAGACCGTTGATGAACTTGCGCTCGAACTCGTTGCGCTCACGGCCCTTGGCGACGATCGCCTTGACGATGGTCTTCTCGCTCCGGCGACGGACCTTGCCGTGGTGCGCGACGTGCTTGGTGAGGCGCTCCAGGTAGGCGGCCTGGGCCTTGGAACCCGGGGTCGGGTTGTTGTGGATGACGTACATCTGCTGGCCCATGGTCCACACGTTGGTGGTCAGCCAGTAGATGAGGACACCGACCGGGAAGTTGATACCGAAGACGGCGAACATGATGGGGAAGACGTACATCAGCATCTTCTGCTGCTGCATGAACGGCGTCTTCACCGTGGTGTCGACGTTCTTCGTCATCAGCTGGCGCTGCGTGTAGAACTGCGACGCCGACATCAGGACGATCATGACCACGGTCACGACGCGCACGTCGGTGACCGAGGCGCCGAGCGCCTCGATGGTGCTGGAGCTGTCCTTGAACTTCGCGGCGAGCGGGGCCCCGAAGATGTGCGCCTTACGGGCGCTCTCCAGCAGCGACGCGTTGATGACGCCGATGGTCTGGCCCGACGCGATGCCGTTGAGCACGTGGTACAGGGCGAAGAAGAACGGGGACTGCGCCAGGATGGGAAGGCACGAGGAGAGCGGGTTGGTGCCCGACTCCTTGTACAGCTTCATCATCTCTTCGGACTGACGCTGCTTGTCGTTCTTGTAGCGCTCCTGAATCTTCTTCATCTCGGGCTGGAGCGTCTGCATGGCCCGGGTCGCCTTGATCTGCTTCACGAAGAGCGGGACCAGGCAGATGCGGATCAGAATCACGAGGGACACGATCGACAGGCCCCAGGCCCACCCGGTGTCGGGGCCGAAGATGGCGCCGTACACCGTGTGGAACTGGACGATGACCCAGGAGACAGGTGTCGTGATGAAGCTGAAGAGGCTGGCAATCGTGTCCACTAATCATGCTCCTTGGGCATGGGACGAAGTCTCTGCGGCCGGGCTCGAGGGAAGCTCGGACTGAGGCTTCTCCTCGGTGGCCGGTTCGGCGGCGGAGGTCCCGCCCTTTCGTGCGCGCCAAGCGTTGCGCAGCATTTCGTGCCACCGCGGGCGCTTGCGCGGAGGAACATGGTCCACACCGCCGAGCGACCACGGATTGCACCGGAGGATGCGCCAGGCGGTGAGTGCCGTTCCCTTGACCGCACCGTGCCGGTCGATGGCCGTGTAGCCGTAGTGGGAGCACGACGGGTAGTACTTGCACACCGGCCCCAGCAGCGGACTGATCGTCCACTGGTACAGCTTGATCAGAGCCAGTAGCGGGTACTTCATCGCGCGCCCCCTCCCAGCAGCCGCTCGAGGGCGGCATCCAGGTCTCGGGCCAGCTGTGCGTGGTCTGCGTCGCCCGCTCCGGGCAGCGCTCGTACGACTACCAGGCTACCGGGGGGAAACAGGGCGACTCGGTCACGCATCAGATGGCGCAGTCTGCGCTTCACTTTGTTGCGCACGACCGCTCCACCCACAGCCTTGCTCACGACGAAACCCGCACGCGTCGGGGGAGCGCTCTCCCCTGGCGCGTGCGGGTCCGTGGCACCGCTACGAAGGTGGACGACGAGAGTCGGGCGGCCTGCCCGACGACCCCGTCGTACCGCGGTCGCGAAGTCCTCGCGCCGCCTCAGCCGATGCTCGGTAGGCAGCACGACGTCATGACCTGATCAGGATCAGGCGGACAGGCTGGCGCGACCCTTGCTACGGCGGTTCGCGAGAATCGCGCGGCCGGCACGGGTACGCATCCGCAGGCGGAAGCCGTGGGTCTTCGCGCGACGACGGTTGTTCGGCTGGAAGGTGCGCTTGCTCACTCGGGGGCTCCAGAAAGAATCGGTAGGTGGCGGGGTGCCGTCCTGGCTGTCACCGTGCGCCCACGAGTAGCTCGCGTCACGCCCGAGTGCACCGCTTCCCGATCACCTGAAGTGATCTGTGCCCATCGGAGGCAGGCGGCAGCAGCCATCGACAACTCGACCTGGTTACGGTACGCGGGGCTACGCCATCCGGTCAAACCGAGGGTCACTGAGAGACACTATCCACAGGCTGGGGACAACAACTTGAACCGTAGCCGCCACGCTGACTACCGTGGCTGGACTCCGATTCGTTCCCTTATCCCCGCCCGCCCCGATTTTCACCCCGACCCGTCCCACAACCACACGTTCGTGGGACCTGTGAGAGAGCGTGCCCTGTGGCTGACGTACCTGCCGATCTTGCCGCAGTGTGGCCACGAGTACTCGAGCAGCTCCTCGGTGAGGGCCGCGGCCAGGGTGTCGAGGCGAAGGACGAGCACTGGATCCGGCGCTGCCAGCCGCTCGCGCTGGTAGCGGACACCGCTCTGCTCGCCGTACCGAACGAATTCGCGAAGAACGTACTGGAGGGCCGTCTCGCGCCGATCGTCAGCGAGACCCTGAGCCGCGAGTGCGGCCGCCCCATCCGCATCGCGATCACCGTGGACGACTCCGCGGGCGAGCCGTCGGCCCCGCAGGCGCCCTCCGCGCAGCCGCAGCGGCAGCGCTACGAGGAGCCGGAACTGCCCTCCGGACCGTACGAGGGCTACGGACGGCACCGTGCCGGCGACCCGCTCCCGGGCAACGAGCCGCCCTCCCGCGGGGACCAGCTGCCGACGGCCCGGCCCGCCTATCCGTCCGAGTACCAGCGACCCGAGCCCGGCGCCTGGCCGCGGTCCGGACAGGACGAGTACGGCTGGCAGCAGCCGCGCCTCGGCTTCCCCGAGCGCGACCCTTACGCCTCGCCGTCGCAGGACGCCTACGGCTCCTCGGGGCAGGACACCTACGGCTCGCCGTCCCAGGACTACCGCCCGCAGAACGTGGAGCGCCCGTCGTACGACCGGCAGCGCGGCGACTACGACGCCCCGCGCCCGGAGTACGAGCGCCCCGACTACGACCGCTCGGAGTACGAGCGCCCGGACTACGGCTCCCCCCGCGCGGAGTACGACCAGCGCGACCCCGTCCGCCGTGAGCTGCCCGACCAGCCGGCCGGCGCCGGCCCGGTGCACCGCGGCGGTCCGGGCCGCCCGGACCTGCCGCCGGCCGGCGGGACCGGTGCGCCCGGTCCGGCGGCCGCGAAGCCCGCGCCGGCGAGCGGTCCCGGTGAGCCGACCGCGCGACTGAACCCGAAGTACCTCTTCGACACGTTCGTCATCGGCGCCTCCAACCGGTTCGCGCACGCGGCCGCGGTGGCCGTCGCCGAGGCGCCCGCGAAGGCGTACAACCCCCTCTTCATCTACGGGGAGTCGGGGCTCGGCAAGACGCACCTGCTGCACGCGATCGGGCACTACGCGCGCAGCCTCTACCCGGGCACGCGGGTGCGGTACGTCAGCTCCGAGGAGTTCACCAACGAGTTCATCAACTCCATCCGCGACGGCAAGGGCGACAGCTTCCGCAAGCGCTACCGCGAGATGGACATCCTGCTCGTCGACGACATCCAGTTCCTGGCGGACAAGGAGTCGACGCAGGAGGAGTTCTTCCACACCTTCAACACGCTCCACAACGCCAACAAGCAGATCGTGCTCTCCAGCGACCGGCCGCCCAAGCAGCTGGTCACGCTGGAGGACCGACTGCGGAACCGTTTCGAGTGGGGTCTGATCACCGACGTCCAGCCGCCCGAGCTGGAGACGCGCATCGCGATCCTGCGCAAGAAGGCGGTGCAGGAGCAGCTCAACGCCCCGCCGGAGGTACTGGAGTTCATCGCCTCCCGGATCTCGCGGAACATCCGTGAGCTGGAGGGCGCGCTGATCCGGGTGACCGCGTTCGCCTCGCTCAACCGGCAACCGGTGGACCTGGGCCTGACGGAGATCGTCCTCAAGGACCTGATCCCCGGGGGCGAGGACTCGACTCCCGAGATCACCGCGTCGGCCATCATGGGGGCGACCGCCGACTACTTCGGCCTCACGATCGATGACCTGTGCGGCACCTCGCGCGGCCGCCAGCTGGTCACGGCCCGCCAGATCGCCATGTACCTGTGCCGCGAGCTGACCGACCTGTCCCTGCCGAAGATCGGCGCGCACTTCGGTGGCCGCGACCACACGACCGTCATGCACGCCGACCGCAAGATCCGCGCGCTGATGGCCGAGCGGCGCTCGATCTACAACCAGGTGACCGAGCTGACGAACCGCATCAAGAACGGCTGACGACGGCCGTGCAACGGCGCTGAGGGCGCCCTCGGGAGGACATCCCGGGGGCGCCTTTTCGCGTCCCGGGCGGCTGCCGGCACCCGTCATCGCGACCTTCGGACGGCTCACCGACGGCTCGTCGCGGCCCCGTGGCCGTTCCTCCCCAGCCACCGAGTGTTCGATTAAGTGCCTGGTTACGGCCACTCTCCACAGATTCGGTGACTTTCTTCCGTCCACATCCTGGGGACTGTGGAGTTGTCCCGAACTGCATCCACAGGGAGCCTGGGGAACCAGCGTCCGCCCAGCTCAGCAGCCTGTGGAATCGTGGACAAACGATCTCCACAGACTGTGGACAAAGCGGAGATCCACAGGCTGTGCACGGAGTTTTCCACGGGAAGCCCACAGGCTGGGGCCGGTTGTCCCCAGCGAACCCGGGCTTCTCCACATGGCTGTCCACTGTTCGGCAACGCGACGCACCCGCTCACCGCGTCGAGTGAAAGCCGTCACACGAAGCTGCCGGGTTGGGGTGTGGGAAACGTGGGTAAACCTGGGGACACAGCTGGGGAGAACTGCCCTCAAGCTGTGGGCGGTGTGTGCAGAACTTTCTGTTCTCCACAGAGACCCTCAGTTGTCCACCGCCTCCGCCCACAGGGCCAGTGGACAAAATTCCCGCTCTGACCTGGGCAAACGAGGTTATCCACGGTATCCACAGGCCCTACTACTACTCCCAACTAGAGAGAGCTGGGAATCCGTTTCGAAGCGGGGCCTGTGCACAACTTGCTCTCTCGAGCCCGGCTGCCCCTCGGACCGACTTGACCCCGACAGGCACCTACTGTCAGTGCGGTGCGTCAGACTGGTCCCCGGTGTCCTGCCCTTCGCAGTGGGCGGTGACACCGAGTCGGAGGACTCAGTAGCAACAGCAGGAGGCGGCTTACGGTGAAGATCCGGGTGGAACGCGACGTACTCGCGGAGGCAGTGGCGTGGGCAGCACGCAGCCTCCCGGCCCGTCCGCCGGCGCCTGTCCTCGCCGGCCTGCTGCTGAAGGCGGAGGACGGCCAGCTGAGCCTGTCGAGCTTCGACTACGAGGTCTCCGCGAAGGTGAGCGTCGAGGCCGAGGTCGAGGAGGAGGGCACGGTCCTCGTCTCCGGCCGCCTGCTCGCCGACATCTCCCGTGCTCTCCCCAACCGCCCGGTGGAGATTTCCACAGACGGTGTACGGGCGACCGTGGTCTGCGGCTCCTCGCGGTTCACACTCCACACCCTGCCTGTGGAGGAGTACCCGGCCCTGCCGCAGATGCCGAACGCCACGGGCACCGTCCCCGGCGAGGTCTTCGCGGCCGCCGTCTCCCAGGTGGCCATCGCCGCCGGCCGTGACGACACGCTGCCCGTCCTCACCGGTGTGCGTATTGAGATCGAGGGCGACACGGTCACCCTGGCCTCCACCGACCGCTACCGCTTCGCGGTCCGCGAGTTCCTGTGGAAGCCGGAGAACCCGGACGCCTCCGCGGTCGCCCTGGTCCCGGCCAAGACGCTCCTGGACACCGCCAAGTCGCTCGGCGCCGGTGACAGCGTCACGCTGGCGCTGTCCGGCTCGGGCGCGGGCGAGGGCCTGATCGGTTTCGAGGGCGCGGGCCGTCGTACGACCACGCGTCTGCTCGAGGGCGACCTGCCGAAGTACCGCACGCTGTTCCCGACCGAGTTCAACTCCGTCGCCGTGATCGAGACCGCCCCCTTCGTGGAGGCCGTCAAGCGTGTGGCCCTGGTCGCCGAGCGCAACACCCCGGTGCGGCTGAGCTTCGAGCAGGGTGTGCTGATCCTGGAGGCGGGCTCCAGCGACGACGCACAGGCTGTGGAAAGGGTGGACGCGCAGCTGGAGGGCGACGACATCTCGATCGCCTTCAACCCGACGTTCCTGCTGGACGGTCTGAGCGCGATCGACTCTCCGGTGGCTCAGCTGTCGTTCACGACGTCCACGAAGCCGGCGCTGCTGAGCGGGAAGCCGGCGGTGGACGCTGAGGCCGACGACGCGTACAAGTACCTGATCATGCCGGTGCGGCTCAGCGGCTGAGGTTGTCCACAGGTGTGCACAGCGCTGGGTGCTCTGGTGGGTGCCCGGTGCTGTGGCTGGGCGGGGTGGGCTGCGCGACCCGGCGCCAAAGTCGCAGGTGAGCGCGTATGCCCACAGCTGTGCGTGAGGGGCCACGACTAGGCTCGGACCGGGTACGCAGGTGCCCCACACGCCACACAGCAACCTAAGGAACACAACTGATGGAGCTCGGTCTCGTCGGCCTCGGCAAGATGGGCGGCAACATGCGCGAGCGGATCCGCCGCGCGGGCCACACCGTCCTCGGATACGACCGCAACGCCGACCTCGCTGATGTCCACAGCCTGGAAGAGCTTGTGGGCAAGCTCAGCGGTCCGCGCGTGGTCTGGGTGATGGTCCCGGCCGGCGAGCCCACGCAGTCCACGATCGACCAGCTCGCCAAGCTGCTGGAGCCCGGCGACGTGGTCGTGGACGGCGGCAACTCCCGCTGGACGGACGACGAGAAGCACGCCGAGGAGCTGGCCGCCCAGGGCATAGGCTTCGTCGACTGCGGTGTCTCCGGCGGCGTCTGGGGCCTGGAGAACGGGTACGCGCTGATGTACGGCGGCGACGCCGAGAACGTCGCCAAGGTGCAGCCGGTCTTCGACGCGCTCAAGCCGGAGGGTGACTTCGGTTCGGTGCACGCGGGCAAGGTCGGCGCGGGCCACTTCGCGAAGATGGTCCACAACGGCATCGAGTACGCCATGATGCAGGCCTACGCCGAGGGCTGGGAGCTGCTGGAGAAGGTCGACTCCGTGGAGAACGTCCGCGAGGTCTTCCGCTCCTGGCAGGAGGGCACGGTCATCCGGTCCTGGCTGCTGGACCTCGCGGTGAACGCCCTGGACGAGGACGAGCACCTCGGTGACCTGCGCGGTTATGCACAGGACTCCGGTGAGGGACGCTGGACTGTGGAAGCCGCCATCGACAACGCGGTGCCGCTTCCCGCGATCACCGCGTCGCTGTTCGCGCGGTTCGCCTCCCGTCAGGAGGACTCGCCGCAGATGAAGATGATCGCCGCGCTGCGCAACCAGTTCGGCGGCCACGCCGTAGAGAAGAAGTAATCCACAGGGTCGCTCAGCGATCCACAACCCTGGGGGAGGTCGGCGAACGACCATGCACGTCACGCATCTTTCGCTGGCCGACTTCCGCTCGTACGCCCGGGTCGAAGTTCCGCTCGACCCGGGCGTCACCGCCTTCGTCGGCCCCAACGGGCAGGGCAAGACCAATCTGGTCGAGGCGGTGGGCTACCTCGCCACCCTCGGCAGCCACCGCGTCGCCTCCGACGCGCCCCTGGTCCGTATGGGTGCCGAGCGGGCCGTCATCCGGGCGCAGGTCAGACAGGGCGAGCGGCAGCAGCTGGTCGAGCTGGAGCTGAACCCCGGCCGGGCCAACCGGGCCCGTATCAACCGGTCCTCGCAGGTCAGGCCGAGGGACGTGCTGGGGATCGTACGGACGGTGCTGTTCGCGCCGGAGGACCTCGCGCTGGTCAAGGGCGATCCCGGTGAGCGGCGCCGGTTCCTGGACGAGCTGATCACCGCGCGCTCCCCGCGCATGGCGGGTGTGCGCTCCGACTACGAGCGGGTGCTCAAGCAGCGCAACACGCTCCTCAAGACGGCCGCGCTGGCGCGTAGGCACGGCGGCCGCTCCATGGATCTGTCCACGCTCGACGTGTGGGACCAGCACCTCGCGCGCGCGGGCGCCGAACTGCTCGCCCAGCGTCTGGATCTGGTCGCCGCGCTGCAGCCGCTGGCCGACAAGGCGTACGAGCAGCTGGCCCCCGGCGGTGGTCCGATCGCGCTGGAGTACAAGCCGTCCGCGCCCGGCGAGGCGCACACGCGCGAGGACCTCTACGCCCAGCTGATGGCGGCTCTGGCGGAGGCGCGCAAGCAGGAGATCGAGCGGGGCGTCACCCTCGTGGGGCCGCATCGGGACGATGTGATTCTCAAACTCGGTCAGCTGCCCGCCAAGGGGTACGCCTCCCATGGCGAGTCCTGGTCCTACGCCCTCGCCCTGCGCCTGGCCTCGTACGACCTGCTGCGCGCGGAGGGCAACGAGCCGGTGCTGATCCTGGACGACGTCTTCGCCGAGCTGGACGCCCGCCGCCGTGAGCGGCTGGCCGAACTGGTCGCGCCCGGCGAGCAGGTGCTGGTCACCGCCGCTGTGGACGACGACGTACCGCATGTACTGGCCGGCGCCCGCTATGCGGTGGCCGACGGGACGGTGGAGCGCGTATGAGCACCGACGAATCCGCCCCGAAGGACCCGAAGGACCCGAAGAAGTCACCGGAGCCCTCCGGTGTCGACCTCGCGCGCGTGGCGTTGCGCGCCGCGAAGGAGCAGGCACGCGCGCGTGGGGACGCGGCGCGGCAGAAGAAGCAGGCGAGGCGCGGCGGCGGTCTGCGCTCCGGCGCGCGTGCCGACGGACGCGACCCGATGGCGCTCGGTGCGGCGATCAACCGGCTGCTCACCGAGCGCGGCTGGGAGACGCCGGCCGCGGTGGGCGGCGTCATGGGTCGCTGGCCGCAGATCGTCGGCGAGGACCTGGCCAAGCACTGCGTGCCGCAGCGGTACGACGAGGACGAGCGGGTGCTGTCCGTGCAGTGCGACTCGACGGCGTGGGCGACCCAGCTGCGGCTGCTGGCCCCGACCCTGGTCGCCCGGCTCAACGAGGACCTCGGCCACGGCACGGTCCGTCTGCTCAAGGTCAACGGTCCCGGTGGTCCCGCCCGGCGTTACGGCCCGCTCAGGGCTCCGGGGAGCACGGGTCCGGGCGATACCTACGGGTGACGTACCTCACGTCACCCGGTTGATGCGCGGCGCCGTCGCACCCCCTGTCGCACCCCCGTGCGCAGGTGTGGATCACGAGCTGACCCCCCAGTAGCCAAGGGTTGACGGCCCGAAGCGCTGAGTGGCGCTGTGAGCCGCTTGGAGCCCCCTTCCGTATATCGGTACCCGGCCGAGACCGGTTGAGGGCGGCACATGCGGACTCAGGTACCGGCAAACCCCCATCACTGTCGGCGCTACCGGTAGACTGGAAGCCAATCCCGCCCCAATCGTGGGGACCGCCCGGGAAAAGCTGAGCAACGCTGATCAAGGCTTACCAACGCAACATGCCGCAGCCGCTCCGGCAACCCGCCGACGAGCCCGGCTCGTGCTGTGCCAGAAAGGGCGCTTCGTGGCCGATTCCGGCAACCCCAACGAGAACATCCCGTCCACCGACGCCGGCGTGAATGCCGAGGCCACCGCCTCCGCGTCCTACGACGCCAGCGCCATCACCGTGCTCGAAGGGCTGGACGCGGTCCGCAAGCGGCCCGGCATGTACATCGGCTCCACGGGCGAGCGCGGTCTGCACCACCTGGTGTACGAGGTCGTCGACAACTCGGTCGACGAGGCGCTGGCCGGCTACGCGGACACCATCGACGTGACGATCCTCCCCGACGGCGGTGTGCGCGTCGTCGACAACGGCCGTGGCATCCCCGTGGGCATCGTCCCCTCCGAGGGCAAGCCGGCCGTCGAGGTCGTGCTGACCGTGCTGCACGCGGGCGGCAAGTTCGGCGGCGGCGGTTACGCCGTCTCCGGCGGTCTGCACGGTGTGGGTGTGTCCGTCGTGAACGCGCTGTCCACGAAGGTCGCCGTCGAGATCAGGACCGACGGCCACCGCTGGACGCAGGACTACAAGCTCGGCGTCCCGACGGCCCCGCTCGACCAGCACGAGGCGACGGACGAGACCGGTACCTCGGTCACCTTCTGGGCCGACCCGGACATCTTCGAGACCACCGAGTACTCCTTCGAGACGCTGTCGCGGCGCTTCCAGGAGATGGCGTTCCTCAACAAGGGTTTGACGATCAAACTCACTGACGAGCGCGAGTCGGCGAAGGCCACCAGCGGTGCGGACGAGGCGGGTGCGGACGAGAAGGCCGAGGTCAAGTCGGTCACGTACCACTACGAGGGCGGCATCGTCGACTTCGTGAAGTACCTCAACTCCCGCAAGGGAGAGGCGGTGCACCCCACCGTGATCGACCTGGAGGCCGAGGACAAGGACAAGAGCCTGTCCCTCGAGGTCGCGATGCAGTGGAACAGCGGCTACACCGAGGGCGTGTACTCCTTCGCGAACATCATCCACACGCACGAGGGCGGTACCCACGAAGAGGGCTTCCGCGCCGCGCTGACCTCGCTGATCAACAAGTACGCGCGCGACAAGAAGCTGCTGCGCGAGAAGGACGACAACCTCACCGGCGACGACATCCGTGAGGGTCTGACCGCGATCATCTCGGTCAAGCTGAGCGAGCCGCAGTTCGAGGGCCAGACCAAGACCAAGCTGGGCAACACGGAGGCCAAGACCTTCGTGCAGAAGGCGGTCTACGAGCACCTCAACGACTGGCTGGACCGCAACCCGGTCGAGGCCGCGGACATCATCCGCAAGGGCATCCAGGCGGCCACCGCGCGTGTGGCGGCCCGCAAGGCCCGCGACCTCACCCGCCGCAAGGGCCTGCTGGAGTCGGCGTCCCTGCCGGGCAAGCTCTCCGACTGCCAGTCCAACGACCCCACCAAGTGCGAGATCTTCATCGTCGAGGGTGACTCCGCCGGCGGCTCGGCCAAGTCCGGCCGTAACCCGCAGTACCAGGCGATCCTCCCGATCCGCGGCAAGATCCTCAACGTCGAGAAGGCCAGGATCGACAAGATCCTGCAGAACCAGGAGATCCAGGCGCTGATCTCCGCCTTCGGCACGGGCGTGCACGAGGACTTCGACATCGAGAAGCTCCGCTATCACAAGATCATCCTGATGGCGGACGCCGACGTCGACGGCCAGCACATCAACACCCTGCTGCTGACCTTCCTGTTCCGCTTCATGCGGCCGCTGGTCGAGGCCGGGCACGTGTTCCTGTCCCGTCCCCCGCTCTACAAGATCAAGTGGGGCCGGGACGAGGTCGAGTACGCGTACTCCGACCGCGAGCGCGACGCGCTGCTGGAGATGGGCCGCCAGCGCGGCAAGCGGGTCAAGGAGGACTCGATCCAGCGCTTCAAGGGTCTCGGCGAGATGAACGCCGAGGAGCTGCGCGTGACCACCATGGACATCGAGCACCGCGTCCTCGGCCAGGTCACCCTCGACGACGCCGCCCAGGCCGACGACCTGTTCTCGGTCCTGATGGGCGAGGACGTCGAGGCCCGCCGCGCGTTCATCCAGCGCAACGCCAAGGACGTCCGCTTCCTCGACATCTGAGTCGGTCTCAGCTGACCGCACCAGGAAGGATCTTGACCAGCAATGGCCGACGAGAACACTCCAGTCACCCCTGAAGAGGGCGGCGACGCGATCGTACGCATCGAGCCCGTCGGGCTCGAGACGGAGATGCAGCGCTCGTACCTCGACTACGCGATGTCCGTCATCGTGTCCCGCGCGCTGCCCGACGTCCGGGACGGTCTCAAGCCCGTCCACCGCCGTGTGCTGTACGCGATGTACGACGGCGGCTACCGCCCCGAGCGCGGCTTCTACAAGTGCGCCCGTGTCGTCGGTGACGTCATGGGTAACTACCACCCGCACGGCGACTCCTCGATCTACGACGCCCTGGTGCGCCTCGCCCAGCCGTGGTCGATGCGGATGCCGCTGGTGGACTCCAACGGCAACTTCGGCTCTCCGGGCAACGACCCGGCGGCCGCCATGCGCTACACCGAGTGCAAGATGGCGCCGCTGTCGATGGAGATGGTCCGCGACATCGACGAGGAGACCGTCGACTTCACGGACAACTACGACGGCCGCTCCCAGGAGCCGACCGTTCTGCCCTCCCGCTTCCCGAACCTGCTGATCAACGGCTCGGCCGGTATCGCGGTCGGCATGGCGACCAACATCCCGTCGCACAACCTGCGCGAGGTCGCGGCCGGTGCCCAGTGGTGTCTGGAGAACCCGGAGGCCTCGCACGAGGAGCTGCTGGACGCGCTCATCGAGCGCATCAAGGGCCCGGACTTCCCGACCGGCGCGCTCGTCGTGGGCCGCAAGGGCATCGAGGAGGCGTACCGCACCGGCCGCGGCTCCATCACGATGCGCGCGGTGGTCGAGGTCGAGGAGATCCAGAACCGCCAGTGCCTGGTGGTGACGGAGCTGCCGTACCAGGTCAACCCGGACAACCTGGCGCAGAAGATCGCCGACCTGGTGAAGGACGGCAAGATCGGCGGCATCGCGGACGTCCGCGACGAGACGTCGTCCCGTACGGGCCAGCGCCTGGTGATCGTCCTCAAGCGGGACGCGGTCGCCAAGGTCGTCCTGAACAACCTGTACAAGCACACCGACCTGCAGACGAACTTCGGCGCCAACATGCTGGCGCTGGTCGACGGCGTGCCGCGCACCCTGTCCCTGGACGCGTTCATCCGCCACTGGGTGACGCACCAGATCGAGGTCGTCGTCCGCCGGACCCGCTTCCGGCTGCGCAAGGCCGAGGAGCGCGCCCACATCCTGCGCGGTCTGCTGAAGGCCCTGGACGCCATCGACGAGGTCATCGCGCTGATCCGGCGCAGTGAGACCGTCGACGTCGCGCGCACCGGCCTGATGGGCCTCCTGGAGATCGACGAGATCCAGGCGAACGCCATCCTCGAGATGCAGCTGCGCCGGCTGGCCGCCCTGGAGCGCCAGAAGATCGTCCAGGAGCACGACGAACTCCAGGCGAAGATCCGCGAGTACAACGCGATCCTTGCCTCCCCGGTCCGCCAGCGCGGGATCGTCAGCGAGGAGCTGGCCGCGATCGTCGAGAAGTACGGCAACGACCGCCAGACCAAGCTGATCCCGTACGAGGGCGACATGTCCATCGAGGACCTGATCGCCGAGGAGGACATCGTCGTCACCGTCTCGCGCGGCGGTTACGTCAAGCGGACGAAGACGGACGACTACCGGGCGCAGAAGCGCGGCGGCAAGGGCGTGCGCGGCACGAAGCTGAAGGAAGACGACATCGTCGACCACTTCTTCGTCTCCACCACGCACCACTGGCTGCTCTTCTTCACCAACAAGGGCCGGGTGTACCGGGCGAAGGCGTACGAGCTGCCCGAGGCCGGCCGGGACGCGCGCGGCCAGCACGTGGCGAACCTGCTCGCCTTCCAGCCGGACGAGGCGATCGCCGAGATCCTCGCGATCCGCGACTACGAGGCGGCGCCGTACCTGGTCCTGGCGACCAAGTCCGGCCTGGTCAAGAAGACGCCTCTGAAGGATTACGATTCGCCCCGCTCCGGCGGTGTGATCGCGATCAACCTGCGCGAGCGCGAGGACGGCTCGGACGACGAGCTGATCGGCGCCGAGCTGGTGTCGGCCGACGACGATCTGCTTCTGGTCAGCAGGAAGGCACAGTCGATCAGGTTCACCGCCTCGGACGACACCCTGCGCCCGATGGGCCGCGCCACCTCCGGCGTCAAGGGGATGAGTTTCCGCGAGAGCGATGAACTTCTGTCGATGAATGTTGTTCGACCCGGTACGTTCGTGTTCACTGCGACGGACGGCGGGTACGCGAAGCGGACCGCCGTCGACGAGTACCGCGTCCAGGGTCGCGGCGGCCTCGGCATCAAGGCCGCCAAGATCGTGGAGGACCGTGGTTCTCTCGTCGGCGCGCTGGTTGTCGAGGAGAACGACGAGATCCTCGCGATCACCCTGTCCGGCGGTGTGATTCGTACGCGAGTCAACGAGGTCAGGGAGACGGGCCGTGACACCATGGGCGTCCAACTGATCAACCTGGGCAAGCGCGATGCCGTGGTCGGTATCGCACGTAACGCCGAGGCGGGGCGCGAGGCGGAGGAGGTCGACGGCGAGGATGCCGTGGACGAGACCGCCGAGGGTGCCGCGACCACCGGCACGGACGAGGGTGAGGCGCCCTCGGCCGAGTAGCACGAGGAGTGAGTCATCGTGAGCGGAGCCACGGGCGCGGGATCGGCCGGTACCTCTGTGGGTACGGAAACGGACGGCGGCGGCCGTGGCTCCGCCGCGCGTGCGGGGGACCCGCACACGACCCAGCTGCGCAAGATCGACGCAGGCAAGGCCGACTCGTCCTCGCCCGACACGCATGGATCCCAGGGGGGAACTGTGACGGACACCCGTGGCGCGCAGGCCCAGCCCGGCCCCGCCGAGCGGCAGCAGGCGTCCCCGCTGCCCGGCGAGCGCCGGCCCGAGCCCGCCGAGCCGTACCACCCGCCGCAGGCCTATCCGGCGCAGGCCCCGACCGGGGCCGTGCGCCGGCCGCGCACCGGCGCGAAGACCGCGCCGCGCACGCGCAAGGCGCGGCTGCGTGTCGCCAAGGCCGACCCGTGGTCGGTGATGAAGGTCAGCTTCCTGCTGTCCATCGCGCTCGGCATCTGCACGGTCGTCGCCTCGGCGGTGCTGTGGATGGTCATGGACGCGATGGGCGTGTTCTCGACGGTCGGCGGCACGATCTCGGAGGCGACGGGCTCCAACGAGGCGAACGGCTTCGACCTCCAGGCCTTCCTCTCGCTCCCGCACGTCCTGACGTTCACGGCGATCATCGCGGTGATCGACGTGGTCCTCGCGACGGCTCTGGCCACCCTCGGCGCGTTCATCTACAACCTCTCCGCGGGCTTCGTGGGCGGCATCGAGCTGACGCTGGCCGAGGACGAGTGACCCCACCTGCCGGGCTCTCCTGACAGTCCCCCAACAACCGATTTTGGGACTGCCCCCCTCGTGCGCTAATCTTCAGGAGTCAGCGCGCGGGACACACACCGCAGAGCGCGGCGGGGCTATAGCTCAGTTGGTTAGAGCGCATCCCTGATAAGGATGAGGCCACAGGTTCAAATCCTGTTAGCCCCACAGAACGAAGACCCCCGGTCCACTTGGGCCGGGGGTCTTCGGCGTTCGAAGCTTCCGCGGCACGGACTTGGCAGTACGGCTTCCGCTTCACGGTACGAAAAAAGGCCCGACCGCTGGCGACGGGGGATGCACCAGCGATCGGGCTATGGCCAAGGGTAACAAGGTTGGGCGGCCTGCGGGAGATAACGGGTCTGTTGGTTGGGGTAGTTGGCTGATCTTGATCGGTCAGTCGGCGCACGGGGGGTCGTACGACAGGCGGGGGAGGTACTCGTGCCACCTCTCCCGGGTCAGAACGCCGCTGGTCACCGAGCAGATGTGCTTGATGGCCCGGTCGGCGTCCAGGCGCCACAGGCGGACCGTGTCGGCGCCGCTGGACACCCCGAGGACGTGGCTGTTGGGGCTGAAGGACAGGAAGTTGCCCGTCTTGGCGTAGGGGCTCATGGACTGGCCGATGGGGGAGGCCGAGGAGGGGTCGGTGACGTTCCACAGGCGGACCGTGTTGTCGTTGCCGCCGCTCGCCAGGGTGTGGCCGGACGCGGCGAACGTCAGGGACGTGACCGCCTCGGTGTGGCCGGTGAGCGGGGAGCCCAGCGCCCTGGCCGCGGCGGGGTCGGTGACGTCCCAGAGCCGTACGGTGTCGTCGTCGCTGCCGCTGGCCAGGGTGCGGCCGTCGGGGCTGTAGGCGAGCGCGTTGATCGGGCCGGTGTGCCCCGTGAGCGGGTGGCCGGTCCGGGTGGGACGGGCCGGGTCCATGACGTCCCACAGCAGGACGGTGCGGTCCGCGCTGCCGCTGGCGAGCGTGCGCCCGTCCGGGCTGAAGGCGAGGGCGTTGACGTAGCCCCGGTAGCCGGTGAGCGGCTTGCCGAGCGCGACGGCACGGGAGGGGTCGGCGACGTTCCACAGCTGGATGGTGTTGTCGTCGTAGGCGGTGGCCAGGGTGCGGCCGTCGGGGCTGTAGGCCATGGAGTTGTGGCCCGCGAAGCGGGTGTGCAGGGTGAGGGGCGGCCTGGCCGGGACCGGGTGGGCCGGGTCGGTGACGTTCCACAGGTACAGCGCCGCGTGCCCGGTCCGTACGGCGAGGGTGCGGCCGTCGGGGGAGAACACCAGCGCACGCTGGTAGCCGTCCGCGGGCATGAACGGTTTGCTCAGGGACATGGGCCGGTCGGGAGCCGACACGTTCCACAGCCGGACCCTGCCGTCGTGCGCGGACGTGGCGAGGACCTTCCCGTCCGGGCGGAAGGCCCCGCTGCGGCCGATCATGTCCTGCGTCGGTACCGACCACAGGCGGACCTTGCTGTCCCCGCTGCCGGTGGCGAGGGTCTTGCCGTCGGGGCTGAAGCCCAGGGCGTACATCTCGCCGCTGCTGCCCGCGAGCGGCTCGCCGACCTGCGAGGGGGAGGCCGGATCGCTGACGTTCCACAGGCTCGCGGTGCTGTCCGCGCTGGCCGCGGCGAGCCTCTTGCCGTCGGGGCTGAAGGCCACCGACCAGATGGGGCCGGTGTGCCCGGTGAGCGGGGAGCCGATCGGGGCCGCGTGCGCCGGGTCGGCGACCTTCCACAGGCGGATGGTGTCGTCCGCGCTGCCGCTGGCGAGGGTGCGGCCGTCGGGGCTGAAGGCCACCGAGTGCACGATGTCCGTGTGGCCGGTCAGCACCGTGGGCAGGGGCTTCGGGTGCCGGGGATCGGCCGTGTTCCACAGCCGGATGGTGTCGTCGTCGCCGCCCGCCGCGAGCGTGCGCCCGTCGGGGCTGAACGCCACGCAGCGCACCGCCGCCGTGTGGCCGCCCAGCGTGCGCAGCGGCTCGGGCCGGCTCGGGTCGGCCACGTTCCACAGCCGGACGGTGCGGTCCTCGCTCGCGGAGGCCAGCGTCCTGCCGTCGGGGCTGAAGGCGACCAGGTAGATCGTGCCCGTGTGGCCGGTCAGCGGCTTGCCCAGCGGCACCGGGTGGGCGGGGTCGCGGACGTCCCACAGCCGGATCGTTCCGTCGTCGCCGGCGCTGGCCAGGGTGTGCCCGTCCGGGCTGAAGACCGCGCTGCTCACCCAGCTGGTGTGCCCGGTGAGGGGCTTGCCGAGCGGCTTGGGACGGCTGCGGTCGGCCACGTTCCACAGCCGGACGGTCTGGTCGTAGCTGGCCGTGGCCAGCGTCTTGCCGTCGGGGCTGAAGGAGGTGAGGTAGACGGCGCCGGTGTGGCCGAGCAGGGGGGTGGCCAGGGGCGCGTTCACGATCGAGATCAGACGGCTGTACGTCCCCTCGTCGTCCGGCCGCAGGCGATGGGCCACCAGGTCGAGCTGGGCGGCCAGCGAGGGGTCCGTGTGCTGGACCCGGTCCGCCTCGGCGAGCACCTGTTCGAACACGGCGTCGTCCCGCTGCTGCCACGCCACCACCGCCGAGCCGGCGGCGAGCACGGCGAGGACCACCAGCGCCGCCACGGCCCCGCGGCTGATCAGGACCGTGCGCTTGCGCAGCCGGACCGAGGCGGCCAGGAACTGCACCGCGCCGCGGGTCAGATAGGTGTCCCCGGCGGACTTCGCCCAGCCGCGGGCCTGCTCCAGGCGGGAGCCGCGGTAGAGCAGCGAGCTGTCCCGGGCCGAGGCCTCCCAGGCGCGGCCGTCCTCCTCCAGCCGCTGGCGCACCAGATGGTCGCTGCGGTCCTCGTCGATCCAGTGGCGCAGCCGCGGCCAGGCGTGCAGCAGCGCCTCATGGGTGATCTCCACGGTCTCCGCGTCGAGCGTCACCAGCCGGGCGCGCACCAGCGCCTCCAGCGACTCCTCCGTCTTGCCGGGGTCCGCCGACTCCTGCGCCAGCTGGCGCCGTGTCCCGCGCCGGCGCGTGGCCTGGGTGTCCTCGCCCAGCCGGACGAGGCGCAGCAGGAGCAGCCGGGCGGCCGTGCGGGCGGCGGGGTCGAGGCTGGACCAGGCGCGCTCGGCGGTCGCCGCGACCGCGCCCTGGATGCCGCCGGCCGCGCGGTAGCCGGCCAGGGTCAGCCGTCCCGACTTGCGGCGCTGCCAGGTGGCGAGCAGGGCGTGCGAGAGGAGCGGGAGCACCCCGGAGTCGTGCGCTCCGCGCGGGCCGTCGGCGCTCACCTCCCGCACGATCAGCTCGGCCAGGCCCGGTTCCAGCTCCAGTCCCACGGCCTTGGCGGGTCCGGTCACCGCCTCGCGCAGCTCGGCGGTGGTCAGCGGCCCGAGCACCATGTGCCGGTGCTGCAGCGCGTCGGCCAGCTCCGGGTAGCCCAGGCACTGCTCGTAGAAGTCGGCGCGGATACCGAGGACGACGAGGACGGGGGCGGGGGCGTCCGTCGGCGAGTCGGCGGGCGGGGTGCAGGCCGCGTGCAGGAACTGGAGGAAGGTACGGCGGTTGGGCTCGTCGGGGCAGAGGGTGAAGGTCTCTTCGAACTGGTCGACGATGATGACCGGGCGCCCGCTGCCGGCCACGGCCACGGCCGTGGTCGGGGATGCGTCCGCGGGGGTGACCGGGGGTGCGACCGGGCGGGTGGCCGGGGAGGTGCCGGCGCGGGAGGTCCGGGATGCGTCGGCGGAGGTGGCCGGGGATGCGTCGGCGCCGGCCGTAGCGGTGTCGCCCGGTGCCCCCTCGTCCGGGGACGTCTCCCTGCGCGCCCACGCCGTGACGGCTTCACGCACCGCGTCGGCGAAGTGCGGAGCGTCGGATCCCGGTGCCGTCGGGTTCTCCGCGGCCTCCTCCTCGGCTTGCCGGGCCTCCGCCGCGAGGGAGGCGAGTTCCGGGATGCGGCGGGTCAGCTCGCCGAGCGGATCGGCGCCCGGCACGAGCTGGAGCACGGCGCTCGGCCGGCCGCTGCCGTCCCCGAGCGCGCCGCCCCGCACCGCGGGCACCAGACCGGCGTTCAGCAGCGACGACTTTCCGGCACCCGAGGCGCCGACGAGCATGATCAGACCGCCCGACCGCTCCGCGGAGTGCAGTTGGGCCACGAGGGCCTCCGTGCTCCGCTCCCGCCCGAAGAACCAGCGGGCGTCCTCCTGGCGGTAGGGAGCCAGACCCCGGTACGGGCACACCCCGCCGGCGACGGGCGGGGCCTCGGCCGATGGCCGCCGGTTCTCCTCTGGGGGCACCGCGGGGCGCTCGCCGGCCGGGTCGGCCAGCGCGCGCTCCCACAGGCGCTGCCACTGCGCGATGTCGTACAGGCCGCCGGAGACGGGAACGGGCCGTGCGCGCCGGGCCTCCGGGATCAGGATCTGCAGGACGGCCGCGAGGGCGGCGAACTGGGCCGGTACGTTCTTGGCCCGCCGCCAGTCGCTGATGCGCTGGGCGGACACCCGCACGGGCCGCCCGCGCTCGTCCACCCGCTGCAGCCGTACGACCGCCTCGGACACGCTCTTGAGGGGAGGGTTGCCCGCCTCCTTGTACAGCAGCGCGAGGCGCTCGGCGAAGGCTATGCGTGTCCCTGAGTCGGAACCCAAGGTCCCACCCCTTACTCCCCCCGTGTCTGGACGTCCGGACCGGAAAACTCACCCTATACGGCTGACCTGCGGTTACACCGTGGTCCGGAGACCGGAACCTCCTCGTCCTGGACGACAAATGGCAGGATCACGACGCGGTATCCGGCTCGTCACACACCGTCCGGACAGGCCACCTGCACAGCGCTCGGAGAGACAGCAAGGCAGCGAACGTTCTCGGTCAACTTCCGCCGAGGACGCCGGCGACATCCAGACGACATCACGGACGCACTTCGGACACGCACTTCGGTCCGTGCCGACACGCCGACGCGGCACGGGTCGACGAACACCCGCTCCGTTCGGCACCGGCCCCCACGTGGGGAGGGGCCGGTGCCGAACGGGCCGGGTAACAGCTCCCTCTAGGACAGGCCCTGGGCGATCCACCCCGCCGCGCCGGCGGCGGCGACCGCGCGGCGTTCGGCCTCGTCGGCCGCGGCGTTCAGCGCCGCGTTCCGGCCCGGCGCGGTCCCGCCCGCGGCGGCAGCCGCGGCCTGGGAGGCGGCCAGGGCGGCGCGCAGGGCCGAGGCGGCGCCGGGGGTGTCGTGCGACGCGGCCACCTGGGCCGCCAGAGCGGCCGCCGCAGCGGCGTTCCGGGCGCAGCGGGCGTCCGCCGCGGGATCGGGCGTACTCGCGGCCAGGGCGTCGAGCGATCCGGCCGACAGCCGCAGCGCGGCCCCGGCCCTGCCGACGGGACTCGTCGGGACGAGCTGGGCGGCCTCCTGGGTGATGCCCGCGTGGCGGCAGGTCGCGACGGCACGGTCGTACGCGCTGTGGGCGCGGTCGGCGTGGATCCTTCTCAGCGCCGCCGCCGATGTCGAGGTTCCGGTGACTGCCTCTTCGAGTCCGCTCATTTTCGGTCTCCCTCTGTCGGGGACGGGGCGCGGGCAGGGTGCCATGCCGGCCGTGAAGAGACCAGAAGCGCGCCACGGATCGCGCCGTGGATCGCATCTCGGATCACCCTGGAAACCTGACGGACCGTCAGCTAAGGTCGGCCCGCCTGCCGTTCCCGAAGGGGTGAGTGCCATGGTGAACCGTCCTGATCGTCTTGATCACCCTGATTGCCCGCAACCTCCCGGTGTCCCGCGTTGGGTCGCGATGTTCTACCAGCCGTCCAAGGCCGCTTGGCAGGTCGGCGCGGAGTCCCCCGAACGGACTCCGGTGCTGTACGCCGTGGGGGACATGGCCCAGACGGTCCGCGCGCGCGGAGACGTGGTGACGGTCGCGCTGTGGGGCCCGCAGGACGGCGCCTGGCACCGGGTCGACACCCCGGCCGCCAAGCCGTCCGCGCCCGAGCCGTCCCCGGAACGCCCCGCGGAACCGGTCAAGCTCGCCGAGCGCATGTCGGACCGCCGCCACCAGGTGCTCATGGCCGGTCTGAGCAAGGCGGGTCTGTACGACCTCTCCCCCGAGGACGCGGAGGCGGTGCGGGCGCTGGTCGACCGGCTCGACGAACCGACGGTCCGCCGGGTCGCCCACTGGCTCTCCACCGCGGGCGGGCCGCGGCGCGGCTAGGAAGCACCGGTTCGCCGGACGGCCCACAGGGCAGTGACGTCCTGAAGTCACTCAAGGCTGGAGGACGTATGAAGGTCTCCGTCGACCGCGGCGTGTGCTACGGCTCTGCCGAGTGCGCGCACCGGGCTCCGTCCGTGTTCGCGTTCGAGGACGGATACGGGGTCGTCCGGCCCGGCAGGGACAAGGCCGGAGAGGATCCTCAGGTGCGCGAGGCGGCCGAGAAGTGCCCCTCACAGGCCATCGTGCTCACCGAATGAGACACGACGGCACCCGGTGAGACACCGCAGGTCCCGGTGAGACACCGCAGGTCCCAGTGAGACACCGCGGCTTCCGGTGAGACACGACAGCTCCCGCTCAGCCACCGGCCGGGTAGGTCCACCCGAAGTCCGCCAGCGCCCGCGCCCTGGCCTCCGCCACGGCCATGCGCGCCTGCCGCTCGGCCGGGTCGACATGCGAGGCCTGGCCGGTCGCCTGCCCCTCCCACTTCCGGTACAGCAGCCCCACCTCGGCGGAGAACCAGCCGCGGCTGACCGCGTTCAGCGCCAGCAGCAGGCCCGTGTCCTCGGAGGCGGGCAGGGCCATCCAGCCGCCCAGGGCCGTCAGCAGGTCCCGGCGGACGAAGAGGGTCGCCGGATGGACCTGGGCCCGGAACCCGTTCTCCCGCCAGAAGCTCAGGACCGCCCCGCGCTCGACCGGGCCCTCGTCCGGGTCGCCGGGGAAGCCGGCCGTGGTGCCGTCGGGCAGCAGGTCCAGGACCCGGGAGGTCGTCCAGCCGATCGTGCGGTCGGCCTCCAGCACGGCCAGGTCGCGGGCGAGGGTGCCGGGCGGGAGCTGGTCGTCGGCGTCCAGGACCTTCACGTACTCGCCGCCGGCGTGCGCCAGCGCGATCGTGCGGGCGATGCCGGGCCCGCCCGGCCGGCCCTGGCGGAAGCTCACCCGCTCGTCGTCCGGGACGTACGGGCGGACCGCGTCCGTCGCGCCGTCCTCCTGGATCACCCAGTCCCACTCCCAGCCGTCCGGAAGCCATTGCTCGCACAGGGACTTGTGGGCCTCCGGCAGGAAGCGGGCGGACGGGGCGTGGACAGCGGTGACTACGGTGATGCGCCTGGGCACGGCGGCATTCACCACCTTTCCAGACGCGTGGTGAAGAACAGTTCCGTACGGTCGCCGGGCAGCACGACGTCGGAGACGTCCACGACCCGGCCGCGGGTGTCGTACGAGGTCTTCCGGACCAGGATCACCGCCGTCCCGGCCGGCAGCTCCAGCTCCCGGGTCTCCTCCGGGGTCGGCGGACGCGCGGTGAACCGTTCCTCGACGCGCTCGATCTCGACGCCCACGGTGGCGAGCTGGTGGTGGGTGCCGCCGGGCCAGGGCTCCTTGGACGCGTCCAGCAGGTCGGGGTTGGCCGCCGCCACGGCGTGCAGGAGATAGGAGGTGACCAGGCTGAAGGGGGCCGTCTCCGCCGCGCACCGGGTGCGGTAGCTGCGTTCGAGGAGCGCCGTACCCTCTGTCACCCCGAAGGCCTCGGCCAGTTGCCCGGGTGCCTCGATCGTGCGGTACCGCGCGAGGAAGACGAGGTCGGCCGGTACCAGACCGGTGTCGTGCTCCGTGGCGCCGGCCGCGGCCCGGGTGGTCCGGGGCTGCCTGGCCCGGTCCTTCTCCCACTGGTGACGGCCGTTGTCGCGCACCACGGGGGTGCGAGGACGCCGTACGAACGTGTCGCGCCCGTGCTGCCTGTCGTCCGTGAACTCCTCGTAGGCCTGGGGCACGCGTCCAGGCTACGACTCCTGAAGAGGACCTGACGACTCGGCGGGCGTGGTGCCCGTGAACAGCGCAAGACCCCCGGCCGAGCCCGGCCGGGGGTCTGTCCGTGTCGACTGATGCGTACGCAAGTCGCCGTGATGTCGAAACGTCTGCGCTCCTGCGTGCTGCCGTGTTTCAGCAGTCGAGGGGGGCTGTCAACCAGGGCGCCGCGTCCGTCTCCGCTTCCGTCTGGTTCAGGGGCCGGTGCCGGCAGCTGGGGGACTTTCCGTGGGCCTCGGCCCGGATCCGCTGCTTCATCGTGGGGGGCAGTGACCTGCCATGGGACCAGGTCCAGGGGCTCATCGCCGGGATCGTCGGGACCGTCCGCTGCGCGGTGGCGCCGCGCGGGCTCTCGGTCCGGGGTGCGGCCGTCGCGGTGGTGGCGGTGACGAGTCCGAGCGCCGTGCACAGCGCGAGGAAGGCGGTGACGATGGCGGTCCACAGCTTCATGACCCTGTTTCCGGTCATGGCCCCTCACTTTCGGGTTGGGCGATTTGCGTACTTTCCTCATGATGTGTATGTGGGCCGCGAAGTGGTGGACCTACGCCCGTGGCGCGTCGATGTTCAGATGAACACCACACGGATGGGTGCAAGCAGGTCGGAAAACCGCCAAAACCAGGTGAGGGAGAGCGAAGGGGGAGCAAAGTCACGGTCCGTGGAGGTGTGATCACCCTCCGATCGGAGCGGCGCCGACCTGGCCTATTGGGCTGCCGGAGGCGGGAGTTGGGCCCCGACGCAGGTCACCGATCGATATCGGTCGGTGTGTATAGTCGGGCGCCAGAGGTCCCCTACGTCAAGGAAAGACGAGGTCGCGCGGTGAAGAAGCTGCTCCTGGTCGCACTGGCCGCCATCGGCGGGCTCCTCGTGTACCGCCAGATCCAGGCGGATCGCGCCGAGCAGGATCTGTGGACGGAGGCGACTGACTCCGTGCCCACGGGTTCGTGAGTACCGATCCAGAATCTGATCAGACCCCGGCCGCCCGCGCGGTCGGGGTTTTGTGTTGTCCGGGCGGGGCCGTCGTCATGACTCGAATTGCGGGTCATCGAGAGCTGGTGTAGACGGCGCCGGGACACGCCGGGACACAGGACCGGGCGGTACGGGCGTTTCGGACGGCCGTACGGATTCCCCGGATGGCGCAGGGGCGCTCGGGGCAGGATGGGCCACGGTCGGGTACGGAGCGACAGGGGGTGGCACGTGCGGGGGCGAGGCCGTACGACGTGGTGGCGGCGGGGCGGCCGGGCAGCTGTCGTGACCGCCGTCCTGTGCGCCGTCGCCGCGCTGCCGGGCGGGATCGCGGCGGGCAGCGAGCCGGGGACGTACGCCTTCGCACCGGACGCCCTGCGGGTCACCGGCGCGGCGAGCCCCGCGGACGCCCCGCGGCTGACGCCCGGCCGGACCTACCGCAGCTCCCTCCCCAGGAACGGCAGGCTCTACTACCGCCTCGACCTCGCCACCGCGACGACCACGACGTACGTCCCCGTCACCGCCGTACCCCCCGCCCACGCCACGGTCACGGCCACCGACGGCATCCGTGTCTCGGTCCAGGACGCCTCAGGCAGCTCCTGCGCCAACGCCTCCGCGCTCTTCGGCGCCGCGCGGAGCCCCCGTCCGGTCACGGCCCTGGCCGAGCGCGAGCCCGGCCGGACGCTGTGCCCGGGCGCGGGGACGTACTACGTGCGCGTGGAACGCGTCGACTCCGGTACGGCGGAGGCGGCGCAGCGCTGGGACCTGGAGATCAAACCGGTCACGGAACCGCGCCTGACCAAGACCGGGCCCACCACCGCGCCCCGGTGGGACTCCGCCTCCCCCGAACCCCTCGCCGGCGACCCCCGCGACCGGACCGGCGGCGCCGGCTTCGTCACCGCCGCCCCACTCGGCGAAGGGGTCTGGCGGACCCGCATCACCCCGGGCCGGACCCTCTTCTACAAGGTGCCGGTCGACTGGGGCCGCCAGGTGCACGCCGTCGCCGAACTCGACGGCTCCACGAGCGGCCACGGCTACGTCGGCGGCGCCCTGAACCTGTCGCTCTACAACCCCGTCCGCGGATACGTCGACGACGCCTCCCTCGGCTACACCGGAACCCGCAAGCCCGTCGCCCTCGCACCGCTGCCGCCCGTCGAGTACACCAACCGGTACGCCGTGCTCAGCGGGGAGAGCGCGATGCGCTTCGCCGGTGACTACTACCTGGTCGTGCACCTCAGCGAGCAGATGGCCGGGACGTTCGGGCAGGGGCCGTTCGAGGTGACGCTGCGGGTACGGCTCGACGGGCAGGCGCACGGCGGGCCCGGGTACGCCGGGCGGCCCGTGCCGGACGACGTCTTCACGCTCACCGAGCAGGACCGGGAGGCGGCGGCGACCGGGGGCAGCGGGGGCGGAGACACCGCGATGAAGGCGCTCGCCGTCGGGGGGATCGGCGCCGGGACCGTGCTGCTGCTGGTGCTGGGCGTCTGGACGGTGACGGCCCGGCGGGCTCAGACCCGGGTCAGCGCCCAGAAGCCCACGGCGTAGCAGGCCAGCGCGAGGAGCAGGATCGGGATCGCCGCCTTGGCCGGGGGGCCGGGGCGGCGGTCGGCGCGCCGGGCCCGGCGGCGGCCGTGTGCGCGGGGCGGCCGGGTCGGCTGTGCCAGAGGTGGAACCTGCGGGTCCTGAGCGGTGTACGCGGCGGTGGAGGTATCGATGCGTGGCCGCCCTTCCGGGACGGGGTGCCAGGACGCGTACGGCTGGGGGGAGGGCTGCCGAGGCGTGGGCGTGTGCGGGGCGAAGGCCGGGGGAGCGGTGGGCCCGGTAGGACCGGTGGCGGGGGTGGGCAGGGCGCCGTGCTGTGCCTGCTCGGCTTGGGCGTACGGCTGAGGGCTCGGGGTCGGCTGTGGGGGCGGGAGGTGGAAGCTCCCGGTGTCCGACATCGAGGCGGGCCCGGGGTGCGGCGTCCCGGTGTCGCCGCGGCGGGGATCGAGCGGGGTGTCGGCCGAGGCCGGCCCCACTGTGCTCCCTGTTCCCCCTGTGCTGCCCGTGCCGTCGGCGGTGAAGCCGGTGCCGGAGCCGGTGTCGGAGCCGGAATCGGCGGTGTCCGTCGTCTGCCGTGCTTCCCGTACCCGTATCCCGGACGCGCGCCTGAGCGGGCCGTCGGGGCCGAACCCGGGTGGCAGCGGACCGAGTTGGTCGAAGATCTCGATCAACTCGTCGTCGATGCCGGGCTCCGGCAGGAGTTCCGCGGCCGAGGCGAGCGCCTTGCGTGCTCCCGTGGCGGTGCGGAAACGGGCCGCTGGATCGGGCTGGAGCAGGGTGGCGACGACCTGCCAGAGCGGCTCCGGAACTCCCTTGGGCGGGCCGGGCGTTCCGTGCTCCACGAAGTACTGCACGAGCGCCTTGGCGTCGGGCTTGGCACCCTCCAGCAGATACAGGGCGACCAGGCCCACGGCGAACAGGTCGGCGGGGAAGTCCGGTTCGGCGCCCAGCATCTGCTCGGGCGCCAGGTAACCGGGCGTGCCCACCACGAGGTTGGTCTCCGTCAGCCGGGGCTCACCGAACCGCATGGCGATGCCGAAGTCGGACAGCCTCAGCCGCGGCCGGCCGGTGCCGGTGGCTTCGAGCAGCAGGTTGGCGGGCTTGATGTCCCGGTGGACGACCCCTTCCGCGTGCACCGCGGCGAGCCCCGACAGGAGCTGGTCGAGCAGGATGCACACGTACGCTGGCGGCAGCGGTCCGTAGTCGCCGACGAGGTGGACCAGCGAGCCGCCCCCGACCAGGTCCATGGTGAACAGGACCTTGTCGTCGTCGGCGGCCCAGCTGGCCGGGGCGAGGACATGCGGATGGTCGATGCGCAGCGCCTGTTCCCGTACGAAGCGCAGCAGTGAGTGGGCGTCGCGCTGCTGGAGCACCTTGGCGGCCACATAGCGCCGGCGCCGGTGGTCCCAGGCACGCCATACGGCACCCGCGCCGCCACGCCCGATCGGGTCGGCCAGCTCGTACCGGCCGGCGAAGACCTCACCCATGACCGTCCGCCGCTCCTCCCCCTAGCCCGGCATTCCCCCTGTCACCTTGTCCCCCCTCTACCCCCGTGCCCCCTGCATCCCCCCTCTTACGCCCCTTGGCCCGGCCCCGGACCCCCTCCGAGGAACCGGGCCCCGGGGTCAGTTCTGGTGGGACTGGTAGTGCGCGACCGCGTCCGAGGTGCGGCCGGCACCGTAGACCCGGAGGAACTCTGCCAGTTCGGGGTGGCTCGGGGCGAGGGTGTCGGCAGCGTCGATGATGTCGCCGGCGGCCGCCACCGAGCGGAGCAGCGACTGGATCTCGCGCACCACGCGCTTGACCGTCGGCGCCCCCGAACTGCTCGTGGTGTGCGTGGTGTTGCTGAGCACGGATCCCCCCTGGGACTTCTTGATCTCGTCCATACGGTCGGTCGCCTCGGCCGCGCTGACGCTGCCGTCCGCGACCTGGGCCGCCAGCTCCTGCAGCAGCTGCACCCGCTGGACCACGGCGGGATTGCCGATCTTTGCGCGCTGGCCGCTCATCAGCTGCGACAGCATCGGAGCCGACAGGCCCAGCACCGCCGCGAGACGGGCCTGGTTGAGCCCGAGATCGTCGATGAGCTTACGGAAGAGCGCCCCCAACGGCTCCCCGTACCAGTTCCGCTGCAGCTCCCGCGCTCTCGCGGTCGCTTCCTGCTGTGCGGCGTCCATTGCGTCTCCCCATCGCTTCCCCAAAAAATCCGCGGTTCGCTGTAGCGAACCACGTCGAGCATCTTACGGAGAGTGGTCATCCGCGGGGACCCCCAATCTTTTTGCGGGATACGGGGGGTGACCCGGTACTCTGGTCTGCGGCGCCCGCCGGAACGCGAGATCTCCGGCCGACGTCACCCTTCCCGGGGCCTTAGCTCAGTTGGTAGAGCGCCGTCTTTGCATGGCGGATGTCAGGGGTTCGACTCCCCTAGGCTCCACACCGAAAAGCCCCTCCCACCTGTACAAACGCAGGTCGGAGGGGCTTTTTTGCGTCAGCTTCCGGTGCGGGCCGTGAACGGGCAGGGCGTCCTGGAGCGCCAGGTCACCGCTTGTTCAGGCGCAGGGCGCTACGGCAGATCAGGTCGGCGACGGGGGCGGGCGCGAGGCGCAGCAGGGGGGCCGGTACCGCCCCGGGACCGCAGCGGTAGCGGCGGCGCGGCTTCGGTGCGAGGAGGGCCCGGCGCACGGTGCGGGCGACGGTCTCCGGCCCCGGCGGTGACCACGAGGCGATGAGCCGGCGGGCGGCCATGTAGCCGTGCGCGTACCGCGAGTCGGCCGGGAAGTCCGCCAGGCCCTTGGAGAGCATGGGTGTGTCGGTGAAGCCGGGCTCGATCAGGCAGGCGTGGACCCCGCTGCCGGCGATCTCCATGCGCAGGCTGTCGGTCAGGGCCTCCAGCGCGTGCTTGCTCGCGCAGTACCAGCCGTTGAACGGGACGGAGACCAGACCCCCGAGCGAACTCAACTGGACGATCCGTCCCTCGCGCCGGCGCCGCATGCCCGGCAGCACCAGACCGGTCATCCGGGCCACGCCCAGCAGGTTGACCTCCAGGGCGGCCCGGGCGTCCGCCTCGGCCACGTCCTCGAAGGCGCCGACCGGCGCGATTCCGGCGTTGTTGACCAGGGCCCAGGGGCCCCCGTCCGTCAGCGCGTCGATCTCCACGACGGCGTCCTGGCAGGAGCGCGGGTCCGTCACGTCGAGGAGGACGGTGTGCACGGTGAGGCCGAGTTCGGCCGCGGCGGCCGTGAGCTTCTCGGCCTTGTCGGGGGTGCGGGCGGTGCCGATGACATGGAAGCGGCAGGCGGCCAGGTCGAGCGCGGTGGCCTTGCCGATGCCGCTGGTGGCTCCGGTGACGACGACGGTCTTCAAGGGGCGGTCCTTGCGGTCCTTGCGAGGAGGGTGGTGGGGCGGTCCGGGGTCGGGCCGACGCCACCTCTCAGGGGCTTGACCGCCTTATGGGCCACTATGTCTCATGCGGAACCTGATATCCGTTTTGGACACGTCTGACGTTTGGTGCGAGCCGACGTGCGTGATCGCCCCCTGCCAGGCCCGCAACAGGCCGTGGGGCGGGCGACCCGCACGTCGTCCGCCCCACGGCCCGTTACGGCACCAGGCCGGTGCCGGCCGCCTCAGTCCGTGTCGTCGCGGTCGGCGGCGTCCTCCTCGGCCTGCTTCGCCTGGACGTCCGGGTCCAGCACCGATTTGCCGGTGCCGTCCACCGAACTCAGCCGGCCGGACTCCGGCACCTCCGTCGCGGCGGGCGGCTCCACCAGCCAGTCGGGGTTGGCCTGCTTGTCCCACCACTTCCAGGCACAGAACGCGGCACCCGCCACCAGGCCGACCAGCGCCAGCACCTTCACGGCACGGCCCCTGCGGGAACGCCGCTCGTTCCTGCGGGCCAGCTTCTGGATCTCCTGCGCCGAGACCTGACCGCGCAACGCGACCAGCGCGGCGGCCCCCCGCGCGGCGGCCTCGTCCGCCACCGGAGCGGCCGCGGCCATCGCGTGCTCGATCCTCGGACGCGAGTACTCGGCCGCCTGCCGGGCGGCCCTCCGGGTCAGGTCAGCGGCCTCCTGAGCTGCCAGGTCCACCTTCGGCGGCACATGCGCGAGGGCCTGCTCCAGCCGCGGGGCGAGCCGGGCGTCGTACTGCACACGGGCCTGTTCGGCGGCCTGCGACACCACCGGTGCCAGCCGTACGCGTGCCTCCTGCGCGTAGAACGCGGCACGCTCCTTGGCCGTGTCGGCGTAGGGCGCCACCACTTCCGCGGCGTGCAGCACGCTGTCCTTCGCCGAGCCGGTCGCGGCGCGCACGCTGTCGATGCGGGTCACGGGTTTCCTCCTCCTCGGTGGCGTACGGTAATTCGCCTTTCCATACTTTTACGGATCATGCCCGTCAACAGCCCGCGCGGCGCGCGAGGTCGGGCATATGGGTGCAACAAGGGCTCCCTGTCGACCCTGCCACGAATCGCCGCCGGGCGCTCCCTTCCCGGCGGAACTCACCGGCGGCCGGGCGTCGCCGGCCCCGCACCGTGCGAGGATCGGGGAGTCACACGAGGACGACGGAAGGCACACCGTGGCCGAGCAGCTCTACGCCACCCTGAAGACCAACCACGGCGACATCGTGGTGCGGCTGTTCCCGAACCACGCGCCCAAGACGGTCAGAAACTTCGTCGAACTCGCTCAGGGCGAGCGTGAGTGGACCCACCCGGGCACCGGCGCGGTGAGCCACGACAAGCTCTACGACGGCACGGTCTTCCACCGGGTCATCGGCGGCTTCATGATCCAGGGCGGCGACCCGCTGGGCAACGGCATCGGCGGCCCCGGCTACGAGTTCGCCGACGAGTTCCACCCCGACCTGCGCTTCGACCGGCCCTACCTGCTCGCCATGGCCAACGCGGGCCCGGGCACCAACGGCTCCCAGTTCTTCATCACGGTCAGCCCCACCCCGCACCTGAACCGCAAGCACACCATCTTCGGCGAGGTCGCCGACGCCGCCAGCCAGAAGGTCGTGGACGCCATCGCCCGCGTGGAGACCACCCGCCCGAACAACCGGCCGGTCGACGACGTCGTCATCGACACGGTCGTCGTCGAGACGCGCGAGAGCTGAACCCGGGTACACCCCGGACCCCGGACCCCGCCCCAGGGAACCAAACGCCCCGCTCATCCGTAGGGAAGAGCGGGACGGGGTAGGGGCCGGGGGACGAGTCACGACCAGCAAGGGGATCTCATGGAACAGGCCGAAGGCAGCACGCAGGACGCCCGCAGCCTGCCCGGGTGCTACCGGCACCCGGACCGCGAGACCGGCGTGCACTGCACCCGCTGCGACCGCCCCATCTGCCCCGAGTGCATGGTCAGCGCCTCGGTCGGCTTCCAGTGCCCCGAATGCGTCCGCGAAGGCTCCGGCACGGGGCACACCCCAGCCGCGTCCCGGCCGCGCACGGTGGCGGGCGGGACGGTCACGGCCGACCCCCGGCTGCTCACCAAGATCCTCATCGGGATCAACATCGCGGTGTTCCTGGTGCAGCTGTCCGTGGGCGACCGCTTCACCAACCGCTTCGAGCTGATCGGCCACGCCTACACGTACTACCTCCCCGGAGTGCAGGGCATCGCCGAAGGCCAGTACTACCGCCTGCTGACCGCGATGTTCCTGCACGGCGGCTACGCCCACATCGCGTTCAACATGCTCAGCCTGTGGTGGATCGGCGGCCCCCTGGAAGCCGCCCTGGGCCGCGCCCGCTACCTCGCCCTGTACTTCGTCTCGGGCCTGGCCGGCAGCGCACTCACCTACCTGATCGCCGCGCCCAACCAGCCCTCGCTCGGCGCCTCCGGAGCGATCTTCGGCCTCTTCGGCGCGACCGCGGTCCTGATGCGCCGGCTCAACTACGACATGCGGCCGCTCATCGCCCTGCTGGTGATCAACCTGATCATCACCTTCAGCCCGGGGATGAACATCGCCTGGCAAGCCCACATCGGCGGCCTCGTGGCCGGTGTCATCACCGGCTACGCCATGGTCCACGCCCCGCGGGAGAAGCGGGCGCTCGTCCAGTACGGCACCTGCGCGCTCGTCCTGGTCGTGGTCGCGGTCATGGCGCTGGTCAGGACCGCTCAGCTCACCTGATACCGAACCGTTGTCCACAGCGTGTGCCGGATCTTGTGCATACGGTGGGGGAACAGCTGTGCCCCCTGTCGCTCGGATGTGTTTCCGCAGGTCGGACAGGGGGCGAACGGATGTATGAGGGCCGGTAGGGCAGTCACACCGGCGTCAACGTCCGATGGGTTATCCACAGATCGTCTTTCTTTTTCCCCACTGTGGACAACTGCTGTGGATAACTCAGTGAACAGCCCTGGGCAGAGCTAGCGCGGACCCGCTACTTCCACTGCGTGGAGACGCCGAACCCGGCCGCGATGAAGCCGAAGCCGACCACGATGTTCCAGTTGTCCAGGCTGTCGATCGGGAGCGAGCCGTCCGTCACGTAGAAGACGACGATCCAGGCCAGACCGATGAGGAACATGGCCAGCATGACCGGCGCGACCCACGCGCGGTTGGTCAGCTTGATGGCCTGCCCCTGCTTCACGGGCGGCGGCGAGTAGTCGGCCTTCTTGCGGATACGTGACTTCGGCACGAGGGTCTCTCCTGTCGATGCGCTGCGTGGCCGCGCAGGTAACTGGGTCGGTCCGGGGCAGCGTACAAGGGGACACTTAGCTCTCCCCCGGGCGTCCGTTAGCGTAGTGCTTCCGCGGCGCCGAAGGAGATAAGGGTACGTTGAGCAATTCTGCCGACTCCCCCGGGACGGGATCAACGGGTTCCGGCCCGGCGCGTGGACTTCGCTTCCGCCCGGTGCGGATTCTCACGGCCGCCGTGTTCGCGCTGGCCGGGCTCATCTTCTTCACCAGCTTCAACACGGCCAAGGGCACCGACATCCGCCAGGACGGCTCCCTGCTGAAGCTCTCCGACCTGATCCAGGAACGCAGCCACAAGAACAAGGGGCTGGACGAGTCCAACGCGACGCTGCGTGACAACGTGGACGCGCTCGCCGAGAGCGACGACGGGAGCAGCAAGGCCCAGGACGAGAAGCTCAGGGGGCTGGAGAACAGCGCCGGCACCCAGAAGCTCACCGGCAAGGCGATCACCGTCACCCTGAACGACGCCCCGCCGAACGCGACCGCCAAGCTCCCCGGCTACCCCGAGCCGCAGCCCGACTACCTGGTCATCCACCAGCAGGACCTGCAGGCCGTGGTCAACGCCCTGTGGCAGGGCGGGGCCGAGGGCATCAAGGTCATGGATCAGCGGCTGATCTCCACCAGCGCGGTGCGCTGTGTCGGCAACACCCTGATCCTCCAGGGCCGGGTCTACTCGCCACCGTACAAGATCACCGCGATCGGGGATCCCGGGAAGCTGCAGCAGGCGCTCGCCGCGAGCAAGGCGATCCAGACCTACATGGTGTACGTCAACGTCTACGGCCTCGGCTGGAAAGTCACCGAGGACGGGACGGTGACTCTGCCGGGCTACTCGGGCACAGTGGATCTGCACTACGCGAAGCCAGTGGAGTAGGTCCCCCTGTCAGGAGCCGCCGGTGCGCGTGATCGTCAGGACCGTCAGCGAACTGTGCATCACCGTCGGCACCCTGATCGTGCTCTTCGTCGTCTATGTGCTGTTCTGGACCGGCGTGCAGGCCGACGGCGTGATGAGCGACCAGATCGACCAGCTGCACCAGCAGTGGTCGAAGGGGAGCGTCCAGCCCGCCGCGGGGAGCACCGGGGCCTCGGCGGGCGCGGCGAGGCCGGCGGCGTACCACTACGGCAAGCCCTTCGCGATCATGTACATCCCGCGGCTCGGTTCCACGTGGAACAAGCCGGTGCTGGAGGGCACGGGCACCGATGTGCTGAAGAAGGGGCTCGCGCACTACGCCGGGACCGCCCGGCTCGGTGAGCGGGGCAACTTCGCGGTCGCCGGGCACCGGCGCACCTACGGTGACCCCTTCAAGGACTTCCCGCGGCTGCGGCCGGGTGACGCGGTGGTGCTCACGGACGGATCGACCTGGTTCACGTATCGGATCGACAAAGGGCCCTACAAAACCGTGCCGACGGACGTTGAGGTGATCGACCCTGTGCCACGTAAGTCGGGGTACACCCGTCCGGGCCGGTATCTGACGCTGACCACGTGCGATCCGGAGTGGGGGCACAGCCACCGGCTGATCGTCTGGGCGCACCTCGATTCCACACAGCCCGTGGAGTCAGGCGAACCGAGGGCGCTGCGCCGTTAGTCTGGTGCGGGTACGGCGTGAGTCTGGTGCCGTGGTGGAACGGAAGGGACGGCATGTACGGCTGGATCTGGCGGCATCTGCCGGGGAGCGCGTGGGTGAGGGCGCTGATCTCACTCGCGCTGGTCCTGCTGGTGATCTACGTCCTCTTCCAGTACGTCTTCCCCTGGGCCGAACCGCTGCTGCCCTTCAACGATGTGACGGTGGACAACCAGTGAGTGCGCGGATTCTCGTCGTCGACAACTACGACAGCTTCGTCTTCAACCTCGTCCAGTACCTGTACCAGCTGGGTGCCGAGTGCGAGGTGCTGCGCAACGACGAGGTGTCGACGGCACACGCTCAGGACGGCTTCGACGGCGTGCTGCTCTCGCCCGGCCCGGGGACGCCGGAGGAGGCGGGGGTGTGCGTGGACATGGTCCGGCACTGCGCGGCCACCGGGGTGCCGGTCTTCGGCGTCTGCCTGGGTATGCAGTCGATGCAGGTGGCGTACGGCGGTGTGGTGGACCGGGCGCCCGAGCTGCTGCACGGCAAGACCTCGCTGGTGGAGCACGAGGGCAGGGGAGTCTTCGCGGGGCTGCCCACGCCCTTCACCGCGACCCGCTACCACTCGCTGGCCGCCGAGCCGGCGACGGTCCCGGCCGAGCTGGAGGTGACCGCCCGCACCCACGACGGGATCATCATGGGACTGCGGCACCGTGAACTCCCGGTCGAGGGCGTGCAGTTCCACCCCGAGTCGGTGCTGACCGAGCACGGGCACCGGATGCTGGCCAACTGGCTGGTGGAGTGCGGCGACCAGGGTGCCGTGGCGAGGTCTGCGGGGCTCGCCCCGGTGGTGGGCAGGGCCACGGCGTGACCGCGCTGCGCCCGGAGCGCGAGGACTTGTACGGCGAGACACCGTACGAGTCCTACGGCTCCGTGCCGTACGCGGCCGCGGGCGACCCCCCTACGGCGCCGATGCCCCAGGTGCCGATCGACGAGGAGACGGTGGCGCTGCGGATCCCCGATCCGCTGTCGGGCCCGGAGAGCGGGCCCCTGCGCGCCTCTGCGGCCCCATCCGCCTCGTCCGCCACTGGAACCCCACCCGGTGGCCGTGCGGCCCGCAGAAAGGCCGCCAAGCGGCGTGGTGGCCGCCATGGCGGGTCGCGGGGTGTGGCGGCCGGGCCGGACACCTCCGCGGAGTCCGGGCCGCAGCGGCCGCTCTCCCGTGTCGAGGCCCGGCGGCAGGCGCGGCTGCGCAAGCCGAGTCCGGCCGTCGTCGCGAGCCGGGCGATCGGCGAGGTGTTCATCACCACCGGCGTGCTGATGCTGCTGTTCGTCACCTACCAGCTGTGGTGGACCAACGTCCGGGCGCATGCGCAGGCGGGCAGCGAGACGCACCAGCTGCAGGACGACTGGGCCAGCGGCAAGCGCAGCCCCGGGGTGTTCGAGCCGGGGCAGGGCTTCGCGATCCTGCACATTCCCAAGCTGGACGTGGTGGCGCCGATCGCGGAGGGCGTCAGCAACAAGAGGGTGCTCGACAAGGGCATGGTCGGGCACTACGGCGAGGGCGCGCTGAAGACGGCGATGCCGGACGCGAAGACCGGCAACTTCGGGCTGGCCGCGCACCGCAACACCCATGGTGAACCGTTCCGGTACATCAACAAGCTCAGGTCCGGCGACGCGGTCGTGGTCGAGACGCAGGACACGTACTTCGTGTACAAGGTGACTTCGATGCTGCCGGTGACCCCGCCGTCCAACACCAGCGTGCTGAACCCGATCCCGCCGGGCTCCGGATTCACCAAGCCGGGCCGGTACATCACCCTCACCACCTGTACGCCGGAGTTCACCAGCAAGTACCGGTTGATCGTCTGGGGCAAGATGGTCGAGGAACGCCCGCGCAGCAAGGGCAAGCCGGACGCGCTCATCGAGTAAGGCAGAGGGAACAAGTGGCAGCGACCGCCGACGAGACCGAAGAGCACACGGACGCGTCCGACGCGGCGTCCGCCCCGCGCCGCCGGCGCCCCGGCCGGATCGCGATGGCGGTCAGTGTCTTCGGTGAACTCCTGATCACCGCAGGGGTGTTGCTGGGTCTCTTCGTCGTCTACTCCCTCTGGTGGACGAACGTGATAGCGGACCGCAAGGCCGACAAGCAGGCCGACAAGGTCCGCGAGCACTGGGCCCAGGGCACCGACTCGGGCCCCGGCGCGCTGGACACCAAGGACGGCATCGGCTTCCTGCACGTACCGGCGATGCGCAACGGCGAGGTCCTGGTCGAGAAGGGCACGGGCACGGACGTCCTCAACGACGGTGTGGCCGGCTACTACACGGACCCGGACAAGGCCACGCTCCCCATGACCGGCAAGAAGGGCAACTTCACCCTGGCCGCCCACCGCGACGGCCACGGCGCGAAGTTCCACAACATCGACAAGCTGAAGGACGGCGACCCGATCGTCTTCGAGACGAAGGACGACTGGTACGTCTACAAGGTCTACTCGATCCTTCCGGAGACCTCGAAGTACAACGTCAAGGTCATCTCCCAGGTCCCGAAGGAGTCCGGCAAGAAGAAGCCGGGCCACTACATCACGCTGACGACGTGCACGCCGGTCTACACGTCCGAGTACCGGTACGTGGTGTGGGGCGAGTTGGTGCGGGTGGAGAAGGTGAACAGCAAGCGGACTCCGCCGGCGGAGCTGCGCGGCTGACAGGGTCGGTTACCGCAGTACTTTGAGGCGAGCGCCGGCACTCCACGCCTCAAGCTCGTCGCGGTCCACCGTGATGACCCCGCTCAGGTCGGCAATCGCTTGTGCCTCGACGCTGAAGTTGCAAGTGGCGACGAACAACGCGACGTTCACACGGTCTACGGCGCGTGCTGCACCGGCGAACTTCTGCATGTCGGCGCTGGGGACGGTTGCCCGGCCGGCGCGGTTCTTGCACTGTACGGCCAGAGTGCGTCCGTCTGCGGTCCGTCCGGTGACGTCGATCCCGCGGTCGCTGCGGGCCTGTCGTACGACCACGTCCGTGCATCCGTCGCGCCGAAGCAGGTCGGCCACATGGCGTTCGAGGGCCTGCCAGGTCATGCTGCTGAGCGATGCCCTGACCGAGTCGGTCGGGGCATCGCCTTCCAGTGCGCTGAGGCGCCTGTGGTGCCAGCACAGCCTTTGCTCGACGTTCTCGATGTCCTGGCGCAGCGAGATGAGCTCGCGGCGGTGTTCGCTGGAGGACGCGATCAGGGCGTTGAACATCGGTACGACGGTCTTGCCGAGGATGTGGGTGATGCGTTGGTCGATGCGGTCGTCGAGGGAGACGACGTCGGTGTGGACAGAGTTATCCACAGGCTGCGTGCGCGCCAGGTACTCCATGTCCAGGAGGTAGACACGCACCTGACGTGCGACTTCGCTGTCCCGGAGCAGCATGGCGACGTTGAGGACGGCGCGTCGGGGGAAGAGGGCGAGGGACCCGGTGCGGGACTGGATCCCACTGAGTTGCTTGAAGTCACTCAGTTCTGTACCTGCCAGAACTCGGTATCCGTTCGTTTCCAGCTCTGCACGGTGGTCGTGCACGAGGGCGCGGATGGCTTCGACTGTGACGCTGAAGTAGGCCGCCACCATCGCCGTAGTCACATGCATCCCGTCCGGCAGCAGCGACAGCGCCTTCACCCTGTCAAGCACGTCCGTGCGATCCAGGACGCTGTTGCGCAGAGTCTTCGACTCCAATAGCGCCGATTCGTTGATCATGTTCTGCCCCTTTGGTTCGTGTCGTGGCCGGCTGGCCGGGGCAGAGTTCCGAGTCCCCACCCCACCTGGTCAACGACTCGTGGCATGCGAAGACATGATCGGCAGGGGCACTGCAGTGCGATCACGGCGAAGTGCGCGGCTGACTTGTTTCAGACAGCGCTTCTGTCGGATTCTGTTCTGTACATGATCTTGGTGATAGCCTAACCGAGGCCCATTTGGACATGAATGGGACATTCATAACAGAAAAGGATCCGATAGTGCGTAATAAGCGCATAGTATCCGTTCTTTCCGTGCTGTTCTCCCTCTTCGGATTCGCGCTGATCACCGCGCCTTCCGCGAGTGCGGCGGGGTACGGGTGCAGCGGCTCTCTGGTCGACAGCCACCCGATCAGAACGACGGAGAACGTGACGTACGGAAACCTGTACCTGTACTACGACTCCTCGACCGGCTACAACTGCGCCGTCGCGGTCAAGAACAGCGCCGGTGGCGCCGGCACCGCCAGCAAGACCACCGTCTCGATCTACCGCTGTACCGCCGGTGCCTCGACGGGTGACGCGTGCACGACGGACGCCAGCGACAACGACAGCGGCAACTACAGCTCCTACGCCGGCCCGGTGAAGGTGTACGCGCCGAACCGCTGCATCCGGCTCTACGCCAACATCTGGCACCCGACCAACGGGTGGATCGCCTCGTACTGGGGCGGTAACGCGAACCTCGCCGAGCACTGCTGAGCGATAAAAAAGGCGGTGCGGTCGGGCAACCTCCGTTGCCTGACCGCACCGCTCGCGTTTTCGCGACCCTCACCTCACCGGGCGCGGGGCTTTAGCCGGTGGTGCCGCCGAAGATGTTCGTCCCGCCGTTGTTGCCGTTGCCGTTTCCGCCCTGGTCCACCGTGAACAGGGTGACCGTGTCGCCCTGGTTGACGGTGCTGCCCTGGGCCGGGTTGGAGGTGACGACGATGGCGTTGTCGTCCTGGGAGCCCTGGACGTTGACCTGGAGACCCGCCTGCTCGAGCAGCTTGCGGGCGTCCTTGAGCGTGCGGTTCTGCACCGGCGGAACCGTGGTCTGCTGCTGGCCCTGCACCTTGCCGACGTTGATCGCCACCGGCGTGTTCTTGGAGACCTGGCTGCCCGCCGTCGGGTTGGTCGAGAGGACCTTGCCGTCGTCGTCGGGGTTGTTGGTCGCGGTGTCGTTGCAGGTGGGCGCCAGGCCCAGGTTCTGCAGCTCGGCCTTCGCGTCGTCGCAGGACTTGCCGACGACGTCGCTGGGGATGGTGATCTTCTCCTCGGCCTTGGCGACCGTGAGGGTGATCGTGGAGCCCTTCTGGACCTCCGTGCCCAGATCAGGGTCCTGCTTCAGGACGGTGCCCGCCTGCTCGGCGGAGACCTCGTCCTTCCTCTCGACGTTGAACTTGTACTTGTCGCTCTCCAGCAGTGCCTCGGCGTCGTTGAAGCTCTTGCCCAGGACGCTCGGTACCGCGACCTTCGGCGCGCCCGTCGACACGACCAGCGTGATCGTGTCGCCCTTCTTCACGTCCGTGCCCTGCTTGGGGTCCTGGGAGCAGACGTTGCCCTTCGGCTGGTTCGCGCAGGGCTTGCGGGTGGGGTCCGCCAGTTTCAGGTCCGAGTTCTTGGCCATCTGCTGGGCGGTGGTGTAGCTGTTGCCGATGAAGTTCGGGGCCGGGAAGGTCTCGTCGGCCTTGTTTCCGTCGAACGCCCACTTCCCGATCAGGATCGCGCCGATCAGGACCAGGACGGCCGCGACCACGAGGAGGATCGTGGAGGTGTTGTTCTTCTTCTGCTGGCGGCGCCGGTCGGGGCGGTCGTCGTAGCCGTAGCCGCCGTCGTCCGGGTTCATCGGCGGGAGCATGGACGTCGCTCCCGCGTCGGCGCCCGGACGCAGTGCCGTCGTCGGCTGGTCGTCGGGGTAGCCGCCGTAGCCCACCGCGCCCATCGAGGCGGTCGCCGCGACCGGCTGGCCGTCGAGGCAGGCCTCGATGTCGGCGCGCATCTCGTCGGCCGACTGGTAGCGGTAGTTCGGGTCCTTGACCAGCGCCTTCAGGACGATGGCGTCCATCTCGGGGGTGATCTCGGGGTCGAAGACGCTCGGCGCCTGCGGTTCCTCGCGGACGTGCTGGTAGGCCACGGCCACCGGGGAGTCGCCCACGAAGGGGGGCCGCACCGTCAGCAGCTCGTAGAGGAGGCAGCCGGTCGAGTAGAGGTCCGACCGGGCGTCGACCTGCTCGCCCTTGGCCTGCTCCGGGGAGAGGTACTGGGCCGTGCCGATGACCGCCGCGGTCTGCGTCATGGTCATGCCGGAGTCGCCCATGGCCCGGGCGATGCCGAAGTCCATCACCTTGACCTGGCCGTTGCGCGTCAGCATGACGTTCGCCGGCTTGATGTCGCGGTGGACGATGCCGTTGCGGTGGGCGTACTCCAGGCCCTGGAGGATGCCGATGGTCATCTCCATCGCGCGCTCGGGCAGGAGCTTGCGGCCGGAGTGAAGAAGCTCACGGAGCGTGGAGCCGTCGACGTACTCCATCACGATGTACGGGATCGAGACCCCGTCGATGTAGTCCTCGCCCGTGTCGTAGACCGCGACGATCGCGGGATGGTTGAGCGAGGCGGCCGACTGGGCCTCCCGGCGGAACCGGGCCTGGAAGGAAGGGTCGCGCGCGAGGTCCGCGCGCAGCGTCTTCACCGCCACGGTGCGGCCGAGCCGGGTGTCATGCGCGAGGTAGACCTCCGCCATGCCACCACGACCGAGCACCTGGCCCAGCTCGTACCGGCCGCCGAGGCGACGCGGCTCTTCCATAGCTACCTACCAGCCCTCTCCGTCGGTCCCGACCACACCGGTGTGTGGTCCGGCGGTGTGCTGTCCGGGGCATACGCTACCGGGCGGCACGCCTGTGCTTGGCACGGCACCGAAACCTGATACCGGACCGGTATGGCTCATTCGACCGGAGGGCGCCGGCGAAACCCGGCCGCCGATCACATACTGTGTTCCACAGTAGCGTGCAGTAGCGAAACCCCGGTGTGAATCGTTGCGGAGCATGCGGGGAGATTCAGTGGATATCGGCTGATTTCCGATTTCCGAATTCTGCTTGCTTTCTCCGTCGTCGAGATAAGTGGGCGCCGTGCACCGACTGATCGGAATTCTTTATTCCGCATGATCACGGGGTGATTGCGGGGTGATACGGGATGACGAAAGGTGACAGAGAAAGCCCTGCCCCGTGTGGCCACGGGACAGGGCTGGGAAGAGCCGTCGGTCGTGCGTTACGACCCGGTCTTGGTCTTGATGACCGCCTGCATGACGTTCTTCGCGATCGGCGCGGCCAGGCCGCCGCCGGAGATGTCGTCGCGGTTGGCGCTCTCGTCCTCGATGACCACGGCCACGGCGACCGGCGAGCTGCCGTCGCTGAGCCTGGCGTAGGAGATGAACCACGCGTACGGGTTCGCGCTGTTCGCCACACCGTGCTGGGCGGTACCGGTCTTGCCGCCGACGGTGACTCCCCCGCCGATCTGCGCGTTCTTGCCCGTGCCGTCCTTGACGACCGTCTCCATCATCGACTGCAGGATCTGCGCGTTCTTCGGCGACAGCGGCTGGCTCATCTCCTGCGGCTCGGTCTTGGCGATCGGGTCGAGGTTGTACTGCAGCTCGTCGACCATGTACGGCTTCATCAGCTTGCCGTCGTTGGCGACGGCCGAGGCGACCATGGCCATCTGCAGCGGGGTGGCCGCGGTGTTGTACTGGCCGATGGAGGACAGGGCGGTCTGCGACTGGTTCATGCCGTCGGAGAACTGCGAGGCGTTGGAGCGGACCGGGGTGAACTGCTCGGAGTCGAATCCGAACTTCTTCGCCTCGGCGAGCATCTTGTCGTTGCCGAGGTCGGCGCCGATCTTGCCGAAGACGGTGTTGCAGGAGTACTGCAGGGCGACCCGCATGGTCGCGTTCTTGCAGGGGATGCTGCCCTCGTTCTTCAGCTCGCGCGTGGTGCCCGGCATGGTCCACGGCAGCGGCGAGTCGGTTGCCGCGTCGGCCGAGGTGTACTTGCCGTTCTCCAGCGCGGCCGCGGCCGTGACCACCTTGAAGGTGGAGCCCGGCGGGTAGGTCTCGCGCAGCGCCCGGTTCAGCATCGGGTCGGCCGGGTTGTTCTTCTTCTGGAGCTTGGTCCAGTTCTTGGAGTCCACGTCGGTGGAGTTGCCCGCGAAGGACGAGGGGTCGTACGACGGGTAGGAGGCCAGCGCGAGGATCTTGCCGGTGGACGGTTCGAGGGCGACCACGGCGCCCTTGCCGCCCCGGCTCTTCAGGCCGTCGTACGCCGCCTTCTGCGCGGCCGCGTTCAGCGTGGTGACGACGTTGCCGCCCTGCTTCCGCTTGCCCGTGATCATGTCGAGGGTGCTGCGGAAGAAGAGCCGGTCGTCGTTGCCGGTGAGGATGCCGTCGTTGATCTTCTCCAGCTGGCTGCTGTCGAAGGCCTGCGAGGAGTAGCCGGTGACCGGGGCCCACATGGGCCCGTTCTTGTACGTGCGCTTGTACTTGAAGTCGCCGCTCTTGGACTCGACGGACCCGGTTATGGGGTCGCCGTCCACGATGATGTCGCCCCGCGGGTTCGCGTACCGCTCGATGGCGACCCGGCGGTTGTCCTTGTCGGTGCGCAGCGCGTCGGCCTTGACGTACTGGAGCCAGTTGTCGCGGATCAGCAGGGCCATGACGAGGAGGCCGCAGAAGATCGCGATCCGGCGCAGGGGCTTGTTCATGACGGGCGGACCACCTGGGTCATCTCGGCGTCGGGGTTGGCGGCGGGAGTGGGCGCCGGGCGGCGGGCGGTGTCGCTGATGCGGATCAGGATGCCGATCAGCGCCCAGTTGGCGATCACGGAGGAACCGCCGTAGGCGAGGAACGGCATCGTCATACCGGTCAGCGGGATGAGGCCCATCACACCGCCGGCCACGACGAAGACCTGGAGGGCGAAGGCGCCGGACAGGCCGATGGCGAGCAGCTTGCCGAACGGGTCGCGGGCGGCGAGGGCGGTGCGCACGCCGCGCTCCACGATCAGCCCGTAGACCAGCAGGATCGCCATGATGCCGGCCAGGCCCAGCTCCTCGCCGAAGGTGGCGAGGATGAAGTCGGAGTTGGCGGCGAACCGGATCAGCTCGGAGTGGCCCTGGCCCCAGCCGGTGCCGAGGGTGCCGCCGGAGCCGAACGCCCACAGGGCCTGCTGCAGCTGGTCGGAGTGGACTCCGGTGACGCCCGGGGTGCGGCTGAGCACGTACTCGTGCATCGGGTCGAGCCACGCCTGGACACGCACCTGGATGTGCGGCTCGAAGCTCGCCACGCCGACGGCGCCGGCCGCGGACATCAGCAGACCGAAGACGATCCAGCTGGTCCGCTCGGTGGCGACGTACAGCATGATGACGAACATTCCGAAGAACAGCAGCGACGTACCGAGGTCGGTCTCGAAGACCAGGATGAGGATCGAGATCGCCCAGACCACGAGGATCGGGCCGAGGTCGCGGCCGCGCGGCAGGTACAGGCCCATGAAGCGGCGGCTGGCCAGGGCCAGCGCGTCCCGCTTCACCATCAGGTAACCGGCGAAGAAGATCGCGAGCACGATCTTGGCGAACTCACCGGGCTGGATGGTGAAGCTGCCGACCGAGATCCAGATCTTGGCGCCGTAGACGTCGGCACCGAGGCCCGGCACCAGCGGGAGCAGCAGCAGGACCAGCGAGGCCGCCATGGAGATGTACGTGTAGCGCTGCAGCGTGCGGTGGTCCTTGAGGAAGAACAGCACGGCGACGAACAGCCCGATGCCCATCGCGGTGTAGATCAGCTGGTTGGTCGCCTTGCCGCCGGCCACGCCGATGCTCTGCAGCAGTCTGGACTGGTCGAGCCGCCAGATGGCGACCAGGCCCAGCCCGTTGAGCAGGGTGGCCAGCGGCAGCAGCAGCGGGTCGGCGTACGGGGCGAACTTCCGCACCACGAGATGGGCGATGCCGGCCAGCAGGCCGAGACCCAGGCCGTAGCCCAGCAGGCCCGCGGGCACCGCGTCGTTGAGGGCCAGGCCCACGTTGGCGTAGGCGAACACCGGGATGGCCACGGCGAAGATCAGCAGGGCCAGCTCGGTGTTGCGGCGGCTGGGTGCGCCGATCGCGCCGATCGTGGACGTGTGGTGGGTCGGCGTATTCGAAGTACTGCTCATCGTGTGACAGGGCCTCTCACGGCTTTACGGCTTGCCGCACTGATCGACGACCTTCTGCTCATCCTCGGAGAGGCTCGGGCCGGGGTTGGGCGTGGCGGTCGCGGACGGGGTCGGGGAGGACTTGGACGAGGGAGACTTCGTGGAGGCCGACGGGTTCGGCGTCGGTGATGCCTTGGACGTGAAGGCGGTACGGGTGGTTCCCGTGGTGCCTCCGGCCTCGCCCTGGCCCGTCTTGGCGTTCTTCTCGGTCTCCGCGGCCGTGCGTTCCGCCTGCTTCTTGCACGCGGAGGCCTGCACGGACAGTGCCTCGATCTTCGTCTGCGCCTGCTGCAGACCACCTGCGGCGATCGTGTTCTTGACCTGCTTCTGCTGGTACTGCGGCAGGTACTTGAGTTCGATCTCGGGGTGGTCCTTCTCCACCTCCGAGAGCGACACCCAGGCCAGGTCCTGGCTGATGCCGCGGTACAGCGCCACGTGCTCGCCGTTGGTGCCGACGTAGTACTGCGTCTGCGTCCAGCGGAAACCGCCGTACAGACCGCCGCCGATGACCGCGAGGGCGAGTCCGCCGTAGAGGGACCGCTTCAGCCACTTGCGGCTCTTGCGCGGCTTGACGAAGTCCTCGTCGGTGTAGTCGCCGAAGCCGCCGCTCGGGATGTAGCCGGTGGTGTCGCCGGACCCGGGCGGGCCGAACTCGCCGCCGCCCCCGCCGTGGCCCTGGCGGCCGAGGTGGGAGGCGCGGCCGGCCGGGGTTTGCATGATGCCGTTGTCGTGCAGGTGGAGCTGGTTCTCGGCGACGGCGCCGACCACGACCGGGGTGTCGGACAGCTGCCCGGCGAGGGTGTCACCGGTGTCCAGGTCGAGGACGTCGGCGACGATGACGGTGATGTTGTCGGGGCCGCCGCCGCGCAACGCGAGCTGGATCAGCTCCTGCACGGTCTCCTGTGGGCCCTGGTAGCTGGCGAGCGTCTCCTCCATCGTCTGGTGGGAGACGACGCCGGACAGGCCGTCGGAGCAGATCAGATAGCGGTCGCCGGCCCGGACCTCGCGGATCGACAGGTCGGGTTCGACGTGGTCGCCGCTGCCGAGGGCGCGCATCAGCAGCGAGCGCTGCGGGTGGGTGGTGGCCTCTTCCTCGGTGATCCGGCCCTCGTCCACGAGCCGCTGCACCCAGGTGTGGTCCTGTGTGATCTGCGTGAGCACGCCGTCACGCAGCAGATACGCGCGCGAGTCGCCCACGTGCACGAGACCGAGCCGCTGCCCGGTCCACAGCAGGGCGGTCAGGGTGGTGCCCATGCCCTCGAGCTGGGGGTCCTCCTCGACCATGGAGCGCAGCTGGTCGTTGGCGCGCTGCACGGCGGTGCCGAGGGAGGTGAGGATGTCGGAGCCGGGCACGTCGTCGTCGAGCGTGACCAGGGTGGAGATGACCTCGGAGGAGGCGACCTCGCCGGCCGCCTGGCCGCCCATGCCGTCGGCGATGGCGAGCAGGCGCGGACCGGCGTAACCGGAGTCCTCGTTGCCCTCCCGGATCATGCCTTTGTGCGATCCGGCGGCGAAGCGCAGTGACAGACTCATGCGCACCTCGCCCGTCGGCTCCGGGTACAGCCGGTCGTGTCGAGCCACACTGCCCACCCTCCGGTCGGGAGCGCGCCGGAGACCGGGGTGCGGCCTGCCGCTGCGTGCTCGCTCCGCTCGCTCATTGTCGTACTACTTCCGCAGCTCGATGACGGTTTTGCCGATGCGGATCGGCGCGCCCAGCGGGATCGGTGTGGGAGTCGTCAGCCGGGAACGGTCCAGGTAGGTGCCGTTGGTGGAGCCGAGATCCTCGACGATCCACTGGCCGTCGCGGTCCGGGTAGATCCTGGCATGGCGGCTGGAGGCGTAGTCGTCGTCCAGCACGATCGTGGAGTCGTGCGCCCGGCCCAGGGTGATGGTCTGGCCCTGCAGCGCGACGGTGGTGCCGGTCAGTGTGCCTTCGCTCACAACCAGCTTCGTAGGGGCGTTGCGGCCGCGTCGGCCGCCGCCGCCCTGCTGGGCGCGCTGCTGCGGCGGCGCGGCCTGCTGCCGGGCCGCCTGCTGCGGACGCGCGGCCTCTCTGCGCGACCCGCGCTGGGTGACACGCGTACCGAACAGGTCGCTCCGGATGACCTGCACGGCCACGATCACGAACAGCCACAGTACGGCCAGGAAACCCAGCCGCATGACCGTGAGGGTCAGCTCTGACATTGCCCCCGCTTCACCCTTCGGCTTGCCGGTAAATGATGGTGGTGCTGCCCACGACGATCCGCGAGCCGTCGCGGAGCGTAGCGCGGGTGGTGTGTTGCCCGTCCACCACGATGCCGTTGGTGGAGCCGAGATCCTGGATCGTCGAGGGCGTTCCGGTCCGGATCTCACAGTGCCGGCGGGAGACGCCGGGGTCGTCGATCCGCACGTCGGCGTCGGTGCTGCGGCCCATCACCAGCGTCGCGCGGGAGATCTGGTGGCGGGTGCCGTTGATCTCGATCCAGTAGCGGGTGCGCCCGCCGCTCGCCGGGGCGGCCGCGGGCCGCTGCGGGGCGGGCTGGGGGTAGCCGTAGCCGCCGCCGGGGCGGGCGCCGGGCGGCGGCGCGGACGGCATCGGAGGCGCTCCGGCGGGAGCGGCGGGCGGGTAGCCGTAGCCGCCCGGGGCGCCCTGGCCGGGGCGGCCGGCCGGGGCCGCGGGGGCCGCGCCCTGCTGGCTGGCGGAGGAGGCGAGGGTGCGCGAGCGCACCCGGTACAGACCGGTGTCGAGGTCCTCCGCCTTCTCCAGGTTGACCTTGATCGGGCCCATGAAGGTGTAGCGCTGCTGCTTGGCGTAGTCGCGCACCATGCCGGCCAGCTCGTCGCCGAGCTGCCCGGAGTAGGGGCTGAGGCGCTCGAAGTCGGGGGCGCTCAGCTCCACGATGAAGTCGTTGGGGACCACGGTGCGGTCCCGGTTCCAGATGGTGGCGTTGTTGTCGCACTCCCGCTGGAGCGCACCGGCGATCTCCACCGGCTGGACCTCGGACTTGAAGACCTTGGCGAAGGTGCCGTTGACCAGACCTTCGAGACGCTGCTCGAACTTCTTCAGGACTCCCATAGGGCACCTCCTCCGTCGCTGACGCTGCTTCCTTGCCCTGCTCTGTGCCGCTGTCCTGCCCGGTACTGCTCGCTGATCGTATCTACGCGAACCGGCAATCAGCCGGTTCCCCCAGCGGCTCCCCTTCGAACTCCTTCTGGCAAGGATCGTAGAGGGGGGCACTCACCAGTGTCCCGCACCCGGCTGTGGTCCCGGTCCGCCTCCTGGGGAGATGGGCTGGACCGGTACGAGGTTGATACGGAGCGGAGGGGGCCTGGGGGCAGGTAAGGGATGTGAACCCACCCCGTACGACGTGCTAATGTTCTCGATGTCGGAAGGGGCCAGCCCAGAAGGGCCGGAAGCGGAAGACACACCCAATGCGCGGGTGGCGGAATAGGCAGACGCGCTGGATTCAGGTTCCAGTGCCCGCAAGGGCGTGGGGGTTCAACTCCCCCCTCGCGCACACAGAGGCTACGGGCCCATCGTGAAGACGATGGGCCCGTAGCCGTTTTGGTGTCCTGGTTTTGTGAGGGATCGCACAGCCTGGGGACGGATGCGGGAGACCTCGCCGGTGAGCTAGCTCACGGACGGGGTCTACGGCTTTTCTGCAAGTGATGCCGTGCTGTTACCCGGGGGGTGTTCCCCGGCACGGTGATTCCGCGTCAGAGCGGTCCGAGGACGATTCCTGGTGCGCGAGGGTGGCAAAGCTTCGGTGCCCGCTCGTCCACTGGTCGGTGACGCCGAGTGCAAGGTCCTCGGCGACTCTGTGGAGCGCTCGTCGTCCGAGCCGTGCCCAGGGAAAGAGCGGACCGCTCCGGCCGTGCCGGTCCTCGAACCGGGCGATGCACAGTTCTTCGACGTCGTGGGGGTCGACTTCGACGACGAGGCGCCCGGTGGGGGCGATGAGCCCGCCGCAGCGGCGCAGCAGGCTGTGGGGGTCGCCTCCGATGCCGATGTTCCCGTCGATGAGCAGAAGGGTCTGCCAGCCTCTCTCGGCGGGCAGCCGGTCGAAGACCGATCGGCAGAGTGCGAGCCCGCCCAGGGCGGTGGTCAGCGCGACCGCGCGAGGTGCGATGTCGACCCCGAGGGCGAAGACTCCCCGGCTCTGGAGTGCCCTGCACATGCGGCCCGGGCCGCAGCCGACATCGAGGACAGGGCCGGCACAGCGTTCCAGCACGGTCTTGTCGGCCACCGTGGGCTGATCGTGCCACCGGTGCACCGGCATCCGGATGCGGCGCCCGTCGACCAGCCGTAAATACACCGGTCCACGGCCGAATCGCAGGGCCAGCGCGTAGGGATCCTCGTCGGCGTCGTACAGCTCGTCCTCGTCCTCGTCCGTTGTCACAGTGCGGCGCCATGACCTGAGGCGGGCCGGCTCTCGTCGCCGCGGTGAACCCACTCGGTGTTGTTCACACGGGGGTTGGCCGGGACGATGACGCGGGCCGGACGACCGTGGTCGAGGTCGGTGCGCAGCTCGGCGCCAAGGCTGCGCGAGCGCAGGGCCCGTGAGGCCGAACCCGACGGCTCTTCGTCACTTGCCATCGACCGTCTCCTCCGGTCTTCGAACCGTGCTCGCAAAAGAACGGCCCATGCCTCGGACCATGCCGGGATACTTACAAGCTGACACAGGTCAGGTGCGCTGTCCGGGGCTGAGGTGCAAGCGGGTGGCTGCCGCGAGCCGTACGGTCGAACCGCTGCGAAGCGCCGGTATGTGAGTCGTCATCCGGTATGGGCGGTGTCTGGGCAGAACACCGGAACGCGCTGGACGACGTTGTTGGCGAAGCCGCCTTGGTTCCATGGCTGTTCCAGTGGCTGGGTGTTCGCCGCCCCGTCCGTGGCGCGGACGCTCAGGACGTGGTCGCCGGGGACGGCGGACCACAGGAAGGACCACCGGCGCCAGGCCCAGCGGTGGCCACGATCCGGTTCCAGCTCGGCCGGCTGCCAGGTCGCTCCGCCATCCGTACTGACCCGCACCGATGTCACCGGGGCGCATCCCGACCACGCCCGTCCTTCGAGGAGGACCGGGCCCGGCGCGACCACCCGCGTGCGGGACATGAAGTCGGGGAAGCCGGGCGGTATCACGAGGGCCCGGGGAGCGATACGGGTGACCGGCTCTCCCGTCTCCTCGGGCTTCCGCCTGATCCGGTACGTGACGGCTTGCTGGAAACCGGTGAAGGGGGTGTCGATGACGGTGATGCCGCGCAGCCATTTCACCTGGGCCATCCCGTACCAGCCGGGCACCACCAGGCGCAGCGGCCTGCCGTGCTGGGGCGGCAGGGGGGCGCCGTCCATGGCGTAGGCCACGAGCACCTCGGGCTCCTCGCACGTTGCGATGTCGATGGGGAGACTGCGCTCGTAGTCCTGCTCCACACCGCGCTCCACACCGTGATCGGCGCCGGTGAACACCACGTCGACCGCGTCGGACGCGACACCGGCCTCGGCGAGGAGCAGACGCAGGGGCACTCCCGTCCACTCCGCCGTGCCCACCGCTTCGACCAGCCACGGCTGGCTCACCGGCCTCGGCGACAGCAGGGCCCTGCCGTTGCCGGCGCACTCCAGGGTCACGCGTGTCGTGACCGCCGGACGAGTGCGCAGCTCCGCGGTCGAGAGGCTCAGCACGCGCCGCACGCGTCCGCTCACTGTGAGCCGCCACGCGGCTTCGTCCGGGACGAGGGGGATGTCGTAGTGCGTCAGGACGTAGTGAAGGCCCGGCGGGGTCACGTCGTAGCGCATGGCTTCCAACGGCAGACCGTGATTCCGGGCGGCCAGCGCCAGCTCGTCCTGTCCCAGTCCCTCGCCCGTCGCGGCCAGGCGGGCGGGGGTGCTCACGTCGGTGAGTCGACGCCCCATGCTCTGATTATTCGCTCGCGCCACCGTTCGTGCAGCGCGGAGCGCGCCGCGACCGGCGCAGTGACGAGCCCCTGCTTCCGACCGACGCGGATACCGCGGCCGCCACCGGCCTACCGGTGTTCGGGGTTCTCGTAGTCGCGGCGGCAGCCGGCGTCCCAGGCGGTGCGCTGGTTGCCGTAGGCGGGGATGCCGCCGAGATCCTTCAACGCCCGGGCCAGGTGCAGCAGGTTCCAGGTCATGAAGGTGGTGTTGCGGTTGGTGAAGTCGTTCTCCGGACCGCCCGAGCCGGGATCGAGGTACGAGGGGCCGGGACCCGCCTCGCCGATCCAACCGGCGTCCGCCTGGGGAGGGATGGTGTAGCCCAGGTGCTGCAGGCTGTAGAGCACGTTCATGGCGCAGTGCTTGACGCCGTCCTCGTTACCGGTGATCAGGCAGCCGCCGACGCGGCCGTAATAGGCGTACTGACCGGCTTCGTTGAGCAGGCTGGAGCAGGCGTAGAGGCGTTCGATCACCTGCTTCGTCACGGAGCTGTTGTCGCCCAGCCAGATGGGGCCTGCCAGCACGAGGATGTCGGCCGCCAGGACCTGCTGGTAGAGGTCGGGCCAGGCGTCCGTCGCCCAGCCGTGCTCTCTCATGTCGGGCCACACGCCGGTGGCGATGTCGTGGTCCACCGCCCGTACGACATCGACCCGTACTCCCTGCGCGTCCATGACGGCGGTGCTCCGGTCGATCAGCCCCTGGGTGTTGCTGATCTCCGGCGAGCGCTTGAGGGTGCAGTTGATCACCAGGGCACGCAGGTCGTCGTAGCGGGCCGGCGGTGTGTCGGTGGCGGGCGTCGAAGCGGTCACACGGTCCTCCCAGAACCCTCTGCGCAGCACGATGCTCGGCGGCGCTCGTCCACATCCGGCTCCAGCCTGCGGGCAGCCCGCGGCAGCCGCCACCGCAGTGCCGCCGAACGGCCTCGGCACGCTTGAGGCATCGGTATCCGCACGGCCGCCTCGGTCGGCGGCCTGTGAGTGGCCGGGGTCGGTGGGCGTGCCTACGTTCGTCTCATGGGCAGAGAAGGCGCGAGCGAGTCGCGGGACACGGCAGCGGTGGAGGACGTCGCACACCTGTTGGTGCGTTGTCTGCGGGCCGAGGGTGTGGAGTACGTCTTCGGGATTCCGGGCGAGGAGAACATCCGGTTCGTCGACGCGCTGAACGGCTCCGGGATCCGGTACATCCTGGTGCGCCATGAGCAGGCCGCCTCGTTCATGGCGGAGATCTACGGCCGGCTGACCGGGCGGGCAGGGGTGTGTTCGGCCACGCTGGGGCCCGGCGCGATCAATCTGCTGCTCGGCACCGCGGACGCGATGACCAACAGCTCCCCGATGGTGGCCCTGGCCGCCCAGGGCTCCCTGCGGCGCATCCACAAGGAGTCGCACCAGGTCATCGACCTGGTGTCGATGTTCGCTCCCGTCACCCAGTGGTCGGCCCGCATCGAGTGTCCCGACGCGGTGCCGGAGATGACGCGCAAGGCGTTCAAGACCGCGCAGAGCGAGCGGCCCGGAGCCGTGTTCCTGGCGGTGCCGGAAGACATCGAAGCGGAGCGTCCCGCCGAGCCGCTGGCACCCCTGCAGATCGACGCGGTGCACACTGACGCACCCTCGCCCTCCCAGATCGCACGTGCGGTGGAGGTGCTCACCGCTGCCCGGCACCCGGTCGTGCTGGCAGGCCACGGCGCTGCCAGAGCCGGAGCCACAGCCGCCCTCGTACGGTTCGCCGAGCGGCTGAACATCCCGGTCGCGACCACCTTCCACGGCAAGGGCGTCTTCCCCGACGACCACCCCAACGCCCTCGGCGCGGTCGGCTTCATGCGCCACGACTACAGCAACTTCGGCTTCGACACCGCCGACGTGCTGATCTGCGTGGGCTACGAGATCCAGGAGTTCGACCCGGTCAAGATCAACCCGAACGGCGACAAGCGGATCGTGCACGTGCACCGTTTCCCCGCCGAGGTGGACGCCCATTATCCGGTCGCGGTGGGCGTCGAGGGCGACCCCTCACAAGCGCTGGACGCACTCGCGGCAGCACTGCCCGATGAACTCACCTACGACTTCGGGAGCAACGAGAAGATCCGGACGCTGCTCGACGAAGAGCTCCGGTACGGGCGCGACAACGAGGCATTCCCGCTGGTGCCGCAGCGCGTCGTGGCCGACGTACGCACCGCGCTGGACCGCCGCGACATCGTGCTCGCCGACACCGGCGCCGGGAAAATGTGGATGTCCCGCCTCTACCCGACCTATGAGCCGGACACGTGCCTGGTCTCCAACGGCTTGTCGACCATGGGGTTCGCGCTGCCGGGCGCGATCGCCGCGAAGCTGGCACGGCCGGACCGGCGCGTGCTGGCGATGATGGGCGACGGCTCGTTCCTGATGAACTCCCAGGAACTGGAGACCGCCGTCCGCGAACACATCCCGCTGGTCGTCCTGGTCCTGGTCGACGAGGAATACGGCCTGATCACCTGGAAGATGGAACTCGAGATCGGCCGCCACAGCCATACCCGCTTCACCAACCCGGACCTGGTCGCCTACGCCGAGAGCTTCGGCGCCCGCGGCTACGCGATCGAAGCCGCCGGCCAACTCCTGCCCGTGCTGCGCCGCGCCCTCGACGACGACACGGTCTCCGTGATCGCCTGCCCCGTCGACTACTCGGAGAACCTGCGTCTGACCGACCGCCTCGGAAGTCTCCACGGCCCGTTCTGAGCCGGCAGACCAGGACTCGACACAGGACCACCCGGCCGATTTCCTCCGGCGCGGCAGGCGCCCTTGGCGGCTGACGGAAGGTCTGGGGGGTCAGCCGAGGGTGACGACCATCTTGCCGAGGGCTTCTCCGGCCTCCATGACCCGGTGGGCTTCGACGATCTCGTCGAACCGGAAGACCCGGGTGGGACGGGCCCGGAGGACACCGGCTGCGACCTTGGCGTAGATCTCGTCCAACGGTACGTCGGTGAGCGGGAACGCCGGGGTGCCCAGGACGAAGGCGCTGCCGAAGAAGCTGAGCCGGACCGCGCTGGGGAGATCGGTGATCGGGTCGAAGTCCCGCACCGGGTCGAAGCCGCCCAGAAAGCCGAGCTGGCACACCCGGCCGCGGGGTCGGACCAGGGCCAGCGAGTCGCGCAGGACGCTGTTGCCGACGACGTCGAACACCGCGTCGACGCTGACCTCCCGCTCCCGGACCTGGGCGGCGAGCGCGCCGTCGTCGATGAGCACGTCGGTGGCCCCGAGCTCCTTCAGCAGCGGTACGTGCGCCGGGTTCCGGGTCGTGGCGAGCACGTTCGCGCCATGGTCGGCCGCGAGATTGACGGCGGCCTGGCCGAGCGAGGATGTCGCTCCCCGCACCACGACCGTCTCGCCCGGCCGCAGGTCCAGATTGCCGAACAGGCCGCTCCATGCCGTCGCGTACACCTCGGGAACCGCGGCCAGGTCGGCCCAGTCCAGCGACGAGCGCACGGCCACCACGTTGGTCGCCGGCACGGTCACCAGTTCCGCGTAGCTGCCGTTGCGGGTCCGGCCCATGCCGCCGAGGATCGCCACCACCGGTGTCCCGACGGGGAGTCCGCCGGACGGGTCGGCCGCGACCACCCCGGCGCACTCGATCCCGGGGACGGCCGCCACCTTCCCCCAGGCTCCGCCGCGCATGTACGCCTCGGCGTGGTTGAGGCCGAACGCCTTGACCCGGATCAGCACTTCGCCGTCGGCGGGCACCGGGTCGGGCAGTTCGGTGAGGGTGAGCACCTCGGGGCCGCCGTGGGCGGAGATGACGATGGCCTTCATGCCGTGACTCCATTCTTGAGCGTACGTTCAACTATTGGGGCGAAAAAGAGGGCCACCCCGTACGGTGGCCCGTGTGGCCGGCGGTCAGCCGAGAGCGGCGAAGGCGTTGTCGACGATCGCCCGCAGGAGCGTCTCGTCGGGATTCGCCTTTCCGACCACCATCAGCCCCTGGCATGTCGCGACCAGCAGCTTGGCGCTGCCGGTGCAGTCCAGTGAGGCGCGCACCTGGCCCCTGCGAGTCGCGTTCTCGAGCGCGTGGGTCATGCACCGTTCGAGCCGGGCCAGGTGGCCGCGTACGACGGCCGCCGCCTCGTCGTCCTCGGCGGCCTTCTCGATCGCCGTGTTGACGAGCAGGCAGCCTTGCCGGCCCTCGGGGCTGAGCAGGTCGCGCACCAACCCGTCGAAGTAGCCGCGGATCTCGGCCACGGACGCGTCCGAAGCCTCCAGCGCACCCAGCTTCTCGGGGACCACCAGCCTGGAGTAACGCTCCAGCGACTTCAGGAACAGTGCGTGCTTGCCGCCGGGGAAGGCGCTGTAGAGGCTGCCGGGCTTCACCCCGGTCGCCTTCACCAGATCCTCGATGGACGTCGCCCGGTACCCGCGCTCCCAGAACCGCAGCATGGCCACGTTCAGGACGGTGTCGGGCTCGAACTCTCGAGGTCTGGGCATGGGGCAAACGTATATGAGCGACCATTCAAGAACAACCTCTGGCTTTGACCTGCTCGGAGCGGTGGCGACGGGTCGCCGGTTGGAGGTGCCGCACACCCCCATTGGGGTGATGTTGGACCAGTCACGGATCGGCTGCCGCGTGAAGTTCATCGTCGCAGGTCAAGGGCGCACTGACGGAGTGATGTGCGCCGTCGTGCCCGGGGATTTCGTGGGAACCGAGTGTTTAGCTAGACCTAAAGGTGGCATCCTTGGGGCAGCGGCAACATCCGCTGCCGTCACCTGAGTTGGGGGTCATGCCATGAGCTTCTTCGCTCGCAGTGAGAGTAACGCCGAGTTAGCCGGTGCTCAGTTGGCGCGGCAGGCGACAGCTTCTCTCGCGGGCTTGTTGGCGGGACTGGGAAAGACACGTGCGGACCTTGCCAAGGCCATGGGTGTCAGCCCTGGTCGGGTCAGTCAGATCATGTCGGGTGACGCGAACCTGACGGTGCGTACGTTGGCCGCGGCCGCGGAAGCTCTGGGCGCTGACGTCGAGATCAGGTTTTCTCCCCGCCGCCCACACACCGCCGAGGCGCCGTCCGCGAGCAGCGGAGAGTCATCGCCTTTGCGTGAGGTCGGCTCCCGCCACTAGGGGCGGTTGCGGCGGAGGCTGAACCGTCGCCGCTGCTCAGGCAGCGCGGAACTGTGGAAGGCATCGTTGGACAGTGCCTTGGTGCGCAGTGCCTCAAGGTCGGCGTGTTCCGTGCGGCGGCCGTGCACGTAGGCGTACAGCAACAGGTCTCCGCAGCGGTTGAGAGCTTCACCGACAGCGCTGCGGCACTGATAGACCTCTTCGTCGGTCGGATCCCGCATCCAGGCGATGTGGATGTCACGGCGGGCCTCATCGGTCTTCGTCTGCACCTCAAGCGCGTTGATCATGGCCTTGTCGGCAGCGTCGAAGAGGTTGGTGACCGCTTTGGCGAGCGGGGGATGCCGGTCCACCAGGTAGTTCCTGAGTTCGTGTACGAACACACGGAGCTGCGTCGACTTCTCGAAGCCGTCCATGAACCGGTCGCACCAGCGGCGAGCATCCAGCTGCATGCGGTACTCGAGTCGTTCCCTGAACCAGGCAATGCCCAGTGTCATGAACTTGACGTAGGGCTGAGTCGTCTCGTCCTGTCTCTTGCGCGGCATGGCCGTGACACCGGTGGCCAGGCCCGCGGCGACCGGAGGCAGCTTCGCCAGGTGCGGAAGCGCCAGCCCGGCGGCGATCCCGACTGCGCCGGTCAGAGCGAGAACCAGCAGCGTCAGGCCGGCGGACCTCCAGCTGCCCAGCAGCCTGCCCTTGCCGGCGGAATGGCGGGCTAAGCCGATCCACGCAAGGCCGGCGCTGAGCGCGGCCGGTAACGCGTATCCGGCGAGCCAGCTGTGGTGGTACCAGGTCATGAACGGCCCCAAGTCGTGCATGGACAGGTAGGACCGTCGCAGGCGAGCAGAGGGCGAGCCGGGCTCCCCCTCGGCGTATGCGCCCAGCCCTCTCGCTCCAGGCCTAAAGCGAGAGGGCTGCCGCGAGTACCGCAGATGATGTCACCTGGCGTTCCCTCGCGGCATTACTTTGCGCAACGTGTGGCCACCGGCTGCGGTGATCCAGCCACTCTCTGCCCCGCACCTCGGCGGGAAGCCACGATCGCCGGGCCGGTGACGTGCGGGGAAGCAGGTCCGACCGGCTGGGGTCACGCCGCCAACCGGCGGGAATTCCGTCCCGGCCGCCCAAGGACGGCTCCCGCGGGGGTACGCATCGACCGGCGGGCACGCGATGAGCGGAGCGCAGGTGATCCGGGTACTGGTGGTCGATGACGAAGCCTTGATCCGCACAGGCTTCACGCACATTCTCAATAAGGCGGACGACATCGAGGTCGTCGCGGCGGTACCCGGAGGTCAGGCCGCGCGCGCGGTGCGGGAGCTGCTGCCCGACGTCGTCCTGCTCGACATCCGGATGCCGGACGTGGACGGGCTCAGCATTCTGGCCGACCTGCGCCGCATGCCGCAGGCGCCGGTGGTCGCCATGCTCACCACGTTCGACGCCGACGAATACGTGGCGACCGCCCTGCGGTCGGGCGCCGCCGGATTCCTGCTCAAGGACACCGACCCCGAGCAGCTTCCCCACCTCGTGCGCACCCTGGCCGGGGGAGGGACCGTGCTGTCGTCCAAGGTCACCCGCCGAGTGGTGGACGGCTACCTCGACAACAGTGTTCGCGAGCCCACCGCCGTCCGCCTCGTCGCCCGGCTGACCGAGCGCGAGCGCGCCGTACTCGTCCTCATGGCGGAAGGACTCGCCAACACCGACATCGGCGAACGGCTGCACCTGAGCACCGGCACCGTCAAGGGCCACGTCACCAACGTGCTCGGAAAACTGCAGGTCAGCAGCCGCGTCCAGGCGGCGCTCATCGCCGAGCGCGCGGGTCTGCTGACTCCGTCACAGGACGAGGGCGCTCGGTGAGCTCCCGACAGCCGCCGCCGCTGCTGCTCGACATCGGTCTTGTCGGGCTCGCGGTGGCGGACGCGTGGATTCACGTCGATTTCGTGGATCGATGGGCCGCCGCCTGTGCGTTCCTCGGCGCCCTTGCCCTCATGCTGCGTCGCCGCATGCCCCTGACGACCTTCGTCCTCACGCTCCCCACCGCCCTGGTCACCGACGCGGTGGTCGCCCCCATGGCCGCGCTGTACACGCTCTCCTCACTCAGCCGCCACCGTCTCCTGCTGGCCGGCTGCGCGCTGTTCTACGCGGTCATCGACTTCCTGCCCTGGCCGTGGTCGTCCCTGGACGCCACCGAGCTGTCCCAGACGACCAACCTGTTCCACCTCAGCTACGGCCTGGCCACCGCGGCCGCTCCCGTCTTTCTGGGCCAACTCGTCCAGGCCAGACGCGAACTCTCCCTGCGGCTCGCCGACATCACCGAGGCCCGCGAGCACGAGCGGCTGCTGACCGCCCAGAGCGTTCTGGCGAAGGAACGCGCACAGCTCGCCCGGGAGATGCACGACGTGGTCTCCCACCAGGTCAGCCTCATCGCCGTACAGGCCGGAGCACTCCAGGTGGGCAGTCAGGACCCCGAAACGAGACAGGCCGCGGCCACGATCCGCCGCCTCAGCGTGCAGACCCTGGACGAGCTGCGGCACATGGTCAGCGTTCTGCGGGCCTCCGGCAGCAGGCCCACGGAACTCGCGCCCCAGCCTTCCCTCGCCGACCTGGAGCGTCTCGTCGACGCCAGCGGCATCGAAGCGACGCTGGAGACCGACCTGCCCGACGGGCTTCCGCCCACCGTCCAGCGCGCCGTGTACCGCACCGTCCAGGAAGCGCTGACCAACGCCCGCAAACACGCTCCCGGCGCCGCGGTGACCGTACGGATCCATCGCAGGGACGGCACCCTCCACACCCGCATCACCAACACCGCCCCCACCCGACGCGCGCTCGCCCTGCCGAGCGCCCACCACGGCCTGGTCGGCCTGGCCCAGCGAGCCGAGCTCCTCGGTGGCACTGTCACCTCCGGTCCCACGGCCCAGGGGGGCTACGAGCTCTGGCTGAAACTGCCCGTCGAAAGGAACCAATGACCGCAACGGGTGACCGATGCCGCGTTCGGCCGGGTGGCGGGGGTGTACCGGCCGGTCGGCGGGGTGGTTCCGGACACCTGGCGGATGTCGCGGCGGGAGGCTTTCACCGACGCTGGAGCACATGAGGCACGACGCGGCGTCGGCCGTTCCGTCCACGGTCGGGGTCCGCTGATCAAGTATCCGTCGCGTGGCCTCGCTCCATCCGGAGTCACGCCGGGCCGAGAAGGAGCTCGTCTCATGACGATCCGCCTGACGTTTCTGTGTGTGCCCGGTGGTGACGCCACCCTGGATCCGCTCCTCGGTGACGCTCCCCTGAGCGAGCGCAGCCTGCTTCTGGCAGGCGCCACGGCAGCAGCGCTCCCTCCGCATGAGCTGGCCGTCCGGGCGCCCTCGATCCGCTGCTCGCAGACCGCCGACGCCGTCGGCCTGACGGCAGCGTCCGAGCCCGCGCTGCGCGATCTCGACGTCGGTACATGGCGCGGTCGCACCCTCGACGAAGTCGCGGCGACCGACCCCGACGGGTTCACCGCGTGGTTCACGGACCCGGACGCCGCGCCACACGAGGGTGAGTCCGTACGCCGGCTCTGCCGCCGGACATCGAACTGGCTGAGCGGCCTGACGCCCGACACGGGCAGCGTGGTCGCTGTCACGGAAGCAGCCGTTGTCCGCGCCGCGATCATTCACGCTCTGGGGATACCGGCAAGAGCCTTCTGGCATCTCGCCGTGCCGCCGCTGTCCCTGATCTCCTTCACCCGGCGAGGTGGCTGCTGGGACGTCCGGCTCGGCTACGTCCCTCCCCGGGAGGCCCGGCCGTGGCTCCCGTCGCGATCAGCGACGCTTGTACCGGCCCACCTGGGCACCGGGGAACGATCAAGTCCGTTCCTGTCGGCGTGTACCTGAGACGCCGATCACGTACCGCACAAGGTGTGTCCTACACGGGTAGGGTGATCGGCGTCTCAGGTCACACGGCTCGACAGGGGGATGCCATGCCGTCAGACCGTCAGTTGAAAGAACTAGGACAATTTCTGAAGGTGCGCCGGGCGGAGGTGACCCCCACCGAAGTGGGTCTGCCTGCGGCCGGAGTACGCAGAACACCCGGGTTGCGCCGTGAGGAAGTGGCACTCCTGGCCGGCGTCGGAGTGTCCTGGTACACGTGGATCGAGCAGGGACGGGCCGAGAACGTGTCCGCCGAGGTGCTCTCCGCGATCTCCCGGGTCCTCAACCTGGACGACACCCAGCGCCAGTACGTGTGGCGGCTCGCCGGCCTGGGCTCGTCCCACACCGCCTCCTCGCCGCCGCCGGACGCGGAGTCCCTCCAGCCCTTCGTCGACAACTGGCTGCCCAACCCCGCCTACATCGCCGACCGGGTGTGGAACGTGGTGGTGGCGAACTCCGCGGCGCGCGAACTGATGGCGCTGGACTGCGGCAGTGGCAACGTGATGGAGGACTTCTTCCTCAACGCGCAGGCGCGCAACCGGTATCCGCACTGGGACCAGGACGCGGCGACGCTGGTGGCCCGATTCCGGGCGCATGCCGCCAACCACCCGGGAGACCCGCTGCTCGCGGCGGCGGTGGACCGGCTGCTGTCGCGGAGCAAGCAGTTCTCGGCGCTCTGGAACGCGCAGGAAGTGCAGGAGGACTCCTGCGGCATCGACCTGCTGGAGCACCCGCGGGCCGGCGAACTGTCCCTGCGGCGCACGACGCTGGACTTCACTCCCCGGCTGGGCCTGCGGCTCACCGTGTTCCTGCCGGTCCCGGGCACTCGGGCCGAGCAGGCCCTGAGGCTTCTCACCCTGACGCACGGACTGACGGGTTCGGCCGCCTGAGGGGTGGTGGTCCCGCCGCCGCACCGGCGGGACCACCACCCTTTTCCTCTCTCTTCCTCTGCATTCTTTTCTTTTCTGTCGAAAGAGACTTCGTCATGTCTGCTGTGTTGCCGCTGGAGCGGCTGACACGCCCCTCGCCGCTGCGCTCGCTCACCTTCGGGGACTGGCGGTTGACCCATGTCCCGGACGGAATGGTCCAGTTGAGGCCGGACGGCTGGTTCACCGGACTCGGCCCGGACGACCTCGCCTCGCTCGCCCCCTACCAGGACCCGGACGGTTTCCTGGTCGCTTCGGTGGGCGGCCTGCTGATCGAGCATCAGGGCCGGTCCCTGCTGATCGACGCCGGATTCGGCCCGCGGCGCCTGGAGGCGACACAGACGCATCCCGCCCTGGGCGTGCTGGCGGGCGGCGAGCTGGCCGAACACCTCCAGACCGCGGGGGTGCCCGCGGAAGCGGTGGACACGGTGGCCTTCACCCATCTGCACGACGACCACATCGGCTGGGCGCTGGCGGGCGGGGGCGCCCTCTTCGAGGGCGCCACGTCCCTCGTGCTCTCGGCGACCGAATGGCGTGAGCGGGGCAGCCTGCTTCCGCCGCGGCTGGCCGGCCGGGTGCGCACGGTCGCGGACGGCGGCGAGGTGTTTCCCGGCGTGACCCTCCGGGAGTGGCCCGGACACACCGGAGGCCACGCGGGATACGTGGTGGACCTCGCCGACGCGCAGTCCGGGGACGACGGCGTCCGCCGGGTACTGGTGCTCGGGGACGTACTGCATTCCCCCGCACAGGCGGCGCATCCCGAGTGGCCGGTGTTCTTCGACAGCGGCGGCGGCCAGGCGGTCGCGACGCGCCGGGCCGTGCTGGAGGAGGCCGCCCGGCCGGGGACCGTCTGCTATGCCGGGCACTTCGCCGACGTGGTCTTCGGCCGGGTCACCGTCGCGGACGGCGGACACCGGTGGGAGGCCCTGGGCTGAACGGGCCATGTTCTGAAGGTAGTTGAGCGGCCATGGGCCGGGGTGCCACTGCGCCCCGGCCCTCCGTGTGTACTCCGGCCCCTCCGGTGCCGAGGATCCGCCCCTCAGGGCTCGCGGGTGGCTGGGAGATAGGGGTCGAGCCTGTTGGTGGCGACCACTATGTTGAGCGCGCACTGTTTGAAGATCGCGATCACCGCGAGGCTTCTTGCCATGCCGAAGACACAGTCCGCACAACTCGCCATGACGGGGAAGCAGAAGGCGATCCTCATCGTCCTGCTGGGCGCCCAGTTCATGTTCGCCGTCGACTTCTCCATCCTCACCGTCGCCCTGCCGAAGATCGGCTCGGACCTCGGGTTCGGGCTCGACAGCCTGCAGTGGGTCTCCACCGCGTTCGCCCTGACCGCAGCCGGTTTCATGCTCCTCTTCGGACGCATCGGCGACCTGGTCGGCCGTAAGAAGCTCTTCCTGATCGGCATGGCGCTGCTGACCGTCTCCTCGCTGGTCGGCGGTCTGGCCACCAGCCCCGAGCTGATGATCGCGGCCCGTGTGGCCCAGGGTCTCGCCACCGCGGTCGTCACCCCGTCGGGCATGGCGCTGATCACCACCAGCTTCGAGGAGGGGCCGCTGCGCACCAAGGCGCTCGGCCTGAACGGTGCGCTGCTCTCCCTCGGGTTCGCGGGCGGCGCGGTGCTCGGCGGCGTGCTCACCGACCTGCTCTCCTGGCGCTACGACTTCTTCATCAACGTCCCGGTCGGCGTGGCTCTGTTCTTCGCCGGCACTGCGGTGATCAAGGAGTCGGTGTCCGAGGACCGGCCCAAGCTGGACGTGCCCGGTTCGATCACCGTCACCGCGGGTCTGCTCGCCTTCGTGTACGGCATCACCGGCGCCGAGCGCGAGGGCTGGGGCTCCCCGCAGACCTGGGGCACGCTGCTGGTCGCCGCCGTGCTGCTGATCTCCTTCTACGTGATCGAGCTGCGGGCCGCCGCTCCGCTCGCCCCGGTGCGCATCCTGAAGGCCAACTCCGTCAAGTTCGGCAACCTCGGCGGTCTGATCACCTTCTCCATGGAGTCCGCTCTCTCCTTCCTGCTCACCCTCTACCTGCAGCAGGTGCTGCACCTCAACCCGTTCCAGACCGGCCTGATGTTCGGCTTCCTGGGCCTCGGCGCGTTCCTCGGCGGCACCTTCGCCTCGAAGATCCTCGCCCGTACCGGGTCCAAGGGCGGCATGGTGCTCGGCCTGGCCGTGCAGGGTGTGATGACCGGCGTGCTGTTCCTGCTGGGTGAGAACAAGACCATGGGCATCGCCGCCGTCCTGGTCACCACGTTCGTCGGCGGCTTCGGCCACGTCCTGGCGATCGTCTCCTACACCGTCATCTCCACCTCCGGCATCGAGGACAGCGAGCAGGGCCTGGCCACCGGTCTGGCCGCCATGACCCAGCAGATCGGCTTCACGCTCGGCATCCCGGTGATGTCGGCCATCGCCGCCTCGCAGTACGGGGAGCTGAAGAACGGCGTCGCCTCCAAGGCCGGCGTCCTGGACGGCACCACCTTCGCCATCCTCGTCGACGGTCTGGTCGTCATCGCCGGTGCTCTCGTCATCGCCGTCCTGCTGCGCAGCGCGAACTCCGGCACCTCCGCCCCGGTCCGCGCCGCCAGCGACGAGGAGGAGCCCAGCCTCACGGCCGCCCACTGACCAGCGCTCCGGGTCCCCCCACGCGGGCGCGGGGTTCCTCGCCCCGCACCCGCCCGTCAGTGCCCGAGGAAGGAAAACAGATGTCTGTCCAGTCTGCTTCGCCCGTTCTGCCCGCCGCGGCGCCGCCGTTTCTCGCGGACGTCTCCGACTACCTCGGCGCGCCCGAACGCCGCTTCTTCGGCGAGGGCTACAAACGCGCCCGACACCACCTGACCGGCTTCCACATACCCGAGGCGGACGGCGCGGCCGCCGAAGCGCCCCGGCTGGGCGCCACCGCGCAGGTCACCTACCCGAGCGACTGGTCCCGCAAGGGCGAGGTCGACCAGCGGCCGCACCTGTCCACGGTCGACGTCCTGCTGCTCGCCGCCCAGCTCACCGAGGCCCTGCTCACCTCCCACCTGGGGCTCACCGAGCAGGAGCTGGCCGGCGTCTGGCTCGCCCGGGTCCGCATCAAGGCCGGTTCCCGTCCGGTGGAGGACGACCTGGCCGGGTTCCCGGTGACCGCCTACGTCGCCGGCCGGCTGCCCTCCCCGCAGCCCGGTCGCGCCCGTACGGCCGTCGAGGCCACGGTGGGCACGCTGCGCGTCCGCCTGGAGGCCGACCACCCGGACATCCGTCCGGGCGAGCGTCCCGCCGTCGAACCCGCGGTCCGCGACGGCGGCTACGGCGACGCCGGCCGGCTCGGTGGCCAGCGTGTCGAGAGCATGCAGGTCAGGCCGGGCACCAACGTCGCCACCGCGGACGTCCGCCTCAGCGGTGGCCCGGACGGCGCACTCGGCGGCATGGAGGGTGAACACCAGCCGTCCGTGCACCTCGTGGACGCCTTCGTGACCGCCCTGCAGGTCGGACAGGTCCTGCTGTACGAGCTGGACCAGGTGCCGCGGTCCGCCTCCGACACCCTGTGGATGCGCAGCACGCTGCTGGAGGCCGCGACCCCGCACCGGCCGCGTATCGCCCCCGACGGCGGCCCGCTGCCGCTGCGCGCGGAGCTGCGCGACGCCGTCCTGCTCAACAACCGCCATGGCGAGACCTGGCGCCGCGCCGACATCGTCGCGACCCTCGCCGACATCACGGTCGTCTGTTCGGTGGCCCACCGCCTGTCGCAGACCACCACCTGAACCCACACACCACGGCGCTCAGACATCAGAGCCGCGGCGCCGTCCGTCACCCACGGGAGAATCACGTGAAGCTCGCCATCGCCGGCACCTACTCCGTCGGCAAGACCCTGACCACGATGGCCGTCTCGCATCTGACCGGCCTGCCCCGGTCCTCCGCCAAGACCATGCGGGAGCTGCTCCCGATCTCCATCCCCGGCAAGACGCTGGAGGAGTGCACCCCGGCCGAGCTGATCATGCTGATCATGCGGCGCAACCAGGAGCGCGCGGTCAACGAGTCCCACCTGCCCGACGGCTTCGTCTCCGACGGCTCCTCGCTGCACGAGTGGGCCTACGGCACCGTCCGCGTCCTGGTCGGCATCAACCCGAACGAGTCGATCAACCTGGAGACGGTCGAGGTCAGCGAGGAGGTCGGCTTCTACGCCAAGGTCCTCGAGCAGATGGCCGTGCCCGCCAAGCAGCACGCCCGCGCCACCTACGACTCCTTCGTCCACCTGCCCATCGAGTTCCCGCTGGTCCCCGACGGGCACCGCCCGGTCAACGAGCGCTTCCGGTCCCTCGCGGACGAGCTGATGCTCAAGACCCTGGACGAGCTGCACATCCCGTACCACTCGGTGGGCGGCACCATCCCCGAGCGCCTTCAGAAGATCATCGACATCTACGGTTTCAAGCCGGTGATGAGCATCGACGAGGCGATCGAGAAGGCCCAGGCCGAGTACGCGCTCATCGACACCAGCTCGGAGATCGCCCGCGTAGCCGCCTGAGCCCCCGGCCGTGGGGCGGCCGTTGTCAGGCCGCCCCGCGGCGGGCCCGTACCCGTCCGTCAGCCACCACTACAGACAGAGCCGCCACAGACACACTCAGCACCGGACATCACACAAAAAAAGAAAGACGGGGGAAAACACATGCCGTACGCAGTCCTGCAAGGGCTAGGCACCTATCTACCGACGAGGCGCGTCACCAACGACGAACTCGCGGGCCTGTTCGACACTTCCGACGAGTGGATCACCACCCGTACGGGAATCAAGGAGCGCTGCTGGGCCGAGCCCGGCCAGTCCACGGGTGACCTGGCCACCGAGGCCGGCCGCCGTGCCCTGAAGTCCGCCGGTCTCGACGACGGGGCCGATGTGGGCCTTCTCGTCGTCGCCACCACCACGCCCGACCATCCCTGCCCCGGCACCGCGCCCGACGTCGCGGCCCGGCTGGGGCTCGCGAACGCCGCCGCGTACGACATCTCCGCGGTGTGCTCCGGCTTCGTCTACGCCCTCGAAGCCGCCGCCAACGCCATCCAGGCGGGCCGGGTCGAGCGGGCGCTGGTCATCGGGGCCGAGACGTATTCCACGATCCTGAGCCCGAACGACCGCACCACCTCCGTGATCTTCGGTGACGGCGCCGGAGCCGTCGTGCTGTCCTGCGGTGCCGCCGACGAGCCGGGCCGGCTGCTCGGCTTCGACCTGGGCAGCGACGGCACCGGCAAGGACCTCATCCAGATCCCGGCGGGCGGGTCCCGGCAGCGCGGCAGCGGTCTGGCCGCGGCCGAGGACGACTACTACTTCACCATGCAGGGCAAGAAGGTGTTCGCCCACGCGGTGCACCGGATGTCGGACTCCTCGCTCGCCCTGCTCAAGAGCGTCGGCTGGACCCCGGACCAGGTCGGGCACCTGGTCGGTCACCAGGCCAACCTGCGCATCCTCAGGGCCGTCGCCGAGCAGCTCGGCCTCGACACCGACCGCGCCGTCACCAACATCGAAAAGGTCGGCAACACCTCCGCCGCGTCCATCCCCCTGGCGCTGGCCGACGCGGCGGCCGCGGGAGCGTTCCAGCCCGGCGAGCGCATGCTGCTCACCGCATTCGGCGGCGGCCTCACCTGGGGATCCGCCGCTCTCACCTGGCCGGACATCACCCCGGTCTGACCGGGCGGCCCCTCGTGTCGGGCACCGCCCACGGCACGCACGACACCAGGGCCCCCGCAGCCGGATCCCGGGCGTGCACCACAGTCGCTGCACGCTCCCCGTTCCCAGCGCGCACCACGGCCGTCGCGCGCTTCACCTGCCCTGCGCGCACCACAGCCGCTGCGCGCTCCGCATTCCTCGCGCGACCACAGCCGTCGCGCGCGTCACGTCCCCCACTCACAGCACAGCGTCCGCGGGCGCCACACGCCCCGCGCGCATCGCACCGGAACGTGCACCCACCGAACCGGAAAGGAAGCCCCTGCCATGAGCAGCTCCGTCGCGACCACCGCCGTCACCGCCCTCGCCGACGCGGTCCTGGCCCTCCTCGTCGACAAGTACGAGGCCCCCGCCGAGACCACCACCGTCGACACCGAATTCGAACTCCTCGGCTTCGACTCGCTCATCCTCGTCGAGGTCGCCGTCGACCTCAGCCGCCGCTTCGGTATCGAGGTCGCCGACGACGAGCTCCAGGAGGCGGGCACGGCCGCCGGGGCCGCCGAGGTCCTGGCCGCCAAGGGCGCGGTCGTCTGACCCTGCCGGCGTTCTAGGGGGCGTCTTCTGGATCATGCCAGCGACGCGTCCGGCCCCCTCCGTCACCAGCGCGGCCGGCCCTGCCCGGGCCGGCCGCGCCCCTCCACCGGGATGGACCCGCCATGACCTCCGCCGAGCACCGCCCCGCGGCCTTCTTCGACGTCGACAACACCCTGACCCGCGGCACCGCGCTCTTCCGCTTCCTCGCCTACTGGTACGCCGCCCAGGGCAGACCCGCGCACGACGCCGTACGGGAACGGCAGCGGCTGAAAGCCATGACCACGGCCGGTGTCAGCCGGGAGGAGACCAACCGGGCCTTCTTCCGGCTGCTCGCCGGCGCCCCGGCCGCCGAGATCACGCGGCTCGCGGAGGACTGGTTCCGTGCCGAGCTGGCCCAGGGCTGCTTCTTCCACGAGCCGGTCCTCGAAGCGCTGCACGCCCACCGCCGCAACGGCGACCTGGTCGTCCTGGTCTCCGGCTCCTTCCCGGCGGTGCTCCTGCCCGTTCTGGAGCACTGCGGAGCCCATCACCTGCTGTGCACCGAGCCCGAGATCACCCCGGTCGCCCGCACCTACACCGGCCGGCTGGCCGACCGCCCGCACCAGCCGATGATCGGCAGCGCCAAGGCGGAGGCCGTGCGGGAGCTGGCCGCCGCCCACCGCATCGACCTGGCCTCCTCCACCGGCTACGGCGACCACGTCTCCGACGCCCCGCTGCTCTCCGTCACCGGCCGCGCCGTGATCGTCGGCGACGACCCGGACCTGAGGCGCCTCGCCGCCCACCACGGCTGGCACCGGCTGCCCAAGGCGCCCCTTCCCCCCGCCGTACCCCTGCCCGAACCGAACCCCGCCCGTCCAGGAGCACTGCTGTGAGGATCGCCGTCGTCGGCGCCTACGGAGCCGGCAAGACCACCCTGATCACCGCCGCCACCGCCCGTACCGGGCTGCCCGCCGCGCACGGCACCCCGATGCGCGACCCCCTCGGCAGCCGGCCCAAGCCGCTGGAGGAGGCCAGCGAGCCCGAACTCGTCCAGCTCGTCGTGCGCCGCCACGCCGAGCGGCTGCTCGCCGAGGCCGCACACCCGAAGGGGTTCCTCTCCGACGGCTCCCTCCTCCACGAGTGGGTCTACGCCACGGTCCGGCTCGCCGTCGGCCTCCACCCCGGCAACGACCGGGAGCCGCAGGCCGTGACGGCCGGCTCGGACAACCCCTACCGGCAGGTGCTCGACCATCTCGGCCGCGAGTTCCTGCACCGCGCCCTCGAGTCCTACGACCTCTTCGTCCACCTCCCCGTCGCGTTCCCGCTCCGCGACGAACAGCCCCCCATCAGCGAGCACTTCCGCGCCCTGTCCGACCGGCTGCTGCTGGACACCCTCCGCACGGCCGGTGTCACCGTGCACACCGTCACCGGTGGTCCCGAGGCGCGGCTCGACGCCCTGCTCGACCTGGCCCGCCCGGTTGCCCGCACCCCCTGAGCAGGGCCCCCGGACCAGCCAACCCCGACCCCGATCACCGGAAAGGAACCCCAGAACCACCATGCGTGCGATCGGCATTCCCTCCTACGGCTCGCCCGACGTCCTCGCCGTCGTCGAGCGCCCCGTGCCCGAAGCCGGCCCCGGCCAGGTACGCATCAAGGTCGCGGCCGCCGCCGTCAACCCCACCGACCTGATGCTCCGCTCCGGCGAACTCGCCCCCTACATGGCCGACTTCACCGCGCCCTACACCCCCGGCATGGACGTCTCCGGCCACATCGACGCTCTCGGACCGGACACCACGGGCTTCGCGGAGGGCGACCGCGTCGTCGCCTTCGTCAACCCGTTCACCGATCTGGGCGGCGCCCAGGCCGAGTACGTGGTCGTTCCCGCGGACCAGGTGGCCGTGCTGCCCGACACGCTGCCCCTGGTCGAGGCGGCCGGGCTGCCCATGAACGCCCTCACCGCCCACCAGGCGCTCGACCTGGCCGACCTCGCGCCCGGCGCGACCGTGGCGGTCACGGGCGCGGCCGGGGCGCTCGGCGGCTACGCCGTCCAGCTCGCCGCGCAGCGCGGTCTGCGGGTCGTCGCCGACGCGCGCGACGAGGACCGCGATCTGGTCCTGGGCCTCGGCGCTCACACCGTGGTACCCCGGCACGCCGACCCGCAGGACACCGTGGCCGCCTATCGCGCCGCCCTTCCGCACGGCGCCGACGCCGTGGTCGACGCCGCCGTACTCGGCGCCGCCGCGCTGGAGATCGTCGCCGACGGCGGTCACCTGGTCCGCTGCCGCCCCTACGACCTGCCCGCACCTCGAGGCATCGTCCTGCACCAGGCCTTCGTCGTCGCCCACCCCGACAAGGCAGGCGCCCTGCGGGAACTCGTCGGCCTCGCGGCCCTGGGCGCCCTCAGCCTGCGCACCGCGGACCGGTTCGCCCCCGAGGAGGCCGCGGAGGCGCACCGCCGACTGGAGAAGGGCGGCGTCCGGGGACGCCAGCTGATCGTGTTCTGAGGGCTTGCGCGGCCCCGCCCGACCTGCCGGGCGGGGCCGCGATGCCGAAGGCGCGGGCCGCAGAGACAGTCCGACCGAGCCACACGTCACTTGAGGGAGGGGCACGATGACAACGAGCCAGGAGACGAACGCCGATCTCGGCGGGCTGCTGGTCCGGGCCGCGACACAGTTCCCGGAGCACGGGGTGCGTTACCGCTCGGCGGAGCAGCCCCTCGACTTCACGCTCCGCACCTATCCGCAGCTCCTGGCGGAGTCGCTCCGTCTGCTCAGCTCCCTGCGGAAGGCGGGGGTGCGTCAGGACCGGGTCGTGGCGCTGCTGCTCGAACGTCCCGAGGACTTCGTACCGGCCTTCTGGGCGTGCCTGCTCGGAGGCTTCACCGTCTGCCCGCTGGTCCCCACCCGGAACGACCCGCAGCGCTGGGCGGCGCAGCTGAGCCACGTCGACACCCTGTTCGAGGGACCGCTCGTGGTCACCGACCGCCGGACCCGTGAGGAACTCCCCGCCGTCGAGGGTCTGGCGGTCGCCACGTTCGAGGACCTGGTGACGGCGGCGGCCGACACGGACCCGGGCACGGTCGAGGTGACCGCCGCCGGTCCGGACGACGTCGCGCTGCTGGTGCTCACCTCCGGCTCCACCGGCGCCGCCAAGGCGGTCCGGCTCACCCACGGCAACCTGCTGGCCTCCATGGCCGCGAAGGCCGAGACACAGTCGCTCACCTCGGCCGACGTGACGCTCAACTGGATCTCGTACGACCATGTCGCCGCGCTGCTGGAGGCCCACCTGCTGCCGCTGTCCGTCGGGGCCGTGCAGCTGCAGGCGTCACCGGAGTCGGTGCTGGCCGACCCCCTGCACTTCCTGGAGCTGATCGACGCCCACGGGGTGACGATGACGTTCACCCCCAACTTCCTGCTGGGGCTGATCAACAAGGCCCTGGACCAGCTGTCGTCCCCGCTGCCCCTGGACCTGTCCCGCCTGCGGCACATCGTCTCCGGCGGTGAGGCCAACCCGGTCGCCACGGGCACCGGCTTCCTCGACCGGCTGGCGCCGTACGGGCTGCGCCGCGGGGCCCTGTGGCCCGCCTTCGGGATGACCGAGACCTGCGCCGGCAGCATCTACAACCGGGAGTTCCCGGACGCCGACCTCGGGGCCGAGTTCGCGGCGGTCGGACGGCCGGTCGGCGGGCTCCGGATCAGGGTCGCGGCCGAGGGCGGCGACACCCCCCTCGCCGAGGGCGAGACCGGCGAGGTGCAGCTCACGGGCCCGATGATCACCGGTGGGTACTGGAACAACAAGGAGGCGACCGAGGACGCGTTCACGGCGGACGGCTGGTTCCGGACCGGTGACCTCGGCCGGCTCGCCGGGGGACGGCTGACCCTCGTGGGGCGCAGCAAGGACAGCATCATCGTCAACGGCGTCAACTACTACAGCCACGACCTCGAGTCCGTGCTCCACGACCTCGAAGGCGTCGAGAAGTCGTACGTCGCCGCGTTCCCGACCCGCCCGCAGGGCGGCGACACCGAGCAGCTGGCGGTCGCGTTCGCCGTCACCCCCGACGTGGCCGGCGACGAGGCGGCGCTGCACCGCCTGCTCATCGCGATCAGGAACAGCGTCGTCCTGCACTGGGGCTTCCGCCCGGCGCTGCTGCTGCCGCTGCCCAAGGACGCCTTCCCGAAGACCAGCCTGGGCAAGATCCCGCGCTCGCTGATGCGGCGCCGGCTGGAGTCCGGGGACTACGCCGCACACGTGGCAGCGGTCGAGGAGTTGGTGACCCGTCAGCTCGGCGGCTACGTCGCCCCCGAGGGAGCGGTCGAAGAGACGCTCGCGGAGCTGTACGGCGACCTCTTCGAGTCCGAACCGTCCACGATCAGCGCCACGGCCAGTTTCTTCGACCTGGGCGGGACGTCACTGGACATCCTGCGCCTCAAGAGCCTGATCGCCCAGCGCTTCCCCGGCGCCGACCTTCCGGTCCTCGCGATCCTCACCGCGCCCAGCATCCGCGAACTCGCGGCACGCGTCGAGGCAGGCCGCAGCGGGGAGCCCGCCCCGTACGACCCGATCGTCCCGCTGCAGACCAGCGGGGACGGGACGCCCCTCTTCTGCGTCCACCCCGGGGTCGGCGAGGTCCTCGTCTTCGTCAACCTGGCCAAGTACTTCGTCCACGAGCGGCCCTTCTACGCGCTGCGGGCACGCGGGTTCAACCCGGGCGAGAAGCCGTTCGAGAGCTTCGACGAGATGGCGCGCACCTACGCGGACGCCATCCGCGCCAAGCAGCCGCACGGCCCCTACGCGATCGCCGGGTACTCCTTCGGCGCGGCGGTGGCCTTCGAGGTGGCCAAGCTGCTGGAGGCGGAGGGCGAGCGGGTGGACTTCCTCGGCAGCTTCAATCTGCCCCCGCACATCAAGTACCGCATGGACGAACTCGACTTCGTCGAGACCGCGGTCAACCTGGCGATGTTCCTGGACCTGATCACCCAGCAGCAGGCCAAGACCCTGCCCGCCGAGCTGCGCCCGCTGGGCAAGCGGGAGCAGCTCGGCCATCTGCTCGACATCGCTCCCCCGGACCGGCTCGCCGAACTCGACCTGGACCTGGAGCGGTTCACCGCCTGGGCGGACCTCGCCGACGGTCTCACCGGCCTCGGCCGGACCTACCACCCCTCCGGCAGCGTCGCCGCGATGAGCGTCTTCTACGCCGTCCCGCTGCGCGGCACCAAGCAGGACTGGCTGAACAACGAGCTGAAGCGCTGGGCGGACTTCACCCGTGAGGCGCCCCGGTACCTCGACGTACCCGGCGAGCACTACACCCTCATGGGGCCCAGGCACGTGGCCGTCTTCCAGTCGATCCTGCGCGCGGAGCTGGACCGGGCGCTGTCCGGTAACTAGGGAATGGGGCGACTCACGGATGGACAGCACTTCGATGCCGACCGGCAAGAAGATCCTGATCACCGGGGCGACCGGTCTGGTGGCCCGCACCGCGGCCGAGACGCTCGCCGAGCACAACGAGGTGTGGTGCCTCGGACGCTTCTCGGACCCGGAGGTGGAGCGCCGGCTCCAGGACCGGGGCATCCGGACCTGGCGCTGGGACATGGCCCGGGACGGACTCGACGAAGTCCCCGACGACTTCACCCATGTGCTGCACGCGGCGGTCGAGCGCGGCGCAGGGGACTTCGAGGAGGTGGTGGCGGTGAACTCCGTCGCCACCGGCCGCCTGATGACCCACTGCCGTGCCGCGGAAGCCTTTCTGTTCCTCTCCACCAGCGCGGTCTACGCGCCCCAGGCGCTCGACCACCGGTACACCGAGTCCGACCCGCTGGGCACCGAGTCGGCGTTCCTGCCGACGTACCCGGTCGGCAAGGTGGCCACCGAGGGCGCGGTACGGGCCCTTGCCGTGACGCTCGGCCTGCCCACCACCATCGCCCGGCTCAACGTCGCCTACGGGCCGCACGGGCACGGCGGGCTCCCGGTCATCTTCCACCGGCTGATGCTCGCCGGGGAACCGGTCGCCGTTCCCCACGACGGCCAGCACCACTGCTCCCCGATCCACACCGACGACATCGCGCGCCACGTGCCCGGGCTGTGGGCCGCGGCGACGGTGCCCGCGGCCGTCGTGAACTGGGGCGGGGACGAGGTCGTCGGCGTACGGGACCTCATGACGTACGTCTCCGAACTCACCGGTGTACCGGTCGACTTCGTGCCGAGCGACGCCACCCGCGCCGTCGTCGCGTACGACGCCACCCGCCGCAGGAGCCTCGTCGGCGACTGCGAGAGGTCCTGGCGCGACGGGGTCCGGCAGGTCCTGGAAGCGCACTTTCCCGGCAGCGTCGTAGCCGGTCCCGAGGCCGTAGCCGGTCCCGAGGTCGTAGCCCGTCCCGATGTCGCAGTCGGCCCCAAGAGAGAGGTGTTCCACCCGTGACCAGTGAAACGTCCACCGAACCGCAGGTGCTGGGGGTGCTCGAGCGCGCGCTGAGCGCCAGCTGTGCGGCCTCGCTGCGTGCGGCCGTGAAGCTCGGCCTCGCCGACGCCCTCGGTGGCACCCCGGCGACCGCGGACGACCTCGCCGCGGCGGTCGGCGCCGAGCCGGACGCGCTGCGGCGCCTGCTGCGCTCGCTCACCTGCTACGAGGTCTTCGCCGAGGACACCGAGGGCCGGTTCGTCCAGACGGAGGTCTCGCGGCTGCTGCGCACGGACGCCCCGGACGGCCTCGACCAGCTCGTGCTGTGGATGACCGAGCCGTGGACCTGGGAGCTGTGGGGCCGCCTCGACGAGTCGGTCCGCACCGGGAAGGACGTGTTCGTCGATCTGCACGGCCGGGAGTTCTTCGACCATGTGCACACCGCCTGGCCGGAGTCCGCGGAGGTGTTCGACCGTGCGATGACCCAGGCGAGCCGGCAGTCCGCCACGGCCATCGCCGGCGTGCTGCCGCTGTCCGGTGCGCGGACCGTCGCCGACATCGGCGGCGGACAGGGCTTCCTGCTGGCCTCGCTGCTGGAGCACCACCCCGACGTCCAGGGGATCCTGTTCGACCGGCCCGACGTGATCGCGGGCGCCGACGCCCGGCTGCGCGAGGGCGGCGCGCTCGCCGAGCGGGTACGGCTGCTGTCCGGCGACTGCCGCGAGGAGGTCCCGGCCGACGTCGACGCGTACGTCTTCAAGAACATCCTCGGCATGAACGACGAGGACGCCGTCGTCGTGCTGGGCAACGTCATGAGGACGGCCCGCCCCGGCGCCAGGGTGATCATCGTGGAGAACCTTGTCGACGACGGGGCGGGGCAGAGGTTCAGCACCGCGATGGACCTGCGGATGCTCCTCACCGTCGGCGGCCGCAAGCACACCCGGCAGGGACTGGTCGCGCTCGTGGAGCGGGCGGGCCTCGCCGTCCGGGACGTGCGGCCGGTCAACTCCTACCAGCACATGATCGAGGCCACGACGCCCGTGTAGCGGCGGCTGCCGCAGTCGGACCGATGGAGCGAGAGAAGGGTTGAGTCCACATGACCGAGGCCGCCGACGTACTGGTGGTGGGGGCCGGGCCCACCGGCCTGCTGCTGGCCGGTGACCTGGCCACCGCCGGGGTGCGGGTCACCCTGCTGGAGCGGCGCGAGCACGCCGACGCCAACATGACCCGCGCCTTCGCGGTGCACGCCCGCACCCTGGAGGTGCTGGACGCCCGCGGCCTCGCCGACGAACTCATCCCCCTCGGCCGGACGGCGCCCGTCGTCGGGGTCTTCGGCAGACTCGAACTGCATCTGCACCGGCTGCGCTCCCGCTTCCCGTTCGTGCTGATCACCCCGCAGTACAACGTCGAGGGGCTCCTGGAGCGGCGTGCGCTCGCCGCCGGGGTGCGGATCGTGCGCGGTGCCGAGGTGGTGGCGCTGCGGCAGCGGTCCGACGCCGTCGAGGTGGACACGGCCGGGCAGGGCGGCTTCGGCGCCCGGTACCTGGTCGGGTGCGACGGGGTGCGCAGCGCCGTGCGGCGGCTGACCGGGATCGGCTTCCCCGGCCGGTCGGTGGTGAAGTCGGTGATGCTCGCCGACGTCCGGCTCAAGGACGTACCCGTAGACGCGGTGACCACCCACGCGAACGAGCACGGCTTCGCCTCCCTGGTGCCCTTCGGCGACGGCTGGTACCGCGCGATCGGCTGGGTCGCCGGGGACGAGCGGTCCGATGAGGCGCCGGTGGTGCCCGAGGAGCTGGCCGAGCAGCTGCGCCGGGTGCTCGGCTCCGACTACGGCATGCACGACCCGCGCTGGATCTCGCGCTTCCACAGCGACGAGCGGCAGGCCGAGCGCTACCGCGAGGGCCGGGTGCTGCTCGCGGGCGACGCCGCCCACGTGCACTCGCCGGCCGGTGGCATGGGCATGAACACGGGACTGCAGGACGCCGCCAACCTGGGCTGGAAGCTGGCCGCGGTGGTCCAGGGCCGGGCCGGGGAGCCGCTGCTCGACTCCTACGAGCAGGAGCGCCATCCCGTCGGGAAGCAGGCGCTGCGGATCTCCGGGGCGATCACCCGGGGCGTGCTGGGCACCCGCCGCAGCGGCCGGGTGCGCCAGTTGCGGGGTCTCGTCATGCCCGTGGTCTCCAGGCTCAGCTCGGCCACCCTGCTGGGGGAGCGCCTGCTCTCCGGCGTCGGCATCTCCTACCCGGCGCCGCGCGGCAGCCACCGGCTCACCGGCCGCCGGGCGCCCGACCTGCGGCTCGCGGGCGGACAGCGGCTGTACGACGTGCTGCGCGGCGGCCGTTTCGTGCTGATCACCCGGGGCCGGCCGGTGCCGGAGACGCAGTGGCTGCACCTCGCCGCCCCCGCCGGGAGCCTGCGCACCACGCTGCTGGTCCGCCCGGACGGCCACATCGCCTGGGCCGCCGACGACCTCGACGACCTGGACGACCTGGACACCGAAGGGCTGCGCGCGGAGCTGGAGCGGTGGCCGGCGGCGGATCGCTGAGCCGTGGTCCACAGGCGCCGCGTGATCCACAGGCGCCGCGTGATCCACGGGCGCCGCGTGATCCACGGGCGCCGTGGTCCACGGGCGTCGAGTTCTCCACAGGCGTCGTTTTCTCCACAGACCGAGTTGTCCACAGGGTGTGACGCGTTTCGGCCACCGGTTGTACCGTCTGCACGAGTTGATGTTCGAGCTGATCCGCGTGCGAGCGCACGTGGGGGGTCTTCGGGGGAGGCGGTCGCGGTGACCGAAACCGGTGCGGGAACGGCGGGAACGGCGGAGACGGCCGAGCAGGTGGCGGCACCCCGGCTGCCCCGGATGCGCGGGTTCGCCGAGTGGCCGCCCCAGGGCTCGCCCAAGGAGGAGGGCAAGGCACTGCGGTCGAGCGTGCCGCGCGGCGCCCACCGCACCCTCGACCTGGACGGCTCCCGACCGGACGCGATCACCGCGGTCGAGGAGTCCAACGCCGGCCGCATCCCCGAGCTGACGCCGATCCGCGTGGGCCGGATGGCGGCCACGCCGTTCGCCTTCCTGCGCGGCTCGGCCGGACTCATGGCCCACGACCTGGCGCGCACCCCCACGACCAGGATCGGCGCCCAGATATGCGGCGACGCGCACGCGGCCAACTTCGGCCTGTACGGCGACGCCCGCGGCGGCCTGGTCATCGACCTCAACGACTTCGACGAGACCGTGCACGGCCCCTGGGAGTGGGACCTGAAGCGGCTCGCCGCCTCGCTGGTGCTGGCCGGGCGCGAGGCGGGCGCCGACGAGGACACCTGCCGCAAGGCCGCCCGTGACGCGGCCGGCGCCTACCGGCGCACCATGCGGCTGCTGGCCAAGCTGTCGGTGCTGGACGCCTGGAACGCCATCGCGGACGAGGAACTGGTCTCCCACACCGACGCCCACGATCTGCTCGGCACCCTGGAGCGGGTCTCCGAGAAGGCACGGGCCAACACCAGCGGCCGGTTCGCGGCGAAGTCGACCGAGGAGGTCGCCGACGGCGGCCGGCGGTTCGTCGACGCGCCTCCGGTGCTGCGCCGGATACCGGACGCCGAGGCGGCCGCGGTGGCCGCGTCCCTGGAGCCGTACGTGGCGACGCTCTCCGAGGACCGGCTGCCCCTGCTGGCCCGGCACGCGGTGCACGATGTCGCCTTCCGGGTCGTCGGCACCGGCAGCGTGGGCACCCGGTCGTACGTGGTGCTGCTCCTGGACCACCGCGGGCAGCCGCTGGTGCTCCAGGTGAAGGAGGCCCGCCCGTCGGCGCTGGTCCCGCACCTGGCCACGGCCGGCTTCGAGGCCCCGCCGGTGGAGCACGAGGGACGCCGGGTGGTGCTCGGCCAGAAGCGGATGCAGGTGGTCAGCGACATCCTGCTGGGCTGGACGACGGTCGACGGGCGGCCCTTCCAGGTGCGCCAGTTCCGCAACCGCAAGGGCAGCGTCGACCCGGCCGCGCTCGCCGCCGACCAGGTCGACGACTACGGCCGGATGACCGGCGCCCTGCTGGCCCGCGCCCACGCCCACAGCGCCGACCCGCGCCTGATCGCCGGCTACTGCGGCAAGAACGAGGAGCTGGACGAGGCGATGGCCGACTTCGCCGTCGCCTACGCCGACCGCACCGAGGCGGACCACGCCGAGCTGGTGGCGGCGGTGCGGTCCGGGCGGATCGCGGCCGAGACGGGCGTGTGACGGCGGGCGCGGGGAAGACAAGGGCTGAGGCGGTGGTGAGGGTGAGGTCCGGGGTGGTGGTGAGGTGAGATACGTCGAGCTGACCGGCGGCGAGGGCGAGGACGCGGGGTTCATCGACCCCCGGCCCTACCTCGACCGGCTGCCCTCCCTCGCGCCCGAACTGCCGCCGGGCGCCCGCGCGTTCGCCACCGACCCCGGGCACTACGACTTCGGCGGCAGGCGCTGTGTGAAGGACCTCCGGCCCGAGCGGGTGCGTCGCACCGGCGACGGGAACCTGGAGATCCGCTTCCGGCACAACTGCTTCAAGCACGACGAGGACCTCCTCGTCCGCTACACCGGCGTCTCCCGCTTCCAGTCGGACGTCCTGGGCGTCTGCGACCCCGCCTCGCTCGGCGACGTGATCCTCGACGAGATCCTGCCGCACCCCGGCGGCTGCACCCACGAGCTGGCCTGCCGCCCCGGCACGCTCGTGGTCGCCTGCCGGGACCTGGAGGCCGAGTGGATCCCGGCCGACTGCCCGGACGCGGAGCCGCCCGGCTGAACCGGGACAACTTCCCGGACATCTCCCGGGACATCTCCGGCGATGGGTTTCGGCCGTGGCGACAGGGCCTACGCTGGTCGGGTGACGACCCCGGAAGCTGAGCAGTCCCAGGCACCGCGGCCCGAGGAACGGCTGGAACAGGCCGTACGGGCCGCCGAGCAGGCGTTGATCGAGTACGAGATCGCCGTGGAGACGTTCCGCGTCGAGGTCGAGAACTTCGGCCGGCTGCACGAACAGCGGCTCGGCCCGCTCTACGCCCGCATCGAGGAGCTGGACGCGGAGATCGCCGAGGCGAAGGCCGCCCGCACCGGCGACCCCGAGGACATCCGCCGGGCTGAGGAGGCCCGCGCCCGCGTGCTGCCCATCCCCGGCGTCGAGGAACTGCTGCACGGCTGGATGGACGGCCAGGGCCTGTTCCCGGAGGCCGCCGCCATGCTCACCGACCAGGCGGTACGGCCCCCCGAGCGGGTGCGGCCCAGCGAACAGGCCCGCAAGCTCTACCGCGACCTCGCCCGCAAGGCCCACCCCGACCTCGCCCAGGAGGAGGCCGAGCGGCAGCGGCGCGAGGAGTTCATCACCCGCGTCAACGCCGCCTACGCCCGCGGCGACGAGACCCTCCTCGCGGAGCTGGCCGAGGAGTGGGCGGCCGGCCCGGTACCGCCCGAGCGGCGCCCCAGCCCCGCCGAGGAGCTGTACGCCCGCCTCGAATGGCTCACCCAGCGCAAGGAACTGCTCACCCTGGTCGCCCGCGAACTCGAGGACGGCGCGATCGCCGGCATGCTGCGCCTGGCCCCCGACGACCCCGACGCCCTGCTCGAGGAGATCGCCGCCCGGCTCCGCACGGACATCGAGCAGCGGGAGACCACGCTGGCGGGCCTGCAGGGGCAGGGGTGAACCCCGCCGCCGGTCGGGTAGCGTCGGAGGCATGAGTTTCGGAGCTGTTGTGCCCACGGTCGAGGTCGCGGACCTCAAGGACGGCGACTTCCTGCTGGATGTCCGCGAGGACGAGGAGTGGCAGGCGGGCCACGCCGCAGCCGCGCTGCACATCCCCATGAGCGAGTTCGTCGCCCGGTTCGGCGAGCTGACCGAGGCCGCCCCGCAGGACGGCCGCATCCACGTGATCTGCCGCTCCGGCGGCCGCTCCGCCCAGGTCGCTATGTACCTGGGCCAGCAGGGCATCGACGCCGTGAACGTGGCCGGCGGCATGCAGGTCTGGGAGGCCACGGGCCGCCCGGTGGTCACCGACGCCGGGGCACCCGGCGAGGTCGTCTGACCGTCCCGGCAGGACCCTCCCGGCAGACGCGGTCAGCTGAGCGGATGGGCCGCCAGCAGGTCCCCGAGCGTCTCCTCGTAGGCCGCCGCCGGGCCCAGGGCCAGCTCCAGCTGCTTGGCCCAGGCGTGGTACCGGTGCAGCGGGTAGTCGGTGTCCGCGCCGAACCCACCGTGCAGGTGCTGCGCCGTCTGCACCACACGGCGCACGCCCTCCGCCGCCCAGATCTTCGCCACGGCGACGTCTCCGGCGGCGGGCAGCGCCCCCGGCGCACCCGAGGCGATACGCCAGGCCGCCTGCCAGAGGGTGGCCTCCATGGCACGCAGATCGATGTACCGGTCGGCGGCCTGGACGGCGACCGCCTGGAAGGTCGCGATCGGATGGCCGAACTGCTCCCGCTTGCCGGTGTACTCACTCGTCATCTTCAGCACGCGCTCGCCCAGACCGAGGGCCAGCGCACAGGTGCCGGTGGCCAGCAGCGCGTGCAACCACTCCCAGGCACCGTCGGCCTCGACGACGTCACCCGCCCCGACCCGCACGGACCGCAGCCGCAGCTCGGCCAGCCGCTCCCCGTTGGTGGACACCTGCTCCGCGAGCACCAGACCGTCCTGCTCGCGCGGCACCACCGCGAGCACCGTCCGGTCGGCCTCGGTGTGCGCCGGCACGAGCACGAGGTCCGCGTCGTACGCCCACGCCACCGCCGTCTGCACCCCGTCCAGCACCCACGCCGACCCGTCCCGCCGCGCGGTGACGGCGAGCCCGGCCGGGTCGTGCCCGGTACGGCCGTGCGCGGCGACGGTCAGCACCAGCTCCCCGCGCCCCGCCCGGGCCAGCAGCCGCTCCCCCAACTCCTTTCCGCCGTAGGCCTGTACGACCGCGGTCGCCGCGCTGTGCTCCAGCAGTGGCACCCGGGCGAGCACCCTGGCGGACTCGCGCAGCACCAGGCACAGCGCGATGGCGTCAAGGCCTGCCCCGCCATACCGCTCGCCGACCAGCAGGCCGGTCAGGTCCGCACCGGCCATCCGGGACCACAGCGCCCGGTCGAACCCCTCGGCCACGGCCCCGGCGGTGAGCGCCGGACTGGGCACCGCGTCCGGCGCCACCCCGGCGAACACCCCCCGCGCCGCCTCGGCCGCCGCCAACTGCTCCTCGCTGAAGGTGAAGTCCACGACCTGTCCTCCTGGCGCGTCCGGTCATCCGACGGTTCGTCCGACGCGATGCACGCGAACGCGTCTGACGGGCCGTCAAGATAGAACAGGTTCTAGGAGAAGGGAATGGGGACGGACGGTGGGTGAGGGACGGTGGAAGAAGGCGCGGGCCGGTGAGGGTGCCGCCAGCAGGACGGCGCCTACGAGGTCACGCCTCAGCGGTCGAAGTCCAGCTCCACTCTCTCCGTCAGCGGATGCGACTGGCAGGCCAGTACGTATCCGGCGCCCGTCTCCTCCGCCTCCAGCGCGAAGTTGCGGTCCATGCGCACCTCGCCCGAGACCAGGAAGGCCCTGCACGTTCCGCACACCCCGCCCTTGCAGGCGTAGGGCGCGTCGGGGCGGTTGCGCAGCACCGTCTCCAGCAGGGACTCGCCGTCCTGGACCGGCCAGGTACCGCCGCGTCCGTCGAGCCGGGCGGTGACGGTGCTGTGCGCGGGTACCGGCACGGTGGCCGCCGGGACCGCCCCCGCGTCCACGTGGAAGATCTCCTCGTGGATACGGGCCCGGTCCACGCCCAGCCCGCGCAGCGCCTTCTCCGCACCCTCGACCAGCCCGAACGGCCCGCACAGGAACCATCCCGCCACCTGGTCCACCGGCAGCAGCGCCGGCAGCAGCCCCGTGAGCCGCTCCCGGTCGAGCCGGCCGGAGGGCAGGCCCGCCTGCTGCTCCTCGCGGGAGAGCACGGTCACCAGCTGCAGCCGCTCCGGATAGCGGTCCTTCAGGTCGGCGGCCTCCTCCAGGAACATCGTCGAGGCGGCCGTACGGTCGCTGCGTATCAGGCAGAACCGGGCCTGGGGCTCGCGCGCCAGCAGCGTGGAGACGATCGACAGCACGGGGGTGATGCCGCTGCCGCCGACGATCGCCGCGTACAGGCCCGGCGACGGTTCGAGGGTGAAGCGTCCGGCCGGGGTCATCACCTCCAGCTCGTCACCGACGCCGACCTCCTTCAGCGCGTACGTCGAGAACGCGCCGCCCTCGACCAGCCGCACCCCCACCCGCAGCGTGTCCGGGCCCGCGCCGGCCGGGTCGGGGGCCAGGGAGCAGATCGAGTACGTCCGCCGTATCTCGACGCCGTCCTCGCGCCGCCGCAGGGCGAGGTGCTGGCCGGGCGCGTGCCGGTACTCCTCGCGCAGCTCGGGCGGGACGGCGAGGGTGAGCGCGACGGAGTCGTCGGTGAGCCGGTCGACCGCGGCCACCGGGAGCGGGTGGAAGCGTGCCATCACAACTCCTTGAAGTGGTCGAAGGGTTCACGGCAGGACAGGCAGCGGCGCAGCGCCTTGCACGCGGTGGAGGAGAACCGGCTCAGCAGCTCGGTGTCCGCGGATCCGCAGTGCGGGCAGCGCACCGGGTCGCTGTCCTCGGCGGCGTCCTCGACGAGGGTGCGGGTGGCCCCCAGAGTCAGGGATACCGGACCGGAGTCGTGGCGCACGCGTGGGGGAGCGATGCCGAACTCCTGGAGCTTGCGGCGGCCTTCGGGGGTGATGTCGTCGGTCGACCAGGCGGGGCTGAGCACCGTGCGGACGGTGACCTCGCGCACGCCGTGGGCGCGCAGCACCCGCTCGATGTCCACGCTCATCGCCTCGATGGCGGGGCAGCCGGTGTAGGTCGGCGTCAGGTCGACCTCGACCGTGTCCGCGCCGCTGACGTGCACCGCGCGCACCACGCCCAGCTCCTGGAGCGTGAGCACGGGCAGTTCGGGGTCGGGCACCGAGCCGGCCAGCTCCAGCAGCTCCGCCTCCAGGGCGGTGGCGGTCACCATGACGCCCCCGGGTGGCTGCGGTGCAGGTGCTGCATTTCGGCGAGCATTCGCCCGAACGGTTCGGTGTGCAGGCCCTGCCGGCCGGCTCCCGCCGACCACGCGCCGGTGCGCGGCCCCTCGGGGACGGCCAGGGTGGCCCGGCCGAGAACATCCGTCATGGACCGGAGCCACTGGGCCTCCATGCCCGCCCAGTCGGCGTCCAGGCCCTCCACCGGCTGGAACATCTCGCCGGTGAACCGCCACAGCGCCTCGCACGCCCGCTGCATCCGCTCCCGGCTGGTCTCGGTGCCGTCGCCGAGCCGCAGTGTCCACAGCTCGGCGTGGTCGCGGTGGTAGGCGACCTCCTTGACGGCCTTCGCGGCCAGCGGTGCGAACGGGCCGTCGGACCCGGCCAGTTCGGTGTAGAGCAGCTGCTGGTAGGTGGAGAAGTACAGCTGGCGGGCGATGGTCTGCGCGAAGTCACCGTTGGACTGCTCGACCAGCTGGAGGTTGCGGAAGGCGCGCTCCTCGCGCAGATAGGCCAGCTCGTCCTCGTCGCCGGCCATCGACAGCAGGACCCGGGCCTGGCCGAGCAGGTCGAGGGCGATGTTGGCGAGCGCGACCTCCTCCTCCAGGACGGGGGCGTGTCCGGCCCACTCCCCCAGACGGTGGGAGAGCACCAGGGCGTCGTCGCCGAGGGCGAGTGCGGCGGTCGCGGGGACGGTCGCGGTCACAGGTGCTTCACCCCTTCCGGGATCTCGTAGAAGGTCGGGTGCCGGTAGGGCTTGTCGGCGGCCGGCTCGAAGAACGGGTCCTTCTCGTCGGGCGAGGACGCGGTGATGGCGGCGGCCGGGACGACCCAGATCGAGACGCCCTCGCCGCGCCGGGTGTACAGGTCGCGGGCGTTGCGCAGGGCCAGCTCCGCGTCCGGTGCGTGCAGGCTGCCGGCGTGGGTGTGGGAAAGGCCGCGCCGTGAGCGCACAAAGACCTCCCACAGGGGCCAGTCGGTGTTGGTCATGCCTGCTTCGCTCCCGTCTCACCGGTGTGCTTGGCCGCGTAGGCCGCGGCCGCGTCCCTCACCCACGCACCCTCGGCGTGGGCGTTTCTACGCTGAGTGATCCGCTGCTCGTTGCAGGGGCCGTTGCCCTTGAGGACCTCCCAGAACTCCGTCCAGTCGATCGTGCCGAAGTCGTGCTGCTGCCGCTCCTCGTTCCACCGCAGGTCCGGGTCGGGGAGGGTCAGGCCCAGGGATTCGGCCTGGGGGACGCAGATGTCGACGAAGCGCTGGCGCAGCTCGTCGTTCGAGTGGCGCTTGATCTTCCACTCCATGGACTGGGCGGAGTGCTGCGACTCGTCGTCGGGCGGGCCGAACATCATCAGCGAGGGCCACCACCAGCGGTTCACCGCGTCCTGCGCCATCGCGTGCTGCTCCTCGGTGCCCTTGCTGAGGGCCAGCAGCAGCTCGTAGCCCTGGCGCTGGTGGAAGGACTCCTCCTTGCAGATCCGGACCATGGCGCGCGCGTACGGGCCGTACGAGCAGCGGCACAGGGGCACCTGGTTGGTGATCGCGGCGCCGTCCACCAGCCAGCCGATCGCGCCGACGTCGGCCCAGGTCAGGGTGGGGTAGTTGAAGATCGAGGAGTACTTCTGGCGGCCGCTGTGCAGCTTGTCGAGCAGCTCGTCACGGCCGGTGCCGAGGGTTTCGGCCGCGCTGTACAGGTACAGGCCGTGGCCGGCCTCGTCCTGGACCTTGGCCATCAGGATCGCCTTGCGGCGCAGGCTGGGCGCGCGGGTGATCCAGTTGGCCTCCGGCTGCATGCCGATGATCTCGGAGTGCGCGTGCTGGGCGATCTGCCGGACCAGGGTCGCGCGGTAGGCGTCGGGCATCCAGTCGCGTGGCTCGATGCGTTCGTCGGCGGCCACGGCCGCGTCGAAGGCGCGCTCGTACTCCGCCGTGTCGCCGACGGCGGTCCGTGCGCCGTCCGCGTCCGTGCGGGCCGTGCGGTGCGCGGCTGCTGTGGCCATGCGGTCCCCCTGACCTCGGGCTCTCCTTGAACACGGCACCGACCGATCGTTCGGTCCGTGCGCAATCAATGGTGTGCCGGGCCGCTGCGGGTGTCAACCGCTGTGGAAAACCTTGCGCGCCGCCTGTGGATAACCGTGGGTGGGCGGCACGGCGTGGCGAGGGCCACTGACCCGGCCCGTACCCGGGGCTGCGCCGGACGGCCGGTGCTGAGTACCGTTCCGTGCGAGTGTCGAGGAGTGGCGCTCGGGAAGAGCGCGGCGCCTGTGACGGTGCCGGGGCGGCCGATCGAAAGCGGGGGACGGGGCGGAATGGACGTGTACGACGAGGACTCGCAGGCCCGGCGGGGGCCCGACGGGTCGACCGGGGCGCGTCGCCCGCCGGACCCCGAGCACCACGAGGGGCCGGTCCGGGAGGCCCCGGGCGACCCCGACGGCTCCCCGCCTGCCGAGTCCCCGCCCCCCGCCCCCCGCACCGGCGTCGCCGCCCTCTCCCCCCGCTACCAGGTCGGCGCCGCGGTCGCGCTCGCGGTGGTGGCTGTCGCCGCCTGTGTGCATCTGGGAATGGTGTTCCTGAGCCTCGCGCCGGCGAACACCCTGACCAAGCAGCACGGCAAGGCGATAGAGGAGTGGGTGTACCCGGAGTTCGAGCAGAACTGGAAGCTGTTCGCCCCGAACCCGCTGCAGCAGAACATCGCCGTCCAGGTCCGCGCCGAGGTGCGGATGAAGGACGGCAGCCTGCGCACCACCGGCTGGAACGACCTCTCCGCCCAGGACGGCGCCGCCATCGACGGCAGCCTGGTGCCCAGCCACACCGAACAGAACGAACTGCGCCGCGCCTGGGACTTCTTCGTCGCCACGCACGGCACCGACAACCGGCCCGTGGGCATGCGCGGCGCGCTCTCCGAGCAGTACGTGCGCCGGATAGTCGTGATGCGCCTGTACCGGGGGGACGCGATCAGCCGGGAGGGCGTCATCCAGCGCGTGCAGGTCCGCTCCAGCACCACCAATGTGCAGCCGCCGAAGTGGAGCCGCGAGAAGCTCTCCGACAAGCCCGTCTACCGGCTGCTGCCCTGGTGGACGGTGGCCGCCGACGAGGCCGCCGGAGGTGTCCGGTGAACCGTCTCTCCCTGACGCTCTCGCGCGGCATCGCCCGCGTCACCGAGTCGGCGCTCGGCCCGTACCAGAGCGCCGTGATCCGCATCGGCTTCGCCACGACCTGGCTGCTGTTCCTGCTGCGGGAGTTCCCCCACCGCCAGGAGCTGTACGGTCCCGACGGCCCCTGGGGCTGGGACCTCGCCCAGCAGCTGACCTCCGACAACCACGCCTTCACGGCCCTGATGTGGTCCGACGGACAGGCCTGGTTCGAGATCTTCTACCTGCTGGCGATCCTCGCCAGCGCGGCGCTGCTGCTGGGCTGGCGCACCCGGACCGCTTCCGTGCTGTTCATGGTCGGTGTGCTGTCGCTGCAGAACCGCAGCGTCTTCGTCGGTGACGGCGGCGACAACGTCCTGCACCTGATGTCCCTCTACCTGGTGTTCACGCGCTGCGGCCAGGTGTGGTCGCTGGACGCGCGACGGGCGGCCCGCGGCGAGGCGGCACGCGCGCGCGGGGAGCGGGTTCGCCCCGACCGGGTGGGACCGGTGCTGTGGCTGGTGCTCGGGCTCGTGCTCGTCGGTGCGACGCTGGCCGGCCGGTTCGACAACGGCCGGCTCGTGCCGGCGCTGCTGTGGACGGTATGGGTGGGGCTCGGCCTGTGGTGGGCCGTGCAGCGCCGGGCGAGGTCGCAGGAGCCGCGGATCCTGCTGGACGTGATCGCCAACGTCCTGCACAACGGCGCCCTGTTCGTGATCATGGCGGAGGCCTGCCTGATCTACTCCACCGCCGGCTGGTACAAGATCCAGGGCTCGCGCTGGCAGGACGGCACCGCCGTCTACTACCCGCTCCACCTGGACTACTTCTCGCCGTGGCCCGCCCTGGCCGACCTGATGTCCTCCAGCGGCACGATCATGATGCTCGTGACCTACGGGACGGTCATGGTGCAGGTCGCCTTCCCGTTCACGCTGTTCAACCGGCGGGTCAAGAACGTCCTGCTGGTGCTGATGATGACCGAGCACGCCGTGATCGCGGTCGTCCTCGGCCTGCCCTTCTTCTCGCTGGCGATGATCACCGCGGACGCGGTCTTCCTGCCGACGTCCTTCCTGCTGCTGCTCGGCGGCTGGGCGGCACGCGCGTGGGGACGGCTGGTACGGCGCGGCGACGGTGACCTCACGCTGCCGCCGCAGCGCGCCCCGGAGGAGAGCACTCCGGGACGCGTAGGGTTCACCGCATGACCGACCCTGTGATCCGCTGGCGCGAGAGCGCCGGCGGAGCCGTGCTGCTCGACGGCTTCCACGCCCTCAAGCACGCGCTGCGCTTCGGCGCTCAGGTGCCGGTGGCGGTCACCACCGACCGGCGGGCGGCGCTCGCCCTCGCCGACGAGCTGGCCGGGGACGTCAGGGACACCCTGGACGCCCTCCTGACGGAGGTGCCGCAGGAGACGTACGCCTCGCTCGTCCCGCGCCCCCATCCGACGGGCGTGGCCGCCCTGGCCGTACGGCCGTCCCGCGAGGCCAGTCTGCGGGCGCTCGCCCACACACCCCGGACCGCGCCGATCGTGGTCCTCGACAACCCGCGCAACCTCGGCAACGCCGGGGCCGTGATCCGGCTGGCCGCCGGTTTCGGGGCGACCGGAGTGGTCACCACGGGCACCCTCGACCCCTGGCACCCCACCGTGGTGCGCGGCGGAGCGGGGCTGCACTTCGCGACCGCCGTGGAGCGGCTCGAGGTCGAGGAACTGCCCGCCGGGCCGCTGTTCGCCCTCGACCCGGAGGGCGACGACATCCGGGGCACCAAGCTGCCGGACGACGCCGTGCTGGCCTTCGGGTCGGAGCGCAGCGGCCTGTCGGCCGAGCTGCGCGCGCGTGCCGACCATCTGCTGGCACTGCCGATGCGCCCCCAGGTCTCCAGCTACAACCTGGCCACCAGCGTGGCCATGACGCTGTACCACTGGAGTGCGACCGGGGGCGCACCCACGGCTTCCCGGCCTTCCTAGGCCTCTCGGCGGACCTCCACCACCCGGAAGCGGTTGGCCACGAACGCGCCGTCGGTGAGGGCCGCGTTCGCCGCCGGGTTGCCGCCCGAGCCGTGGAAGTCGGAGAAGGCGGCCGTCTGGTTCACGTACACCCCGCCGATCAGGTTGAGGGACAGCTGGGCGGCCTCCTCCAGGCAGACCTCCTCGATGGCCCGCGTGACGTCCTGGTCGGTGGTGTAGGCGCCGACCGTCATGGCGCCCTTGTCGCGGACCGTGCGGCGCAGCAGCTCCACCGCGTCGGTCGCCGAGTCGACCGCGACGGCGAAGGAGACCGGGCCGAAGCACTCGTTCATGTAGGCGGCCTCGTCGTCCGGCTTGGCGCCGTCCAGCTTGACGATCACCGGGGTGCGGACGACCGCGCCCGGGAACTCCGGGTTGCTGATCTCGCGGGAGGCCAGGGCGACCTCACCGAGGCCGGCCGCCGCCTCCAGGCGGGCCTTGACGTCCGGGTTGACGATCGCGCCCAGCAGGGCGTTCGCGCGGGCGTCGTCGCCGAGCAGGCCGTCGACCGCGCGGGCGAGGTCGGCGGTCACCTCGTCGAAGGTCTTGGGGCCCTCGTCGGTGCGGATGCCGTCGCGCGGGACGAGCAGGTTCTGCGGGGTGGTGCACATCTGGCCGCTGTACAGGGACAGCGAGAAGGCCAGGTTGGACAGCATGCCCTTGTAGTTGCCGGTCGACTCCACGACGACCGTGTTGACGCCGGCCTTCTCCGTGTAGACCTGCGCCTGGCGGGCGTTGGCCTCCAGCCAGTCGCCGAAGGAGGTCGAACCGGTGTAGTCGATGATCCGGATCTCGGGGCGGGGGGCGAGCGTCTTGGCGATGCCCTCGCCGGGGCGCTCGGCGGCCAGCGCCACCAGGTTCGGGTCGAAGCCCGCCTCGGCGAGGACCTGCCGGGCGACCTGCACGGTCAGCGCGAGCGGCAGCACCGCGCGCGGGTGGGGCTTGACCAGGACCGCGTTGCCGGTGGCCAGGGAGGCGAACAGGCCCGGGTAGCCGTTCCAGGTCGGGAAGGTGTTGCAGCCGATGACCAGACCGATGCCGCGCGGGACCGGCGTGAACCGCTTGGTCAGCGCCAGCGGGTCCCGCTTGCCCTGCGGCTTGGTCCACTCCGCCGTCTCGGGCGTGCGGACCTGCTCCGCGTACGCGTACGCCACCGCCTCCAGGCCGCGGTCCTGGGCGTGCGGGCCGCCGGCCTGGAAGGCCATCATGAAGGCCTGTCCGCTGGTGTGCATGACCGCGTGCGCGAACTCGTGCGTCCGGTCGCTGATCCGCTTCAGGATCTCCAGGCAGACCACCGCACGGGTCTCCGCGCCCGCGTCCCGCCAGGCGCGCTGTCCGGCCTTCATCGCGGGCAGCAGCACGTCGACGTCCGCGTGCGGGTAGGTCACGCCCAGCTCGATCCCGTACGGCGAGACCTCGCCGCCCACCCAGTCGTCGGTGCCGGGCTGGCCCAGGTCGAGGCGGGTGCCGAGGAGGGCGTCGAAGGCGGCCTTGCCCGCCGCCGCGTCCAGGCTGCCGTGCTCGCCGTAAGCCTTGGGATGCTCGGGATGCGGGGACCAGTACGCGCGCGTGCGGATCGCTTCCAGGGCCTGGTCGAGAGTGGGCCGGTGCTTCGCGATCAGCTCGTGCGCGGTCAGTTCGGCGGCCATGCGGGACCAACTCCTCGTCTGGAGAACTCTTCGTCGAGTTCATGACCTGGGCGGAAACAGAGGCGGGAAAAGGCGGTCAGAGCTAGAGTAACCGAACGATCGGTCGGGACAAGGGGGCCTGCCGCATCTGTGGACAACGTCGTGCGGGAGGATCGCGCACATGACAGCACTCGACCTCAGCAGCCCCGTGGCCGTCGTCGGCACCGGCACCATGGGCCAGGGCATCGCCCAGGTCGCGTTGGTCGCCGGCCACCCCGTGCGGCTCTACGACACCGTGCCCGGGCGCGCCCGGGAGGCGGCCGAAGCGATCGGCGCGCGGCTCGACCGGCTCGTGGCGAAGGACCGGCTCGCCGCCGCCGACCGGGACGCGGCCCGCGCCCGGCTCACGCCCGCGGACAGCCTCGCCGAGCTGGCCGACTGCGCCCTGGTCGTCGAGGCGGTCCTGGAGCGGCTGGACGTCAAGCAGCAGCTCTTCCGCGACCTGGAGGAGATCGTCACCGACGACTGTCTGCTCGCCACCAACACCTCGTCCCTGTCGGTGACGGCCATCGGCGGTGCCCTCGCCAACCCCGGCCGCTTCCTGGGCCTGCACTTCTTCAACCCGGCCCCGCTGCTGCCGCTGGTCGAGGTCGTTTCCGGGTTCGCCACCGACGTCACGTCGGCCACGCGCGCGTACGAGACCGCACGCTCCTGGGGCAAGAACCCGGTGGCCTGCGCGGACACCCCCGGGTTCATCGTCAACCGGATCGCCCGGCCGTTCTACGCCGAGGCCTTCGCCGTCTACGAGGCCCAGGCCGCCGACCCGGCCACCATCGACGCCGTCCTGCGCGAGTCGGGCGGCTTCCGGATGGGCGCGTTCGAGCTGACCGACCTGATCGGGCAGGACGTCAACGAGTCCGTCACCCACTCGGTGTGGCAGTCCTTCTTCCAGGACGTCCGCTTCACGCCCTCGCTGGCCCAGCGCCGGCTGGTCGAGTCCGGGCGGCTCGGCCGCAAGAGCGGGCACGGCTGGTACGACCACGCCGAGGGCGCCGAGCGCCCCGAGCCGCACACGGCCGAGAAGGAGCAGCCGCCCGCCTACGTCGTCGCCGAGGGCGGCCTGGGCCCGGCGGCCGAACTGCTCACGCTGATCCGTGAGGCGGGCATCGACGTCCGCGAGGAGGACGAGGACAGCGGCACCCGCCTGGTGCTGCCGAGCGGCGGCCAGCTGGTCCTCGCCGACGGCCAGACCTCCGTGGAGTTCCGCGACGTCGTCTACTTCGACCTCGCCCTCGACTACCGCAGGGCCACCCGCATCGCCCTGTCCGCCTCCCAGGACACCGCGGCGCAGACCCTCACCGAGGCCATCGGCCTCTTCCAGGAGCTCGGCAAGGACGTCAGCGTCATCGGCGACATCCCCGGCATGATCGTCGCCCGCACGGTCGCCCGGATCGTGGACCTCGCGCACGACGCCGTCGCCAAGGGCGTGGCCACCGAGGAGGACATCGACACCGCGATGCGCCTCGGCGTCAACTACCCGCTCGGCCCCTTCGAATGGAGCCGCAGGCTCGGCCGCGGCTGGGCCTACGACCTGCTGGACGACCTGCATCTGCGCGATCCCTCCGGCCGGTACGCACCGTCCCTCGCGCTCTACCGGCACGCGTACGCCACCGACAAGCGGGAGAGCACCTCATGACCACCGCCAAGCGCGACACGTACACCCCCGAGACGCTGCTCTCCGTCGCCGTCCAGGTCTTCAACGAGCGCGGCTACGACGGCACCTCCATGGAGCACCTGTCCAAGGCGGCCGGTATCTCCAAGTCGTCCATCTACCACCACGTCAGCGGCAAGGAGGAACTGCTGCGCCGGGCCGTCAGCCGGGCGCTGGACGGCCTGTTCGGGATTCTCGAAGAAGAGCACGCGCGCGCGGGGCGCGCCGTGGACCGTCTGGAGCACGTCGTACGGCGCATGGTCGAGGTGCTCATATCCGAGCTGCCCTACGTCACGCTGCTGCTGCGCGTGCGCGGCAACACCGAGACCGAGCGCTGGGCCCTGGAGCGGCGCCGCGACTTCGACCACCAGGTCGCCGAGCTGCTGAAGGCCGCGGCCGCCGACGGTGACGTACGCGGCGACGTGGAGGTGCGGCTGGCCACCCGGCTGGTCTTCGGAATGATCAACTCCATCGTGGAGTGGTACCGGCCCGACACCCGCGGCGCCAGCGGCCCCGAGGTGGCCGACGCGGTGGTCCGGCTGGCTTTCTCGGGGCTGCGCCAGAACTAGCTGCGCCGGGCACTGGCTGCGCCGGAACCAGCGGCTCAGGTCGGCTCCAGGTCCTCCTCCTCGAACACCAGCAGCGTGCGGGTGCTGAGCACCTCGGGGATCGCCTGGAGCCGCGTCAGCACCAGCTCGCGCAGCGCCCTGTTGTCGGGCGCGTGCACCAGGAGCAGGACGTCGAAGTCACCGCCCACCAGAGCGATGTGGGAGGCGCCGGGCAGCTGTCTGAGCTGCTCGCGCACCGTGCGCCAGGTGTTCTGGACGATCTTCAGGGTGACGTAAGCCGACGTACCGTGCCCCGCCCGTTCGTGGTCGACGCGGGCGCTGAACCCCCTGATCACGCCGTCCTCGACGAGACGGTTGATGCGCGCGTAGGCGTTGGCGCGGGAGACGTGTACACGCTCGGCGACGGACCGTATCGACGCGCGGCCGTCCGCCTGGAGGATCTTCAGGATGTCCTGGTCTATGGCGTCCAGCGGACGCGGCGGCAGGGCGGTGCCGTCCTGCGGTCCACCGGCCATTTGTTCAGCTGCCATGTCCCCCCGCTTCATCGCCGTGGACGTCCTGCATTCATTGCAGGTTGTGGAGAACCGTTTGTCCACAGCCTGAAGGGGCCTGTAGCCAAAATGTGCCGACGACCGAACAATCGGTAGGTGAGGCGGGTCACAGCCGACACGCCTCCCGTAGCCGCTCCCACGAGGAGGTGCCGTCATGACGGTCATGGAGCAGCGAGGCGCGTACCGGCCATCGCCGCCGCCCGCCTGGCAGCCCCGTATGGACCCCGCGCCGCTGTTGCCCGACGCCGAGCCCTACCGCGTCCTCGGCACCGAGGCGGCCGCCAAGTCCGACCCGGATCTGCTGCGCCGGCTGTACGCCCAGCTGGTGCGCGGCCGCCGGTACAACGCCCAGGCCACCGCGCTCACCAAGCAGGGCCGCCTCGCCGTCTACCCCTCCAGCACCGGCCAGGAGGCCTGCGAGGTCGCCGCGGCCCTGGCCCTGGAGGAGCGCGACTGGCTCTTTCCCAGCTACCGCGACACCCTCGCCGCCGTCGCCCGCGGCGTGGACCCCGTGGAGGCCCTCACCCTCCTGCGCGGCGACTGGCACACCGGCTACGACCCGTACGCGCACCGCGTGGCCCCCCTCAGCACCCCGCTGGCCACCCAGCTCCCGCACGCCGTCGGCCTCGCCCACGCTGCCCGCCTCAAGGGCGACGACGTGGTCGCGCTCGCCATGGTCGGCGACGGCGGCACCAGCGAGGGCGACTTCCACGAGGCCCTGAACTTCGCCGCCGTCTGGCAGGCACCGGTGGTCTTCCTGGTGCAGAACAACGGCTTCGCCATCTCCGTCCCGCTCGCCAAGCAGACCGCCGCGCCCTCCCTGGCCCACAAGGCCGTCGGCTACGGCATGCCGGGCCGGCTGGTCGACGGCAACGACGCGGCGGCCGTGCACGAGGTGCTCAGCGACGCCGTACGGCATGCCCGCGCGGGCGGCGGCCCGACCCTGGTGGAGGCGGTGACGTACCGCATCGAGGCCCACACCAACGCCGACGACGCCACCCGCTACCGCGGCGACGCCGAGGTCGAGGCCTGGCGGGCGCACGACCCGATCCAGCTGCTGGAACACGAGCTGACCGCGCGCGGCCTGCTCGACGACGCCGGCCTCGAGGCGGCCCGGCAGGACGCCGAGGAGATGGCCGCGGACCTGCGTGAACGCATGAACCGGGACCCCGAACTCAACCCCATGGACCTCTTCGACCACGTCTACGCCGAGACCACCGCGCAACTGCGCGAGCAGCGCGCCCTGTTGCGCGCCGAGCTGGAGGCGGAGCAGGACGACCAGGAAGGCGACCTTCGATGACCACCGTCGCCGTCAAGCCCGCCACCATGGCGCAGGCCCTCACGCGCGCGATGCGCGACGCGATGGCCGCCGACCCCACCGTGCACGTCATGGGTGAGGACGTCGGCACCCTCGGCGGAGTCTTCCGGGTCACCGACGGACTCGCCAAGGAGTTCGGCGAGGACCGCTGCACCGACACCCCGCTGGCCGAGGCGGGCATCCTCGGCACCGCCGTCGGCATGGCCATGTACGGCCTGCGCCCGGTCGTGGAGATGCAGTTCGACGCCTTCGCCTACCCGGCGTTCGAGCAGCTGATCAGCCATGTCTCCCGGATGCGCAACCGGACCCGCGGCAGGATGCCCCTGCCGATCACGGTCCGCGTCCCCTACGGCGGCGGCATCGGCGGCGTCGAGCACCACAGCGACTCCTCCGAGGCCTACTACATGGCCACCCCGGGCCTGCACGTCGTCACACCCGCGACCGTCGCCGACGCCTACGGGCTGCTGCGCCAGGCCATCGCCTCCGACGACCCGGTCGTCTTCCTGGAGCCCAAGCGGCTGTACTGGTCGAAGGACTCCTGGAACCCCGAGCACCCCACGGACGTCGAGCCCATCGGGCGCGCGGTGGTGCGTCGCCCGGGCAGCAGCGCCACACTCATCACCTACGGCCCGTCCGTGCCGGTCTGCCTGGAGGCCGCCGAGGCCGCCCGGGCGGAGGGCTGGGACCTGGAAGTGGTCGACCTGCGCTCCCTGGTGCCGTTCGACGACGAGACGGTCTGCGCGGCCGTACGGCGCACCGGGCGGGCACTCGTCGTGCACGAGTCGACCGGGTTCGGTGGCCCCGGCGGCGAGATCGCGGCCCGCATCACCGAGCGCTGCTTCCACCACCTGGAGGCACCGGTGCTGCGCGTGGCCGGCTTCGACATCCCCTATCCGCCGCCGATGCTGGAGCGGCACCACCTGCCCGGCGTCGACCGCATCCTGGACGCCGTGGCGCGCCTGCAGTGGGAGGCCGAGGGCTGATGGCACAGGTGCTGGAGTTCAAGCTCCCCGACCTCGGCGAAGGCCTCACCGAGGCGGAGATCGTCCGCTGGCTGGTGCAGGTCGGCGACGTCGTCGCCGTCGACCAGCCGGTCGTGGAGGTCGAGACGGCCAAGGCGATGGTCGAGGTCCCCTGCCCCTACGGCGGGGTGATCACCGCCCGCTTCGGCGAGGAGGGCACGGAACTGCCCGTCGGCGCCCCCCTGCTGACGGTGGCGGTGGGCCCCCAGGCCCCTCAGGCCCTTCAGGCAACGGGCGGGGACACCGCGGGATCGGGCAACGTTCTGGTCGGATACGGCACCTCCGAAGCGCCGGCCCGGCGCCGGAGGGTGCGGTCGGCGTCCCTGGCCAACGGGACGGCGAAGGAACCCGCTCCGGCACCGCCCGTCCCCGCCCCCGCGGCGGTGCCTGTGCTCGCCGAGGGCCCCGTCCCCGTGATCTCCCCGCTGGTGCGCCGGCTCGCCCGGGACAACGACATCGACCTGCGGCAGCTGTCCGGTTCGGGCCCCGAAGGCCTGATCCTGCGGTCCGACGTGGAGGACGCCCTGCGGGCCAGGACCACCCCCGCCCCCGCCCCCGTGGCAGCGGAACCGGCCGCCCGCGTCTCCCCCGTCCGCAACGGCATCCGCATCCCCCTCAAGGGCGTCCGCGGTGCCGTCGCCGACAAGCTCTCCCGCAGCCGCCAGGAGATCCCCGACGCGACCTGCTGGGTCGACGCCGACGCGACGGAACTCATGCGCGCGCGGACGGCGATGAACGCGGCCGGAGGACCGAAGATCTCCCTCCTCGCCGTGCTCGCCCGCATCACCACCGCCGCCCTCGCCCGCTTCCCCGAGCTGAACTCGTACGTCGACACCGGCGCACGCGAGGTCGTCCAGCTCGACCATGTGCACCTCGGGTTCGCCGCGCAGACCGAGCGCGGGCTGGTCGTGCCGGTCGTCCGGGACGCCCACGCACGCGACGCCGAGTCGCTGACCGCGGAGTTCGCCCGGCTCACCGAGGCCGCCCGGACCGGGACGCTGACGCCCGGGGAACTCACGGGCGGGACCTTCACGTTGAACAACTACGGGGTCTTCGGCGTCGACGGCTCCACCCCGATCATCAACCACCCCGAGGCCGCCATGCTCGGCGTCGGCCGCATCGTCCCCAAGCCCTGGGTGCACGAGGGCGAGCTGGCCGTGCGCCAGGTCGTCCAGCTCTCGCTCACCTTCGACCACCGGGTGTGCGACGGCGGCACGGCAGGCGGTTTCCTGCGGTACGTGGCGGACTGCGTGGAACATCCGGCGGTGCTGCTGCGCACCCTGTGACGCACGCAAGGGCCGGAAGGAGGAGGAGTCAGGACATACTCGGGGGGTGACCGACAACGCTCCCGCCGCCCCCGGGACCGCCCCGCCGTACGACGCCGTCGTGCTGGCGGGCGGCGCCGCCCGGCGGCTCGGCGGGGCCGACAAGCCCGGACTGCGGGTCGGCGGGCGCGCGCTGCTCGACCGGGTGCTCGCGGCCTGCGCCGGCGCGGCCACGACCGTCGTCGTCGCCGACCCCCGGCCCACCGCCCGCCCGGTGCGCTGGGCGCGTGAGGAACCGCCCGGCGCCGGACCGGTTGCCGCACTGGAGGCCGGCCTCAGGCTCAGCACCGCCGAGCACGCCGTCGTCCTCTCCGCCGACCTGCCGTTCCTCGAAGCGGCCACGCTGGAGCGGCTGTTGACCGTCCTGCGGGCGGCGGACGCCGACGGCGCGCTGCTCACCGACGCCGACGGCCGCGACCAGCCGCTCGTGGCCGCCTACCGCACCGCCGCCCTGCGCCGCGAACTGACCGCCCTCGGGGCCGGGCCCGACGGCCTGACCGGCCTGCCCCTGCGCCGGCTGACCGGCGCCCTCGACCTCACCCGCGTCCCGGACCCGCTCGCGTCCTTCGACTGCGACACCTGGGACGACATCGCCAACGCCAGGGCACGCATCAGGGAGCATGGGCACGTGTTGGATGAATGGATCTCCGCAGTCAAGGACGAGCTGGGCATCGACCTGGACGTCGACACCGGCGTGCTGCTCGACCTGGCCCGTGACGCCGCCCACGGCGTGGCCCGGCCGGCCGCGCCCCTGACCACCTTCCTCGTCGGTTACGCCGCTGCCCAGGGCAAGGGCGGCCCCGAAGCCGTAGCCGAGGCCGCTCGCAAGGCCGCCGCACTGGCGCTGCGCTGGGAGGAAGAGAACAGCGGGGGCGCATCCGCCCCGGACGCCGGATGACGGCCCCCGGCATCCGGGCCGAAGCGCCCGCCGAGGACAGCGACGACCTCGACGTCGAGGAGGCACTGGCCCTCGTGAGGGAACCCAAGGACGACAGCACCGGCCCCGGATCCGGCTCCGCCGCTCGGGGCGGGCAGCGGCACGAGCGGCACCAGGCCACCCCCTGGCCCCACGCCCGCGATATCGCCGCCCGCGCCGCCCGCTCGGGCGGCCGCCGCGCCCCCGTCTCGGTCTCCCTCGCCGACGCCCTCGGCCTGGTCCTCGCCGCCCCCCTCGACGCGCTCACCGACCTGCCCTCCTTCGACACCTCGGCGATGGACGGCTGGGCGGTGGCCGGACCGGGCCCCTGGGAGGTCCGGGACGAGGGTGTGCTCGCCGGACACGCGCAGCCCGGGCCGCTGACCGACGGGGAGGCGGTCCGCATCGCGACCGGCGCCCGCATCCCGGCCGACACCACCGCCGTCCTGCGCACCGAACACGGCCGCACCGACACCCAGGGCCGCCTGCACGCCACCCGAGAGGTCAGCCACGGCCAGGACATCCGCCCGCGCGGCCAGGAGTGCCGCAACGGCGACCAGCTGCTTCCCGTCGGCACCCTCGTCACCCCGGCCGTCCTGGGCCTCGCCGCGGCCGCCGGATACGACACCGTCACCGCCGTCCCCCGCCCCCGCGTCGAAGTCCTCGTCCTCGGCGACGAGTTGCTCACCGAAGGACTCCCGCACGATGGGCTGATCCGGGACGCGCTCGGCCCCATGCTGCCGTCCTGGCTGCGCGCGATGGGCGCCGAGGTAACCGCCGTACGCCGACTGGGTGACGACGCCAGAGCCCTGCGTAAGGCGCTCACCAGCTCCGGCGCCGACCTCGTCGTCACCACCGGCGGCACCGCAGCCGGACCCGTCGACCATGTCCACCCCACCCTGGAACGCATCGGCGCCGAACTCCTCGTCGACGGCGTCCAGGTGCGGCCCGGCCACCCCATGCTGCTGGCCCGCACCAAGGAGAACCAGCACCTGGTAGGCCTGCCCGGCAACCCCCTCGCGGCCGTCTCCGGCCTGCTCACGCTCGCCGAGCCGCTGCTGCGCACCCTCGCCGCCCGCCCCGCGCCCGAGCCGTACACGCTGCCGCTCGGCGAAGCGGTGCAAGGGCATCCGTACGACACCCGGCTCGTCCCCGTGGTGCTGCGCGGCGACCGTGCCGCACCGCTGCACTACAACGGCCCGGCCATGCTGCGCGGGATCGCCGCCGCCGACGCGCTGGCCGTCGTACCGCCGGGCGGGGCTCGGCAGGGTGAGGAGACGGAGCTGCTGGACCTGCCCTGGGCGGCGGCCGGAATCGGGGTGTGTTTCACGTGAAACTTCCGGGCCATGACGCCATCGCCCGCCAAGCGGACGAGCATCTGGTGACCCATCGGGTGAAACTCCCGAGAAAAGTGGTGGACCGCCCGATCCGCCAGGTCGCCAAACGGCTGCTCATGGCCCTCGCGGTGCTCATCGCCACCGCGCTGATCGTCTACGCCGACCACGAGGGCTACAACGACAACGCCGACGGCTCGGTCGACCTCCTCGACGCGTTCTACTACGCGACCGTCACCCTCTCCACCACCGGGTACGGCGACATCACCCCGGTCAGCGACGGCGCCCGGCTCACCAACATCTTCGTCATCACACCCCTGCGCGTGCTGTTCCTGATCATCCTGGTCGGCACCACGCTGGAGGTCCTCACCGAGCGCACCCGGGAGGAATGGCGTCTGAACCGCTGGAGGTCCACCTTGCGCGACCACACCGTCGTCGTCGGCTTCGGCACGAAGGGGCGGTCGGCCGTCCAGACCGTCTGCGCGACGGGACTGAAGAAGGAGCAGGTGGTCGTGGTCGACCCCAGCTCCAAGGTGATCGACGCGGCGACCTCCGAGGGCTTCGCGGGCGTCATAGGTGACGCCACCCGCAGCGAGGTGCTCAGGCGCGCCGAGGTACACAGGGCACGGCAGATCATCATCGCCCCGCAGCGCGACGACACCGCCGTCCTCGTCACCCTGACCGCCCGGCAGCTCAACCGGAGCGCGAAGATCGTGGCCGCCGTGCGCGAGGAGGAGAACGCGCCGCTGCTCAAGCAGTCCGGTGCCGACGCCGTCATCACCAGCTCCGGCGCGGCCGGCCGGCTGCTCGGCCTGTCCGTGCTCAGTCCCGCGGCCGGCATGGTCATGGAGGACCTGATCCAGCAGGGCAGCGGGCTCGACCTCATCGAACGCCCGGTGGTCAGGGCCGAGGCGGGCAAGTCCCCGCGCGAGACGGACGACCTCGTGGTGAGCGTCGTACGCGGGCACCGGGTGCTCGGCTACGACGACCCGTCCATCGGCACCCTCCAGCTGACGGACCGCCTGATCACCATCGTCCGTGCGACCCCCGGCGCCCGGGTCGCCCCGCACCCCCGCCCGCTGCCCCGCGACTGAGCGGGGCTGCCCCGGAGAGGACACCGGCGGGGAGTAGCGTCGCGCGCATGCATGCGATCACGATTCCCGAACCTGGTGGGCCCGAGGCGCTGGTGTGGGACGAGGTGCCCGATCCGGTGCCCGGCGCCGGCGAGGTGCTGGTCGAGGTGGTGGCCAGCGCCGTCAACCGTGCCGACATCCTGCAGCGGCAGGGCTTCTACAACCCGCCGCCCGGCGCGTCCCCGTACCCCGGCCTGGAGTGCTCCGGCAGGATCGCCGCGCTCGGCCCCGGGGTCTCCGGCTGGGCCGTCGGCGACGAGGTGTGCGCGCTGCTCGCGGGCGGCGGCTACGCCGAGAAGGTCGTCGTTCCGGCCGGGCAGCTGCTGCCCGTGCCCGGTGGCGTCGACCTGACGGGGGCGGCCGCGCTGCCCGAGGTGGTCTGCACGGTCTGGTCCAACGTCTTCATGGTCGCCCATCTGCGCCCGGGCGAGACCCTGCTGGTGCACGGCGGCTCCAGCGGTATCGGCACGATGGCGATCCAGCTGGCCAAGGCCGTCGGAGCCAAGGTCGCGGTGACCGCCGGGACGAAGGAGAAGCTGGAGCGCTGCGCCGAGCTGGGCGCGGACGTGCTGATCAACTACCGCGAACAGGACTTCGTCGCCGAGATCAGGGAGGCCACGGACGGCGCGGGCGCCGACGTCATCCTCGACAACATGGGCGCGAAGTACCTGGACCGCAACGTCCAGGCCCTCGCCGTCAACGGGCGGCTCGCGATCATCGGCATGCAGGGCGGGATCAAGGGTGAGTTGAACATCGCCGCCCTGCTGAACAAGCGGGCCGCCATCAGCGCGACCTCGCTGCGGGCCCGGCCGCTGAGCGAGAAGGCGGCCATCGTGGCCGCCGTACGCGAGCATGTGTGGCCCCTGCTCGCCGCGGGACAGGTCCGCCCCGTCGTCGACCGCGAGCTGCCGATGCCGGAGGCCGCCGAGGCGCACCGGGTGGTAGAGGCGAGCGGCCACATCGGGAAGGTGCTGCTGGTGGCGCCGTAGGGCCGATCGGATCAGCTGCGCCGTACCCGGAGACCCAGGAACGCCAGGCCCAGGCCCAGGCCGATGAGGACCAGGCCGCTGCCCAGGGGCAGGATCTGCAGGGTCGGTTCGGTGGAGGCCTGTCCCTGGCGGACGGCGTTCTGGCCCGCGGGCTGCTGCGGGGGCCGGGCTGGGTTCAGTCCGGCCTCTGCGGGCGACTGGGAGACCGCCGGTGCCTGGTCCGGGGTGACCGCGGTCTCCGGCTCCTCCGGATAGCCGTTCTCCGGATCGCCGGTGTCGGGGGCCCCGGTGAACGGGCCGGTGTCGTCGTCGCCTTCTTCCTCCGCGGGCGGCCCGTCCGGCCGGCCCGGTCGCCTCCGGCCCTCACCGGCGCGGCTGCCCGCCCGCGACGGCTCCGGGGGAGCGGAAGGGGAGGCGGAGGCGTCGGGGGAAGACCGTGCGGCGGGCGCGGCGGAGACCCGCAGGGCGGGGGAGCGGCGCGCCGAGGGCGCGGGGGAGGGGGATGCCGAGGGCGCGGGGGAGTCCGGCGGGGCGGCCTCGGCGCCGTACGCGGTTGCCGCGCCGTACACGGGCACGGCCGTCGCGAGGACGAGCACCAGCCGCAGCAGGCGGAGCGTCAGTCGCAGCCATGGAGTCACGTCGGTGACCTCCCAGAGCCAGTCGTCGAACGTCGAACATCGACGGAAAACAGCCTCACATTTCATGGCATCCAGGGCATTCCGGATTGGGCCGACAGGTCTAAACGGTGGATCACTCCCATGAGGGGGCACCACGGTGATGAGGTGTAGGCGTGCGAGAGAATGGCGGCATGGAGATGCCGAGGAACGAACGGTCACCGGAGAATCCCCAGATCCTGGTCGTGGGCCAGGACGGCATGGCGATTGGCGGCGGTGGCTCAAGCGAGGACTCCCGCGAGGTTCCGGTGACGGAGCAGGTCGAGCAGCCGGCCAAGGTGATGCGGATCGGCAGCATGATCAAGCAGCTCCTGGAGGAGGTGCGCGTGGCTCCCCTGGACGAGGCGAGCCGGGTCCGGCTCAAGGAGATCCACCGCAGCTCGGTGAAGGAGCTGGAGGACGGGCTGGCGCCGGAGCTGGTCGAGGAGCTGGAGCGGCTGTCCCTGCCGTTCACCGACGACGGAACCCCGAGCGACGCGGAACTGCGCATCGCGCAGGCCCAGTTGGTGGGCTGGCTGGAGGGCCTGTTCCACGGGATCCAGACCACGCTGTTCGCCCAGCAGATGGCCGCGCGGGCCCAGCTGGAGCAGATGCGCCGGGCGCTGCCGCCGGGCATGGGCCACGACGGCGAGGACCACCACACGGGCGGCCGCTCGGGCGGACCGTACCTGTAACTCCCCCAGGCTGACCTCAGCACGAAGGGCCCGGCGGTAGTCCGCCGGGCCCTTCCTCATGCAGGTAGCCGCTAGGGGTTGCCCGTCGACACGTTGAGCTGGATCTCGACGTGCTTGGGGTCGACGTCCGTACCCTGCTTGGGGAACTGGCCGGTCACCGCACCCTCGCCGTACGTGTTCTCGTTGACCTTGACGGTCGTCACCCGCCAGCCCGCGGCGGCCGCGCAGTCCTTCACGGACTTGATGTACTTGAAACGGAAGTCCGGGAGCGTGATCTTCTTCGGGTCGTTGTAGGACTCCTGCGGCTCCGTGCACTCGGTCTTGTCGACCTGCTTCGACGTGTCCGGACCCCGGTAGCCCTCCGCATGGGCCGACGCGGAGGGGCTGGCGTCGCCGCCGCCCTGGTTGTCGTCACCGCCGTTGTTCAGCGTCAGCGCGACGATCAGACCGACGACCGCGACGAGGGACACCACGATCGAGCCGATGATCACCGGCTTGTTGCCCTTGCCACCGCCACCACCGGAGGACTGCACCGTGGTCTGGGGCGTGAGGTTGTACGGCGGCGGGGTCGCCGCGGCCTGCTGCCCGTACCCCGCCGGCGGGGTCTGGTACCCGGCCTGCTGCGGGTAGCCGTACGCCGGCGCGGGGACCGGGGCCGGCGCCGGGGTGCCGTACGGGCCCGGAGCCGGAGTCGGCTGGTACGGCGTCTGGACCGGGCCGGTGGGCGCCGGGGTCGCCTGGTCGACCGGCGGGAACACCGCGGAACCGACGCCCGCGCCGCTCTGCGTCGGACCGGAGCCCGGCACGATGCTCGGCGCCGCGGCCTGGAGGGAGGCGGCCACGCGCAGGCACTCGTCGCGCATGGACTCGGCGGTCGGGAAGCGCTCGTTCGGGTTCTTCTTCAGCGCGCGGGCGATCAGCGCGTCCACCGCGGGCGGAAGGGAACGGTTGATCGAGGAGGAGGCGACCGGCTCCTCCTGGACGTGCGCGTACGCGATCGCCAGCGGGGAGTCCGCATCGAACGGCAGCCGCCCGGTGACCAGCTGGAACAGCATGATGCCGACCGAGTACAGATCGGAGCGGGCGTCGACGCCCCGGCCCAGGGCCTGCTCGGGCGAGAGGTACTGCGGGGTGCCGACGACCATGCCGGTCTGGGTCATAGAGGTGACGCCGGACTGCATGGCGCGGGCGATACCGAAGTCCATGACCTTGACCACGCCGCGCTTGGTCATCATCACGTTGCCCGGCTTGATGTCGCGGTGGACCAGCCCCATCTCGTGGCTGATCTCCAGCGCGGCCAGCACGTCCGCGGTGATCTTCAGGGCCTTGTCGGCGGGCATCGCGCCGTACTGCCGTACGTCCGCGTCGAGCACCGAGCCGAGCGGGCGGCCCTCGACGTACTCCATGACGATGTACGGCATTGGCGCGCCGTCGCCCGCGGCGGAGCCGCTGGTGGACAGCGTGTCTTCTCCGGTGTCGAAGACCGAGACGATGTTGGTGTGCGTGAGCTTGGCCACTGCCTGGGCCTCGCGGCGAAAGCGCTCGCGGAAGGCCTGCTCCCGGCCCAGCTCGGTGTGGAGCGTCTTGATCGCGACCTGGCGGTCCAGCACGGCGTCGTACGCCAGGTGAACCGAGGCCATCCCGCCTTCACCGAGCAAGTCGCGCAGCTGGTAGCGGCCGCCGGCCAGCGACCCTCCCGTATACCGGCCCTGTGCGCCGTCCTGGCTCATCTCTCCGCGTCCCCCACTGGCCGTCCGGCGCCGTCATTGAGCGAACAAGCCTTGATCGAATGTGTCATTCCCGGCCAAGTCTGCCCCAGGGCACTGACACGTCAAGCGCGGTGCCCGTTCCGTGACCGTACGCGAAAGAAGCGTCGCGGAAGCGTTACAGCGGCCGTACCACCGGCACACAGAATTTGCACGAGAGCGCGTGCTAGAGGTTTCATGACCGGTCACTCCGGGGCCGGTCCCGGCACCGGATCCGGACCGGCGGCCCCCATGAAGGCTGTAGCGTGGCCGACGGAGACCGTAACAACACCGCGCGCACCGCGGGCAGAAACGACGGCGAGGACCGATGGCACAGACGCACAGCGCCCAGGGCCCGTCCGACCCCGAGGCGACTGGCGGCGGCATGTCAGACACGCCGGAGATGTGGGGCAACGGCGGGCTCGTCGGCGACGGCCGGTACCGGCTGACCCACCGGCTGGGCCGGGGTGGCATGGCCGAGGTGTTCGCGGCCGAGGACGTCCGTCTGGGCCGCACGGTCGCGGTCAAGCTGCTCCGTGCCGATCTTGCCGAGGACCCGACGTCCAAGGCCCGTTTCACGCGCGAGGCCCAGTCGGTGGCCGGACTCAACCACCACGCGATCGTCGCCGTGTACGACTCCGGCGAGGACTACGTGGGCGGCCAGTCCGTGCCGTACATCGTGATGGAGCTGGTCGAGGGCCGCACCATCCGTGACCTGCTGCTGAACGCCGAGGCGCCGGGTCCCGAGCAGGCCCTGATCATCGTCTCCGGTGTGCTGGAGGCGCTCGCCTACTCGCACCAGCACGGCATCGTGCACCGCGACATCAAGCCGGCCAACGTCATCATCACCCACAACGGCGCCGTCAAGGTGATGGACTTCGGCATCGCCCGCGCCCTGCACGGCGCCTCGACAACGATGACGCAGACCGGCATGGTCATGGGCACCCCGCAGTACCTCTCCCCGGAGCAGGCGCTCGGCAAGGCCGTCGACCACCGCTCCGACCTCTACGCGACCGGCTGCCTGCTCTACGAACTCCTCGCGCTCCGGCCTCCGTTCACCGGTGAGACCCCGCTGTCGGTGGTCTACCAGCACGTCCAGGACATTCCGACCCCGCCCTCCGAGTTCTCCGACGGCTGCCCGCCGGAGCTGGACGGCATGGTCATGCGCTCGCTCGCCAAGGAGCCCGACGACCGGTTCCAGACGGCCGAAGAGATGCGCGGCATGGTCCAGTACGGCCTGCAGATGCTGTACGACCAGGGCGGCCACACCGGCACCTGGAACACCGGGCCGGTGGTGGCGCACGACGGCCGGCAGACCCCGGCGGGCGGCTTCGCGGGTACGACCGCGATGCAGCACCCGGGCGAGTTCGGCGCCGGCACCACGCAGATCCCGCAGCCGATCCTGCCCGGCGGGTACGGCAACGGCGACGACGGCGGCTTCGAGGGACACGGCAACAAGGGCAGCGGCCGCGGCAAGCTGTGGATCCTCGCCGTCTTCGCGGTGATCGCGATCGCGGCCGGTGTCGCGATCGCGCTGAACAACACGGGCAACGGCACCGGCGGCGGCACCGATCCGACGCCGAGCCACTCGCAGACCAAGAAGGACGACAAGGCCTCCGAGACGCCGTCCGACGACTCCACCGATCAGCCCACGGACACGACCACGGACGATGGTTCGGCCACGGGCGGCACCGGTTCGGACTGGACGCCGTCGTACACGCCGTCGGTGACCCCGTCCGACACGGCGACCTCCGAGCCGACCGACCCGGCGACCTCGACGGAGCCGACGGATCCGGAGACCACCCCGACGGACGGCGGCACGGACGCGGGCACCACGGACGGTGGCACTGACGCGGGCACCACCGATGGCGGCACGGACGCGGGCACCACGGTCGGCGGCACCGACGCGGGCACCACGACCGGTACCACGGCCGGCAACGGAACTTGAAGGCCTCCGACGCCGTCGGGTCCGGCAACAGCCTGAGACACCACGGCTAGATCACCCCACGCGCGCGTGCGAGCAACGGCTCCACGCGCGCGTGCCGTTGTGCGCGACCCCTCTGTGTGCGACCTCTGTGCGCGACCTCTTCGAGGCCGTCACTCCACGAAGGCGTCGCACACCGCGTCGTACTCCCGTGTCCACCACACCGCCAGCGCCGAGGCGGCCGGGAACTGGCAGTCCGCGCGTGTGTCACCGCGCTCGTAGTGCCAGCGCAGCATCCAGAAGTCGTTCAGGCGCTCCCACCACACCCGGTGCACGGCCGCCGCGAGCTCCGAGGGCGTGGCGCCGGCCGCGCGCCGGTACGTGCGCGCGTACGCCCGCACCTTGGGCAGGTCCAGCGCCCCCGCGGGCCGTACGAAGAAGATCGCGGCGGCGCGTACGGCCTCCTCGGCGCGGGGCTGCACGCCGAGCCGGTCCCAGTCGACGATGGCGGCCGGGGCGTCGCCCTTGTAGAGCAGGTTGAAGGGGTGGAAGTCGCCGTGCACCCAGCCCACCGAGCCGCCGCGCGGGGGGCGCCGGTCGGCGTGCTGCTCCAGCAGCGCGCGGCGCTCCAGAAGGCGGTGGCGGGCCAGTTCGTCGAAGGCGTCGGCGGGGCGGTGGCGGCGGACGTGGGCGAGCAGGTCGTCGATGAGGGCGAAGGTGGCGGCCGGATCGGCGCTCTCCACGGGATGCGGGCTCGTGGCCGGGCGCGTGCGCCCCTTGGGGGGCATCACGCGCTCCAGGCAGGCGTGTACGGCGCCCAGGAGCGCCCCCAGGCGTGCGCTCTCCCCGCGGGTCAGCTGGCCGCCGTGGCGGTGCCTGCCGTCGATCCAGGGGTGCAGGGCGTAGGCGTGGCCGCCGACGACGGCGACCGTGCGGCCCTCGCGGTGCGCGAGCGGCGGGGCGACCGGGACGCCGAGATCGGCCAGGCGCTGGGTGGCCCGGTGCCGGCGTTCGATGGCGGCCGGGTCGGCGGTGTCCGGGTCGAAGTGGTGCTTGAGGAAGTAGCGGCCGCGGGTGGTGCACAGCCGGTAGCCGCGGTTGAGCAGGCCCTGGTCGACGGGTTCGCAGGTGAGGGCGGTACCGGCGGCGTACAGGCGCAGCAGGGCGCCCAGAGGGGGCGCATGGGGCGGGAGGGGTGGTACACATGAGCGCGGCACGCGCCAGATGTTAGGGCACGAAAAGCGGCCGTGAGCTGGGGCTTATCACAGGCAGTCGCCGCTGGTCGCTTTCGGTCACGCTGTGCACCGTGACGAACTCCGGAGCGACGGTCAGGTGCACGGGTGGCGCTCGTCGAGCACGGTGACGTCGGGTCGGGTGGCCGGAATCCGTAGCAGCGCGTCGGCCGCGGTGCCATCCCATACCTGGATTTTTCCGCCTTCGCGGACGAGGGCAGTGTCACACATTGACTCTTCCCGTGCCCGGGGTGGCCGGGATAACGTGCCGTTGCTCCGGCCTCCTGCAAGGCTGTGACCAGCGGTCTTCCGAGCCCTGCGGATTTACTTGGAAATCCAAGCAAAATCGCAGGTCAGGAGGGGTTTCACAGAAATGTGGAGCACTGGGTAACGTAAAAGTTGCAGGGCGCTCGCCGGGGCACCTGTCACGCCTGTTCCCGGCCGAGTGGCACCCACCCCGTGCCCGGTGGTCGAGAACAGGTGAGCCGCACTGGCCTACCGGCAACCCCGGGGGCCGGAACGACGGAGGAGCACACGTGACCGTGGACAGCAGTGCCGCGCGCAAGCCGCGACGCAGCGCCGCAGGCAAGGCCGGCACCACCGGCAGCAGTACCGGAACCACCGGCACCAAGCGCACCACCCGCACCACCAAGAAGAGCACCGACCCGGAACTCGTGCAGCTCCTGACGCCCGAGGGCGAGCGGGTCAAGAACGCCGAGTACGACGCCTACGTCGCCGGGATCACCCCCGAGGAGCTGCGCGGCCTGTACCGCGACATGGTGCTCACCCGCCGGTTCGACGCCGAGGCCACCTCCCTGCAGCGCCAGGGCGAGCTGGGCCTGTGGGCCTCGCTGCTCGGCCAGGAGGCCGCCCAGATCGGCTCCGGCCGGGCCCTGCGCGACGACGACTACGTCTTCCCGACCTACCGCGAGCACGGCGTCGCCTGGTGCCGCGGGGTCGACCCGGCCAACCTGCTCGGGATGTTCCGCGGCGTGAACAACGGCGGCTGGGACCCGAACAGCAACAACTTCCACCTGTACACGATCGTCATCGGCTCCCAGACGCTGCACGCCACCGGCTACGCGATGGGCGTGGCCAAGGACGGCGCGGACTCGGCCGTCATCGCCTACTTCGGCGACGGCGCCTCCAGCCAGGGCGATGTCGCCGAGTCGTTCACCTTCTCCGCGGTCTACAACGCCCCGGTGGTGTTCTTCTGCCAGAACAACCAGTGGGCGATCTCCGAGCCGACCGAGAAGCAGACCCGCGTCCCGCTCTACCAGCGCGCGCAGGGCTACGGCTTCCCCGGCGTACGCGTCGACGGCAACGACGTCCTGGCCTGCCTCGCGGTCACCAAGTGGGCGCTGGAGCGCGCCCGCAACGGCGAGGGCCCGACCCTGGTCGAGGCCTACACCTACCGCATGGGCGCCCACACCACCTCCGACGACCCCACCCGCTACCGGGGCGACGAGGAGCGGCAGTCCTGGGAGGCGAAGGACCCGATCCTGCGCCTTCGCCGGTTCCTCGAGGCCTCAAACCACGCGGACGAGGGATTCTTCGCGGAACTCGAGGCCGAGTCCGAGGCGTTGGGCAGGCGAGTGCGCGAAGCGGTCCGCTCCATGCCGGACCCGGACCACTTCGCCATGTTCGAGAACGTGTACGCGGACGGGCACGCGCTCGTCGACGAGGAGCGAGCCCAGTTCGCCGCCTACCAGGCGTCGTTCGCGGACGCAGAGGCAGAGGGGGTCTGATCATGGCAGCCGAGACCAAGACCATGGCGCTGGCCAAGGCGATCAACGAGTCGCTGCGCCGCGCTCTGGAGACGGACCCCAAGGTCCTCGTCATGGGCGAGGACGTCGGCAAGCTCGGCGGTGTCTTCCGGGTCACCGACGGCCTGCAGAAGGACTTCGGCGAGAGCCGCGTCATCGACACCCCGCTCGCCGAGTCGGGCATCGTCGGCACCGCGATCGGCCTCGCGCTGCGCGGCTACCGCCCGGTGGTGGAGATCCAGTTCGACGGCTTCGTCTTCCCGGCCTACGACCAGATCGTCACGCAGCTGGCGAAGATGCACGCCCGTGCGCTGGGCAAGGTCAAGATGCCGGTCGTCATCCGCATCCCCTACGGCGGCGGCATCGGCGCGGTCGAGCACCACTCCGAGTCCCCCGAGTCGCTGTTCGCGCACGTGGCGGGCCTGAAGGTGGTCAGCCCCTCCAACGCGTCCGACGCGTACTGGATGATGCAGCAGGCCATCCAGAGCGACGACCCGGTGATCTACTTCGAGCCCAAGCGGCGCTACTGGGACAAGGGCGAGGTCAGCACCGACGCCATCCCCGGCCCGCTGCACAAGGCACAGGTCGTCCGCGAGGGCACGGACCTCACCCTGGCCGCCTACGGCCCGATGGTGAAGCTGTGCCAGGAGGTCGCGAACGCGGCCGCCGAGGAGGGCAAGTCCCTGGAGGTGCTGGACCTGCGCTCGGTCAGCCCCCTCGACTTCGACACCATCCAGGCCTCGGTCGAGAAGACCCGCCGCCTGGTCGTCGTCCACGAGGCGCCGGTGTTCTTCGGCTCCGGTGCGGAGATCGCCGCCCGGATCACGGAGCGCTGCTTCTACCACCTGGAGGCCCCGGTGCTCCGGGTCGGCGGCTACCACGCCCCGTACCCGCCGGCGCGCCTGGAGGAGGAGTACCTGCCGGGTCTGGACCGGGTGCTCGACGCCGTCGACCGTGCCCTGGCGTACTGAGGAGAGGGTTCGTGACGACGATGACGGAAGCTTCCGTACGCGAGTTCAAGATGCCCGACGTGGGCGAGGGACTCACCGAGGCCGAGATCCTCAAGTGGTACGTCCAGCCCGGTGACACGGTCACCGACGGCCAGGTGGTGTGCGAGGTCGAGACCGCCAAGGCGGCCGTCGAACTCCCCATCCCCTACGACGGCGTGGTCCGCGCGCTGCACTTCCCCGAGGGCACCACGGTGGACGTGGGCACGTCCATCATCGCGGTGGACGTGGCCGGCGGCGCACCGGCGGAAACCCCCGCTCCCGCCGAGCAGCCGAAGGCGGCACCCAAGGCGGAGGAGCCCAAGCCGGAGGGCCGCCAGCCGGTCCTGGTCGGCTACGGCGTGGCGACCACCTCCACCAAGCGCCGCCCGCGCAAGGGCCCGGAGGTCACCGTCCCGGCCGCGGCCCAGGCCATCCAGACCGAGCTGAACGGCCACGGCGCCGCCGTCCCCGCCCAGCCCCGCCCGCTGGCCAAGCCGCCGGTGCGCAAGCTGGCGAAGGACCTCGGCGTCGACCTCGCCACGATCACCCCGTCCGGCCCGGACGGCGTCATCACCCGCGAGGACGTCCACGCGGCGGCGGCCCCCAAGGCTGCCGAGGCCACCGCGCCGGTCGTCGTGGAAGCCCCCACCACCGCCCCGGTTCCCGCACCCGTCGTGGCCTACGACGGCGCCCGCGAGACCCGCATCCCGGTCAAGGGCGTCCGCAAGGCGACCGCGCAGGCCATGATCGGCTCCGCGTTCACGGCGCCGCACGTCACCGAGTTCGTGACGGTGGACGTGACGCGCACGATGAAGCTGGTCGAGGAACTCAAGCAGGACAAGGAGTTCCAGGGCCTGCGGGTGAACCCGCTGCTCCTGATCGCCAAGGCCCTGCTGGTCGCCATCAAGCGCAACCCGGACATCAACGCGTCCTGGGACGAGCCCCACCAGGAGATCGTGCTCAAGCACTACGTGAACCTGGGCATCGCGGCGGCCACTCCCCGCGGCCTGATCGTCCCGAACATCAAGGACGCCCACGCCAAGACGCTCCCGCAGCTGGCCGAGTCCCTGGGCGAGCTGGTGGCGACGGCCCGCGAGGGCAAGACGTCCCCCGCGGCGATGCAGGGCGGCACGGTGACCATCACCAACGTCGGCGTCTTCGGCGTCGACACCGGCACGCCGATCCTCAACCCCGGCGAGTCCGCGATCCTCGCGGTCGGCGCGATCAAGCTCCAGCCGTGGGTCCACAAGGGCAAGGTCAAGCCGCGCCAGGTCACCACCCTGGCCCTGAGCTTCGACCACCGCCTGGTCGACGGCGAACTCGGCTCCAAGGTGCTCGCCGACGTCGCGGCGATCCTGGAGCAGCCGAAGCGGTTGATCACCTGGGCGTGAGGGCAGCTAGGTTGAGGGAGTGGGCGGTCGCAACTAGGTCTTGCGATCGCCCACTCCCTCCTCTGACTCTCAGAGCTGGTTGAGCACGTACACCGGCGCCCCGTCCTCCGCCGCGCCCTGTGAGCGGATGCAGGCGTGCTTGCGCAGCAGGCGCAGGCATTCGTTGACGCGCCGTACCGACAGACCCGTACGGGCCGCGATCGATTCGAGCGGCTCTCGCAGCTCACCCCTCTCGACGAGAACCGGGGCGATGACGACGGCCACGAGCCACACGTCCTCCGTCACGGACAGCCGTTCCCGCCAGTCGGCCAGCACGGACTCCGTGGTGGGCAGCACCGTGAGGTGCCCGCCGGGCGCCCGACGTTCGAGAACGAGAGCGTCGAACCGGTCCGCGATGCGTTCCATCGCCCGGACCAGGGCCTGTTGCACGGCGAGTGTGGCCTTCTGCGTGGCCAGCGTCTCCCTCTGGATCGCCAGCATCTCCTTCTGCAACGAGATCGATTCGCGCTGCCCGTTCGCCAGCTCCTCGTCCAGCTGAAGGTTGTGCGCCTCAAGCCGCACGATGGCCTCGGCGACCTGCTCCGGCATGGCGTACGCGATGGGGGCACCCGGCTCGGCGGGCTGCACCTCGGCCTCTTCGAGAGTGTAGGAGCCCTCTCGCTGAACGGTCTCGATGACCTCGGCGGCCCACTGCTTGAAGGGGGCGCAGGCAGCCTTCGTACAGGATTGGACGAGGAGGATCAGGCCTTGGAGATCGATGAGATTCATGTCTCGACGCCACTCCCGACCTGCGGGAATGCTGAGACCGTAACCTCCAGTTACGGTCTCAAGAATCTCTCGGTGCTCTTCCGGGACATGGTCGGAGAGAGCCTTCCTCGAGTTGGTGTGCCCGAGTTCCTTGCAGACATCCACCGCCGGAAACCAATGAGTCCCGTCCGGCATGGTCAGTCGTCGCACCCGGGCTCCGGTCGCCGCGTACACGAAGTCGCTGACGTCGATCGCCTCATGCCGCTCGCCCGCGTTGGGCTGCTTGCTGGGTTCGTTCATGTGAACCACCTCCGCTGCGGAACGTAGAGCGGAGCAAATCGAATATGCCAGCTGCAAGATGGATGTTCACCATTGCGAGGGAAGATCCCTTATTTGGCTGGACCGATCTCAACTCCCGTATCTTGACGCCATGGTGGCGGGGGCGAAGAGCGCAGCACGGCATGCGAAAAGGCGGACGACGGAGGAGAAGGGCGGGCTCGCCCGGTCCTCCGTGCTGATGGCCGGAGCCACCGTCGTGTCACGGGCGACCGGGCTGATCCGGCAGGTGCTGCAGGGCGCGGCGCTCGGCAACGGGCTGCTGGCGAGCACGTACAACACGGCGAACACCCTGCCGACCAGCCTGTACATCCTGCTGATCGGCGGCGCCCTGAACGCCGTACTCGTGCCGCAGCTGGTGCGTGCCCGGGCCACCCACCCCGACGGCGGGCGCGCCTACGAACAGCGGCTGGTGACCCTGGTCATCACGGTGCTGGCCGCCGGGACCGTACTCGCCGTCTGGGCGGCCCCACAGATCGTGGGCCTGTACATGAGGGACACGCCGGACAGCCATCAGGCCTTCCGGCTCACCGTCGTCTTCGCCCGGTTCCTGCTGCCGCAGATCTTCTTCTACGGCCTCTTCACCATTCTCGGCCAAGTCCTCAACGCCCGCGAGAAGTTCGGGGCCATGACCTGGACGCCGGTTCTCAACAACTTCGTCCTCATCGGCATGTTCAGCGCCTACCTGGGGCTGATGACCGTCCCGCACTCGGTCGCCGACATCACCGCCGCCCAGGTCCGCTGGCTCGGCATCGGCACCACCGTCGGCATCGCCGTACAGGCCCTCGCGCTCATCCCCTTCGCCCGCGCCGCCGGCTTCCGGTTCCGGCCCCGCTTCGACTGGCGCGGCGCCGGACTCGGCTCCGGCGTCCACGCGGCCAAGTGGACGCTGCTGTTCGTGCTGGCCAACCAGATCGCGCTCACCGTGGTCACCAACTACGCCAACGCGGCCGACCAGGAACTGCCGAAGGCCGGCGCGGGCTACACGTCGTACAGCTATGCCCAGGCGATCTGGACACTGCCGCAGTCCGTCGTCACCGTCTCCCTGGTCACGGCCCTGCTGCCGCGCATGAGCAAGGCCGCCGCCGAGGGCCGGATCGCCGATCTGCGCGCGGACCTGTCCCGGGCGCTGCGGATCAGCGGGGTCGTCATCGTGCCCGCCGCCTTCCTGTTCGCCGCGCTCGGCCCACAGATCGCGACGCTGCTGTTCGCCCATGGCGCCGCCGACGCCTCGTCCGTCCAGCCCCTCGGCCACATGCTCCAGGCGTTCGGCCTCGGCCTGATCCCCTTCTCGGCCCAGTACCTGCTGCTGCGCGGCTTCTACGCCTTCGAGGACACCCGTACACCGTTCTTCATGGCGGTCTGGATCGGCGTCGTGAACATTGCCCTCGCGACCGCCTGCCACCTCTTGTTGCCCGCTCGCTGGGCCGTCACGGGCATGGCCGGCGCCTACACCCTCTCCTACTTCGCCGGCCTCGCCCTCACCGCCCGCCTGCTGGCCCGCCGCACCGGCGGCCGCCTGGCCGACGGCACCCTGCGCGGCACGTACGCCAAGCTGCTGTGCGCCGGCGCCGCGGGAGCGGTCGCGGGCTGGGCGGCGGCGCGGGTCTGCGCGGCAGCCCTGGGCGGGAGCGGTACGGCGGCGGCGGCCCTCGCCACGGCCACCGGCGCTTTCGCCCTGGCCGTGACGTACTTGGCCCTCGGCCGCCTGCTGCGTATCGCCGAATTCCGGCGGCTGCCCGGCCTCGGCTGAGCACCCCTTACGCCGGAGGTCCGTAGGTCGGCGCGGGGCGTGCCGAGCCGGTCGTCGACCTCCGGTCAGCCGGGCCCGCGTGGACGGTCCGGTGTCGGGGAGGGGACTTCGTCGAGGCGAAGATCGCTCGGCAAGTGCGACTCACGGACGGCGAGGGTGCGCTGCGGCAACTGGTAGAGGTCCACCTACAGCAGCGGCAACGGCGAGTGCGTCGAAGTCGCGCGCAACATCCCCCACACCGTCGCCGTCCGCGACTCCGAGGACCCTTGCGGGCCGATAGTCGAGTTCGCGCCCGAGTCGTGGCGGTCCTTTGCGGTGTACGTGGGATGCAGGGACCCCGTCAGCCCCTGACACGGCATCAGGGTTGACTCGGGGTAGGGCTGGGGGAGTCACCGATGTGGTCGGTGGGGGCTGAGCGGCACGCTGATGTCATGTCGAAAACCAGCGCCGCTCGTTTCCGTTCCTCCGTCGGTCGCCGTGCCGCTGCCGGCCTCGCCGGTGCCGCCGCCCTGGCAGGTGCCGCGGCGGTGTGCGCGCCGGGTGTGGCCGCTGCCGCGCCTGCGGCAGTCTCCCCGTCCGCGACCGACTTCAGTGACTGTCCCGCGCTGCCCGACGGCGTCGACCCGGCCCGCTGGAGATGTGAAGTGCACACCGCCGCCCCTCGGCTGACCATCGGCAAGGTCACGGTGAACCTCGCCCAGATCACCATGACCCACGCCGAGGGTCCCCTGCCGGACGGCAGCAACGGGCAGGTGTGGGGAGCGATGCACACCGTGCCGACCGCAGTGCCGGGAGGGCTGACCGGGACCCCGGCAGGCGATCACGCGCCGGTCCCGGGGATGGCGATACAGCCGGAGTACGGTGGCCGGTCCGACTTCTACACCGGCCGGTTCAGCCTCCGCTTCCGGCTCATAGGACCGCTGCTGCCGCACGGCTGCACCATCGGGGCCGGCGAACCCGTCGACTTCCAGCTCAAGCGCTCGGGCCCCTCCAAGTGGGTCTCCCAGGATCCGCCGGTGATCGAGTTCTCGGCGTACGACGACACCTTCACCGCTCCGGCCGCCGAGCACTGCGGGCCGCTCACCTCGTCCCTCAACCGACGGCTCGGCCTGCCGGCGACCGACCAGAACCTGATGTCGTACGACGCCTCCTACACCTTCAAGACCTACGACCAGCTGACCTGAGGCGGCCTCGCGCAAGTCCGGGACATGAAAGAGAAAGGAGGGAACCTTTCGCAGCTGCCCCCACTCCTGACCCGGCGACGCGGACCCGACGGGGGACCGCACCGGCCCGAGAGGGGTCATGCATGGCACCGCACACCGCGGTCGTGTCCGACCGTCCGATGCCCGAGGACATACGCGCCGAGCACCGTTGGCCGACGGTCCGGGGCACCCGGCTGCACCTCGCCGAGTACGGAGGCACCGACGGCACCAGCGCCACCGGCATCCCGCTGCTGATGCTGCACGGCTTCCCGCAGCACTGGTACGCCTGGCACAAGGTCGCCGCCCTGGTGCCGGACGGGTACCGGCTGATCTGCCCGGACCTGCGGGGCTTCGGCTGGTCCGAGGTCACCCGGCGGGGTTACGACATGGACGGCCTGGCGGACGACACCCTCGCACTGCTGGACGCGCTCGGGCTGGAGCGGGTCGGGCTGGTCGGTCACGACTGGGGTGCCCACTTGGGGTTCCGGCTGTGCCTGCGGGCGCCGGAGCGGTTCACCGGGTACCTGGCGCTGAACATGTCCCACCCCTGGCCCCGGCACCGGGCGGTCCTGCCCAACCTGTGGCGGATGTGGTACACCGCGTTCGTCGAGTACCCGGTGCTCGGGCGGGCCGTCCTGCGGCACTGGCCCGGCTTCACCCGCTTTCTGCTGCGTCATCAGGCGGCCGACCCGGCCGTGTGGACGGACGTCGAACTCGCCGAGTACGCGGCCGCGACCTCCGCGAGCGCGGCCGCCGCACAGTCCCTGTTCTGGCAGTACGTCCTGCGTGACATAGCTGCGCTGGTCCGCGGCACCTGGCGCCGGCACCGGCTGACCGTGCCCACGCTGCTGCTCGGCGGGGAGCGGGACGTGGTGGTCCCGCCGCCAGTGCTGGCCGGGTCGGAGCCGTACGCCGACGATCTGACTGTGCGGCTGGTGCAGGGGGCCGGACACTATCTGCCGCAGGAGCGGCCGGAGGAGGTCGCCGAGGCGATCGGGAAACTCTTCGCCGAGTCGCGCTAACGCAGTGCCGCCCGCTCGGTGAGCCGGTGCACGAACGCCTGGCCGCGCCGCTCGCCGAGCAGGCTGCCGTACAGCCACTGGACCGGGCGCAGGGCGGTGGGGCGGGTGGCGCCGAGGACGGCGAAGCGCGTGCCGGCGCCCTCCGGTACGGCCGCCATGCCGCCCACGATCAGGCGGGACTGCATCAGGCACGAGCCGGGGGCGAGGCGTACCTCGAAGGCTTCACGCAGGCCCGAGCGGCCCACCGCCAGGGCCGGCTTGCGGTCGGCGTCGCCCGGTGGGACACGGAACTCACGCAGAAAGGGGACCAGATGGGGCAACTCCGAAGACAGGTCGGAGGCGACCGACCAGACCTGTTCGTACGGCAGTGGGAGGTGTTGCTCGGTGTACAGGCCGGCGTGCAGACCGGCGGCCAGGACGCGCAGGCGCAGTACGGGATCGGTGTTCATCGCGACCACGCCTTCCGGAACGCGGAACGGGCCCGGTGCAGCCGGGACTTGACGGTGCCCGTGGGGACCCCGAGCAGTTCGGCCACGGCGGCCTCGTCCAGGCCCTCCAGCTCGCGCAGGACCAGGACCGCGCGGTGCCGTACCGGCAGCCGGGCGAGTACGTCCCGGACGTCGGCGGGCAGCTCGCCGTCGGTGCCGGTGCGCAGTCCGCCGAGCCGGGCCAGGTCGGAGGGGTCGGCCGGTTCCTCGACCGCGGTGCGCCGGGCGACCCGGACCGCCTCGCGGACGGTGACCGTGCGCACCCAGCCGTAGAAGGCGAGCGGATCACGCAGCCCGCGCAGGCCCTTGAAGACCGCGACGAGCGACTCCTGTACGGCGTCGGGCATGTCGTGCGGCGCGATCGGGCGGCACAGGCGGGTCACGTACGGGGTCACCAGGGTCAGCAACTCGTCCATCGCGAGGGCGTCCCCGTCCTGGGCGGCCCGGACCAGCTCGGCGGCGGTCTCCCACGGCTCGGCGGCGTCCCCCTGTGTGTCCATGACGGGGTCACCCTACGCGACGGGCCCGCCGCGATCCGCGACGGGCCCGGGTGCCGAAACAGCTGTCAGCCGAGCTTGGCGAAGCCGTAGTTCATGAGCTTCTTGGCGTCCGACTCGCGGTTCGGGATGGAGGTGGAGGAGAGGACGGTGCCGATGACCGTCTTGCCGTTGCGGGTGGCGGCGAAGACGAGGCAGTAGCCGGCCTCGGGGCCGGAGCCGGTCTTCACGCCGATGGTGCCGCTGTAGCTGCTGAGGAGCCCGTTGGTGTTGGTCCACGGGTTCATCGTGCGGGTGCTGCCCGTCTTGGTGATCGTCTTCGCCGTGTACGACTTCGTCTTGACGATCGTGCGGAACGTGGAGTTCTTCATCGCGCTGCTGGCGATCTTCGTCAGGTCGCGCGGCGTCGAGTAGTTGTTGCCGTTGCCGATGCCGTCGAACGAGTCGAAGTGCGTGCTCGTGGTCTTCAGGCCGAGGTTCTTCGCGGCGGTGTTCATCTTGCCGATGAAGGACTTCACGCGGTCGGCCATGGTGGCGCCGGAGCCGTACTTGTCGGCGAGGGCGTAGGCGGCGTCGCAGCCGGACGGCAGCATCAGGCCGTAGAGAAGCTGACGGACGGTGACCTTGTCGCCGACGATCAGGTGCGCCTGGGAGGCGTTGTTCCTGACGACGTAGTCGCTGTACTCCTTCTTGATCGTCACCTTGGCGTCGAGGTTGAGGTTCGACTGGGCGAGCACGACCTTGGCGGTCATGATCTTGGTGGTGGAGCCGGTGGAGCGCTTGGTGTCCGCTGCCTTGGTGTACAGCGTCGTGCCGGTCGCGTTGTTCATCACGTAACCGCCCTTGGCCACGATCGAGGGCGTCGTGACGGCCTGCGCGGGCGCAGCGGTGAAGGCCCCGGCGGCGAACAGCGCGCCGGACGTGAGGGCGACGGCGCTTGCGCGGCGGATGCGGCGGGTGCCCTTAATGCCGGTAATCAAAGTGAGATACCCCGATTGTGTTGAATGCCCCTACTGTGCGGCCAAGTTGGGGGTGGCAAGGGAGCAGGGCCGCACGTGTGTGACACGTAAGTAGCACAGAAGGTTGTGCGGTCGCTGGGAGAGATCTGCGTCACGTCCGCATGCTGGACGAGCCTCTCTCATGCGTACGTGTTGTATCTATCCTGTGGGCATGGCCACGCCCACGAAGCAACCACCCGCCGCCGACCGTGTCTACAGCCACATCAAGCAGGGCGTCCTCGACCGCCGTTACGAGGGCGGGACGCTGCTCACCGAGGGGGAGCTGGCCGAGGCCGTGGGGGTCTCGCGCACACCTGTCCGGGAGGCGCTGCTCAAGCTGGAGGTGGAGGGCCTGATCAGGCTGTACCCGAAGAAGGGTGCCCTGGTCCTGCCGGTCTCCGCGCAGGAGATCGCCGACGTGGTGGAGACCCGGCTGCTGGTGGAGGAGCACGCGGCCCGCAAGGCCGTGCCCGCCCCGCCGGGGCTGCTGGAGCGGCTGGCGGAGCTGCTGGAGCAGCAGAAGGCGCAGGCCGCGGCCGGTGACCTGGCCGCCGCGGCGAAGACCGACCGCTGCTTCCACGCCGAGATCGTGCGCAGCGGAGGCAACGAGATCCTGTCCCGGCTGTACGACCAGCTGCGCGACCGGCAACTGCGGATGGGCGTCGCCGTCATGCACTCGCACCCCGACCGGATCGCCAAGACACTCGCCGAGCACGAGGAGATCCTCGAGGCGCTGCGCTCCGGGGACGCGGAGGCGGCCGTCGGGGTCGTGCACCGGCATGTGAGCTGGTTCTCGCACCTCGCGCGGGGTGAGGTCCGGTGAACAACGCCACCCTGCCGGGTGACCCTCCCGGCGGCCGTCGCGCCATCGCGGTGTGGTCCATCGGCGTCTCGGTCTACTTCGTCGCCGTCATCTTCCGTACGTCCCTGGGCGTGGCCGGGCTGGACGCGGCCGACCGCTTCCACGTCAACGCCTCCGCCCTCTCGACCTTCTCGATCCTCCAACTGCTGGTCTACGCCGGCATGCAGATACCGGTGGGCCTGCTGGTCGACCGGCTCGGCACCAAGAAGGTGCTCGGCATCGGCGCGGTGCTGTTCACGGCGGGCCAGCTCGGCTTCGCCTTCTCGCCCTCCTACGGCACGGCGCTCGCCTCGCGGGCGCTGCTCGGGTGCGGTGACGCGATGACCTTCATCAGCGTGCTGCGGCTGGGCAGCCGCTGGTTCCCGGCCCGGCGCGGGCCGCTGGTCGCGCAGCTCGCGGGCCTGGTCGGCATGGCCGGCAACCTGGTCTCCACCCTGGTCCTGGCCCGGCTGCTGCACGGCATCGGCTGGACCCCGGCGTTCGCGGGCAGTGCGCTGGCCGGCGTGGTCGTACTCGTCCTGACGCTGCTGTTCCTGAAGGACCACCCCGAGGGGCACGAGCCCGAGCCGCTCCCGCACCAGGGCGCGGCCTACGTCCGCCGGCAGATCGCGGCGTCCTGGCGGGAGCCCGGCACCCGGCTGGGACTGTGGGTGCACTTCACGACCCAGTTCCCGGCGATGGTGTTCCTGCTGCTGTGGGGGCTGCCGTTCCTGGTCCAGGCACAGGGGCTGTCCCGTGCCACGGCCGGTGAGCTGCTGACGCTCGTCGTCCTGTGCAACATGGTGATCGGGCTGGTCTACGGCCAGATCGTCGCCCGGCACCACGCGGCCCGGCTGCCGCTGGCCCTGGGCACGGTCGGGGCGACGGCGTCGCTGTGGGCGCTGACGCTCGCCTGGCCGGGTGAGCGTGCTCCCATGTGGCTGCTGGTGGTGCTCTGCGCGGTGCTCGGCGCGTGCGGTCCGGCCTCGATGCTGGGCTTCGACTTCGCCCGGCCGGCCAACCCGCCCGAGCGACAGGGCACGGCGTCGGGTATCACCAACATGGGTGGATTCGTCGCCTCCATGACGACGTTGTTCGCGGTCGGGGTGCTGCTGGACGCCACCGGGGACGACTACTCGGTGGCCTTCTCGGTGGTGTTCGTCCTGCAGGCGCTGGGGGTGAGCCAGATTCTGCGGCTGCGGGGGCGGGCGGCTCGGCGGGAGCGGGAGCGGTTGGTGGCCAGTCGGGTGGAGACGGTGCATGTGCCTGCGGCTTGAGCCGCTTTTTCTCCCGCCCACGCACCGCGCGTTTCCAGTTGGCTGAGTGGCTGGGCAACCTGTGGGGGTGCTCGCCGTCGGCGGCCTCCCCTCCCCTCCGCTCAGCCGGTGACCGGTACGAGGGTGAGGTAGGCGAGGCCCAGTACGCCTCGGTAGGTCAGCCACTGTGCGCGGTGGCGGTTCAGGCGGTCGCGGGTCTCGGGGGCCGACGGGTGATCCGGATGGGTGGCCAGCCATACCTCCGTGTCCGCCTGGTACGCCGACTCGAACTCCTCCCACTCGGCCGGGCTCGCGGTCTCCGTCCACTCGGGGCGGAAGCCGGCCTCGACGGCGAGGTCGAGGAGGGTGGCGAGGTCGTAGTGGTCGTCGGCGGAGGCGCCCGGCCACATGCGGGCCAGTTCGGGCTCGGTGGGCGTGCGCTCCCAGAAGCCCTCGCCGAGCAGGACGCGGCCGCCGTCGGTCACCAGGCGCCGCAGCTCGCGCAGCGCCTCCGCCGTGGGCGGTTCGGCCTTGGTCAGTGCCTGGGTCGCGCCCAGGCAGAGCACCAGGTCGGCCGGGCCGCGGCGGGTACCGACGGCGGACTCCTCGACGAATTCCACGCGGTCCGCGAGATCCCGCGCCGCGGAGTTCCGCCGACCCCTCGCCAGGTCCTCGGCGTTCACGTCGAGGCCGAGTCCCCGGGCGTCCGGTACGGCTTCGAGCACCCGGAGCATCAACTCGCCCCAGCCGCAGCCGATGTCCAGCACACTGCCCGGCCGGGTGTCGGCGAGGCGCCGGACCAGGGCGGCCGCGCGGGCCTCGGAGAGGGGGCCGTGGAAGACGAGCCGGGTGAGCCGGGGCGGGAGGTCGTCGGTGCTTGGGGTCGCGGCAGTGTCCGTCATGGCGCGCACGCTAGTTCCGAGGGCGGAGCGGCGACACCGGTTTTCCGAGCGCCGGCGGGCCTACGGCGTCACCGTGAAGTTGCGCAGGATCGCCGCCGTCAGGTCCGGGTCGCCCTCCGTCTTCACCCGGTCCACGACCGCCTCCGGGCTCACCCGGCCGCACGCCAGCCGGAAGTACGTCTCCCAGTCGAGGGCGAAGGAGGCGGCGGGGCCCAGGGCGGGGGCGGTCTCCAGGGTGCCGCGGCCCTGGATGTCCACGCGGATGGTGCGCAGGAACTCGACCGGGCCGTGCACGTCGAACACGATGGCCGAGCTGCGCGGGGCGTTCGCGTCCTTGGCGACCACCTTGGGCAGCGCGTCCAGCAGGACGTCCCGGGTGATGTGCGCGCCCGGGGAGTCGAGGTTGCCGGGGCGGCCGAGGGCCGTGCGCAGGTCCTGCTCGTGTACCCACACGTCGAAGGCGCGGTTGCGCATCGCCTGTTCGAGGGTGACCTCGGCGCCCACGTAGCCGCGCACCTTGTGGCCGGGGTCGCGGGACTCGTTGCGCAGCTGGCGGTTGCGGCGGATGACCGTGTACTCCAGCTCGGACGTCATCTCCGGCGCCGTGTGGTGGCGGCGGACGTCGACCTGCATCTCCATATAGCGCTGGTGCTCGTTGGTGACGTGGAAGAGGTCGCGGGGCAGGGTGTGGATGGGGCGCGGGTCGCCGAGCATCTCGCAGTCCAGGCCGATGACGTGCGAGACCACATCACGCACCGACCAGCCCGGGCACGGCGTCCGCCGGTTCCACTCGCCCTCGGGGAGCTTGCCGACCAACTCGGATATGGCTTCGACGGAGTGGGTCCAGGCGTCGGCGTAGGGCTGGAGGGTGGGATGCAGACTCACGGAACGGGACCCCTCGGCGGTCGGTACACGGGCGGTTGTGGCGGCGTTGCCAGTGGGAGGTGGCTGCACTCGGCGGGTGTCTTGAAACGCTAAGTTACGCTGCTATGAGGCACCCCGGCAGTGCTTTCGTGTGACGATCGTAGGCCCGTGTGGACTACTCGAATGCCAGGACGGTGGTAGTGTGCGCGCCTCGCTGATCCAGATTGCCGTAGACGAGGGCGAATCGGTTGCCGAACGGCGGCAGCGGGTGGCCGCGCTGGTCCGCGAACAGGCCGGGTCCGACCTGGTCGTTCTGCCCGAGTTGTGGACCACCGGCGCCTTCGCCTACGAGGAGTTCGGCCCCGAGGCCGAGCCGCTCGAAGGGCCGACGTACGAGGTGATGGCCAAGGCGGCGAGCGACGCGGGCGTGTGGCTGCACGCCGGCTCCATCCCCGAGCGCGACCCTGACGGCCCCCTCTACAACACCTCTCTCGTCTTCTCCCCCTCCGGTGAGCTGGCCGCGGCCTACCGCAAGATCCATCGCTTCGGTTTCGACAAGGGCGAGGCCGTGCTGATGGGCGCCGGGCGGGACCTGGTGACGGTCCGGCTGCCCGGGACCACCCTCGGCGTGGCCACCTGCTACGACCTCCGTTTCCCCGAACTCTTCCGCTCCCTCGTCGACGCGGGCGCCGAGACGCTGGTGATCCCGGCGGGCTGGCCCGAGCGGCGACGCGCGCACTGGACGCTGCTGGCTCAGGCGCGGGCGGTGGAGAACCAGGCGTTCGTGCTCGCGTGTGGAACGGCCGGGACGCACGCCGGAGTTCCCCAGGCGGGTCACTCGATCGTGGTGGATCCCTGGGGCGAGGTGCTCGCCGAGGCGGGTGCCGGCGAGGAGGTCCTCACGGTCGACTTCGACCCGGCGAAGGTGGCGGCCACCCGTGAACAGTTCCCGGCACTGAAGGACCGGATGCTGGGCCTGGAACCGCCGCGCCGCTGAACACGCGGCGGACCCGGGGCGGCTCTAGTCGTCCTCCCGCTCCCGCTGCGCCAGATGGATCACGCACACCGCCACCGCGATCAGCAGCGCCGGGTCCGCGTCCTCGCGGACGATGTCGACGCCGTACGTGTCCCGCAGGTGCAGCCAGCGGCGGGAGATCACCGCGAGGAGTTCGCCGTCGTACTCGATGGCGAACTCGTGGTCGAGGATCTTGCCGCTGACGTCCAGCTCGGTACCGTCCACGAGCGCGACCCGGTAGTGGTTGCGCAGCAGGGACAGCCGTTTGCGCTTGATCGTGGCCAGGCCCTCGCCGTCCCGTTCGATCACCATGGTGTCGCGCAGGGCGAACATCTTCTGGTGGATGTCGACCAGGACGCGCCCGTGGGCGTCCTTCAGCTCGAAGGTGTCCCGCAGCCGCATGGCCTTGCCGTCGACGAGGAACACCTTCCGGCCGTGCTCGTCCTCGATCCAGTAGTCGTCACCGATACCGAGGAGCCGGTCGCGTACGAGGAGTCTCATGCGGATACCGTTCCCCGGCCCGGCGGGATCATCACGGAGCCGGAGGGAACGGAGCCGGAGGCAGCGGCGGGCTCCGGCCCGAAACGCCTCCGGTAGTCCGACGGGCTCAAACCCGTCTCGCGCCGCAGCCGCGCGCGCAGGTTGGCCGCCGTGCCCAGGCCGCTGCGGGCCGCCACGACGTCCAGGCGTTCCTCGCCCCGCTCGATCAGCCGGCAGGCGAGCGCGACCCGCTCCCCGGTGAGCCAGGCCAGCGGCGTCGTACCGAGCTGGGCGCGGAAGCGGCGGTGCAGGGTGGCGGGGGAGACGGCCGCGCGGGCGGCCAGGTCCGCCACCGTCAGCGGCTCGCCCAGCCGCTCCTGCGCCCAGGCCAGCAGCGGGCCGAGTGACTCGTCGGGGACCGCGGGCAGCGGACGTTCCACGAACTGCCGCTGGCCGCCGTCCCGGTGCGGGCCGAAGACGAGGCGGCGGGAGACGTGGTTGGCGATCTCGGCGCCGTGGTCGCGCCGTACGACGTGCAGGGCCAGGTCGAGCGCGGACGCGCTGCCCGACGCCGTGAGGATGTCGCCGTCGTCCACGAAGAGGACGTCCGGCTCCAGGCGCACCTCGGGGAAGCGGGTCCGGAAGGACTGCTCCCACATCCAGTGGCAGGCCGCCCGGCGCCCGTCCAGCAGCCCCGCCTCCGCGATCGTGAACGCGCCCGAGCAGAAGCCGACCAGACGGGCGCCCCGCGCGTGTGCCCGGCGTACGACGTCCAGGACGCGCTCCGCGCGCGGTACCTCGGTGTCGGGCCGGTTCGGCACGATCAGCGTGTCGGCCTCCTCGGCGGCCTCCAGTCCGGCGACCCCGGTGAGCGTGAAGAAACCGTCCCGCATCCGGGTGTGCGGCTCGGCGGCGCACAGCCGGAAGTCGTACAGCTTCCGCCCCAGTTCGGGCCTGGGCAGCCCGAAGACCTCGATGGCGCAGCTCATCTCGAACGGGTTGGAGTTCTCGTCGACGACGAGAACGACTCGGTGCGAGGATTCTTGCGGCATGTGCGATTTCTAGCACTCGTCGGGCCGGTCCGGCACCCCGGACGATGAACGCATGGAACCGATCTCCCTGGAGGCGGCCCTCGCCTCCTTCACCGACCAGTGGAGCCCGCGCATCGTCACCGCGGTCAACGACTACGACGTTCGCGTCGCCAAGGTCGAGGGCGAGCACGTCTGGCACGTCCACGACGACACGGACGAGTTCTTCCTGGTCCTCGACGGCGAACTGCACATCTCTCTCAGGGAGCCGGCCGGCGAGCGCACGGTCGTCCTCCCGAAGGGCTCGGTGTTCACCGTCCCCCGCGGTACCTGGCACAAGCCGTACGCGCCCGTGCCCACCCAGATGCTGGTCTTCGAGCCCACCGGCACCTTCTCGGTGGGCGACCGGCACGACGAGGTGCCGGACCACGTGGACGCGACCATCGGGCACGCCCTCAGCTGACCCGGCACCGGAATCCGGCGGGACGAGAGGTGTCTCGCGGGTGAACTTCCAGCTTCCGTAAGGAAGTTGCCCAACCAAGCAGGTGGGCGCCGAGTCGGACGTTGCACAAGTCGCACAGGCTCCGCACGTTCCTTTCGGAGGTCCGCCCATGTCCTCTCGTCCCGCCCGCAGCCGGGTCGTACGAGCCGTCACCCTGGCCCTCGGTACGGCCCTGGCCGCACCGCTCACCCTGGCCGGCACCGCCGGTGCCGCCACGCAGCCGGCCACCGCCTCGGTCAACCAGTATGACTGGCAGCTCACCTATAAGGCCGCCCCCGGCCAGACCAACAAGGCCACCGTCACCGCGGCGCTCACCGCGGACCGCACGGGCATCACCTACGTGATAGACGACGTCGTCCCGATCAGCGCGGGCCACGACTGCGCCTACCCCGACAGCGCGGACCACACGAAGGTCTCCTGCACGGTCACCAACGTGGACAGCCAGGACCCGTACGCCGCCCTGATCATGAACCTCGGCGACCGCAACGACACGGTCACCTACGAGAACACCACCGACCAGATCTACTACTACGCCGAGATCTCCCTCGGCGCCGGCAACGACAAGTTGACCGACAGCGGCCGCCTCGACGGCGCCTACGCCTCGGGCGACGCCGGCAACGACACCCTGACGGTGGGCGCGGAGGGCCTGGCCTGGGGCGGCGACGGCAACGACACGATCTACGCGAGCGGCGGCGACAACATCGTGCAGGGCGGCAGGGGCGACGACGTGCTGCACGGCGGCGCCGCGAGCCAGCACCTGTCCGGCGACGACGGCAACGACAAGATCTACGGCGGTTCCGCGGCCGACTCGCTGTACGGCGGCAAGGGCGACGACGTCCTGTACGGCAACAGCGGCAACGACAGGCTCTACGGCAACAGCGGGAACGACAAGCTGTACGGCGGCGCCGGCAGAGACACGCTGTCCGGCGGCCCCGGCACGGACGTGATCCGCCAGGACTGAAAGGCCTGAACCGGTTGTCCTTGGTTGTCCACAGGCGGGCTACCCACAGCCGGGTTATCCACAGGTGTCGAAGGGGGTGTCGGAGCCGGGTGGCACTCTTGGGGCCATGACCGACTCCGTACCCCGGCGACGAGCCCGCGTCCGCGCCCCCGAGCTGATCGGCAAGGGCGGCTGGCTGAACACGGGAGACAAGCAGTACACCCTGGCCGACCTGCGCGGACGCATCGTCGTCCTGGACTTCTGGACCTTCTGCTGCATCAACTGCCTGCACGTCCTGGACGAGCTGCGCGAGCTGGAGGAGAAGTACCGGGACACGGTGGTGGTCATAGGCGTGCACTCGCCGAAGTTCGTGCACGAGGCCGAGCACGCGGCGGTCGTGGACGCGGTGGAGCGGTACGGCGTGGAGCACCCGGTGCTGGACGACCCCGAGCTGGCCACCTGGAAGCAGTACGCGGTCCGGGCCTGGCCGACCCTGGTCGTCGTCGACCCCGAGGGGTACGTGGTCGCCCAGCACGCGGGTGAGGGCCATGTGCACGCCATCGAGCGGCTGGTCCAGGAGCTGGAGGCCGAGCACGAGGCGAAGGGCACCCTGCGCCGCGGCGACGGGCCGTACGTGCCGCCGGAGCCCGAGCCGACGGTGCTGCGCTTCCCCGGCAAGGCGCTGCTGCTGCCCGGCGGGACCTTCCTGGTCAGCGACACCACCCGGCACCAGCTGGTGGAGCTGGCCGAGGACGCCGAGACCGTCGTACGGCGGATCGGCAGCGGCACGCGCGGGTTCGCCGACGGCGGCCCGCAGGAGGCCTCCTTCAACGAGCCGCAGGGCCTCGCCCTGCTCGACGACGGCACCTCCGTGATCGTCGCGGACACCGTCAACCACGCCCTGCGCCGCCTGGACCTCGCGACCGGCGAGGTGACCACCCTGGCCGGCACGGGCCGGCAGTGGTGGCAGGGGTCCCCGACCTCCGGCCCGGCCCGCGAGGTCGACCTCTCCTCCCCCTGGGACGTGGCGGTCTTCGGCGGCAAGGTGTGGATCGCGATGGCGGGCGTCCACCAGCTGTGGACGTACGACCCGGCCACGCGGACCGTCGCCGTGGGGGCCGGCACCACCAACGAGGGCCTGGTCGACGGCCCTGGCGCCGAGGCCTGGTTCGCGCAGCCCTCCGGCCTCGCGGCCACCGCCGACCGGCTCTGGCTCGCCGACTCCGAGACCTCCGCCCTGCGCTGGGTCGACCTGGAGGGACACGTCCACACCGCCGTCGGCGAGGGCCTGTTCGACTTCGGCCACCGGGACGGGGCCGCCGAGCAGGCCCTGTTCCAGCACCCGCTGGGCGTCACCGCCCTCCCGGACGGCTCGGTCGCGGTCGCCGACACCTACAACCACGCCCTGCGCCGCTACGACCCCGCGACCGGTGAAGTGACCACCCTCGCCACGGATCTGCGGGAGCCCAGCGACGCCGTCCTCGTCGGCGACGACATCGTGGTCGTCGAGTCGGCCCGGCACCGCCTGACCCGCCTGCGCCTGCCGGAAGCGGCGGTCCGGGTGGTGACCGTCGCCCACCGCACCCAGCGCGCGGCCACCGAAATCGCCCCCGGCCGACTCCAGTTGGACATCATCTTCCAGGCCCCCGCAGGCCAGAAGCTGGACAAGCGCTACGGTCCCTCGACCCGACTCCTGGTCTCCTCCACCCCGCCCGAGCTGCTGCTCAAGGGCGAGGGCGCCGACACGGACCTGTCCCGCACCCTGGAGCTGAACCCGGCCGTCACGGAGGGCGTCCTGCACGTCTCCGCGATAGCCGCCAGCTGCGACGACGACCCGTCGATCGAATACCCGGCCTGCCACGTCCACCAGCAGGACTGGGGCGTCCCGGTCCGCCTCACCGAGAGCGGGGCGGACCGGCTGGCCCTCGTCCTGGCCGGGATGGACGAGCGGTAGGACCTCAGACCACGTCCACGTAGTCCTCGTACCCGGCGCTCACCAGGTGCGTGCTGTTCGGGTACAGGAGGACCGCGACCCACGTGCCGTCCTTCGACGCCGTGGTGCCCTTGCTGAACGTGCCGTCGGTGCGGGTGGTGGTGTTGCCCATGTCGTACCAGCTGGAGGAGCCCTTGGGGCGGAAGAGGATCTTCACCTTCTGGCCGGCGTAGGCCTTCCAGGCGCCCGAGGTGTAGTGCTGCAGCTTGCCCTTGTAGGTGATCGTGCGGCCCTTGCGGACCGGCTCCGGGGAGGCGTTGCCGCCGGTGATGCGGGTCGGGATGCGCTGGGCGTGCACGACCTTGCTGTACGACTCCTGCCAGTTGCGGCTGCCCTTGAAGTGCGCCCGGTAGTAGCCCTTGTAGGGCGCGTCGAAGGTGCCCTTGAACCGTGCGCCGGACTCGGGGTCGGAGTTGCCGGGGACGACGGTCTTCATCGTCTTCCAGCCGGTCTTCCCGTCGGCCGAGTACTGCAGCTCGACCTTGTTGTCCGCGTACCCGGGGACGCTGGAGCCGGTGTGCAGCATGCCCTTGGCGGTCAGCTCGGAGTACTTGTTCAGCGTCGCGGTGAAGTCGGTGAGGGACGTCTTCTCCGCGACGTACACCTTGACCTTCTGCAGCGGGCTCGTCTTCACGTACGTGCCGCTGCGGACCTGCACCTCGACCGAGCCGGACTTCGGCAGCGTCAGCTGTCCGGTGAAGCGGCCGTCGGCGCCCGTGACGGGCCGCGAGGCCACGCCGCCGAACTCGTCGGACCAGATCTCGTCCACCGTGGCTCCGGCCAGCGGCTTCCACGCCCCGCCGACGTACACCTCGGCGGTGCCGGAGACCTGCGCCGCCTTCCCCTCCTTGACGTCCAGTTCGGCGGCGTCGAGGGTGACCCGGGTGTCGGACTGGACGGGTCTGACGCTCACGTTGTCGGAGACGCTGCCCTGGTACATGGGCTCGGGTTGTGCCAGGTCCAGCCACGTGCTGACGGTGCCGCCGTACTCGTAGGTCTGCCGGTACGTCAGGGAGAAGCGGCCGTCGGCGTCCAGCGGGACCTTCTGGTACTCGCCCGTGTTGCCGGTGGAGAGGTTCACCTGGCCGTCGGGCACGGTCGTCCCGCCGGTGCGCGGGTCGGTGACCGTGTAGCGCCCCGAGACGGAGACGTCCTGGTGCTCGTAGTCCGGGTTCTGGGGCGTGACCTGGAAGTCCGTCAGATGGGCCTGGAGCCAGTAGTCGTAGCCGTTGGCGCCCTGCGTCGAGGACGTGTCCCCGTCCGCGTCGGTCACGTCGACCACGACACGGTAGGTGCCGAGGTCGGCCAGGCGCAGCGGGGTGCCGGTCTGCCATACGCCCGACTGCGCCGTGCCCGAGTTCAGGGTGAAGTCGCTGACCTCGGCGACCTCCGGGTCACCGGCGGCGGAGCCGGGCGCGTACAGGTGCGCCGTGATCGAGGTGATCGCACTGTCGGACTGGGCGGACAGGGCCACCAGGCCACTGGCCGGCGACTCGGCGCTGCCCACCCAGAACAGCTCGGGCGCGACCGCCGCGTGTGCCGCCGGGACCGGGCCGAGCAGCACGCCCGCCGCGACGGAGGCGCAGGCGAGGGCCAGGGATCTTTTTCGCACGTGTAGTCCCCCCACGAGACCGGATACGCAGATCGTTGAAGAGCGAAGCGCATCGTACGCTGCGGCAACCTTGTTTGAACAGGTTCAAAAGTAACGGTTTCGCAGGGGGAACGAGGGGTGGAACTCAGCCCTCCAGGAACGCCGTCAGCGCGTTCGCCAGCAGGAACGGGTCGTCGGCGCCGCACAGTTCGCGCACGCTGTGCATCGACAGGATCGCCACGCCGATGTCGACGGTCCGGATGCCGTGCCGGGCCGCGGTGATCGGGCCGATCGTGGTGCCGCAGGGCATCGAGTTGTTGGAGACGAAGGTCTGCACCGGCACACCCGCCTTCTCGCAGGCCGCGGCGAACACCGCCCGGCCCGAACCGTCCGTGGCATAGCGGTTGTTGACGTTGACCTTGAGGATCGGACCGCCGTTGACCCGCGGGTGGTGCGTCGGGTCGTGCCGCTCCGCGTAGTTGGGGTGGACGGCGTGGCCCGTGTCGGAGGACAGACAGACCGTGCCGGCGAAGGAGCGGGCCCGGTCCTCGTACGAGCCGCCGCGCGCGAACACCGAGCGCTCCAGCACGGTGCCGAGCAGCGGGCCGTCCGCGCCGGTGTCCGACTGCGAGCCGTTCTCCTCGTGGTCGAAGGCGGCCAGCACGGGGATGTGGGTGAGCGGGGCGCCGGAGGTCGCGGCGGCGACCAGGGCGGCCGCGCCCGCGTGCACCGACAGCAGGTTGTCCATCCGGGGACCGGCGACCAGCTCGCGGTCCCGGCCGAGATACGCGGGTGCCTCCACCGGGTGCGTCATCAGGTCCCAGCCGGCCACCGAGCCCGCCGTGAGACCCGCCTCCACCTCCAGGAAGGCGATCAGATCGCCGTCGCGCAGGTCGTCGCCGAGCCCCCACACCGGCTGCAGATGGCGCTGCTTGTCGAGCTTGAGGCCCTCCGAGGACACCGAACGGTCCAGGTGGATGGCGAGTTGGGGCACCCGCAGCAGCGGCCGGTCCACGTTGACCAGCACCGTGGTGCCGTCGCGCAGGGTCAGCCGCCCGGCCAGGCCCAGGTCCCGGTCGAGCCACGAGTTCAGCAGCGGGCCGCCGTAGATCTCCACCGCGACCTGCCGCCAGCCGTGCGCCCCCGCGTCCGGCTGCGGCTTGACCCTGAGGTTGGGCGAGTCGGTGTGTGCGCCCACGATCCGGAACGGCGTGTGCGGCTGGGCGCTTTCGGGGACGTACCAGGCGACGATCGCCCCACCGCGCAGCACGTACCTGCCGCCGATCGACCCGTCCCAGGCGTCCGTCTCGGCGACCTGACGGAAGCCCGCCTTCTCCAGCCGCTCGGCGGTGTTCGCCACGGCGTGGTACGGCGACGGGCTCGCCGCCAGAAAGGACATCAGGTCGTCGGTGTGGCCGCGGTCGAAGCGGGCTGGTGCGCTCATGGGGCTTACCTTAACGACGTGCGTGGGCCCGCCCCCGGTACGGGAGCGGGCCCACGCAGGCGATCAGTGGGTGCGGAGCGGGTCCTTCGGCAGGCTAGAACGCGGCCTCGTCCAGCTCCATCAGGTCGAGGTCGACCGTCTCCGAGACCTTGCGGGCCAGGGTGACGCCCGGCAGGACGTTGGCCGCGAAGAACTTCGCCGCCGCGATCTTGCCCGTGTAGAAGGCCTTGTCCTTCGCGGAGGCCGTCTGCAGCTTCTCGGCGGCGATGGCGGCGCCCTTGAGCAGCAGGTAGCCGACGACCACGTCACCGGAGGCCAGCAGCAGGCGGGAGGTGTTCAGGCCCACCTTGTAGATGTTCTTGACGTCCTGCTCGGTGGCCGCGAGGTCGGTCAGCATCAGGCCGACGATCGCCTCCAGCTCGATGGCTGCCTTCGCGAGGTGCTCGCGGGCGCCGGCCAGCTCCTCGCCGCCGGTGCCGAGCGCCAGGAACTTCTTGATGTCCTCGGCGAGGGAGTTCAGGGCGGCGCCCTGGTTGCGGACGATCTTCCGGAAGAAGAAGTCCTGGCCCTGGATCGCCGTGGTGCCCTCGTACAGGGTGTCGATCTTGGCATCCCGGATGTACTGCTCGATCGGGTACTCCTGCAGGAAGCCGGAGCCGCCGAAGGTCTGCAGCGACTGGGCGAGCTGCTCGTAGCCCTTCTCGGAGCCGTAGCCCTTCACGATCGGCAGGAGCAGGTCGTTGAGCGCCTCCAGCGCGGAGAAGTCCTCGCCGGCGGCCTCCTTGACCTGGATCTCGTCCTGGACCGACGCGGTGTAGAGGACCAGGGCGCGCATGCCCTCCGCGTACGCCTTCTGCGTCATCAGCGAGCGGCGCACGTCCGGGTGGTGCGTGATGGTGACCTTGGGCGCGGTCTTGTCCATGAACTGCGCGAGGTCGGGACCCTGGACGCGCTCCTTGGCGTACTCCAGCGCGTTCAGGTAGCCGGTGGACAGCGTGGAGATCGCCTTCGTGCCGACCATCATGCGGGCGAACTCGATGATGCGGAACATCTGGCGGATGCCGTCGTGCTTGTCGCCGATCAGCCAGCCCTTGGCGGGGTGCTGGTCGCCGAAGGTCATCTCGCAGGTGTTGGAGGCCTTCAGGCCCATCTTGTGCTCGACGTTCGTCGCGTACACGCCGTTGCGCTCGCCCAGCTCGCCGGTCTCGAAGTCGAAGAGGTACTTCGGGACGAGGAAGAGGGACAGGCCCTTGGTGCCCGGACCGGCACCCTCGGGACGCGCCAGCACGTAGTGGAGGATGTTCTCCTCCATGTCGTGCTCACCGGAGGTGATGAAGCGCTTCACGCCCTCGATGTGCCAGGAGCCGTCCTCCTGCTGGACCGCCTTGGTGCGGCCGGCGCCCACGTCGGAGCCCGCGTCGGGCTCGGTGAGGACCATGGTGGAGCCCCAGGTCCGCTCGACCGCGATCTTCGCGATGTGCTTCTGGACGTCGTTGCCCTCGTCGAAGAGGATGCCGGCGAACGCCGGGCCGGAGGCGTACATCCACACGGCCGGGTTCGAGCCGAGCAGCAGCTCCGCGTACGCCCAGATCAGGGAGCGCGGGGAGGTGGTGCCGCCGATCTCCTCGGGCAGGCCGAGGCGCCAGTACTCGGAGTCCATGAAGGCCTTGTAGCTCTTCTTGAAGGACGCCGGGACCGGGGCGGTGTTCGTCGCGGGGTCGAAGACCGGCGGGTTGCGGTCGGCGTCCGCGAAGGACTCGGCCAGCTCGTTCTCGGCGAGGCGGGTCAGCTCCTCGAGGACGCTCTTGGCGGTCTCCGTGTCCATCTCCTCGAACGGACCGGTGCCGTACAGCTTGTCGCGGCCGAGTACTTCGAACAGGTTGAACTCGATGTCGCGGAGATTGGACTTGTAGTGCCCCATGGTGACGGCTCCGTTTAGGACTCGGCGAGGCACTGGCTCCTCGCATCTGGTTCACGTACCAACAAGTAGCTACGATGATGCTACCCGTCGGTAATAAGACGCAAGCCTGATCCCGTCTTCTGTGACTCGTTACTCTTTGGGGCATGTACGGCTACGACCAGAACGTCGGTGCTCAGCAGCAGTACGCCGCACCCCAGCAGCCGATGTCCGGCGGCTACGGGCAGCAGCCGCCGCTGTACCCCGAGCCGTCCCCGCCCTCGCTCGCGGACGCGGTGCGCGCCTTCACCACCGGGCAGATGTCCGCCGAGGACTTCCAGCAGATCTTCGCCACGTCGAAGGTGTACTGCCCGCGCGGTGACACCCCCGGCTTCCTGGCCCTGCACAACACCCAGCAGCCGGTGATCCCGATGTTCACCTCGCTCAAGGAGCTGCGCCGGTACGCGGGCAAGGAGTCCAAGTACTTCGTGATCACCGGCGCCGAGGTGATCGACCTGCTGCCGACCGGGTACGGCTTCGTCCTGGACATGGAGGGCGAGCACCGGATGGTGTTCGACGCCAAGGCGGTCGAGCAGATGGTCGACTTCGCGATGCGCAGGATGTACGGCTAGGCGCCGTCGCCTCGGGGACGGCTGACCGCCGCCGGCGCAATGCGGTCCCTTGTTTGTCGCAGGCATGCCATAGGGTGCCCCAGGCAGCCGCGCCCCGTGTGCAACCGCTCTTCCGCGGTCGCGTCCGGGTGTCGCGCAGCGCTCTCGTCTCCCGGTGATCCCGGGGTTTTTCGTGGGGGTTCATCACTGTGCGCATGCGCAGCACTTCGGCCGCGACGGCGCTCGCGGTCCTGTTCGGCTCGGCGGCGCTGACCGCCGCATCCGCCGGGTCGGCGTCGGCCGTGACCGCCACCATCGGCTCGCCCGAGGGCATCGTCGTGAACGACACCCTCAAGCGGGTCTTCGTCGGCGACGACACGAACGACCGGATCGTCGCCTTCGACTACAACGGCAACCGCGTCGACTCGGTGAGCGGCATCGACGGCATCTTCGACCTGGCGCTCTCCGACGACGGCAGCACCCTGTACGCCGCGGCGCGGGTCAGTCACGAGATCGTGGCGCTCGACGCGGCCACCCTCGACGTCAAGGCCCGCTACCCCGTGGCCGCCACCACCGGCCCGCTGCACCTCGAGTACGCGGGCGGCAAGGTCTGGTTCACCTACGCGGCGGGCACGGAGGGCGACCTCGGCTCGGTCGACCCGGCCGCAGGGACCGACCCGGTGTCGCTCGGGCAGCTCCCGCTGGAGAACACCGGGGTCTCCGCCGCCGGGCTTCTGGACACCGACCCGTCCGCGCCCGGACTGCTGGCCATCGGCGCGAGCGACTTCTCCGACCCGTCCAAGGGCCTGATGGCCGTGGTCGACGTCTCCGGCGCCACGCCGCGGCTGGTCGCCTCACAGCAGAGCGACGTGGAGTACGTCAACGACGTCGAACTCGTGCCCGGAGCCCCGCAGGTACTGGTCGACGGCACGTTCCGGCACGCCTACGCGGACGGGAAGTTCACCGCGGCCGGCGCCTACCCGTCCGGGCACGGCGCGGACATCGCCCCGAACGGCCTGGTGGCCCAGCTCGGCGAGGGCCAGGTGGCGGTCTACCGGCCCGACGCGGCCAAGCCGATCCGCACCTACGCCGCCGACACGTCCGACCTTGCCTGGGCCCCGGACTCCTCCCGGATCTTCGCCCTCGTGTCCTCGCCCGGCGGCTACACGCTCAAGGCGCTCACCGACCCGGCGCGGAGCGTGCCGACCCTTTCGGTGAACGCCCCGGCGACGGCCGCGCGTGCCAAGCAGCTCACCGTGACGGGCAAGATCACGGCGACGGTCCCGTTCCCCACCGGCACCGAGCTGACCGTCACCCGTACCGACCTGGAGAGCCCGAGCGGCAAGACCCTCCCCTCGGTCACCGTGAAGGCGGACGGCGGCTACTCCTTCACCGACACCCCGTCGGCCGGTGGCAAGGTCACCTACAAGGTCGCCTACGCGGGCGACGCCGATCACCTGCCGGCCGGCGCCTCCGACAGCGTCGAGGTCTCCCGCGCCTCGACCTCGCTGACCTTGAACAACAACGGCAAGCTGTACAACTACGGCACCGACGTCAAGTTCAGCGCGCATCTCGGCACGACGTACAAGAACCGCTCGGTCGAGATCTGGGCCGACCCCTTCGGTGGCGACAAGCCCAAGAAGCTGATCAAGACGGGGAAGGTCGACTCCAAGGGCGACATCGCCGCGTGGGTCGACATGACCCGCGACACCACCGTCACCGCCGTCTTCAAGGGCGACTCCCGCTACAAGCCGAAGACGGTGACGTCCACGGCGTACGCCCGGGTCAGGATCTCCACCGCCGTGACCAAGCACTACAAGACGGCCAAGATCGGCTCGACGTCGTACTACTGGTTCCACAAGAACACCGACCCCCTGCTCACCACGACGATGAGCTACTACCCGGGCCGTAAGCAGCGCTTCGATCTCCAGGTCTACTACCAGGGCTCGTGGCACTCGGCGGACTCGCGGTACTTCCCGCTCGGTACGAACGGGAAGTCGGCCGTCCGGCTCGGGGCGCCCGGCGAGTCGGGCATCCGGGCCCGGATGCGCTCGGTGTACGTCAACGGCTCGTCCGGTGACTCCGTGAACTCCACGACGTACGGCTCGTGGAAGTACCTGTACTTCAGCGACTGACACAGCCGACCCACGCACCCGGCTGCCCGCGCGACATCGACGGCCCGGAGGGAATGCCCTCCGGGCCGTCGCTGTTGTGGGGTGGCAGAAAGTTCAACGCTCAACTAAAGTGGGCGCACAAGGAGGTACCGACATGCCTGCAGTGACCGTCGAGAACCCGCTGACGCTGCCCCGCGTGACCGCGCCGGCAGACGCCGTGGCCCGCCCCGTGCTGGCCGTCACGACCGCGCCGAGCGGTTTCGAGGGTGAGGGTTTCCCGGTGCGCCGGGCGTTCGCCGGGATCAACTACCGCCACCTCGACCCGTTCATCATGATGGACCAGATGGGCGAGGTGGAGTACGCGCCGGGCGAGCCCAAGGGCACCCCGTGGCACCCCCACCGGGGCTTCGAAACCGTCACGTACATCATCGACGGGATCTTCGACCACCAGGACTCCAACGGCGGTGGCGGCACCATCACCAACGGCGACACCCAGTGGATGACGGCGGGCTCGGGCCTCCTGCACATCGAGGCCCCGCCGGAGTCGCTCGTCATGTCCGGGGGCCTGTTCCACGGCCTGCAGCTGTGGGTGAACCTCCCGGCCAAGGACAAGATGATGGCCCCGCGCTACCAGGACATCCGCGGCGGCAACGTCCAACTGCTGACCACCCCCGACGGCGGCGCGCTCCTGCGCGTCATCGCGGGCGAACTGGACGGCCACCAGGGCCCCGGCATCACCCACACCCCGATCACGATGATCCACGCGACCCTCGCCCCGGGCGCCGAGATCACCCTGCCCTGGCGCGAGGACTTCAACGGCCTCGCGTACGTCCTGGCGGGGCGTGGCTCGGTCGGCACCGACCGCCGTCCGATCCACCTGGGCCAGACCGCCGTGTTCGGCGCCGGCTCCTCGCTGACCGTCCGCGCGGACGAGAAGCAGGACTCGCACACCCCGGACCTGGAGGTCGTCCTCCTCGGCGGACAGCCGATCCGTGAGCCCATGGCCCACTACGGCCCGTTCGTCATGAACACCAAGGACGAACTGATGCAGGCCTTCGAGGACTTCCAGAAGGGGCGGCTGGGGACGATCCCGGCGGTGCACGGGATGTCGGAGGGCGGCCCGCAGGGCTGACCCGACCCGGCTCCCGACCGTCGCCCGGTCCGCCACTCCGGCGGGCCGGGCGACGGCGTCAGCCGGGGTGGACGCCGGTCTCACCCGCCTGGCGTCCCGCCGCAGGACAGCCGTAGCCCCCCATGCTCCGCTGGAAGCGTGTCGTTGCTGCCCGAGCCCGTTCGCCGGCTCGCCGCCTGGTGCGTCGTTCTGCTGCTCGTCGCCGGGGTCGGGTGGGTCGGGGTGCGGCTGTGTGCGGAGTTCCGGACCGCGGTCACCCCGGTGCTGCTCGCCCTGCTCGGGGCCGCCCTGCTCGGGCCCCTGCACCGCAGGCTCGTGGCCGCGGGGGTGCAGCGGTCGCTCGCGGCCGGGGTGACCTGTGTGGCCGTCGTGACCTTCGTCGGTGGCGCCGTCTACATCGTCGTCGCCGCGCTCATCGACACCGGCGACCAGATCATCGCCTCCCTCCGGCAGGCCGCCAAGTCCGTGGCACAGCACTTCGGAGCCGCCGGGACCGGGCTCGACGACCTCGCCGCCAACTCGCGCAAGCTGCTCAGCAAGTTCGGGGGGACCGCGGCCTCCAACGTCATCAGCGGGGTCAGTGTCGTCGGCGAGAGCATCGCCATGGCCGTCCTCGCGCTGCTGCTCGTCTTCTTCTTCCTGCGCGACTCCCACCGCGTCGTCGAGACCCTGCGGGCCGTCGCGCCCGGGGGCACCGCCGACACCCTGGAGGCCATGGCGCGGCGCGCCTACGAGGCCGTCGAGGGGTTCATGCGCGGTACCACCGTCATCGCCCTCATCGACGCGACCCTCATCGGCATCGGCCTGCTGATCCTGCGCGTGCCCGGCGCGGTCGGCCTCGCCGCGCTCGTCTTCGTCACCGCCTACATCCCCTACCTCGGCGCCTTCCTCTCCGGCGCGATCTCCGTGCTGGTCGCCCTCGCCGACCGCGGCTTCGTCATCGCGCTGTGGGCGCTCGGGGTCGTGCTCGCGGTGCAGGTCCTGGAGGGGCATGTGCTCCAGCCGATGATCCAGAGCCGGACCGTGCAGATGCATCCCGCGGTGGTGATGCTGACGATCACCGCCGGCGCGTCCGTCGCGGGCATCCTCGGCATGCTCCTCGCGGTGCCCCTGACCGCCGCCGCCTTCGGCGTCGTACACGAACTTCACACGCGGTACGGCGCCCCCGCGCCGTCGGACTCGTAGAGCTCGAACCAGATGCTCTTGCCCTCACCCTGAGGGTCCACCCCCCACGCGTGCGCGAGCAGTTCGATCAGGATCAGGCCGCGGCCGGAGGAGGCCAGCTCGCCCGGGCGGCGCCGGTGCGGGAGGTCGTCGCCGGCGTCCGAGACCTCCACCCGCAGCCGGCGCCCGCCCGGCTCCCCGGTGACCTCGGCGAGCAGCAGCGAGTCGGCGTCGGTGTGGACGAGGACGTTGGTGACCATCTCGGAGACCAGCAGCACCGCGGAGTCCACCTGCTCGTCCGAGGCCCAGTCGTGCAGCAGCTCGCGCAGGTGCCGGCGGGCCTCGGCGATCCGCTCGGGCTCGTCCTGCGCCACCGACAGCAGCGTGCGCCGCACCGTCGGCCGTACGGCCGTGTCCTGAGCGGGGCGGCACAGCAGCAGGACCGCGATGTCGTCCTCGCGGCGGTCCGCCAGCGAGCCGGTGGTGTGGTGCGAGGACGGCCCGTGCACGCCCTGCACCAGCGCGTCGGCCAGCGACTCCATATCGCCCCGGTGGTCCTCCAGGATCGCGCGGATGCGCCGCCAGCCGCTCTCCATGTCGTGCCCGCCGGTCTCGATCAGACCGTCGGTGCAGATCATCATGGTCTCGCCGGGCTCCAGCGTGAACCGGGTCGTCGGGTAGTCGGCGTCCGGGTCGATGCCCAGCGGCAGCCCGCCCACGACCGGCCGCATCATCACCGTGCCGTCGGCCATCCGGATCGCCGGGTCCGGGTGCCCGGCGCGGGCGATCTCCAGCTGCCCGGTCGCCGGGTCGGCCTCCACGTACAGGCAGGTCGCGAAGCGCAGGTCGGTCATGTGCTCGTCGTGGGTGATGCCGTGCAGGAAGCGGGAGGCGCGGGTGAGCACGGCGTCCGGGCGGTGCCCCTCGGAGGCATAGGCGCGCAGCGCGATCCGCAGCTGGCCCATCAGGCCGGCCGCCCGCACGTCATGTCCCTGGACGTCCCCGATGGCCACCGCGAACCGCCCGCTCGGCAGCGGGATCATGTCGTACCAGTCGCCGCCGACCTGCAGTCCGCCCCCGGTCGGGACGTAGCGGGCGGCCACGCCCATCCCGGGGATCTCCGGGCCCAGCGAGGGCAGCATGGAGCGCTGCAGGCCCTCCGCCAGCTCCCGCTGGGAGTCGGCGGCACCGGCCCGGGACAGGGCCTGCGCGAGCATCCGGGCGACCGTGTTCAGGACGGCCCGCTCGTCGGGGGTGAAGGCCACCGGGTAGGTGAAGGCCGCCATCCAGGCGCCCATCGTGCGCCCGGCCGCCGTCAGCGGCAGGAACCCCCACGAGGACCGGCCGAACTTCTCGGCGAGCGGCCAGGTGACCGGGTAGCGCTCCTTGTACTCCGCGGGGGAGGAGAGATAGACGGCCCGGCCGGTGCGTACGACCTCGGCGGCCGGGTAGTCCGTGGCCAGCGACATATGGGAGAACGGGCCGTCGTCGCCGGGCTGGTGCCCGTGGTGGCCGATGATCGTGAGCCGGTCGCCCTCCACGCCGAACACCGCCAGCCCGTCCGGGGAGAACCCGGGCATGGACAGCCCGGCCGCGACCCGCAGCACCTCCGCGGTGGACCGCGCCTCCGCCAGCGCCCGGCCCGCGTCCAGCAGGAACGCCTCCCGGGAGCGCCGCCAGTCCCCGGTGACCGCCCTGCGGCCCGCCGGCGTGCCCGGAGTGGGCTCGGTGACCTCCTGGAGGGTGCCGATCAGCTGGTACGCGTGCCGCTCGGGGTCGTACGACGGCTTGGAACGGCTGCGTACGACGCGGACGATCCGCCCCTGCTCGTCCATGATCCGGATGCGCACCTCGGCCAGCGTGCCC
>NZ_MCGQ01000020.1:0-164 GCF_002242805.1 Streptomyces diastatochromogenes | reverse complement strand
GGACGTCACCGACGGACGGCAGTGGCTCGCCTGTGCGCATTGCCCCACTTTAAGAAGATCTGTTCGGTGAGTGCCAGTGTGAGAAGGCCTGATCAGTGAGTGCTGACGCTGTTGGAGGTATCGCCGAGAACCGGCCTGGAGCCGGTGCCGGGAGGGCGGGGACG
>NZ_MCGQ01000019.1 GCF_002242805.1 Streptomyces diastatochromogenes | reverse complement strand
GGACGCGTCCGCGCGGACGCATCACGGGCTCAGGAGATGCGAGCGCGGTGGAGAAGGCCTGGACGAGGTGCATGGGGGTGCTGGGGGCGAACTGGGCGGTCCAGCCGTTGCCGTGCTCGTCCCTGGCGCCCGACCACCACAGGGGGTTGCCGTCGCCGTCCTGGCGGAAGTGCATCCAGGCCGAACCATCGGGACTGGTCGCGGCGTAGTGCCGGCCCTCGAGCCGGGTGTGCCAGCGGTGTCCCTCCAGGGGCGCCCACACGTTGGGGGCGTGCGCGGAGCGGGGACGGGTGAGGGCGTCGGTCAGTCCGGCGATGATCTCCACCGGGGCCTGTCGGCCGATCACCGCCCACCACTCGGCCTGGTGCCCCTGTGCCGCGCCACGGATCGCCCAGCCGCCCGGCTGGGTGAACGGGTCGTAGGAGATCCAGACCGCGCGGTCGGGTCTCTCCAAGACCAATGGGCCGCCGTTCTTGGACTTGTCCCGCCAGCCGGAGGCACGCAGGAACTCCGAGACGTGGCGGATGTCGCCGCCGCCGGCCAGCGCTCGGGGCTCGACGAGGTAGTGCTGCTCGGCCTGCTCGCCTGAACCCCAGCCGTGCCACTGGGTATTCCTCATCGGCGCCGCCGGGCGACGAGCGGGGCGGGGGCCGGTGGCTTGGCCGTGGTCGTACTGGGGCGTGTGCCGAACTGGGTGAGCGTCTCGTTGTGGTTGTCCAGGTCGAGGCCGATGTCATGCAGTTCGTTCGCGGCCCGGCCCAGGGACAGCCATACCTCCGCCGGCAACACTCCGCGCTCGGCTTGGTCCTTGGCGAAGTAGGAGCCGGTGATCACGAGATGGGTGAAGGCGCCGAGGATTCCGTCGTCAGGGTGGAGGACACGTGCGATGACCTGCAGGGCCTCGGTGGCGGGCAGCCGCTGGAGGTCGTTGGAGAGTCGTCCCAGTTGGCGTGTGATCTCGTCGGCCAGCCGGACGGCGTACGGGGTCGGGTGGGTCATGTTGCTCCGAGGGTGTCTGGGTCAGCGGTGGTGGCCGGTCCGCTGGGCCTCGGAGAGAGCGGCTTCGGGGTGCGCACCGGCCAGTGGGGAGGTGTGGTCGGGGTCTACGGGAATGCAGGCGCGCAGGTAGCGGCGGAACAGCGCGGTCGCGAGGCGGGGCGTCAGGCGGTGGCTGATCGGTGGTGGTGTGCGGGTGGTTACGGGGTTCTCCGGTTGGTCGTCTGGGAGGATGCCTGGGAGGGGCGGCCCCGGCCTGGGCCGGGGCCGCCCGGGCTTATGGAATGCGCCGGGTGGACGCGTGACGCCGGGCGGGAGCGGCAGTGCCCGACGGACGTGTGGCCTGGCGGGATGTGCCGGATCGGATCTCGTGCACGGCCTGCTGGTAGGCGGTCTCGTCGAAGACGTCGGGGGTGCAGTTGACCGTGTATCCGGCCAGAAGCAGGGTGGGGACCGCCCGGCTCGCCAGCCGCTGCTGCTCGGCGCTGTCGAGGTGGGCAGGGACCTCGTGCCAGATGTAGACGGGGCCGACGGTGCGGGCCTCGCGGCGCTTGAAGCCGAGCCGGTCGAGCAGGTCGAGGAGCTGCTCCGGCGCGCCGGTGGGGGTATCGGCGTGGATTGTGGAGGTCAGGGCCCTGCGGTAGATCTCGACGTCGGTGCCGTACTCGTCGGCACGGTTGCCCATGGAACTCCGTTTCATCGGCTGCGGGATACGGCATCGGCCGGACGCTGCGCCGGACTCGGCGGTCTCACGCCGGGGTTGGGAGCGCGGGCGCTGTTGTTCCGAGCGAGGAGGATCTGGTCGGTGGCTCGTGAGAGTGCATCGACCCTGCTTTCGAGCTGTGCAGCCAGTTCCCGGTCTTTGCTGGAGAAGTCGGGCAGCAGTGAACAGACCCAGGCGGCTACGACTACCTGCCGGATGAGCGGCAACAGTCCCTCGGCAGGGCATGCGATCTCCGTCAGGAGGGCGGTCCAGTCGTGGCTGCTCTCGGCGCGAGTGGTCCGTTGGGGCAGCTGGGCCAGGTACCGCAGGGCAGCTTCCCGGTCGCCGTCCGGTGCGGCCAGGTCGTTCAGAGCCGGGTCGAAGTGAACGCTGTAGCCAGCGGTGAGCAGCGTGCGATGCGGCCGTGGTCTTCCGGCGCTGCTCCTCGACGGGAAGGCCATGGGGCAGGCGGTGGTAAGTGCCGCGGGGGCCGGAGGCGTCGAGGAATCCGGCCCGTTGGAGGATGCCGACTGCTTGTTTGGTGCTGCCGAGTGCGACGACCAGTCCGGTGCGGGCGTCCTTGGTGATGGTGATCTAGTCCAGGACGTAGAAGTCGGGTTCCGGGTGCCTCATCGAGATCGGGCTTGCGATGCGCGGGGCCCGGCCGGGACGGCGGGGGTGGCCGGCGCCGTGGCGGTGGGGGTGATCCGGCCCGAGGGGTGCTGCAGCGCGATGTCGATGCCGTGGGCGCGCAGCTGCCGGCCGGTCTCCCGGACGGCGCGGGCCTGCTTGGTGCTGTCGTCGCCGTTGAGGCGATAGATGCCGGTCTGCTGGTCGGAGACGAATCCGTTGGTGGCCAGCACTGTGGCGGCGCTCGCGCCGACGGGGGTGGCGGCGAGGCTGCCGTCCGGTTGCCAGGTCAGCACGACCCGGTCGGGCTGGGATGGCAGGATGCCGTCGTTTGCGTTGTGGCGGACCTGGGCGAGCGCGATGTCGTAGCGGGCGAGCAGGTCACCGGCGACCCGCTCGGCGCCCAGGAAGGGATCATCGGTCAGTGCGATCCCGTTCGGCTCGCGCCCGCCGCGGTACGCCTCGTCGGGAAGATCTCGGGGGGCGACGGCGGCGATGAGGAAGCCGTCGCGTTCGTCGTGCCGGTCCAGGACGAGGAGCTGGGCGCCGTCCGGACGGGACAGGACGGCCGCCTGCTGCAGCGGATGCTCGGCGAGGGACTCGGCGACGAGGTCCAGGTCCCAGATGCGGTCGGCTAGTTCGGCGAGGTCTTCCTTGTGCTCGGTGGGGTGGTAGGTGCTGCTCCAGGCGCCGGGGAGTTCGCCGGCGAGGACGTCGGCGAAGGAGGCCAGGCGCTCGGAGTCTTCGTGGTGGTGCATGGAGTCCTTCGGCAGGGGAGGGTCGAGTGTCAGCGGCGTGGTCCGACGGCCACGGGCGACGGGGGGACGGGGATGGGGCATGGCGGGGGCGGGCAGGCGCACACGGCGGAGCGTGACGGGCACTTGCTCGGTGCAGGTACGGCGGCCACGGCGAGTGGCGGGCCGAGGCCCGGGCGGTGGTGGGTCGCGCGGCGCAGCGGTGGGCGGGTGGGCCTGCGTGGCCAGAGAGCGTGGCGCGGCCGGGGCGGCGAATGGGCAGACTCACCGGCCGCCCCGGGCGTCGGCGACGTGGACGAGCTGGCCGAGGGTTGTGATGGTGTACCAGCCGCAGTCGATGACGGCGTCGTCATGGCCGGCGAACCTCGGCAGGAGGTGATCGGCCATGGCCCGCAGGTAGATCAGGCAGTCCGGACAATGCCGCGAGAGGTGCACGAGGTAGCGAGGGTGGGCCGTGATGAACGTCTGGGCCCCGCCGTCGGGGTCGCGCAGCCGCCACCCGTCTTCGTCGGTCGGGGTGTGCCAGGAGGGAGCGACCACCCGCACCGCGTCCCCCCACAGTTCCTTGCCGGCCACGCCCTTGATGACGACGACCTGGTCGCCGGCCTGGAAGTGCTCGTGGGTGATGTCCCGGTCCGGGGTGAGAGGGTCGGGCGTCGGCGCGAGGGCCGGGGTGGACGGTGGAGTCCGGGAGGGCGGGAGCATGCAGGTCCTTCCACGCGATGCGGGGTGGCGGTGGGAGGATCAATGGTCCGCAGGATCGCCGGTTTGGCTAACCGGCGAACTGCGGCTATGTTCCGGCCGGATCAGTGGAATGGGTTCTCCGTCCCGCGATCCTTGTCGGTCGCGGCATCGAGGAGTTCGAGTAGGTCAGTGCCGTCTGCGTCGCGCTGGTCGATCCACCAACCGGCCCGGGTGATGGTGCGGGCCTTCTCCTCCAGCTCCGCCCAGTCGGCCTCGTCCCAGGTGCCCTCGATGACGAGCGCGGCGTGCGCGGCGGTCATCAACTGGTGACGCGAGCGTGTGCCCCAGTCCAGGGCCCGTTCGGGGCCTTCCAGCGGCGGCATGTCGAACTGCTTGGCCCACTCGGCGGCGGCCTGCTGCTCCTCGGCGCGCTTGGCGGCGAGCCACTCCTCCTTGGACGCGGTGTCGGAGTCGCGGGCGGCCTTCCAGCAGCCGGTGCAGTCCCGTTCGGCGAGCCAGCGGGCGAATCCTGCCCGCCGGTCGGCGGCGCGGTTGGACAGGTCATGGACGACTTCGTGGCCGCAGGCGTGCTGGACGGTCCACTTCGTGCGGACAGTCATAGATCGATCTCCTTGAACGGTAAGCGGGGACGTCGGTTGAGGTTGAGAAGGTCTGCTCGTGCGCACCGGTGTGCTACGCGCGGCGGGCGACGACCGTGCTCGGGGTCGGCGGCGTGGGAGGTGTGGTGTTGAGGGCGGGGCGGGGCCGTAGCCGAGGTGGTGTGGGTGTGCGATGTGGGGGCAGGACGGCGAGGGTCGCGCCGAGGTCCTCGGCTGTGTCGTGGACTTCGCGGGTGAGGAAGGCGAGTTGCCGGCTGAGGGCGTCGAGCCTGGCGCCGACCTGCTGACCGCGGACGGTGTCCAGGGCGTAAGAGAACTTGGCGGCGGTGTTGAGGAGGCGCTCCATCCGGACCAGAGGCCCGGCGTCGTAGCCTTGCTGCGCGGCGGTGATCAGTGTCTCGGAGACCTCGCTGGCGCCTCGGGCCTCGATGACCTCTTGGAGCAGCTCTTGCAGGGGTCGCTCGGGGGTAGGTTCGGGGCGGTTGAACCGGGACGCGGCGTCCGGGCGCAGGACTCCGGGTGGGACCGCGCGGGGCAGGGCCTGGCCGGCGGCGGATTCGTTGTCGTAGTGCCCGATCACCTCCCAGCCCGGCGCGTCCAAGTCGCCGGCGGCGGCAATGACGGTGGAGGTTTCGTCCTCGATCAGATAGGCGAGGGTGATCAGGCGGCCGTCGGCCGCGTACCAGGATTCGATCGGGTCCAGCTCGCCCCTGCGCCGGGCAGCACGGGCCTTGTCGGTCCACGTGCGCTTTTCCTTGGTGGTCAGTTCGGGGCCGGGCTGGTGGTGCTGGTCGGCGAGTCGACAGCGATGGAGCAGTAGTCCGCCCAGAAGGCCAGGTGCGGCCACACGGCCGCGTGCTGCTCACGCTCGTCAGCCGATCCGGGTGTGGCAGGGCCGTCCAGGACGCGGACGATCTCTGTATGGGAGATTGCGAGGGCATCTACCAGGTCGCGCCAGGCCCTGGTGTGCCGGGCCGGAGGCAGACGGTCGAGGCCGCTGCGGGCGCGAGGGCGGCTTGGGTGCGTCGTGTGCGGGCGGCTGCGGCAGCGTCGTGGTTGATGGTGCGGCCGTAGCGGTCACGGGCGGCGTCGAGTGCGGTCTCGGTGTCGCGGTCGATGATCGCCATCCGCAGCCGGAAGCCGCGTGCCCCTTCGGCGAGCTGTGCCGCGCGCGGCGTGGTGGTGTCGGAGATCAGGTCCTCGTGGGAAAGGGTTCAGCGGTGGGGTGGCCGGCTGGGCGGCGCCTGGGCGGTCATGGCGGGCGGTCGAGAAGGCGTGACCGGGCCAGGCGGGCGAGGGCGGAGGTCGGCGTCGAGGTGCACGGGGTAGCGTGCGGCGGTGAGCATGTCGGCTGCCCAGGTCGCGTGCTCGTTCTCCCACTTTTGTCCCAGGTCGAACGGCAGCCGGATCCAGTGACCGCGCAAGGACGGCTGGAAGAGGAACCCGGCTCGGAGCAGGATCTCTCGGGCGAACGCGTCGACTGCTCCGGTGACTTCGACCTCGCCTCCCAGCCCGCGGACGATGCGTATCTGCTCGCCGCCGGGGCTCATCGTGACCGCTCGGCGGACAGGTGAACGGTCGGGGCGAACGCAGGCTTCGGCGGGATCGGTCGGGCGGCCGGCGGGGAGGTGGTTGGCGCGGTGCGGTGTTGCGGTGAGCGTACGGAAGCGGCCTGCGCGAGACGGGTGCGCCGGTCCGACAGGGCGCGGGGTCGGAACGGGCGCGGCGCAGTGGCCGGTGCATCGGGGTCGAGGCCGACGTCGGCGTGCACGGCGTAGCCCTGGGCGCGCAGGTCGTGGACGGCTTGGCGGGTGCGGCGCGGACCGTCACGGTCGGGCTGGGTCAGGCGGAAGAGCCCGGGACGTTCTGGGACGGGTTCGAACTGCTCGCGGGTGAGGAACCAGTGGGCCAGGTGCGCGGGCATGGTGGCGGTGAAGGCCGCGACGAAGCCGTGCTGTGGATGGGTGCCGAAGGCGAAGTGAGTGCCAGGGTCCAAGAAGGTGGGTTTTCCTAAAGGTCGGGGCCGGTCAGCGGTGGTGCGCGGATGTGCCCGGCGGGAGGGCGCGGGCCGGCTGCGGGAGCGCGGGGGCGGCTTGTGGTGGCGGGGCCGCGGCACGTGCCTGGCGCAGGAATCGGGCGCTGTGGGTGAGCCAGGTCTCGATCAACGGCTAGCTCCGCGCGTGGTGCTCGGCGCGGGACAGCGGGGCGCCGCTGGCAAGCTCCTCGCGTACCTGTTCCGCGAGCGCGGCGCCGGCGGGCTCAGCGGCTCGCGCGAGGGCGAGCGTCGTACGGCGCAGGGTCACCGTGATCTTCTTCTGATAACGGGCAGCGGCCCGGTGCCGGAAGGCGTTCTTCCCGGCCAGGTAGCCAGCAATCGGGTCAGGTGCCGGACCTCGTCGTCCAGGATCTCGCTCAGCCCGGGTCGGCACGGAGGTGGTCGGGGAGCGGGAGCTGATCGAACACGGTGTTGAGCCGGTCGGCCACGTCGTGCAGCAGCATCCGCTGATCGGGCTCGGCCAGCGACAGGCATCGCACGGGAGGGTCGATTTCATCGCCGCGTGGTAGACGATCGCCACGCGGGCGGCGGTGCGCCGAGCACTGCCGCTGCTGGGCAGGGCGGACGAGAGGCGGCGGCTGGGGCGGCGTGGCGGAAGTTGACGACGATGCCCTGGGTGGTGAGCTGCCGGACCGCGCTGTGGAGCAGGAGGGCTCGTGCCTCGGTGTCGTAGGAGGAGGGCAGGACGAAGGCCGCCTCGTGCGGGCTGTACTGGAAGTAGCAGGCGTAGAGCACGGTGCGGGCCGCGGCGGGCACGCTCGTGTACGGTGCGCCCACCACGCCGTCGGCGTACCAGATCAGCGTGACTGACTCGGTGACCTCCGGCGCACCGGGCCGGTGCGCCGGGTCCGGCTGGAGGTGGGCATTGCGCCGGACCGCATCCAGCGCGTCGGCGTAATTGGGCAGAACTCGGCGGGAGACCTGGGCGGCGGCCCTGGCGGGATCGTCGGGGACAGCGATGCCGTTCGGCTCCTCCACCCCGCGGAAGTGGTGCTGTCGGAACCCCTCGGGCTGCAGAGGCGCTACCAGGTACTGGCGAGGGTGACGGGGGCGCGGTATCACGCACAGCTGTTCGCCGGGGGGACCTTCGAGAAAGGCCGTCGGCGGGTCCCAGTCGAGCAGGGCCGAGTGGGCCGGGCCGCAGTCCCAGATCCGGTCGGCGATATGCGGCTGGTCGGCGGGCGGCGGGAATCCGGCGTACTTGCGGTACCACTTGCCGGGCAGGCGTGCTGCGAGTGCGGTGGCAAGGTACTGGTGGTGTGTGGGGGCAGGTGGTGCCTCCTGGTCGGGGGAAGGAGTGGTCGGCGAGAGCGTATTGGCGGAGCGGTGCTTCAGCGCAAACGCGCGTCGGTGTCGAACAGCTGCAGTTCATGCGGGTGGAGGAGGTGCTGAACGATGAAGGATCGTCCGGCGACCTTCCACAGGCCACGGCCCCGGTTGAGATGCGCCATGGCCTCGGTTTCGACGGAGGTCAGGCCCAACAGTGCGGCAGCGGCGTGGAGCTGGTCGGTTTCCTGCCGGTAGATGATGCGGGTGGAGCAGTCGGCGAGGAGGCCCTCGGCGAGTGCTCGGCCTTGTGATCCGGCGTCGCCGGCGGTGAGCAGGTCGGACAGCCGGTGGATCACCATGAGGTTGGCGATGCCGAGTCCGCGGGAGAGTTTCCACTGGGCCTGCATGCGCTGCAGCAGGCCGACGTGGCGCATCAGGCGCCACGCCTCGTCATAGACGATCCACCGTCGGCCGCCGTGCGGGTCGGTGAGAGCGGATTCCATCCAGGCGGAGGCGCAGGTCATGGCGAGGACGAGGGCGGTGTCGTCGCCGGATCCGCCGAGCCGGGACAGGTCGATGGTGAGCATCGGCGCGCCGGGGTCGAAGCGGACGGTGGAGGGGGCGTCGAACATGCCGGCCAGGTCGCCGTGGACGAGGCGGCGCATGGCGTGGGCGAGGTCGCGGGCTGCGTCGCCGAGGTGCCCGGCCATCGTTCCGGCGGCCTCATCCAGCTGAGCGGGGTCGTTGAGGGCGGCGGCGACATTGCCAAGGAGCGGCGTGCGGCCGGTGCTGGCGGCTTTGGTGACCGCGATGTCGAGGGCTACGTCGAGCGCGGTGTGTTCCATCGGCATCAGGTCCCGGCCCAGGACGGTCCGGGCCAGGGAGCCGAGCAGGAGGAGGCGCCTCTTGCGTATTTCACTCTCCCAGTCGGCCTCGGAGATGCTCTCGGGGCGCGGGGCGGCATCCAGGGGGTTGAGGCGGCCGGGCAGTCCGGGGCCGAGGGCGACGGAGGTGCCGCCCAGCGCCTGGGCGACCGGTGTCCACTCGCCCTTCGGGTCGCAGGGGACATAGACCCGGTAGCCGAAGGCGATCGAGCGGAGGGCGAAGCTCTTGGCGAGCGCGGACTTGCCCTGGCCGATCACTCCGGCCAGCAGCACGTTCGGGTTGGTGAACCCCTCAACGCGGCCGTACAGGGCGAACGGGTCGAAGACGAAGCTGGCCTGGGCGTGGACGTCTTGGCCGATGTAGATGCCTTCGGCGCCGAGTCCTCCTTCGGCGAGGAAGGGATATGCGCCGGCGGCGATGGCGGTGGTCATCCGGTGTGCGGGCAGCCTCAGCCGGTTGCCGCGGGCGGAGGCGGGGCCGGGGCGTCCGCTCGGCGGGTACAGCGGCGCGGGCATTTTGTGCTCGGCCGGTGCGGTGCCCGCTGAGTGGGCGGTGGCTTCGGCGCGTGCTTTCGCGGCGGCTTCGGCGAGCTGGCGGCGGCCGGCCTTGCGGCTGGCCCGGTCGGTGCCGTGCGGGGTGAACAGCGGTGACGCGGAGGCACGGCGTGCGCGGCGGGCGGGCCGGTGATTCATCAGGGGCCCTCGTTTCAGCGGGTGCTGCTCATCGCACGCACGCGGTGGTGTGCGGCGCGCGGTTGAGGTCGGTGGGGGTGGTGGTGCGGCGGACGATGTGGCCGGCGGCGAGGTGGCGCTGGCAGATGGTGAGGAACGGCGGGCCTGCCGGGAGCTGCTCGGGACGGCACTGGGTGGAGTCCGCCGACGTGGCCGGGAGCAGGTGGAAGGCCGCGTGGATCTCGGTGGTGGCCTGGTACAGCCGGGTGTGCGCTGTGGCAAGGTGCCGGCCCGCACCGGGATGCGGTGGCCGGGTGGTCTCGGCCAGCTGGTGAAGAAGCCGCTGCACCTCGGCGAGGTGAGCGTGGAGGGCATCAAGGTGCACGCGGCTCACCGGAGCCGCCGCGGCGGGCCGGTTCAGGGTGCGGGTGTGGTGGCGTACTCCGGCGGTGGCGGCCCGCAGGTAGGGCTGTGCATCGGGTTCGAGGGTGCCGGGCTGGGTCAATGGGAGGTCCTTGCCGCCAGGGAGGCGGGAGCGGGGGCCGGTGGCGAGGTGGTCAACGTTGTTGCCGGGCGGGCCTGGGCGGTTTGCTTGGTACTGCTCGCAGGCGACGTAGTGCGTTCCTGCTCGGCGCGCAGGTCGACATATTCGCCGCGCGTGGGAAGGCTGGGATGGCTCTGCTCCGGTAGGTAGACGATGTCCGCGCCCTTGGCGTCCGGGGTCCCGGCGGTGTCCAGATACCACTCGTGCCAGCTCGGGTGGCCGGCCAGGATGCGGGCGGCGTCGTCTAGGTTCATGGCGTTGACGACGAAGCTCGTCGGGGCTTCGCCGCTCTGTCGCTCCTGACGGGCGAACGTCAGGGTGAAGGGGCTGGGTTTTGGTGGGCCGATGAGGTCGGCGAGGTGGCTGACCACGGTGTCGAGGTGGTCGCTGGCCTCGATCGCGGTGCTGATCCGGGCCTCGTCGTAGTCGGCGTACTTGTCCTCGATCACCTCCCCTTCGTCGCGGTACTGGTCGAGGATGGCGCGGTGGCGGTCGGCCAGTTCCTTGCATGAGGTGAGCAAGGCCCGTAGTTCGCGGAGCAGTTGGTCGTAGTCGGTGATCGATGTCAGTGCGTGTCCCGGGGACTGAAGGGTTTACAGGGTGGTGCGGGCGAGGGGGAGTGCGGCAACGGTGAAGGCGTCGGGCTGCTGGAAGAACAGGCGGCGCAGGTCGACGCCGGCGGTGACGGCTGCGGTCTCGATCTGTGCGCACGCGGCGTCCAGGGCTGTGTCGGTGTCGGCGGTGACGGTGACCAGCCCGGTCAGGGCGACGTCGGCGTGGCCGGCGATGAGCTGCCGTTCACGGTTTTTGACGTCGGAGTACTCGACGGAGTCCTCTTCGCTGTCGACTTGACCGCGCCGGGCGCGTTCGGATGCGTCGGCGATGATCGCGGCCTTGCGGCGCTGGACGTCGCGCAGCGCGGACTCGAGTCCCTGCGGGACGTAGGTGAGGGAGAGAGTGCGGCGGACCCCGGCAGTGAACATGAGGCCGTGCAGAAAACCTGCGCCCATCTCGGTGCGCGGCCAGTTCTCCACCCAGTACGTGGCGTGGCGCGCTGAGTCGGTGGCGATCCGGTCGTACTCCTCGACCTGGACGACGGGACCGGCGGCGGCTGGGTCGGCTTCCGCACGGCCGGTTGGCGACCACTGCTGGAGCGCGGCGAGCGCCTTGGGGTCGTAGGCGGTGCGGACGACGGCGGCGATCTCCCGGGCGGACAGCCACCCGGTGATCATCAGTCCGGCGTTCCGGGCGGCCTGCGCGATCGAGGCGGTGGACTGCTCCATGACTGTGAACGCTCCCGGCAGCCCCCCGCCCGCCTGACCGATGAGCCGCTTGGCGGCCTTGAGATCGAGCGAGATCGCCAGGTACGTCTCGTGCGGGGCGGCGGCGGGACCGGCGGAGGCAACTAGTTCCGAGTAGACCTGCCCGGCGATGGGGGCCTCGGGCCGGCCGTGCTGGGACCAGTGCCGGGCCAGGGTGTCACCGGAGTCGGGGACGGTGCGCTCCAAAACCTGCACGGTGGTCACGTGCCCGGTGCGGGCCGTGCCCGCGAGCGCGCGTCCCCACCCGTTGACGTTGTGGTTCTGCGTGGCCGGGTCCAACAGGGCGAAGGCGCGACTGCTGACGCGGGCGATGGCCGTGAGGGTCTGCTGGTGCGGGTCGTAGACGGCGGCGGCGCCGTTGGTGGAGTCACCGGGGGTGACCACCTTGAGAGAGGAGGCGGCGCCGGGCAGGTGGAGGACGCCGTCTTGCCGGGGCCTGGTGACGGGCCGGGCCAGCCACAGGGTCTGCCCGGTGCGGCGGCGCCCGGCGTAGCGGGCGACGATCGGCGCCCAGTCGATCAGGGAGCGGCCTTGGCGTCGGATGGCGACCAGGGCGGCGACCGTCGCCCACAGCGGGGCCAGGGCGATGGCGCCGAGCAGCCCGCTCGTGACGACCGTCACCAGCAGCAGCGCCAGCGTGCAGGAGACAAGGGTGAGTTGGGGGAGGGTGAGCCCGAGGAGGATGCCGCGGCGGCTCCTGTGGGGGAACTTCACCGAGGCAGGGGCTATCGAAAGGTCGGACAAAGGCAGTGGTCCTGGAGCGAAGGGCCTGGGGGCGGGGAGGCGGGGGAACCTCCCCGCCCCCAGAGATCGGGCATCGGGCAGGGGCGGTCAGAGACCGGTCGAGGGCGGAGGAGGAGAGGCCGGCCCGTTCGTTCCGGAGCTCTGAGTGCCGACTGGCTGTGTGCCAGCGGAGGGCGGAGCGCCCTGGGGTGGTGGGGTCGTGGCTGGCGCTGCCGACTGCCATCCGCCGGCCTGGCTGCCGGCTGAAGTGCCTGCTCCGGGGCTGCCGCCCATCTGGCCGCTGGTGTCGTCGGTGGCACGGGTCGGCGGGGGCTGGACGGCCTGCTCCAGGCCGGACTTCGCGGAGCCACCACCGGGGGAGCCGCCTGAGCCTGCGCTTTTCGCACTGTCCTGGCCGCTGTCGGACGAGGTGGAGGCGATGTCGCCGGGGAATCCGTCCTGGCCTGGGATGGAGTCCGGTCCCTGCGGGGCTGCAGCGGCTCCGGCTGCGGCGCCGCCGGTTCCGGCGGTGGCCGCCATCGCGGCGGCCTTCCTCCCGGCGCGCTCGGCGTGCTGCCGAGCGAGCTGGGCGCCGGCGCCGCCGGCCCGGTGGAGCGTCTCTCCGTCGGATCCTTCAGCCGCCCAGTGCACAAACTTGAACGTCGCGTAGGGGCACAACAAGACCAGGATCATGATCACGATGCCGGCGAGGACGTCGGCGAGTGCGGCCAGGCCGTCCTTGGCCTCTGTCTTGCCCATGGCGGCGATCCCGAGGACGAAGACGACCGTCATCAGCAGCTTGGAGGCCACGAGGGTGGCGGTTGCCTCGATCCAGCCCTTGCGCCAGCGGCGTGCGACCTCCCAGCCTCCGCCGGCTCCGGCGAAGACCGCGAGGGTCACCATGACCAGAATGCCGACCTTGCGGACCATCATCACGCACCAGTACAGGACCGCGCCGATGGCGGCTCCGAGGCCGGCGAACACGGCGACGAGCCATCCGAGTCCTGCGAGACCTGGGATTTCGCTGACCTTGACGATGCGGCGGACTGCCGTGGCGATGTCCATGTTGGCGGTCTTGAACAGCCCGGCGGACAGGGCGTCGGTCACTTCGATTGCGACAGTGGTCAGGGCGATGGCGGCGAACGCGAAGATCACGCCGGACGCGGTCCCGGTGAACGCCTGTGTCAGAGCCTGCCCGTCGCGTCGGATCGCGGCGCGGACGAGCTGGGCGCAGAAGGTGGCGACGAGCAGGACCAGTCCGATCGGCAGGATCGTCTCGTAGTTGTCGCGGAACCAGGTGGCGTTGAGGTCGACGCGGGTGGTGGCATCGACGGCTTTGGACGCCAGGTCGGCTGATGCGGCGGCGAGTTCACCGGCACTCTTGGCCAGCCAGTCGCCGATCGCCTTGCCGGGGTCGGAGGCGAAGTCGACCGCGTCGCCGACCGCGCAGACCGTGTCCGCGACGGGGAGATCACAAAACCCCACGGGGGCTCCTTTCGGTCAGGGCGCGACGCGCGGGGCGATGGCGACGAGCGTGCAGTCGGCCGAGGGTCGGCACTGAACGGCGAGCGTGATGGAACGCTCCTCCGCGCCCCCGCCGCCCTTCCAGGCGATGGTCTGCTTGCCGGTGACGGTCACTGCGTAGATGTACGCCTTGGTAATCGCGGAAGGGTCATCGGACAGTGCCTGTTTGAAGGCGGCCGGGTAGTGGCCTTCGGCGATGGTCGCGGCAGCGTGCTGCTTCTGGTCCGCCATGCGCGACCACAGCAAGGGGTCGGGCATCTGCGCGGAGACCGAGGCCCAGTCGCCGTACTGACTCTCCTTCGTCATCCACGCCTTCATGCCGGCCAGCTGCTGGGCCTGGGCGGTGGTGCGGGTGTCGTACGACCAGAGCATCTTCGTGGCGGCCTTGGCGAACTCCACCGGGTCCGAGATCCTCGGTGGCCTGGCCACCGGGCCGGTCCCGGAGGATGGCTCGCCGGTCTGAGAGGTGGAGCTGGGTGTCTGCGACGGGACGGGGGCGGAGGTGTGAGGGTGGTCGCTGCGGCGGGTGACGAAGGCGGTTGCGGCGGCCAGGGACAGCAGGCACGCCAGGCCAATCGCAATCACGGCGACGCGGCGATTCGGCGACCAGCCGATGCCGTACGCGGGGAACCGCTTCTGCATCAATGGACCTGCGACCCCAGGCTGGAGAAGAAGGCGATGATGCCATTGGCAGCACCGAGGCCGATTGCGGCGCCGGCGGCCACGACGGCACCATTCTTGCCGTTGGCCTCGGCCTGGTGACCACCGGTGTGGCGGCCCCAGGCCCAGACGGCGAGGCTGACGGCGAGGGCGCCGACGGCGGCGACAATGCCGAAGAGGTTGATGCTGTTGACGACGTTCTTCAGGACGGACAGGCCCGGCAAGCCTCCGCCCTTGGGGGAGATGCCCGGATCGTAGGCGAGCTGGATGACACGGCCAGCGAGTGGGGACATGGGTATGGCGGGCTCCTTTGCTTGCGCATGCCAGAAGGCGCTGGCAGAGGGGAAGTTGAGAAAGACCGGGGGAAAGGCGCCCGAGCGGCGCGAGAAAGCTGTAGGTTCCAACCTGACTTGTCGTCTGACACCAGGCTGACCTGCGGCTCTGGGCGGCTGTCCAGACGGTCTGTCGGCGGTTTAGTCCAGCTGATTTGTCAGGTTCTTCGGGCCGAGGCACTGAGCTGGCTGTTGGCCCCCACGCCGTTAGCCGGAACTTCTAGTATTTGGTGCATGGCTCCTGGGTGGGATGTAGCGAACGTTGTGGCGACAATCGTTGGGGCAGTGGGGACCGTCTCCGCCGTGGTGGTAGCGCTGGGCATCGCGATCCGAGACGGCCGCTTGATCCGTTCGGAGCGCGAGTACCACGAGGCACCGCAAGCCCGTAGCGTCGTGTCTGAGGTCCCCACTCCCGACTTGGTGCGGATCAGTAACCACAGTCGCGAGCCAATACTCGTCGCGAGGATCACTGGAGTCAGCGCGCGAATGACTCGGGGTAACGGTGAAGTTGAGCATTACCTGGGCAAGGCGGAACCAGATCTGAACGGGGTTGTCGCCCCGGGCAGTAGCTGGGAAACCTCCATCGAGCTAGTGGATGTCGTCAACCCAGGACGGACGCTGCAACCGAACCACGGCGTCGATGATTGGCAAATATCGGTGACCTTTCAGATTTTGGACAGCGAAGGCCAAGCCTGGCAGCGCACTGACAACGGGCGCCCCGTGAAGGTCAATGACTAGCTTTGCCAGTGTCTCGAAGGCTTGTAGCGCGGGTCCTGAGTTCGTGGGCCGCGGCGCGGCGGGCCCTGCGCGACAAGTCGATGGCAAATCACTTGGACAGCGACATCTCTAATCGGAATCTACAAAAGCAGGGCCGGCGTCAGACGACGCGGCGGGCGGCGAGGACCGTCCAGTCCTTCAGCGGCGTGATCCGGACGGGCTTGCCAGTGCGGGGCGCCTCGATGACCAGGCCCTCCCCGATGTACATGCCGACATGCTCCGGGCGGGCCGCGGTGCCGCGGCTGAAGAGCAGGTCACCGGGCTTCAGAGCGTTCGGTGAGACGCTCTTGCCCTCGCCGACCTGCGCGTACGTGGTTCGGGTGAGGGTGATGCCGGCGTGCGCGTACGCCTGCTGCATCAGCGAGCTGCAGTCGCAGCGGGCCATGGCGTCGGGGCCGTGGGGGTTCGTGCAGGACCCGCCCCACTGGTACATCGTCCCGAGCTGCTGCATCGCCCAGACGATCGCTTTCTTCGCCCGCGGGTCGGTGCCCTTGGGGATCTTGTATCCCTTCGGGACGGCGCCTTCCGGGATCGGCCCGAAGGACGAGCCGTCGGCGGTGTCGCAGCTGGTCGTGGTGGACGGCTTGTCGTCGTCCTTGCCGGTGTCCTTCTCCCCGCTGTACGGGAAGGTCGCAGCGATGGCCTTCTGCAGCGCGGCAGCCATCGGTTCCCACTTGGCGTACGCGTCCGGGTAGCCGGACTTCTGCACTGCCTGGGCGGCCTGGGTGACGGTCATCTGCTGCCAGCCGTGGACCTTGAGCAGCGCCTTGTAGAACTGCTCGGAGGCGTAGACGGGGTCGTGGATCTGCTCGGCGGTGCCCCAGCCCTGGCTGGGGCGTTGCTGGAACAGGCCGAGGGAGTCACGGTCGCCGCCGCCGAGGTTGCGCAGTCGGCTCTCCTGTAGGGCGGTGGCCAGCGCGACGATCTGCCCGCGCTTGGGGACGCCGAGGCTGATGCCGGTGGCCACGATGGTCTGCGCGTTCGGAATCTGCTCACCGGGCAGCTCCAGGCCCTTGATGTGGACGTGAGAGGCGTCCGCGCCGTCGAGGATCTTGGTGACCTGCTCGGCGATCTGGCCCGTGTCTGCGTCGGACACGCAGTCGAGCGACGAGGTGGTGCTCTGGGCGGCTTCGCTGGAGGCGGCCATCATCATGGCGCCGCCGCCGAGGAGAAGAGGGGAGAGGAAGACGACGCCGATACCGGCGGCGAGCCCCTTCAACCCGAGCGGCCTGCTCGCAGGTCACCGTTTTCGGGCAGGGGCGGGTAACGAGACGTCATGCAGGGGTCCTTGCGGGTGCAGTGTCCGGCGTGCCGCGTGCGCGAGGCGTGTGGAAAGGGATCGCGGCGGCCGGGGTGGGCGGATCGGAGGGTGGTCGGCGCAGGCGAGTAGCCGCTCGCCGGGTGCGGCCGGAAGTGAGCTAGGTGTGCCTGGGCAAGGGGAACCTCCGCGAGGCAGATTGGGGGAATAGCCAACGGCGTTGTGCGCCGGGCGGTTCAAAAACAGTAGGCCCAGATCGGCGGTTGACCAAAAAGTCGGCGTGAGGTGCCGGAATCCGGCCCATCAACCGCCCACTTCTTGGTCGTCGGCCGATTCGCGTCTACAGTTTTTGAACTCCCCTCGCCTCTCCCCGAACCGCGGCCACGGGCCTCTCCATGTCCGATCTCCGGCCTGCGGGGACTTACTGATGCGACGGGAATCCCTCCACAGGTACACCGAATCGGGGTTTCCCTTTGCCTTTTTCCCTGCATCAGGGCGACGCCCTGAGCGTCCTTTCCACGCTTCCGGACGACTGCGTCGACGCGGTAATCACCGACCCGCCCTACAACTCCGGCGGCCGGACAGCAAAGGAGCGCACCAGCCGCTCCGCGAAGCAGAAGTACACCTCCGTCGATGCCAAGCACGCGCTGGCGGACTTCACCGGCGAGAACATGGACCAGCGCAGCTACGGGTTCTGGCTGACGCAGATCATGACCGAAGCCCACCGGCTCACGAAGACTGGCGGGACCGCGCTGCTGTTCACGGACTGGCGGCAGCTGCCCATCACGACGGACGCGATCCAGGCTGCCGGCTGGCTGTGGCGGGGCGTACTCGCCTGGCACAAGCCGCAGGCCCGACCGCAAAAGGGGCGCTTCACACAGAACTGCGAGTTCATCGTCTGGGCCAGTAACGGGCCGATCGACGCAACCCGGAATCCGGTCTATCTCCCGGGCCTGTACAGCGCGTCGCAACCCTCGGGCAAGCACCGGCAGCACATCACGCAAAAGCCCGTCGAAGTGATGCGCGAGATGGTCAAGATCAGCCCGCCGGGCGGTACGGTGCTCGACTTCTGCGCTGGCTCGGGATCCACCGGCGTGGCCGCTCTGCTCGAAGGACGCGATTTCATCGGCGTGGAGAAGACCGAACACTATGCGTCCATCGCCGCCGACCGGCTCGCGGAGACGATCTGCCAGAGCCTCGGCCAGGACGACATGGTCCTCACCGCCTGAAGCCACAACTGTGCCCAATATGTTCGGTGTTCGCGCCTGTCGCTCAATCCGGCCGACGCAAGCCCGGATCTCGTCTTCTCTCATTCCCGCGGCACACAGGAGGCCACTGCTTTCATGCCCGAATCCTTGGAATTCCCGAACGAAGGAGAACTGGAGCCGGTTCGTATCCCGGACTCGCAGCTGGAGGGGATCGAAGCCAGTGTCCGTCGGCTGATGGAACAGTCGGCGCAGCAGGCACGGCAGCTGGATCATCTGGCCTCCGCGCCGGCCCCCGGCGGTTCCCCGTTCGCCGCATTCGGCATGCCCGGATTCGGCGGGCCGGTTTCGGCTGCCCCGCCGGAGCCGCGCCCCATCTTGGAACTGGAGGGTGAGGCGTACGAAGACGAACTGGACGCTCTGTCGGACTGGGTGGACGACTGGCTCATGCCTGTCTACGGCGCGGAGGTCACCACTGCGGCGCCCTGGTGCCTGCAGTGGCAGGAGCACGACGACGTTGTTGCCTGGCTTCACGCCTTGTGGCTCGCCTACCAGCAGCACAAGGATCCCGAGGCGGGCTTGGCGGGGATGTTCGTGTGGCATCGCGACTTCCTCACGCATGCCATGGCGGCGATCCGCGCACCCGGCGGGCCGTTGTCCGCGTGCATGACCTCGCCAGAGCGTCCCGCGCACCGCATTCTGCCGGGCCCGCCCCCGTCGGCACGGAGCGAGAAGACGGCGGCCGAGCCGGAGGCGCCCGCGCCCGGTGAGTCCGAGCTGGCGTCATGAGCGAGGGGCAGCAGCGGCCGGCCTTCGGCCTGAGCTTCGACCCCCGAGCCCTGACCGACCTCCTTCAGGCGCCCAGCGGCATTCGCGACCTCACCCTGGCCTATCTGCAGGAAGTGGTGAACGCTGAGCGCTTCGGCCTCCGGCTCACGGGCGACCTGGAGGGCTACCGCAAGCTGTTCGTGGACGCCAGGAAGGACTGGCGGGTCGTCTACGGCGTGAGCCCGGCACCCGAGGCGTCGGCTCACTCACGCGAGATCCACGTGGTGGCCATCCGGCCGCGGGCAGGCAACGACGTCTACGACGAGGTCGGCCGCCGCCTGGGGATGGCCCGACGGCCGCTGAGCGCCCGCACGCACGCGGCACGCTCCCGCTCCCCGCAGCTCACTACCGGCGGACCAGTGCAGAGGCCGGCACCGCTGCCGTCCGCGATGCCGGGCCTGCCCCGCCCGGCGCAGAGCCCTTCGCAGCTTCGCACCCGCTGACCTGAAGGAGCCGCCTATGCCCCCAGATTCCGCGCCCGCGGCTGCACGGCGCGCTGTGTCCCAGCTCGACCTCCGCATCGAGGCGGTGACGGGCCACAGCGTCGACACCCTGTGGGCCCACCGCGACCGCGGCGTCCTTGATGCGCCGCATGCCGAGCTGGTCGACCGGCACCGTGAACTCGCCCGTGCCGAGACCGGCGTGACCTTCTACTGCACCCTCCTGCACCGACTGTCCTCGGGTGAGTTCCCCGTCGATGCCGCCTTGCTCGAACGGATCGATCGCACCGTGGACCAGCTGGAGGAGGCGGCCACCGCCCGCGACGCCGCCGCGCGGCGGGTGCTCGCGGCGCTGGAGCCGATCGAGGTTGCCGCCCGATCAGCACCGATCTCCCGTGAACAGCCGATTACTACTGCCGACCAGGCGGCGCTGCTGGCCATCGCCGGCGGCGCAAAGCTCTACGAGCACCTGCTGACCGGCCGACTGTCAGTGACTACCGGGTCCGGCACCCGCATCTCCTACGCCAAGCTGCAGCGCCTTGAGTCCGACGGTCTCGTTGCCGTCGACACCTGTCACCCGGTCCACGCCGGCCAGCCGATCAGTCTGACCGACGCAGGCCGCGCCGCGCTGGTCGAAAACCGCCGCCCCAAGCCGGCCGAGGCGCCGCTGCCGGCGGCGCGGCCGGGAGCGTGGCCGTCCGCCCCCGCACAACGACGCTGACCCGAAAGGCTGCATGCCCACCCACGAACCCACCCGACCCGCTGACCGAGATCCGGGCCCTTTACTGGACTTCCGGGTGGACGACAACGTCGACGAGCAGACAAGCGAGGCGTTCTACCGACTCATCGGCGTGAACGAGGACATGCTCGACCCCCTCGCCGAGCACCACAGCGCCGATAACACCCGCAGCTTCTACGTCCTGTTCGACCGCACGGCCACCTGGGACCACCCAGGTGTGCCGCAGTACGTGGCTCTCTACCTGCAACGAGACCACCAAAGGCGGACGTTCCGCTTCGAGCAGGCGCCACTGCCTCTGCCTTCCATGGCGCAGTCCTGGCTGATCCACCGCGGCTGTCCGCCCGAGTCCATCGCACTCGACCCCGAACGCGGCACCGTGCCGGCCGACGAGGCGACGCGGGCCCTGGAGCAACGGCTCATGAGGGACGGGGACCACTACGCGCTCGGCTGGTCCTACACCCGGGACGACCCGGACGACTGGGTCACCCTCGCGACACTGCGCGCCCTGGACGAGCGCGCCCCGTCACCGTTCCGCGTCGTGGTCGAGGAAGTCGATATCCAGGCGGGAACGCACACGCTGCGCGAGGGCGGCTTCGAAACAGTCCAAGAAGCCCTGAAGTGGTGCGAAGGCCGCCTCAGCGGCACGGGTAAGGCGCTCCCGCCTGTCAAGCCGGCGCCATCTCATTCCCGCCCGGCTTCCGCGCCGAAACCGGCCCCTGACTGCTCACCGGGACGTTCACGCTAAAGCCGCGATCCCGGCTTGCGCGGCGAAACATAGCCGATGATCGCCGGTTGGCCAAACCGGCGAATCTCCGGACTCTTATACGGCCGCCGGGACAACCCCGCTTCGGCACTCCCCTACATCTCTTCTCCTCGAATGGAGGCTACTTCCGCATGCGCGCAACCCGAATTGCCGTAACCGCCGCAATCCTCGGCGCCCTTGCCCTGCCGATCGCGTCGGCAACGACCGCCACGGCCGCCCCGGCATCCGCCCTGACCGCCCAGTCCTGCAACGACCCTGGTCCGTGGGTCATCGGCACCAAGGCCGTGACCATCCGCTCCAAGGCATCGGCCAAGTCCACCCCCGTCGGCATCCTGTACCGCGGGCACAAGTTCACCGTCCACAAGACCAGCGGTCACTGGCGCTACATCACGGACCGAACGACGGGTGTGAAGGGCTGGGTGTCTGCTACCTACGTCTACCGCGACGTCCGTATGTGCCTCGACTGAGACCCACCGTGTGGGATCCCAGATCCCCTGTCCTTTTCCCACTGGCGATGCCCACGCGTGTCCAACAGGACACGGGGATGGGAATCCGCGGGTGAAGCGCCTCCTGCCGAGCCAGGAGCGGCGCCGCCGCAGAGGAAGTGGACACCAAGCGGGACGGCCACCAAACCCGCTGGTCAGAGCGATTCCAGTGGACAGCCCGAGCGGAACCTGCACCCGCCGCCACCCCTATCACCGGCCCGGCCGCGAACGGCCCGCCGACCCCCACCCGTTTCCAGGAGGAAGCCACCATGCTCGCGCTCAAGCGCACCGCCGTCACCCTGCTCGCCGCCGCCGCTGTCGCCGGCACCACCCTCGCCACCGCCGGAACGGCTTCCGCGGCCAGTTACCACTGCACGACCAGCAGCCACTCCGTGGACGACCCGTCGTACTCCGCCCCCGACTCCGACAACTGGGACTTCGACGTGAAGCTGTGCGCCATGCGGTCCGGCGGCTACATCTACACCACGGCCACGGTCTACTGGGACGGCCCCTACTCGGACAATACGAACAACAGCTTCACCTTCAACAAGGCGCGCTTCCATCTCCAGACCAAGAAGAGCGTGAGCGGCCCGGACAAGGTCGTGAAGTCCGCCAACTACACCGGGCTTGAGCACGCGCTCGAGAACAGCAGCGCCGCGGGCAACGGCTCGTACAAGACGGGGACGCTCGTGTACAAGGCCGGCTCGGGCCGTTACCTCGCCGACGGCTACATACAGCTGGACTGGTCGGGTGACGGCAAGGACTACCGGGCCCCGATCCTGTTCACCGCATCCCCGACGGTGTAGACGCCCCCCGCGTCGCACGGTTGCTTCCGCACCGCGTCTGGGAAGTGGACACGTCCAGGGGACGACCACCAGCGGACACAGGGCGGTACGACAACGAACCCCCTTGGTCAGAGCGCTACCAGTGGACAGCCCGACGCGGAACCTAAACACCGCTCATAACGCGGGCGTATTCCGATGCCTTTGAACGCTGGGGTCGCCGCCCACTCTCCTCCCTGCAGTTCGAGGACAGCTGTGTCCTTTGAAGAGGAGTTTCCCTTGCTCAATGCCTCACCCGATTCGACAGACCATGTCGTGGGCGTGCTCACGGAACAGATCGAAGCCTGCTTCGGAATGCGCGTCGACCAGTTGAAGGCCGCCGTCGCCGCTGCGCCGAACGCCAATCCCAACGCCATCGACGTGGTCAAGTGGTACGGCCTTCTCCTTGATTCGCAGGCAGCACTGGAACGTACGGAGGACGATCTCGTGTCCGCGCTGGAGAACCAGCCCAGTGAGGTCGACGACCCGACGATGGGGTTGGCGCATCGGGTTAACGCGGCCGTCACCGCCCGTGACGGGCGGGCCATGGTCGTGCGGTGGCTTCTCGACCCGAACGCCGCCGGCAAGCAGGATGCGTCCGCCCGGCAACTGGCCCGCTTCCGCGGTCGCCAGGGACCGGCAGTGCCCACCAGTGCTCCGCCGCAGCCAGCGACCGCGCCGCAGCCGGGAAGGAGCCTTGCGCGGTGAGTGCCCAGCTCAAGCTCAGCTCCGCGGACGACCGGCTGCACCAGGTCTTCGGCGCTCCGGTCGGCGACCTCTACACGGCGGCCATCCGTCCCGATGCGTCCCCTGCGCTGTCCCGGGCACTGGAGCTGCGGTCCTCTCTCGCCTTGGCCGAGGAGCAGGTCGCCCGGGTCCGGGACCGCGTGCGCGAGGCGATGGTCGCGGACCGTGACATGGACGAGCTGTCCGCAGAGGACCTGCGCATGGACGCGCAGTGGCTGGAGGCGGAGCTTGATGCCCGCGACGGCTACCGCGCCGCGCTGGATGACCTGCTGCGCACCATGCCCCCACCCGGGCAGCGCGCCCGGGCCGTCCGCACCGCGCAGCCGACTCTCGCCCCCGCCCTGCCTCCGGCCGTGGCCGCCCCGGCACCCCTGAGTGCCGGGGCGGCCCGGGCCCGCCGACTGTGAAAGCTCCCGCTTGACCCACCCGACCTCCGCCGAGATAGCCGGACGGATCGAGGACCTTTACGGCGCGCCGCTTGCCGCCCTCGTATCCCATGCTCAGGACCAGCCGCCCGGCATGCTCTCCGCGCTCCTCGGTCTGCACGACTCGCTCGCCTTGGCCGAGCGCAGCATTGCCTTCCACCGCGAGCGCCTCGCTCAGCTCGTCCACCCGGAGCGGCAGGTCAGCGCACACGAGGTGTCGCACGTGCTCGACTGCGCACGCCGGCTCGTCGAAGCGGTCGCCGTACGAGATATCCAGGCCACGTCGGCCTCGGCCGTTCTCCAAAGCCTGGTCCGGGTCACCCCGCCCGAGCCGTCCCCTGCTCCCGTCGCGGTGCCTGCAACCCCTCCCGCTCCGGACGCGCGCGCCGCACCAAGCCGCTGACCTGTCGCGGTTTCCCGTTACTTACCCAGGAGTTCCACCCTTGGCCCTCACCGGTCTGCCTTCCGACACCGATGCCGACATAGCCCGGGTCACTGAGGCACTCGCGATGATCACCCCACGCTGGACCGTGCGGATCCTGCTCGCCCTTGCCGGACAGCCGTTGCGCTACAGCGAGATCGCCAGCAAGGTGCCCTGGCTGCACAACGGCCAGCTCCACCCCAAGCTGCGACAGCTGTGCGAGGCCGGCCTCGTCGAGCGGATCGAACACAGCTCCCGGCACGTCACCTACGGCCCGACCGACCGCGCTACCGAACTGCTGCCGGTACTGCCGCTGATCGTCACCTGGGCCGAGCGGTATCTGGAGAAGCCGCAGCGACCGCTGTCCGCGATGGAGCAGGTCGAAGACAGCCTCACGTTGCTGACCCGCCGGCACGCCGCGGCGATCTTGTGGGTGCTGAAATCCCGTGATGAGGCCAGCGCTCACTTCCTGGCCAAGATGGTCATGCCCGGCAGCGACTGGACCAACATCTACCCGCCGCTGCGCCAGCTCGTCGGCGACGGCCTGGTCGACACCGCCGGCAAGGGGCAGCCCTACCGTCTGTCCTCCGCGGGCGAGGGCCTGGGGCCCGTCCTCGGCGCTCTGTCCGCCTGGTCAGCGGGCCAGTCCCTCGCCCAGGCCGCACAGCACCCGGTCTGGGGACGCCCGCAAACCGGGCCAACCCGGATGTGGGTCAGCAACCAGACGCGCCTGCCCGCCCCGGCCACCGTGCCTGCGCCCAGCGGGACCGGCTACGCCGCTCGCCTGACCTGGCAGCACGGCGACCTTTTCTCCCACGCAATCCCGCCCCGTCCCCTGGCGGCACTCTCGGCTGGAGGCCCGCGCCGATGACCACCCTCTCCCCATCCGAGGTCCAGCACGCGTGCTCGCTGCTCTCCGCGCCTGCCCTGATGCGCCTGATCACTGAGATCGACGACAACGGCCCCATCCCGTCGCGCGGCCTGGGGCGCACGCTCGCCGACCTTCCCGCGCAGCACCTGCGCCACACCGCCGAACAAGCCCGTGCTCTGGGCCTCGTCCGTCACCGGCCGGGCGTCGGTCTCACCCTGACCACGTCCGGATCGCACCTGGCCGATCTCTACGACGCGATGGCTCGCTGGGCCCGCCGCCACGCCTACCCGGCGCCGGTCTGTGACTTCACCAGCCGTATCCAGCACACCCTCGCTCTCCTTGCCGATCCACCTGTCCCTGTCTCGCAGGCCGATGCCCAGGCACACGCCGCCGGCTCACCGACGAGCGCAGAGGCCACCGAGGATGCCCTCGCCGGACCGCGCGACCTCCTTCACGAGTGGCTGCACACCAACCCACAAGTGATTCCGGACGTCGACCACGAGCTGGCCGCGTGAGGGTAGAGAGAGGCTGGCAGGCCCGACGTCCCTCCCTTTTCCGCGGTGTCTACCTGCCCCGCTCGGCTGACGGTGCCGCATTCGCGATGACCACCTATGGCATCCCCCTCATCGTCGTCGCGACGACAGGATCGGCCACGCTGACGGGAGTTGCCTTCGCGCTCGAGTGGCTCCCGCGCCTGGTGGCGTTCACGGTGGCCGGCTCCCTCGTCGACCGCCACGGCGTCGCCCGGGTCTTCCGTAGCGCATGCATCGGGCGGGCCCTGGCCGTGCTGATGGCCGCGCTGCTGCTGGCCGTCCCGGACTCCGAGGTGCCGTCAGCGGTGACGGTGATGACGCTCGCTCCGTTGACCGGCTTCCTCACCGAGTGCAGTTACATCGCGGCGGAGACCGCCGGCGGCGAGGCGAGCCGGACGGCCGGACTCGGGGCACACCGGGTGCAGTCCGTCCTGCTGGCCATCGACCAGACCGCCATGCTGGCTGGACCCCTGGTCTCCGGCCTGCTGCTGGAGCACGGGGGACCGGCGCTCATGCTCAGCACGCTCGCCGCTTGCTCCCTGCTCGCTGCGACCCTGCTTCCGCGCCAGCCGACCGCACCGAACCGTTCCGTACAGAGCAAGACCGGTGTACGGGCCGGTTGGGACACTCTGCGCGCCCTTCCCGCCCTAGCCTGGCTGGTCGGCGGCCTCCTCGTCTCCAACACGGCCATCGCCTTGCTGCAGGCAGCCATGCCGGTCATCGTGGTCACCGAGCTGGGACGCTCCAGCACCGATGCCGGACTCATTTGGTCCGCCGCCGCCCTCGCCTCCCTGCTGGCCATCGCCTGCGCTCGCCGCGCCATCGACCGGTGGGGGCTGTGGTCCGTCGGCGCCACCGCCGCCGCCGTCGCCGCCGGAGCCACCCTCGCCATCGCCCAGGCCGACACCTACCGCGAATACGCCCTGCTGATCGCCGCCCTGATGGCCGGCGAGGGCGGCCTCACCGTCGTCCTGCGCACCCTGCGCTCCCACCTCATCCCGCCCGGGGTGTTCGGCAGCACCCTGAGCCTGACGATCCTCCTGCTCCTTGTGCCCTTCCCCGTCGCCGGCCTGCTCGTCGCGACCATCCCGCATGACGAGATCGGGCACGCCATCACCGCCGCTGCCCTCCTGCAGGCCCTCGGCCTCTTCGCCGCCTTCGCCCGGCTGCGCACCCTACGCCCCACGCCTGCCTGAGCCCTCGCCCCGAAAGGAACGCTGCGTCCATGCCCCTGACCGCACAGGACGGACTGCCCGGCCTCGAATACCCGCACCAGGACGGCCGCCCCACGATCACCGACCAGTTCCGCGCCTTCGATGCCGAGCATCCGCGGATCTACCGGGCCCTGGAACAGCTCGTCGAGGAACGTCTTGCTGCCGGAGCCGAGCGGGTCGGGATGAAGGCGCTGTTCGAGGCCCTCCGCTGGCGCTGGCCGGAGGGGGCCAAGGGCCTGAACAACAGCTACACCGCCCTGTACGCGCGCAGGCTGCTCGCCGTCCATCCGGAGTGGGCGTCCGTGATCGAGGTCCGTCGCCGGCGCAGCCCGTGAAGCCCCTCGGCCACCTATCCCATATTTGATCTTTGAGGAGTTCGTTCTTGTCCGACCGTCCTGTCGTCCTGGTCGTCGCTGCCGCCGACATGGAAGCCGAGGGGTATCGCGGCTACTGCCTTCAGTCCGTGGCTGCCGGCTACGACGTCGTCCTGATCACCGGCGAGGAGCCGTCGTGGGAGGTGCCGTACATCCGGGACTGCGTGGTCGTGCCCGACCCGACCGATCAGGCGGCGCTGTCCGCCGCCGGCCGTACCCTGGCTGAACGGTACGACGTGGCAGGCGTGTTCACGTGGACCGAGTGGTACCTCGTGCCCGTCGCCCGACTCGCGCGCCAGCTCGGCCTGCCCACCACCGCCCCGGAGGCCATGCAGGCATGCCGCAACAAGGCCACCTCGCGCAGCCTGTTCGCCCGGCATGGAGTCCCCTCGGCCGCCTCGGCGAGCGTCCGCACCCTCCGGGAGGCTCAAGGCGCGGCCGAACGGATCGGCTACCCCGTCGTGCTGAAACCTGCCGCGCACGCGGCCAGCATCGGAGTCATCCGCGCCGACAGCCCTGAACAGCTCACCGCAGCCTTCGAGTTCGCCGACAAAGCCGCCGGTCTGGGGCGGGAGAACACCAGCGTGCTGGTCGAGGAGTATCTCGACGGACCCGAGGTTTCGGCCGAGTGCGTCACCTACCGCGGCGAGACCACCGTGGTCGCGATCACCCGCAAGACCGTCAGCGCCCCGCCGTACTTCGAGGAACTGGCCCACTCGGTCGATGCCGCCGACCCGCTGCTCGACATGGTCGCCCCGGCTGCACGGGCCGCGATCCGCGCCCTCGGGATCACAGACGGCGTCGCTCATGTCGAGATGCGCCTGGTCGACGGCCGCCCTCGGCTGGTCGAGGTCAACGGCCGGATCGCCGGCGACATGATCGGCCACCTGGTCCTCCTCGCCACCGGCATCGACCTGCCGCGCGCCGCAGCCGACATCGCCTGCGACCTCACCCCCGACCTCACCCCCACCCGCTCCTCGGCCGCCGCGATCCAGCTGCTCTACCCGGAAACCTCCGGCACCCTGCGGCGCCTGCACTTCAACGGGCCGCGCCCGCCGTGGCTGGACCGCGTCCACTATCAGCACCAGGTCGGCGACCAGCTCCTCCTCCCGGCCGACGGCGGCGACATGTTCACCGCCCGCATCGGCTACCTGATCACCACCGCGCCCACCGCCGACCTCGCACAGGCCCGCGCCGAGCAGGCCCTCCGTCGCCTCCACATCGATGTCGCACCGCACACGGCCGGCGCCACGGTGGTAGGCGGTCGGGCTGCATGAGCCGTACCACCGCCTTCGCCCGCCGCAGCCGAGGGCTGCTGACCGGATACTTCCGGGAATGCGACGAGTTCCCCTTCGCGTCCACCTACGAGGGCGCCGCCGGATCCAGGTACAACCCACGCCAGGATCCGCTCAACTTCAGCGTCATGCCGGTCTCGAAGGACAGCAATGGAGCTGCTGGCAACCTGCTCGCTCAGTACTACAAGTTGAACCGCATCATCGACGGCCCTGACGACGGGTTCATGGTCAAGATCACCTCGTAGGGGATCCGAACAGTGTGGGCCAGTCCCACGAACACAACAGGGCTGGCCCGCACGAATCTGTCTAGGGGTGTTACGACGCCGCTGGCCAGAATTGGATGACGTAGCATTCGACGTCGTGCGGAACGCTATGCTGCGCAAGTTCCGCTACTTCCTTGCGTCCCGCGCACATTGCCCTTACCGCCCAGGTGGCAGGCCTCCTCGACAACTCAATTTCCATGTCATCGGTCATCGGGCCACCCATGCTCCAAGCGCGCAGCTTTCCGGATACGCATCGGATTGTCGCCTCGGCAACCTCATCCCAATCACCGGACGCGGCCGGGGAACTTGGGGTAGGGGGTTCTGCATCCCACTCCTCGACAGTGACATCCGCCCTGTGAGTGTGGCCGGCGCTCGTGAAATCCAAGCGTCCTGGATGGGGCATGAGAAACTCACCGGCTTCAAATCCATCTGGGAAAGTGTCGGGTACGTAATCGTCATCCCAGTCTTGAAGTGCCCATCCGTAGAACTCCACACGCACCGGCACTACCAGTCGCCTGACCTGCTCAGCCACGAAGCCTCCTCACGTACAGACCCTGGCCGAGAAGATATCGGAGGCCACGTGAACTCCAGTCGCCATCTGGGTTGATGGCCGGATATGCGACTGTTCTGGCCGATCAGCCTCTCACGGCCCGGCGTTGTCGTTACCGCGGCAGCTGCCACGGACATCGGCTCGCGCCAGATGGCGCACACCGTGAGCGTCGGAGAACGCCAGCTCCAGCAGAGCTGCGGAAGGGGAAGCTGCGAGCGGTGCCGCTCACCTCGGGCCCGAACCGTGGGACGCACGTCGAGCCCGACGCGCCCAGGGTGACCGAGGAATAGAACGGAACCAGTGGGTGACCGTGGGCGTCGTCCCGGACCTGGCAGCCGCGAAGGCGTTGCTGTACCCGCCGCCTCCGGTGGACGAGAAGCCTGCCGAATGGGACCGGCCGGCACGGGCGTCGTGCTCGACTGGCTGAAGCCCACGAGCGCCCGTTAAGAGCGTGATCTGGCGAGGCGCGCCCAGATGGTGATCGCGACCGGTATGTCGTTCGCGGCCTCGCCGAAACAGGACCCCGATTTGCTGATTGGCGAGGCCGTGTTCGACAGCGAGTCCGTGCACGAAGCGCTGATGGGTCTGTCCTCTGACATCGATCCACGCCGACCTCTGCAACGAGCGGGGGCGGATGCCTTGGCCGCCATGTCCCCGCTCGTCGCCCTGCGTCCGCCCTTGATCGTGTACTGCAACAGGCGGTTTGGGCTGGATCCCGAGGCGACGGACGCGCAGAGCGAGCAGTGCCGACTCTGGGTCGACTCCAAGACGGCGCGCTCGTGACCGAACTTCGACCAGGCCCAGGTCAGCGGTCACAGTGGCGACCGAAGGGATCAAGAAACTGCAGACGGCGCTCGCGGAATTCACTGGAAGTCACGTCACAGCTGTGGCGTAGCGCGGAGCGCCCGTTCAGCGAGCAGCAGAGCCGCCACGCTGCACGGTGGCCAGAAAGAAGTGCGTACGCGCAGGGGTGGTCGCGGGCAGCGGATCAATCACGCCCAGGGCTCGCACCTTGGTCGCGACGACGCCAGTTTCCTCCTCCAGTTCCCGCAGAGCGGCCTCGCCGGGCGCTTGGCCGCCGGTTCCCCCGCCGGGCAGATGCAGCACCCGGCACTGCTGGAGGTAGAAGTCATCTTCGACCAGAGCGACTCGCTGGGACTGGTCGACGGCTACGACCCGCACGTCGTCGCCGACAGTGGTGTGCTCGTAGGTCCCAGGGCGGCCGTCGGGCCGGATCACTTGGTCGCGGTACAAGGAGATGAACGGTCTGTCGTGCACCAGATCAGTCTGTATGCGCTTCCAGCTCATTCCCCTTCCTCAGGATGGTCTCCGGCGGTGCTCCATCATGGCGCTGCACCGGTGATCGCGCACCGCTGCCTCGGCCCTGGCTCCTCCGCCCCACGCCGCCTTGGCGCTGCTCTGGGCGCGTTTGGGGCCGCGAGACCACCTAGCCGAGTGCCGTTCGGGTAGCGGAGCCGCCAGCGGGTCCGTAGACCGGACTTATGGTGCTGCGACCGCCCGTGGAACCCATGCTGGCGCAGGCCCGAGACAGCCTGCCCCCTGCCAGCGCGCTCCCCGGCGAACTGATCTTCCAGCCGAAGTGGGACGGGTACCGGGCCATCCTGTTCACTCCCTGGCCGGCCCCCGGACCCGTGCTGCTTCAGTCCCGCCGCGGCGCCCTGATCCAAGCTCGCTTCCCCGACCTGGTCCGCGACGCCGCTCGCCTGCCCGCCGGCCTGGTCCTCGACGGCGAACTGGTCATCTGGGCGGGCAAGCAACTGTCCTTCGAGGCCCTGCAGCGGCGTGCGGCTTCCCGGGGGCGGACCGCCGCCCGGCTCGCCGAGGAGCTGCCGGCCCACTTTGTCGTGTTCGACGCCCTCCAGGTCGACGGGCAGGAGCTGTTGCGGGCGCCGTACGGTGATCGCCGTGCCCGCCTGGAGGCGCTGTTCGCGGAACGCCACCTGACCGACCCGTGGAGTCTGTGCCCCGAGACGACCGACGCAGCCCTCGCCAAGGAGTGGTTCACCACCTGGACCGAGGTGCCCGGTATTGAGGGGCTGATCATCCGGGGAAGCCAGCAGCGGTACCTGCCTGGCGCCCGGGCGCTCATCAAGATCCGCCGCAGGAGCACAACCGAGGGCGTCGTCGGCGCGATCACCGGCGCCCTGCGCCGCCCCCAGAGCCTCCTGCTGGGCCGGTACGACCAGCAGGGGGTCTTGCGGCCCGTCGCGCGCAGCGCACAGTTGCACCCCAACCACGTCCGGCATATCGCGGACCAGCTCACCCCGGCCGCGCCGGGACACCCCTGGGAGGGCGTACGGTTCACGACGACATGGGGGTCCCGAACCCCGCTCGACGTCGTCCTCGTCGAGCCGGAGCTGGTCGCCGAGATCGACGTGGACACCGCCCAGGACCGAGGCGTCTGGAGACATCCCGCGCGATTCGTACGCCTCCGCGAGGACATGGTGCCCGGGGACGTCGCCGCGTTCGGACAGGGAGCTGTGCCTGCCGCCGGGTGACAGCCGCCGATAAGCCGGAGGAATCCTCGGCGGCCTCAGCCGCTCGGCAGGCCCGGCACACGACCTGGGCATCGGATCCGTAGCGGCGCGTCAGCCCCTGGCAGCGTGCGCAGTAGCCGACCTGGTTGGGGGCACATCCCAGCAGCAGCGCGGCGGCGGCCCGGTCCGTTGAAGGGTCGATGCGCTGTGGCATCTCGTCCATGTGACCGAGTGTGCGTCCGGCCAACCTGGGCGGGCAGCTCGCCGACCCTGGATGCTCACGCCAGGTCCGTGCCCAGCTCGGTGTCGGGACGGCAGAACCGGCACGGCTCAATCTTCGGGTCGGTGAGCGCAGCCCGCGCCTCATCTGGCCTGATCCGGTGCGGCGTGCCCTCGATCATCGTGCAGTCGGCGAGGTGGATGAAGGCGGGTTCAGGTCCGTGCGGGGTCCGCTTCTGCTGGACGACGTAGCCGGTCTTCATAGGTGACTGGGCGAAGCCTGGCAGTGGGCCGCCGCCCTTCACTTTGCGCATCGGTCGCTCCGGCTGCCTTGGTCGCTCCTGCTGGGCCGAACCTTCGGCGCGGGCCAGAGCCATCTTGACCTTGTCTCGCTGGAGGCGCAGGTAGATGGCGATGGTCTCGGTCTTGGCGAGCTGCTCGTCCAAATACGCCAGGATTTCCCGGAGCCGGGGTGGGTCAGAGGGCAGCGGCGGGTCAGGGGGTAGCTCGGACATGGCGTGCACCGTGCAGCGCCGCCCAGCCCGCCGACCGCCGGCCCTGCCAGAACAGGTGGAACAGCACCTCCGACGACAGGTGGATCAGTCGCCTCCGGACCGCGGTGCGCGGCCGTGCTGCGAGCTGCCGGTAGGTGGTGTGCCACTCCTCTTGTGCGCGAGCGAGGTCGTCGGGAATCGGACTCATGGCCAGATTCAAGCATGTGTTCGATTTCCTCGGCCACTCCACCCGTCCATGTGTGACGTTTGGTTGTGGCTGAGCGCCTCAGTTGGCCATTGAGTGCTCCGGTTGGCCACGGCGCTCAAGGTGCTGTGCGACTGGTCCTCTGTAGAAGCGAAGTGCAGAGGTCACCGCGGGAGGAGGCTGCGCTCAGGAGGTCGTAGTAACTTCGGCGCTACCTGGCGTGCTCTGGGGTGCCGCTGATTCCCACACGTCCTCTCCAGGGTTGCGTTGGACGTGGGAGGTGAAGTCGGGGTGCTCGTCGAGCCAGCTTGCCAGGTTGGTGCGCGAGCGATGGCCACCTGGCGCAACCTCACCAATGGCGGACTCCGCCTCGCAGGCGTCGTTCACAGGAGTCCCAGCCGACGCCTCCATTGTTCCAACTCGGAGGTTTCCATGCCAGAGGACTGCACAAGTGCCGTGTCGAAAAGCTGGATGAATTCACCTCGCAGCGGCCACTGATACGCCAGAAGTCCACGCAGAATGGCCAGAGCGGCTGTGTTGCCCACTTGGAGTAGGGAGAATGCCAACTCCACAACTTCTGGCAGTTGTTCGGCCGTCCCGGCATCGATGTCGCGAGCCCTCGTCGGCTCCGCCGAAACCAGATGAAGGACGAGGTGCTGGGGCCAGCAGGGCGGGAGTTCCTCCAGGGGCACTGTCCATTGTCCACGAAACTCGCTGTAGCGGCGCACTATCACGGGATTAGTCATCACCGATTCGAACAGTATGAGGCGAATTAGAGAATCACCAGAATCCTCATAGAGAGCGTCAAGAAATTCATCCCGAGGCAACTCCCCCTGCTTTGCCAGCCACTTGAGGTACCAAACCCAGGACTGCATGGACAAGAGATCTGTGTCCGCTTCGGCTAGATCGGCAGCACTGAGATTACCGGGCAGCCTCTCGTCGCGCCCAAGGAGATCAGCGAACCGCACGGAGTGCGCCTCATTAACGCTCTCCCCATGCACAGGATTCGCCATTCCATCAATAAAGTCAGCACTTAGGCCCAGGAAAGCCTTCATGGGAAGTCCCCTTATGCGTACAGGTGAACGTATTCGCCCCGGGCGTAAGCTCTGCGGATCTTTTTCGTGAGATCGCGATCCGACTCCCGGCGGGAAATTGGCCCTATCAGTGCATTACGCCTGAGGTCGTGGTGAACTTCTTTGAACTCCTCTTCCACGATAACTGCGATGCGCTCATGGTTAAAGGACGAGCTGGCCCCAGTTTTTACGATCTCATGGATTTCGTCCCAGTCCGATACGGCCATCCACACATCGTTCCGACCGGAATACCACCGATTTCGCTGGTCGGGGCGGAACAATACGCAGTCAATCTGAAACGCAGTCCTGAACATGTTACGCATAAATTGGTTAGCCAACTGTGAGTGGCAGGTGAGCAATAGCTGATTGCGGCGAGGCTGAAATCCAACCCACTGCATGTACAGGTCTTGTGAGATCCGGTCCGTCGCGTCATAGACCCGCCAGTTCTCTGGATCGAAGCGAGCCACCACGCCGACTCGACCGAAGATGGCCGAGGAGATCGGAAAAGCCAACGGAGCGACGTAGGTTCCATCACCCCACGTGAACCCGGGAGTCCCTGAGATATGAAGGCGCCCCGTTCCGTTGCGGTAGCCTCTCGCGTACATGGCCGAGGTGTACTTGATGGCCAACGGCATCTTGCCGTCTTCGTCCATGCTTTCTTGCGCCAGCTGCGCCAGGCGACTCTCCGGGTAGCTCATGACATGTCGACATATCTTGTCCCGCAGAGACCGCGGGATAAAATGTTGGTCCCTCATGCCTGACTCCCCTTGAGAAGATCTGAGAGTGTGTCCCACACCTCCCGCTGAGTACTGCCTTCAGAAAAGCGCAGAGGCGTCGGCCTTATCGGTTCGCCGTTGGGCGCATTCAGGGAGGCGTTCAAGCACCATGCCGGCAGGGCAACGGGGATGATCTCGTCGATGCTGACGGTAACCGAGCGGGGTCGGGCCACGCTCAAGGTTTGTGCCCCGGTAATCCCTGTTTGTTCCAGGACCGTACCTTCACCGATCACGATCTCGGGATCGCGCAGCGCGGAAAGTTCAAGAAGGGCTACGTAGTCAGCGGCGCAGTCCGCTCCGGAGAGCCGATCCAACTCGTGAGCCCACTCCTCCGACGAGGCTCGGAGCTCGACCACATGACGCGGCGCCTCCCTCATAGTCGTGCCAACCCCCGATACTTGGAGGCCCGCGTCCCGTCGATAGGCAGCAAGCGAATGCTCTGGATACTCGCATACCAGGCCCAGAGCCGCAGGATTCCTCAGCACCAAGCTGTCCGAGTCCTTACGTGCGCCCGAGAGGGTCAGCAAAGCTATTGCTCCACCGACATCGGGTTCGGCGAGGTCGCCGAACCAGGAACTCAGGTCCTGCCTGACCTCGCTCAGGCGCACACGCGCCACGGCAGGTACGTTGCTGAAGAGCTCCTCTCGATAGGCAGTTGCCGTGCCCTCCAGGACGCGAACCGGTGGCGTTTTCTGCTCGACCTCCGGGCGTTCCTGCTGCGGCCGAAGAACAGCGATTCTCTGATTCTCGTCAGTATGCGCCCAATGCCACTGGCTCTCGCTCGCGACGCCAAGGAGATCCGCGAGGTCGAGATGTGTGACAAGCGCACCCCGCCACTCGGTAGCAAGCCAGCGAAGTTCTTCCGGCGGAATGCCTGGCAGAAAGGCAGCGCTTCGTACCCCTTCGCCAAGGAGCGCGTCGAACAGCAGGCGCACCAGATCGGCAGGCCAGCCATAGGACATCCAGAGTGGGCGCCCCCCAGGACCGGGTACAGACCCCTTGAGATGGAATCGCTCCCGGTCTGACGGCGAAGGCTCGCCGTCGAAACAGATAAGAAAGACGGGTTCCTGCATCGCATCTCCCAGGGCAGGAGTCGCTCGGCAGACGTCGGCCTAGTGGACATCGCTCAACACACCAACGAGCCCTACAAAACACCCTAGGTCTGCGCTCGGTTGACGCAACTCGGGCTCGACCACGCCCACATGGGCACCGTCGCAGAGCCTTCGTTGCCAGTGGTCAACGGCGCCCCAGCAGCACCCGGCCACGCCACCCGCTCCCCGGGCACGCAGGCTGTCCACGACACGCTGCCGACGACAAGCCGGACAAGATCACGCCACGAGATCGAACACGGTGTGCACGAGTGCCCCGACCATGGGTGACGAAATTCAGGATCCCCACTTTGTCACAGACCTGACTAAGTAGATAAATCGTCAATTTGCTGAGGCCCTGTGCGGGACAGGTCCAAGATGCGACTGCCTGGCACAGGGGTGATTCTGGATCCATGGACCCAGGCGTCGCTCACGCGTTGAGGGAGACCTTCAGCATGTCAGTTCAAGCGCAAGCTGCGGTGATATCAGGAATTGCGGCATTCGTTGGAGTTCTAGTAGGAGAAATCTTCCTTCGCCAGCGAACCAGGCAAGCAAGGAAGCAAAGCATTGAGTCAACATTCGAGACGTATGCTCAGCCTATCGCGGCCAGCTCATCTGAACTCTTCTGGAGGCTTCGAGAGCTCTTCGGGCGGCAAAGGGACGAGGTCTACTTGAAGGGACATGAACATTTCACAAATTATGAACACTACAAGGCCACTAGTACCCTATATCGCATCGCTGGGCTTATCGCCTGGATTCGCGCCCTCCGTCGAGAGTTGGTTTATATCCCAGGCTCAAAGCCGTCAAAGGTAAAGGAGCTGGATAAGGCGTTGCAGGCGTTTACCTCGGCCCTTGCCGACGGTGGACATGTTGAGGTGCGGAGGGTCGAGTCGTTGATACGTGCCTTGGATATAGATGCACAGTTCGCCAATGAGAGCATCGCTCGATCAGGCTCTATCCTCCACCGGCAGGTGGACCATTACCTACATGAACAAGAAGCCGTAAGTGTTGAGCACCTCACATCTGAGCAGCAGAGAGGGCTGGCTCGAATACTTTCCAAGACTCTTATGGAATCTCTGGACTGCGACCAGGGGATATCTGAGAAAATTGAAGAATCTATCAATAGCGTGATGGCGGCCCTGGCTGTGCGCGAGGCGTATGTCTATCGTGATTGGCAGTCTGCAATCGGCGACCTCATGCTAAGGGAGGTCGGTGGGGGGCAAAGGCAATTCGAGGTTCTTGGGTTCAAGGAATTTGAATCCATCTGCAGTCAAGGGCGAGAAGAAGACAAGCTCTGGCTCCGAAGGTTGAACGCAGTTATTGATGATCTCGACACCTCTGGTGATCGGGAGAAGGATGCTCGCATTACTCAACTGTACGAAGTCTACCTGGCTGCAGCTAGGATAATAATGGCACTTGACCAGTCGAAGGCTATGAAGTCACGCATCTCCGATGTCACTCTCATAGCTGCACAAGAGGTGGCTTCCCAGCGTTTATAGAGAATCACCATGGGATTCCGAGAAGTTGACTCGGACATGACGCAGCCGCGATTTCACCATTATTGGAGGGCATTTCCAGTTCGACGGTTTGCGGGGTCGCCCGCGTTGAGTTGACGAGCATGGCCTCGGCCATGCGAGGCTGACTTTGAAGCCCCTCCTCCGCGTTCGGCTTCATCGAGTGGCCTTGCCCTGGTGCCCAATCTGCTGGACACGTAGCTGTATACAAGGCTGGGGCACCTCCCGCCGAACGCTGACACCGCCGTCCGGGCCTGTGGCCGAAGGAAGGGCGCGCAGCCGCTGGTGCCAACCATCGTCGATGTGCTCGGCGAGCCGGTCGGCGTGGTCGTGGAGTGCGCCGTGCAGGAGGCGGGCGAGCAAGCCCGGTTCCTTGCTCGGGAAGACGGGCAGCGTGAGTTCGTGGGCCCGAATCTGGCCCTTTTGATTTCGACGAGATTCTGGAGCATGGGCGCCCATTGCCATTCGCCATGCGTGACTTGGGCCCAGACGATCGCCGAGGCTGCTAGGTGTCGTGCCCGGTCCCATCGGATGTGATGGCGATGGCTGGGCTCCAGTTGCTGGACAACCACCTCGATGATCTTCCTCCAGTCGTCGGGTCGGAGGGCCCAGTCTTGCAGGCGGGTTCGACGGTGCTGGTAGTTGATGGGTGAGTTGTCTGCCGCGAGTTGGTCGGCGAGGCAGTTGAGCGTATCTGCGTACTTGCGTGCGTTGTCGCCGACCGATTGCCATGGGCGAAGTTGAGCACCCGTGTTGTGGCTGACGGCGGAGGTGAATGCGAGATAGAGGGTCGCTTGTCGGCGGGTGCCGCCGTGTGCCATCTGCACCAGTCGGATGGCGGCGTCGCGGCGGAGAGGATGGATGGGGGCGCCGAGTGCTCGCAGGGGTTCCATCCAGGCGTCAGGAAGGCGTTGAGGGATCGTTGCGGCGTCCAGTTTCCCTTGGTGGGTGGCGGCTTGGGGGAAGAAGGCCAGAAAGTCGGCGCTGACCGGGCGGAGGCCATCGAGGCGAGGTCGGAGCGCGGTGCGGAGACCGTCCGAGCAGTGTGGTTCCAGCTGGAGAAGCTTGAGCCGTCCCGGCCACTGCCTGGTGCAGTGGGAGGGGAGGGCGTCGATGTGCTCGACCCCGTCGGGGCCTGTGAGGACGTGCCTGGCCAGCAGCATGACGGCGGCGCAGGCGAGCGAGTCCGCGGGCGCCGTGTCGAGTGCGCGAGCGACGTGGGTGACCTTCTTCTTTCGCGCGGAGAGTCGGCCAGTCTCACGACTGAGGCCAACTGGCCACTGAGCGGCCAGGTTCGTGCAATTCGGCCACGGGGCCGGAGATCCCACAGTGGCAAGGGACAGCAGTTCGCCGGGGGCAGACAGGAAAGATCCAAGAAGGACTGGCCAACCGGTGCAAGGGCATGTCAACGTAGACGACCTTCAGGAAACCCGCAGGTCAGAGAGGTGATCGCCCGTGACGGTGGCTCCCGTGAGCCCCGGACTCTCCACCACTGTTGAGGCCCTGCGGCTGCGTGAGTGGCAGCTCGGCCCTGGCGAGCCCACGCTCGTTATGGATCAGTTCTGCGCCGACGACTTCAACCTGGTCGTCGACGACCGAGCCGACGTTCACGTCAGCTCGAAGGACGGCCGCTTCTACCTTGGATGGTTTCCACTCGGACGCCCCGGGACTGACGGTGAGGGATGGAAGATCGCCGTTACGGGAACGGCCAAGGTGCGCGGCTACCAGATCTCTTTCGATGTAGAGACGCCGGCCGAGGTCGTCGCCGCCGCGGTGGCACGCGTACTGCAGACGTCCCGGTGTGCGTAGCAGCAACGCATCACTCGGAGGTCCTCCACCGGAGAGTGCCTCCGTTCGTACGGGGGCGTGCAAGCCGCCACACAGCAGGATTCCCGCATGTAAGGAGGCAGTTCGTGGAGAGTACTGAGATGACCGTCGGTGATCTCATCGACCGCTTGTCCGCCTGCGACCACAGCGCACCGGTGCGACACGCGATGAACCCGTTCTTCGCCATGGCGCACCGCCTCGAACAGGTCGTCCAGGTCGCGGACGAGACCGGGCAGGCGGTCGTCTATCTCGCCGAGGGGTGGAGCGAGGACACACAGCTCGGCCATCTCCCGCACGAGGTCGCCGTGCAACTGGCATGGCAGGCTCCCGTCCAGGCGCCCCCGCGCCGTCCCCGCCGCACCGCCGGCGGCAAGTAGATCTCGATCAGCCCTTGGAGGCGCCCCTGAACCCCGGCTTTCCGCTCGACCCGTCCACCCCGAAACACGCTCCGGTCGCGTACTGGGTCGGTCCCCGGCACCTGGCAGGTGACGACGGCCGACTGTACGACGCCGTCGCCGACACGCTCACCGGTCTGGGCTGGACGAGCCTGGTGACCGTCCGAGGACGACAGGAGCCGGACGAGGCGCCGGAGGCCCGTCAGGTCCTGCGCAGCACCGTCCTGCACATCAGCCCCGATACCCTGCGCTGGGCCCAGTGGGTCCTGGCCGACGAGCCGTTCCTCCTGGGGGAGCTGCCGATCGCCTGGCACGTCTGTGCCCGAGCGGACAGGACCAGTCCGCTCGCGCAGTGGTCCGCGTATTTCACCCCCGACGTTCCCGGGGAGGCCGTTGCCGACTTCCTCGTCGCGCTCGACGCCCGCGATCAGCCCGCCGTGCCGTTCGGCGGTCCGGAACTGGTCCTCGACGCCGCTGCCGCGCACGGCTGGCTCTGCGACATTGACCGACCCGGCACCGCGGCGATGGACCCCACGTTCACCTCGCACATCAGCTTCGGCGAGGTGCCGCCCCTCATTCAGGATGCCGATCCGCGTGCCCTGACTGGTGACGTCGGAGAGGAGGGCCCAGCAGGGTGGCAGGCGTGGGCCGAGCCGGCCCTGGGCGCACGATGTCTGTGGGCCGCGTCGTTCGGTTCAAGCGTGCCGCACGACCTCGTCGCGGCGTTCACCCGCTCGGTCAGCTCCAACGCGCCGGTTCTGCGCCGGACGCTGCCAGAAAGCACGAAGGACCGGCTCCTGCGGGCACCCGCGGGCTGACAACCGGAGCCTCCTTCTGCGGCCCAACGTGCCAAGCCCGGCATCTCCGAAGGGAGATGCCGGGCTTTCGCGCGTATACGGGTATGGCCAGGTCCGAAAACGCCTGTGCCCCGACTCCGACGGGGCACAGGCGGCATGGGCTAGTGCCAGCCAGCTGCGGTCGCCTTGGCGAGGGCATTGGCGACGTGGCGACCGACGAGGGCCGGTGAGCCGGAGACGACCAGGAGCAGGCCGCCCTTGCGGATCGCGGTCTGCTTGACGACGCTGTTTCGCCCGCCGAAGGAGAAGGTCAGCAGCTGGCTCCACTGCTCGTCGCCGAGCTGGGGGACGGTCGTCTTCTGTGTGCTGACGTCGATCGGGGTGTCACCGGAGAGGATCTGGTATTTCGGGCAGCCGGTCATGGCGTTGAAGATCCGGCTGGTGCCGTCGGACAGTATGGCGACGGTGTCGCTGTACAGCTCCTCGGAGAGCTCCGAGTCGCTGCTGCCGCCGTAGGTGAAGGTGGCCTTCGCCCGACGGGGAAAGGTGAGCGAGCCTCCGGTGCCCGCGTCGCCGCCCATTTCGTTCAAGGCGGGGCAGCCGAGGACGGCGACGTCGTCGTGCCGGGCCGGACCTTCGGGTTTGCGGGTGAATCCGCTACCGAGGTCGCTCGGGTCGAGCAGCCGAGTTGTCAGTTCGGCGGACGTCAGCGGAGTTTCTCTCTGCTGGGAGGCTGCCGGGCTGCTGGAGTAGGCGGAGGACGACGGGGAGGGCTGTGTGCTGCTGGTGCTGGTCGAGCAGGCGGGCAGGACGAGGGTACTGACGGCGGTGAAGCCGAGGGCGATGGCGACGCGAACGCGCATGGCGGAACTGACCCCTTGGTGATGGGCGTTGGTTGGGCAGGGGGGCCTGGCGGCCCGGTAGGGGGTCGTAGGACGGGTGTCAGTGGCCGAGGTGGCGCAGGCAGTCCTCGAACGTCGCGTGCGTGGCATCCACCGGCGCGGAGTGCCGGTTGTACCAGGCGGTGTCCAGGCGCCTCTCCTGCTGCTCGTGGCCGGCGCGGCAGCGCAGCCAGATCTCATCGCGGGTGGAGATGATGATCCAGTCCCGGTACGTGCCGCACTCGGCGCAGGCGACGATCTCGCCGTCCAGGACGAGGGGCCGCAGCCAGGGCATCATCCGCCCGGCGACCTGGTCGTGACTCGGGATCCGCAGATCCGGCGGAAGGAAGTCGTCCACCTCGGCCACCGGCTCGGCCGGCTGCACACCGGCGTGCGGCGACGGAGGCGTGGGTCGGGGCATGCGCTCCCACATCTCCCACATCTCCTGGTGCCGGCGCTGCATCTCGATGTCGAACGCGTCCTGCTTGCGGCGGCGTATGCGGTGAAACACCCTGGCGTCCTCCTGCGTCTCGTCCTGCTCGCGTCATGATCGTCCCCGAAGGCGTCTGACCTGCTCAACTCACAAAGTCCACAGTCACGACAGGCCCCGCCGAGGCCCAGTTCGGCCCTGCACCTGACGCCCTGTGCGGCTGGCCGGGCGCTCCGCCCCGCGGTCGGCGGTCACCGCGTTGCTGGTGTCGGCGGGCAGGTCCGCGCTCCGGCGCAAGCGCCACACCAGTACGTCGCTGACGGATTCCGCGGTGTCGAGTTCTCTCCGTCCGGCGGCGTCGGCGAGGAGCGCGGTGACGTTGTGGCCGGCGACTTCGGCATCGGCAAGGGTCGCGGCGAGCGCGTACCAGCCGGGCTCGGCCAAGACCTGCTCCGCCAGCTCCGGCACGGCCTCGCGCAGCACGGACGTCTGCCGCTGGAGGAGAGGGCGGCCCAGGCGCCGACCGCGCTGGTAGAGGGCGCCCAGCGGCTGGGCGGCGGCGGCCTGGTAGGCGGCACGCAGATGTTCGGCGGCCTGGCGGGCGGCGGCGGCCTGCTGGGCGTGGCCCTTCTTCGCGTGCCAGTGGATGGCGGCGGTGACGAGGAAGAACAGCATGTCGATCGCCATGGCGGTGGTCGCCCCGTCCTCCCCGCGGCCGAGCGCGGGCCCGCCCCGGACGAGGTCGCGGGCGGCCTGCCGCAGCGCCCGGTCGTGGCCACGCTCGGCTCGCACGTGCGAACGGGATGCCCGTTCGAAGGCGACGGCGGCCTCCCGTAGTTCCGTCCGGGTGTGGGCGGCGGAGGTCTTGGCGAGTGCGTCCAGGACCTCGCCGGCCGAGGCGATGTGAGCGGCGGCGACCGGGTCGTCGCCCTGTTCGATGACGATCAGCGCCTGCCACGCCGCAGAGGCAGTGCCTCGGCGAGCGGCGGCCGGGCCGCCCGGCACCGTGCGCGACGGCGAACCGACTGAAGCGCCGGCCTGGTCGCCGTCGGCGGACCAGCGCTCGCGGATGCGGGGCAGCGACAGGTCCGGGGCAAGTCTGGACCCCGAATAGAAGACGGGTTCGCCGTCCTTGTTGCAGTCGTCGGGGAGCGCGACGGTGTAGCCGAGCAGATCACCGGACGGGGCGATGCGCCGCCGGATGAGCAGGCCGGCGGCGGCGAGCCGGTCGAAGAACTCCTCCTCGCCGGTGGCTCCGGCCACAGCACGGCGGATGGTCTCGCGCAGCTCCTCGCGCGGGGTACGTTCCCGTTGCTGCCGTTCGGCCTTGTGGCGCTCTGCACTGGTGGGCCGCTGGGCGGCGGTCCCGTCCCCGGTGTTGAGCCGCTTGAGGCCGTACTCGGCTTCGATCAGACGGGCTTCGGCCTGAGCACGGCCCGCGTCGTTGTTCAGGCGGGGCCTTCGGCCGTCCTCGCGGACGAGGGTGGCGATGATGTGGATGTGGTCGTTGGCGTGGCGGACGGCCGCCCAGCGGCAGGCGGCGTCATCGCCGTCGGGGGCGATGCCGGTCGCTGCGACCATGCGCCGGGCAATCTCGCCCCACTGCTCGTCGGACAGCACCGGGTCCTCGGGCGCGGCGCGCACCGACAGGTGCCACACGTGCTTGGCCGGGCGACGGCTGGGGACGAGGGCCTCGACCGGCTGGTCGAGGAGCTTCTGCAACTCCGTGTAGGTCGCCTGCGGGTTGCGGCCGGGGTCCGGGGCCAGGCTGTCCCAGGCTGCCACGAGGTGCGGGTCGATGTGTTCCTCGTGCGTGCCGGGTCCGTACAGGTAGTACAGCAGTCCGATGGTGCGCGTTCCGCGCTTGTGGACTCTGGGGATCATGCGGAGTGGTTCTCGGTGTCCAGGCAGTGCTGGGTGAAGGTCTCCACACGCTTGGCGGCGCGGTGGACGGCGTCGAGGACGGCTCGGGTGTGCGGGACGTCGGCGCCAGCGTTGGTGGCCTTGGCCACCTGGTTGAGGTTGTTGCCTATCTGGCCGAGGTGCCGGCGAATGGCGAACAGCTCGGTCAGCACTTCTCGTTCGGTGGCGATCTCGGCAGCGGTGCGGTCGAGGTCACGGGCGGCTTTGAGGGCGGCGTGGGCGAGGAAACTGGCGACGCTCATGCGGCAGGCGGACGCGGCGCGCACGAGGAGTTGGTACTCGTCGTCGTTCATACGGCAGCTGGGCTGGCGCATGCGCTTGTGCTCGTCGCGCAGGCGCTCACGCTGGCGCACGTGCGGCTTCGGCGGCGCGGCGTGCTCGCAGTGCGCGGTGTGGCAGGTGTGCCGCTGTTCCCCTTCCGGATGCGGTCCGCCCTCGGCCGCATTCTGGTGGACCGGTGCCCCCTGGTGCCGGTCCGCTCCCGCCGCTCCTGGGGTGGGGGAGGCAAGAGCATTGCTCCCGGCGGGAGCAATGCTCTTGCGATAACTTGCTCGCCCCGAGACCGAGTTGAGGTTCCGAGCAGCGGTCGGGGTGGTGCCATTCTCGTTCGGGTTCGTCATCGGCTGTCGGGCCTCGCTGTGCGGAGCTGGCGCTGGATGGTGGCGGCCAGATCGAGGACGTCGGCCGGTCCTTCGAGGAGCTGGACGGATCCGTGCGGCTCGTGCTGGACGAGCCACTGGCCGGTTGGTACGCGCACGATGGCGTGCATGAGGTGCCGGTGGACCAGGACGGTGGCCCAGGCAGCTGCCTCAGCGTCCATGTGCGAGGACGGAAGAGTGGGACGGGGCATCACGTGGCGCCTCTCGGTACGGGGCGGTGGCCCGGCGTGCGCCGGGCCACCGCAGATGACAGGGGAGTGACCTGCTGGTTTGCGGGTCAGCCGCACTCGGGGCAGCGTCCTACGTGGCCGCTGAGCGCCCGAGCCATCCGCGCCTTCGTCGAAGCGGCATACGTCGCACTGGACTTCGCCGACGGCTTGCCGGCGTGCCGCTCGGAGTGGGCGCTCAGGTAGCCGATCTCCCGCTCGTACTCCTTACGGAGGGCAGTGAACTGCGGGCAGGTCCTCATCGGGTGGTGTTCCTTGTCGGGGTGGTGTCCGGGCTGCGCAAGGCCGCCAGGACCAGGCTGAGTCGGTCGTTTCGGCCGCCAGGGAGTTTTTCGCGCCGGATGATCTCCCTGAGCTGGACCCGGGTCACGGCCTCGTTGCCGTCCCGTTCGAGCAGGGCGGGCACGTGGGGGCGGATTAGTTCGACCAGCTGGTCGACGTCCTGCTCGGGCTCGCGCGGCGGACGCTGAGCCTGCGGGCCGCGGGACCGGCCACTGTGCCTACCCTTCCCCTTCTCTTTCGGGGGCGGCGTCCGGCGTAGGGGGACCTTGTGGACCCGGTCCCCGGTGGTGTCGGTCCCCGGGTGGGCTGGTCCCCGGTCCCCGGGGTCGGTCCCCGAGTCGGCTGGTCCTCCGTCCCCGGTGGTGTCAGTCCCCGACTCGGCGGTCCCTGGTACCCGGTGCGGCTCAGGGCCTTGTGCAGGCGCTTCATCCACACGGAGGCCGGTCCCCGAGCGGTTTTCGTGTTCCTCACTGGGCGCCGGGTTCCCAGTCTCGGTCCCCGGCTTGTCATCCCCGGGACTCGAGTTTCGGTCCCCAGCCCCCTCCTCGGTCCCCGCTTCTCGGTCCCCGGTCCCCACGTGGCGCTCGGCGTTCTCGGTCCCCGGTCCCCAGTGGGGTTGCAGTCCCCGGTCCCCGTTCCGGGGACCGTCGATGGGGACCGAGCTGCTCTCGACGCTCGTGGCGGGGACCGTGGTGGCCGTCTCGCCGGTGTGGAGTGGGGACCACGGGGAGGGCAGCGGGACCGTGGCGAGCGCGAGTGCGTGCCGGCGGGCCGCGAGCTGGGCGAGCAGCTCGGCGCGCTGGTCCGGGTCGGTGCCGACCGAGGCCCGGCCGATCGCCTTCGACAGCTGCCGGGTCAGGCGCCGCCCGCGTCGGCTCTGCCGCTGCTCGGCTGTGAGTTCGGCGAGCCGGGTGGCGAGGGCCACGGCGCGGGCGGTGGCGCGGTCACGGGTGATTTGCGCGGCGTCGCGGTCACGGGCGGCGATGCCGAGTCGGGACAGCAGCCGTTCGCGTGCTTCTCGCCCGAGGGTTGCCATCAGGCCGTGGGAGGCGGCGCCGGGTGTGCGTAGCCGCAGTTCGATGCCCATGGCCAGGTGCCAGAGCATGGCTGCCATGACCGGTCCGACGAAGGCGCGGACGGTGCCCCCGACGGGGCCGCTCTCGGCGTAGGCGGGAATCACCTGGACTCCGGTGATGACCCACACCAGGGTTCCCGGCAGCCCCGGGGCGCCCTGGGTTGTCAGGTTCTGTCGGGCCATCAGCGCGGTCGCGAACAGGCCCAGTTCCGCGGCGGCGAACATGCTGGCGCGTTCGGCGGTGCCGGCGATGTCGAGGTAGTCGGCGGCGAAGCGCCAGGAGGTGTCGGCGCTGTAGGCGGTGCAGCCGAGCGCGGCCAGGGCGGAGACCACGACCGCGGCACTGCCGAGTCGTTTCTGCGGGTTCCGTGCCCGTCTCCGGAATGCCCAGCCGGCCAGGGCCAGGGCCAGCGCGGTGGCAGGGACGCCGAGAACGAGGAGGAGGGGCAGGTCGGGGCCGGCACCGAGGGACAGGACAGGGCGGGTCATGCGGCCTTTCCGAGAGGGGCGTGCGCCGAGGCCAACACCACCGGGCGGGAGACGGGCTGCCGTGTGGCGGGCCGGGCGGCTACGGATCGGCTGCTTTTGCCGGGCGCGGTCTTCTTCGCGTTCTTCCGCCGGGGCACGCCGAGGGTGCGGTCGCGGTCGAAGACCTTGTTGGCGGCCTGCCGCAGCAGGTCCCTGGCATGCTTGGCGCTGATCTGCAGGGCGGCGGCGAGCCGGTCGGGTCGCCATCCGCGAACGAAGGCGTGGTCGATGACGACCTGGCGCTCGGCCTCGGTGAGGTGGACGTCGCGGCCGTTGAAGAACGCGATCACACGGCTGTAGTCGAGGCGGCGGGGCAGTCCGTCGTGCCAGGGGCGGCGCTCGGCTGCGGTCAGCCCGCCCCAGACACCCTCTTTGAGGTCGTTCTCCAGGGCGTAGTTGAGGCATTCGCGGCGGACCGGACACAGGCCGCACAGCTCCTTGGCGTCGGCGATGGCCTCATGGTCCCGGGGCAGAGGGAAGAAGGTGGCGTCGGCGTCCTCGGGGTCCATGCCGTGGCACGCGCCGCGGGGCTGCCAGTTGGTGTCGCCGATACCACGCAGGCCGGTGGCGGGCGAGGTGTGGGTGGTGATGTGGCGCAAGGGGGTCTCCGTTGTGCTGCCGAGTCGGCCGGTCGGGGCCGGCAGTGGGTGGACGCGGCGTCGGGTGCCTGCTGCGACGCTGAGGCGGTGCGCTGCAGCAGGGGCGGGACGGTGGTGTTTGCGCGGGTGCACCGGCGGGGTGCACCACGAGGCGGCAGGTCAGGCCATCGCGGGCTGGTGGGTCTGCTGGGCCGCGGCGAGGTCGCGGCGGCAGTGGTGCGGGGTAGCACGCGGTACGTTGCCGCGGGCCACGCCGTCGAGACCGATGCGTCGGCGGCGGCACGGCTCGCCAACTCGGGCCTGGCACCACTCGCAGCGGACCGAGAGCGCGTCGGGCTCGCCCTGGGCGATGGCCGCCTCCCGTGCCGCGCGGGCGCGCCGGTAGGGCGCGAGGGCGGCACGGGCCTCCGGCGGAATGCAGGATCCGACCTCCCGCAGCCGCGCCTCCAGCTGCGGGTCGATCCGGCGCCCGGCGAGCTGCCGGTACTGCATGGGCTGGGCGGTGCCGGTGGCTACGGCGCGTCGGGTGCCGACCAGCTCGGCGGCCCAGGCCGTCTGGTCGTCCGGGTCCACGGACGGGGTCGGGTCGGTGTGGCGCTGGAGGCGGTCGCGCCGGTAGCTCTCCCACGGGCGGGCAATGTCGGCAGGCAGGATCTGGTACGGCGAGACCCGGATGTGCTGGCGAGCTGCGATGCGGGCGTCCCAGCCGTGCGGCGTGGCCAGTGGTACGTCGCCGAGCAGCTCGTGCCACTGGGCGAGCTGGTCGCGGGCCTCGCCCTGGTCGGTGCGGATGGTGCGGGGGTCGAGTCGGCCGATGTAGGCCAGCAGGGCGGCGATTTCGCGGCGGTCCATGGCTACTCCGTTCCGGTCGGCTCGTCGAGGGCGGCGAGAAGGGCGGCGGTGTGGGCCTCGGCGCGGGTCATGCCGCCCTTCGGGGCGGAGCCGCTGCAGGGCACGGCGTAGAGGTTCGGTCGGGCCGGGGCGTGCTCACGGGCGACCCAGGAGCGCCAGTCAGCAGCCCAGGCAGCCGCCGGACGCGGCTGGAACTCAGCACGGTGGGCGCGCCACTTCGCATCGGCCGCCTGCAGCCCTTCCTCGCCGAGACGGTCGAGGTGCCCGTGCTGGCGGGCCCAGGCATGGGTGGCTAGGTCGACCTGCCACTCGCCAGCCGAGGTGACGGCAGCACCACTACTGCTGTACCTACGGTTCACCTTCGGTTCACTACGGTTCTGGGGTCCGGTTTTCGGTACATCGCTGTACCGGTTTTCGGCACGCCGATGTGCCGGTTTTCGTCGGGAGGTACCGGAATCCGGACCTGCCGATTTCCGGTACGTGCTCGCGGATTCCGGTACCTCGCGGGGCCGGATGCTGTACCGCCGTAGGGCAGAGATTCGGAGCGTCTGGTCGGTCGTGGGCTCCTCCGTCGATGCGGCCATGTCGTCGGCATCCTGGTCCTTCGCGGCCTCGGTGATGGTCTGAGCCGCGAGGGGGAGGCGGTAGACGGTGCTGCGCTGAGGACCGGTGAGGTCGTCAAGCTGCTCCAATTCGCCACTGTCGAGCAGCCGATCGAGAGCCTCGCGCACCGTGGACCGGGAGGCGTTCACGCGCTTCGCCAAGCCGGCCAGAGAAGCCCAGGCGATGCACTGCTCGTCGGCCGCCCGGTCAGCGATCGACAGCAAGACGAGGCGCGCGGTTCCCTTACTGGTGCTGTGCTCCCACACCCAGTCGCGGGCATCGCTGCTCATCGGCCGCTCCCGCTCACCAAGCGAGCCCGGCGGTTCGCCGAGGCCGTGTTGGTGCACGCAACGTCGACGGGAGGAACCACCGAGGTGGAGGTGGCTGCCACGCAGGCCGGGCAGTCCCGCCTTTTGCGCAGGGCAGGAGGCATGCAACAATCTCCTTTGCAGTGTTGCCACGCTGATGCGCCCCGTGGAAAGGGATCAGCGCGGTGATGGTGGGCAATCTCCGCCCTAGCCGGGGCGGTACGTGTCGCTACGCGTTCGGCGTCCGGGAGTAGCCGCTCTCGGGCGCCGTCGCTATATGCGGACCTACGCGAGTTGGTCGGTAGCTGCCGTGCTCCTCACTTTCGTAAATCCGAGCGGGTTGCCCGAGGGACGACGAACATACGCACGGACCCGCGTCAAGATCCAGAGTTGATTCTTAAACTCTGTAGTAGTTGCACAACGTGACGAGCCGACAGGTTTTTCTCACAGTCCTTGGCGCGCCCGGAGGAAGGCCACTTCGAGGCATCCGGGAGTCCGTTGCCGCGTTTACCCAGGATGCTTGAAGTGCGCCAATGTAAGGCGGTCGCTTGGGCTTTCTTGCGCTGACATAGCGACGCTGATTGAGACCGCGGCACTGTCTGCCCTGCACTGTCCGATCAAGATCAAGGTAAGCCCTGCATCGCCAGGCGGGATGTGGGTTGCTGCGTGCTAGCCGTGTGCGCTCCTCGTCCCGCGCAGTTGTGCCGACGAGCGGATGCGGCGGGCCGTGACGAGGGCAGCAAGCTCAGTGCCCCGAGCGACTCGGAGATGATCTTCACTGCCACTCCCTGGTGTCTTGCGTTGCGGCGGTCTACTGAACCGGCTGGTCAGAGGGATTTAAGTCAAGCCTCGCTGGTGGCGCAACGGCGATCTTTTGCCGGTTTTGGCTGGATAAGTCATCGGGGCGACACGTGATGGGGTGTATGCCTAGCGCTCCCCAAGTGGCGTGCCCCGTAAGGGGAATGGCGGCTGCTGAGAGACCTGAAATGGCATTAGGTGAACTGGTCTAGACCGGCATGTGCGGTCGCCCGACGAAAAGCGGCAACGTTTTGCCGATTTCCCTACCGCTCTCGCTTTGGATCGAGCGGGGTGTCCGTTTCAGGCACGAACATACCGTGATGTCGGGCGACTTTTGTTCGACATTGAACCAGGAGTAGGGGTGTCTTTTGCGTGCATAGGGCACCTGGTCAAGATCATTTCGATATTGCGTATTGTTCCTCCGGGAGACGACGGGGCGAGGGTCCAGTGCAGGCACTGGACCCTTCGTATGCCCGGAGAAAGGAAGTCTCCTTAGAGATGCGAAGACAGGGTTTCCCGTGGGCACAATCGAACATGACTTCAGCGGCAACGAGGCTGCGGACGAGGGGGTCTCAGGGGAGGGCGGCAGCGGACAGCAGCTGGCCGGCCAGTACATGGGGTTCGGTGCGCTGCTGCGCAGGTGGCGCAAGGCCGCAGGCGTCACCCAGGCGAGGACGGCCAAAGCCTTGGGCATGTCCGAGCGTACGTACCGCAAGATCGAACGCGGCGCGACGCCACCCCGACTGTCTCGTACGCAGTGCGAGTCCCTGGTGACCCTGCTCGGCCTCGACCGTGACGAACGTCATGCTCTCCTGCTGTACAACATCGGCTCGACCCTCGTGCCGCCGAGCGGCGCGGGCCAGCCCGAGTTGCAGCAGGCGCTACGGCTACTCATCGACCGGCAAATGCCCAGCCCCGCCTACCTGTGCGACCAGCACTGGAACATCCTCGCCTTCAACACTGCCATGGCCGAGTGGTGGCCGTGGGTGATGGAGCCGGGTGCGAATCTCATCCGCTGGGCACTGACCGCCTCCGAGGCGCGCTTTCAGTACCAGGACTGGGACCAGCATGCCTCGGCCTACGTGAAGATCCTTAAGTTCGCCCAGGCCATCAGGCCCAACGATGTCGAGCTGCGCCAACTGATCGACGAGGTCAAGAAGGACCCCGACGTGCGGCACGTGTGGGAGACCGAGCACGACATGGGCGAGAGCCGCGACGGCCATGTCTTCCGGATGAACATTCCCACGCTGGACTGGGAGACCATCGAGGTCGTTAGCCACGTCCTCTACCCAGCATCCATGCCGGACTGCCGCTTCGTCGTGATCACCTGGGTCGAGGGCAATGAGGACGACGAGCGCGACGCGCTCGGAGGCATGCGCAACGCCTGGGCAGCCACAACGGCGAACCAGAACGACGTAGCGACGGCGCAGCGACATGCACACAACCGCGCGGCCGAGGACGCCGCCACCCGTTGGCGGCGGGAAGCGGCGGCCCTCGCCTCCCGTACCGTCGTGGCCACATCGGAGCAAGCAGCAGCACAGGCCGGGGCAAAGGGTGTACCACTACCAGCTATCAGCCAGATCTTGGGCGCCGATACCCAGCTGACGCTCTCGCCGGACAAGCGCATCGTGGTTTGGGCCGTAGAAGAGGCGATCGGATGCTGGTCCGTCACCCACGTCTCGCCGGCCACGGTGATCGCCCGAGTTCCCAGGGCCACCCTGGCGGATGCCCGTCTCGTCGAAATGCGCCAACTGGTCCGCGCCGCCCTGCCGGCCGACCCCTCGGCGGCAGCAGTGCGCATCGGCCAGCTCCTCGACGAGCGTGACACCGAGCAGCGCGTACTGCGCGATGTCCTGGACGCAATCCAGGCAATCGACACCCAGGCGCCCTGATGCTCCAGCGGCGAGCCAGCAGCCCTGGTTGGCATCGCCGTGAGTCGAGCCGTAAGGCGGCGCCCGGCGTGGGCGCCGGAGCTGCACCCCACCCCCACACACAGAAGGTTCATCCAGTGATCAAGTACACCTACCCCCTCCCGCTGCGCTGGGCCGATGCAGACGCGTATGGGCATGTCAACAACGCGAAGTTCCTCCAGTACATGGAGGAGGCACGCACGCGGATGTTTCAGGAGATGCTGCCCGCAGACGAGGCCGGCCGCCGCCAGCATGCATTCGTCGTCGGTCGGTCCGTCGTTGACTACCGCGCTCCGCTGCCCTACCGCGATGCGCCCGTTGACGTGAACGTTTGGGTCGTTGCCTGCCGTGGGGCCCGGCTCGAACTCGGCTACGAGATCCGGGATGCTGACCAGATGTACGCCGAAGCCACGACCACGATGGCTGCATACAACCTGGACACCGGCCGCCCGCGGCGCATCTCCGAGGCCGAGTTGGACTTCCTCGCCCGTTACACCGATTCCTGAGGGTGCCGCCTGCGGTGACCCGCGGCAGTTGGTCGCGCTCCGGGGCCCTGGCTGGTCTCTTCAAGCCACGGCTCCGGGTGCCGTCGCAACGAAGTGATGACGGAAGACGGCATCGAGCACGGCGTGACCCCGTACGACGCGGCCGCCCGGGAGGCCGCGAAGAGCTGGGAATCACTCCTCACATCGGCCGCCTGCTGGTCCACGCTGGATCACGGTCGCCGGGAAGGGAGCACAGGCCCTGTACGTCTTCGACGGCGGCGCCCTCAGCCACGAGGATCAGGACGCGATCACACTGCAGAGAAGCGAACTCAGCGAGTACCGCTTCTGTGGGCCTGAGGGCATGGAGGCCGGCCTCATCCCGCCGCACCTGACAGAAGTGTGGGACCAGGCGCTCATCGCGCACACCGAGAACCGGATCACGTACGCCTGCGCGACCGTGTGATCAACTTCCGCTGGGCCCGGGGCCGGGTCTCGATATCCCCTGATACGCCGGGT
>NZ_MCGQ01000018.1 GCF_002242805.1 Streptomyces diastatochromogenes | reverse complement strand
CCCCGCCCTGCGCACCGCCGCCCCCGCCCCCCGCCAGGGGACCCGCGGCCGCCGCCCCGGCTCCGACACCGCCCGTCTCCTCTCCGCGCTCAACCCCGGCCTCGGCAGCCTCTACCCGGCCTGGCGCACCGCGGCCGCACCCGGCACCGTGCAGCTCCTGCGCGAGCTGCTCGCGATGCGGGTCACGGCGGCCCCCTTCGGTGCCACCGCCCCGCTCAAGCCCGTCCAGGACGAGCGCGGCCGCGTCATCCGCACCGCCGACTGGCCGCTGACGGGCGCGGTGCTGGCGAGCATGCGCGTGGTGTACGACCCCGCGGGCAAGGTCCCGGTCCGGGCGGAGTTCCAGTACGTCGAGGGCAGCAGCAGCGACCAGCGTGCGGAGAACCTGCCCGTCGCCCAGCCCGTCACCTTCACACTGGGCCCGGGCCAGGTCGACCTGTCGACCCGCGCCCCCCAGGACCGCGAGCTGAGCTGGCTCAGCCGCCGTCCGGCCACCGCCGAGGAACCGGGCGTCACCGCCCGCCTCCACTCCGGCCTGCCCGAGCGCAGCCTGTTCGTGTCCCGCCCGGACGACGGCGGCCAGGTGCACATCGGCATCCACAACGGCACGGCCCAGGAGATCTCCCTGCGGCCGGGCGAGAACAAGCAGATCACCCACGGCGAGTACGAGGTGACCGTCCGGTACACGGTGGGCAGCACCGAGCCCAACGTCGAGATCGTCATCGCCACCAAGCCGGAGCCTCTCAACCGCCGTGTCCTGCAACTGGACAGCGTGCACGACGGCATCACCGTCGGCAGCTGGGTGGCGATCCAGCGCCCCACGAAGGGCACGGCCGTACCCGGCGACGCCAAGTACGCCTTCGTCACCACCCAGGTCGTGGCGGCCCGTACGGCGGCGTACTCCACCTATGGCATCACCGGCCGCGGCACCGAACTCACCCTCGCGGACCCATGGCTGGACGAGTTCGACGTCCTGCTCTCGCACATCCGCGACACCACCGTGCACGCGGCGGGCGAGTCGCTCGGCGAGGACGTGCACGGCAACGAGATCGAACTCGCCGAGCTGTACGACGGGTTGCGCCCCGGACGCACGCTCCTCGTGAGCGGCCGGCGCACCGACGTCCCGGGCACGATCGGCGTGACCGCCACCGAGGTGGTCACCATCGCCGCCGCCGACCCGGCCGTCGACCCGCGGCTCCCCGGCGACCACGTCCACACCCGGCTCACCCTCACCACCGACCTGGTCCACCGCTACCACCGGGCGAGCGTCCGCGTCCTCGGCAACGTCGTCGAGGCCACCCACGGCGAGAGCCGCGAGGAGGCCATCGGCAGCGGCGACTCCGACCGCGTCAACCAGACCTTCGCCCTCTGGCAGTCCCCGCTGACCTGGCTCGCCGCCGACAATCCTCCCCCAGCCTTCGGCCGGGGGTACCCCCATCTCGCTTCGCTCGGCGCCACACCGGTCCTGGACATCCGCGTCGACGGCGTGCTCTGGCACGAGGTCGACAGCCTCGCCGGACGGGGCCCGACCGAGCGCGTGTACATCACCGGCACCGCCTCCGACGGCCGTACGACCGTGACCTTCGGCGACGGTGTCCACGGCGCCCGCCTGCCCAGCGGCCACGAGAACGTCCGAGCCCGGTACCGCTTCGGCACCGGCAAGGCCGCCAACGTCCCCGCCGACCGGATCACCCAGCCGCTCACCCGCCCCCTCGGCGTCACCGCGGTCACCAACCCGCGCCCGGCGACCGGCGGCGCGGACGCGGACGGCCCCGGACTCACCCGCCGTACGATCCCGCTCGCCGTCTCCGCCCTGGACCGGCTGGTCTCCGAGCCCGACTACGAGGACTTCGCCCGTTCCCGCGCCGGCATCGGCCGGGCGGCGGCCCGCGAACTCTTCGACGGCCGGCGGCGCGTGCTCCACGTGACGGTCGCCGGCACCGACGACGTGCCGCTCACCGAGGACAACCTGCGGCCCCTGCGCGGGGCGCTGACCGAGTACGGCGACCCGAACCTGCCGGTCCGGGTGGACGTGCGCGAACTCGTCCTGCTGCTGATCGCCGCCAAGGTGAAGCTCGCCCCGGACCACGCCTGGGAGAACGTCGAGCCGAGGCTGCGTCAGGCTCTGCTGCTCCGACTCGGCTACGAGGGACGGGAGCTGGCCCGGCCGGCCCGCCTCTCCGAGGTCCTCGCCACCGCGCACTCCGTGCCCGGCGTCGACTACGTGGACGTCGACGTCTTCACCGGCGTCCCCGCCTCCGCCACCCCGAAACAGCTCGCCGCGCTGCTCGCCGGCCCTGGCACACCGAGGGCGTCCGTCCCCGCGCACCCGGCGTCGTACGAGGAACGGACCCACACGGTCCGCGACGCGCACGGCGAGACCCTCACGTCCGTCTGCGCCTGCTACGGCATCCCGCTCGCCGAACTCCTGCGCCTCAACCCCGACATCACCGACACCCGGCGCCTGGACAAGGGCCGGACGGTGTTCGTCTTCCGCGGCATCCGGCCGGCCCAGCTCACCATGCTGTCGGCCCGGGCCGCGGACACCCTGATACTCACGGAGGTCAAGTGATGGCCGCGAAGCCGACGGATGTCGAGTTGGAGACGCCGGCCCCGGAGTCACCCCGGGAGCCCGACGGGCTCGCCGAGCTGCTGCCCCGCTGGCACCGGCTGCGCGACGCCGAGGAGGGCGAACCGCTGCGGGCCCTGCTCGCGGTGATCGCCGAGCAGCTCGACCGGGTCCGCGACGGCGTCCAGCAGGGCTACGAGGACCTGTTCGTGGAGACCGCGGCGCCCTGGGTGCTGCCGTACCTCGGCGACCTGGTCGGCTACCGCACCCTGCCGGGCTACGAGCGGGTCCTCACCACCGGCCTGCACGGCGGCGGCCGGGACGCGCTCGCCGAGGCCATCGCGCCCCGCCGTGACGTGGCGGCCACGGTCGCCAACCGGCGCCGCAAGGGCACCCTCCACCTCCTGGAGGAGCTGTCCGAGCAGGTCGCCGACTGGCCCGCCCGCGCCGTCGAGCTGTCCCGGCTGGTGGCCCACACCCAGCCGGTCAAGCTCTACGGCACCGGGCGGCGTGGGGACCGCGGACGCCTGCTCGACCTGCGGGACGGCGGCGCGCTCGCCCTCGCGGGCGGTCCCTTCGAGCAGACGGCGCGGACGGTCGACGTACGACGCGCCAACTCCCCGAGAAGGCAGGGCGGTTGGACTCCCGCCGGGGTGGGGCTCTTCGTCTGGCGGCTGAAGCCGTACTCCCTGACCTCGTCCCCGGCCTACTGCATCGACCGCGCCCGCAACCTCTACACCTTCTCCATCCTGGGCAACGACACCCCCCTGGTCACCAAGCCGGTCCCGGAGCCCGCGCCCGCGCACATCGCCGCCGTCGACAACGTGCCGGCGTTCATCACCCGCCGTCTGCTGCACGACCGGCTCGCCGACTACTACGGCCCCGGCAAGAGCCTCGTCATCCGGCGTGACGGCGAGGACCGGCCCGTACCGCCCGCCGACATCGTCGTCGCCGACCTGTCCGACTGGCGCTACCGGCCGAAGCGCGGGCAGGTCGCCGTCGACCCGGAGCTGGGCCGGATCGCGTTCGGCTCGCGCTCGGCACCCCGGCAGGGCGTGTGGGTCGACTACCACTACGCGTTCGGCGCCGACCTGGGCGGCGGCGAGTACGAGCGCCCCGACCGTGAGCCGCGCCCCGAGGCCGACTTCTACCGGGTCGGCCCGGGCCAGCCGTACCAGCGGATCATGGACGCCTACCGGGCCTGGCAGGACGAGGGCAGCCCCGAGCGCACCGGCATCATCGAGATCACCCACAGCGGCGCCTACCAGGAGCAGCTGGACTTCGACCTCGACCCCGGCGACCGCCTCGAACTGCGGGCCGCCGAGGGCACCCGGCCGGTGATCCGGCTGCTGGACTGGTACAGCAACCGCCCCGACGCCCTCAACATCCGTGCCGTGAACGACGACTGCGCCCCGCACGAGCGGCCCCGGCTCGTCCTCGACGGACTCCTCGTCGCCGGCCGCGGCATCAACGTCACCGGCCCGATGGGCGCCGTCGTCGTCCGGCACTCGACCCTCGTACCCGGCTGGTCCCTGGAGCCCGAGTGCGAGCCGCACTCGCCCGAGGAGCCCAGCATCGTCCTGGAACGCACCACCGCCTGCCTCCAGATCGAGCACAGCATCCTCGGCACCATCGAGGTCATCGGCGACGAGGTCTCGGAGGACCCCCTCGACATCCATCTGCGCGACAGCGTCCTGGACGCCACCGGCCCCGACCGCGCGGCCCTCTCCGCCCCGGACTGCCGCCACGCCCACGCCGTCCTGCACCTGCACCGCACGACCGTCATCGGCGAGGTGCACACGCACGCGGTGGAGATCGCCGAGAACTCGGTCTTCACCGGCCGGCTCCACGTGGCCCGGCGCGGCATCGGCTGCCTGCGGTACTGCTACGTCCCGCCCGGCTCACGCACCCCGCGCCGCCATCGCTGCCAGCCCGATCTCGTCGGCCCCGAACAGGCCGGGCGCGTACGGCCGTTGTTCGCCTCCGAGCGCTATGGGACGCCCTGGTACGGCCAGTTGGCGGACCGGTGTGCCGAGGAGATCCGGCGCGGCGCGGACGACGGCGCCGAACTCGGCGCCTTCCACGACCTGTACCGGCCCCAGCGGGAGGACGGCCTCAGGGCGCGGCTCGCCGAGTACTCGCCTGCGGGCGCGGACGCCGGGATCTTCTTCGTGACGTGAGCAGTGCCGCCGTACGACCCACCCGCAGATTTCCGAACCAGGGGGACCCCCTTCATGCACGCTGATCTCTCCCGCTCCACCTTCCGCCCGGAGCGGCACTACTCCGCGGTCGTCGCCCAGCAGGGCCGCGTCCAGCTCGACGCGGACCTCAACGAACAGGCCGCCATCCAGCTCCACCAGACCCGCACCCTCGCCGCCGACCTGATCGGCCGGCACGGCGGGCCGAGCGGCTCCGCCGGCTTCTATATCCAGTACGTCGGCGGCAAGCTCGACATCGACACCCTGAGCATCTCCGGCGGCCGCTACTACGTCGACGGCATCCTGTGCGACGCGGACCGACCGCAGCCGGGCACGCCCGTACCGGACGAGGACGGCGAGGAGCACCCGCCCCCTCCGACGGACGCCTACTGGGACTACTGGAGCCAGCCCGACGCCTTCCGTGACCCGGAGCAGCTCGCCGACCGGCTGCCCTCACCCGCCCAGTCGCCCTTCGTCGTCTACCTGAAGGTGTGGGAGCGGGCGGTGTCGGCGGCCGAGGACCCGGCGCTGCGCGAGGTCGCCCTCGGTGCCGCGCTGCCCGACACCGCGGTCCGCGCCAAGGTGGTCTGGCAGGTGCTTCCGCTGACCCTGTCCGAGCTCGGCATCGAGGACTCCGAACCGTCCCGGAAGACCGTCCGCGACGCGTTCGAGGAGTGGGCGAAGGCCCAGGCGGCGCCCTCCGCCCGGCTCGCCGCCCGCAGCGAGCGGCCCGAGCACGCCGACGAGGACCCCTGCCTGGTCCGGCCCGACGCCCGCTACCGGGGCCCGGAGAACCAGTTGTACCGGGTGGAGATCCACGCGGGCGGCGAGGCGAAGGAAGCCACCTTCAAGTGGTCCAGGGAGAACGGCTCCGTCGTCTTCCCGGTGGACGAACTGGACGGCACCTGGGTGCAGTTGGCGACCCTCGGCCTCGACGACAAGCTCGACCTGGACGTCGGCGACCACGTCGAGTTCACCGACACGGCCTACGCCTCCCGCCTCGAACCCCTGCCCCTGCTGCGGGTCGAGGAATTGGACCTGCCCGGCCGCCGCGTCCGCCTGTCCGCCGAGCCGGACCCGCACGTCGGACGGCTGCCGCACCTGCACCCGTTCCTGCGCCGCTGGGACCACCACGCGGGTCCGAGGCAGAAGGGCCGTACGACGGAGCTGAAGGGCGGCGCCGTCCCCGTCACCGAGGGGGAGTGGCTGCCCCTGGAGGACGGCGTCGAGGTGTACTTCGCCAAGGGCGGCGGCTACCGCACCGGCGACCACTGGCTGATCCCCGCCCGCACGGCCACCGGCAGCGTCGAATGGCCGGCCGACCAGGCGCGCCGCCCCCTGCTCCAGGCCCCGGCCGGGATCGCCCGGCACTTCGCGCCGCTGGCCCTGGTGCAGGGCGAGGGCAGCACCCTCGACCTGCGGTACGCCTTCGGCCCGCTCGGCGCGGACTTCCCCGCCGCCGACCAGGCGGCCCTGGACGCCGAGGCCCTGGCCGCGCGCCAGGAGCAGGCCGCCGAGGCCGACCCGTCCGGCGGGCGCTCGCAGACCACAGCGGCGGCGGAGGCCGCCGTGGAAGGAGACGACTGATGGCTCAGCCGATGACCGGCTCGAAGCTGCTGGAGGTCCTGCGCGCCGAGGGCCTGACCGTCCACGAGGTGCGCGACTGGCGCCACCACAACCGCAACACCAAGGGCCCCTGGGGCCCGGTGAACGGCGTGATGATCCACCACACCGTCACCTCGGGCACCGAGAACTCCGTGAACATCTGCTACAACGGCTACTCCGGCCTGCCCGGCCCCCTGTGTCACGGCGTGATCGACAAGCAGGGCCATGTCCACCTCGTCGGCAACGGCCGCGCCAACCACGCCGGACTCGGCGACAGCGACGTCCTGCAGGCGGTGATCAACGAGACCAGGCTGCCGCACGACAACCAGGCGAACGTCGACGGCAACCGGCACTTCTACGGCTTCGAGTGCATCAACCTCGGCGACGGCAAGGACCCCTGGCCCGAGGCGCAGAAGGAGGCCATCGAGAAGGTCTCCGCCGCCATCTGCCGGCACCACGGCTGGTCGGAGCGCTCCGTCATCGGGCACAAGGAGTGGCAGCCGGGCAAGCAGGACCCGCGCGGCTTCACCATGGACGGGATGCGCAAGCGGATAGCCGACCGGCTGGCCGGAAAGGGCGGCGGGAACGACCCGGGGGAGCCGGACCCCAAGCCCGTGCCCAAGCCAAAGTACGCGCCGTTCCCTGGCAGCGGCTTCTTCCACATCGGGCAGAAGTCGCCCGTCATCACGGCCATGGGCCGCCGGCTGGTCGCCGAGGGCTGCGGGCACTACGAGGAGGGGCCGAGCCCCGAGTGGACCGAGGCCGACCGCAGGTCCTACGCCGCCTGGCAGCACAAGCTCGGCTTCAAGGGCAAGGACGCGGACGGCATCCCCGGCAAGGCCAGCTGGGACAGGCTGAAGGTGCCGTCGGACGGCTGAACCGGCGGAAGGGCGTCAGCGCTGCTCGGCGCCCTTCTCCTGCTTCTCCTTCTGCAGCTTCTTGATCCGCACCGACTCCTTGCGGACCTCCGCCTGGGTGGCGCGCTCCTTCTCCAGCCACTCGGGCTGCTCCTGCTTGAGCGCCTCGATCTGCTCGGTGGTCAGCGGCTCGGTGACCCCGGCGCGGGCCAGACCGGCGATGGACACACCGAGCTTCGCGGCGACCACCGGACGCGGGTGGGGGCCGTTCTCCCGCAGCGCGCGCAGCCACTCGGGCGGATTGGCCTGCAGCTCGTTCAGCTCGGCGCGCGAGACCACACCCTCCTGGAACTCGGCGGGGGTGGCGGGGAGGTACACACCCAGCTTCTTCGCCGCGGTCGCGGGCTTCATCGTCTGGGTGCTCTGCTGCGAACTCATGAGGTCAAGGGTATCGGCCGCGTGCCGGGCGGCCGACCACGGCCGGTAACCTGGCCTGGTGACAGGCTCGGAGGAAACACCGTCGTTCCGGCTCGCGTACGTCCCCGGGGCGACACCCGCCAAGTGGGTGCGGATCTGGAACGAGCGCCTGCCCGACATCCCGCTCGCCCTCGTCCAGGTGCCCAGCACCGAGGCGGCGGACGTGCTGCGGGCGGGCGAGGCGGACGCGGGGCTCGTACGGCTGCCGGTCGACCGTACGTTCTTCAGCGCGATCCCCCTCTACACCGAGACCACGGTGGTCGTCGTGCCCAAGGACCACCTGATCACGGCGGCGGAGGAGGTGACCCTGGACGACCTCGCCGAGGAGGTGCTCTTCCACCCCCTGGACGACGTCTTCGACTGGGACAGCCCGCCCGGCGAGCCGGCCTTCGAGCGCCCCGCGACGACGCCGGACGCGATCGAGCTGGTGGCAGCGGGGGTGGGCCTCCTGATCGTCCCCCAGTCCCTCGCCCGCCTCTACCACCGCAAAGACCTCGCCTACCGCCCGGTCGTCGACGCCCCCCAGTCCAGCATCGCCCTGTCCTGGCCGGAGGAGGCCACCACGGACCTGGTGGAGGACTTCATCGGCATCGTCCGCGGCCGCACGGTCAACAGCACGCGGGGCCGTACGACGGCGCAGGCCGAGGCGGAGCAGAAGCGGGGGGCCGCCCGGCAGAAGCCGACGGCCGCGAAGTCGACGGGCGGCAAGCCCGCGAGCCGTACCGCACGGGGCCGTACGGGCTCCGGGGGAGCCAAGCCGGCCAAGAGGGGCAAGCCGCGGCGGAGGTCGTGACCTTTCACGAACCGTGCCGGAGGTCGTGACCCTCTCTGACCGCGCCGGACATCGCCACCGCTCAGGCTCCGCGTCGGACAGGCTCCCCGGCCCCGTCCTCCCCGGAATCCCGCCGGACCGTCTCCCCGGCCCTCTCCGGCTCGGGATGCACCTGCCGCTCGCGCAGATCCGCCACCGCCAGTACCAGCGCGATCATGATGATCCCCACGGCGGTGAGCAGCCCGAGCTGAATCGCGATGACGGAGCGCCCGTGGTTGGCCAGGTGCGCGAAGTACACCGCACCGACGACGGCGATCCCGGCGGCCGAGCCGACGCGCTGGCCCGTCTGCAGCACCCCGCCGGCCGCACCGGCACGGTGAACGGGGACGCGGGTGAGGGTCAGGGTGGTGTTCGGGGAGACCGCCAGGCCGGAGCCGATCCCCCCGATGAGCAGCGGCAGCGCCGAGGCCCAGCCCACGTTCTGCCCGGGCACCAGCTGCACCGCCACGACCACCCCGAGCAGCCCGGCCGCCACCCCGCTCAGACCGACGACGACGAGCTTGCGGCCGTGGCGCACCACCAGCCGGCCGCCGAGGGCCGCGCCGATCGCCGAGGCGATCGCGAAGGGCAGGACCGAGAGTCCGGCCGTCAGCGCGCTGTATCCGACCGTGTTCTGCAGGAACAGCGTGTAGACGAAGAAGACCGTGGTGAAGCCCGCGAAGTAGATCAGGCTGATCAGCGCGCCGAGCGTGAAGGACCGCAGCGAGAACAGGTTCAGGTCGACCAGGGGCGCCCGCCCGCGCCGTCCCTCGCGCCGCTCCCACGCCCAGAACGCGGCCAGCAGCAGCGCGGCCACCGGCATCAGCGCCCACTTCAGCCGCCCGGTCCACTGCTGCTCCTGCACCAGGGGCAGCATGAGCGCGAGCACGCCGGAGCCGAGGAGCAGCACCCCGAACAGGTCGAACTCCTCCCGCTTGTCCGCCGAGGCGGGGAAACGGGGCAGCAGCCGCAGTCCCGCTGCGAACGCGGCGATCCCGATGGGCAGGTTGACGAAGAACACCCAGCGCCAGCCGTCGTCGGTGCCGACGGCGTTGATCAGCAGACCGCCCGCCAGCGGGCCCACCGCCGTCGAGACCCCGATGACGCTGCCGAGCAGGCCGAAGGCCTTGGCCCGCTCGGCGCCCTGGAACATCTGCTGGATCAGCCCCGAGGTCTGTGGTGCGACCACGCCCGCCGCCGTGCCCTGGATCAGCCGGAAGAGCACCAGCCAGGAGGCGCTGGGCGCGAGCCCGCACGCCGCCGAGGCCAGCGTGAACACGGCGAGCCCGAACAGGAAGGCCTGGCGCCGCCCGCGCATGTCGCCCAGCCGGCCCGCCGGGACGAGCACGAGCCCGAAGGTGAGGGCGTACCCGGACACCACCCAGGACTGGGCGGCCTCGGAGGCGCCGAGGCCGTGCTCCATCGAGGGCAGTGCCACGTTCACGATCGAGGTGTCGAGCAGCGAGATGAAGCCCGCCGTCAGACAGACCCCGAGCGCCTTCCACCGCCGGTCGTCGGGGGCGGGCGGGGCCTGGACTGTGGTCATGGGGTCACGCTAAGCAGCCACCCCGCCCAACGCACGGAAGGAGCACTTCCGCGCGCGTCGGAGCGGTCAGGCCTGGTGAGCTGCGCGCCACGAGGCTGGCCGGGCCGTAGAACAGGGCCTGCAGGGACGGGTCGTCGAGGGCCTTCTCCATCCGCAGCCGGAACGGCATGCGCCCGTTGACCGTCACCCGGAAGCCGGCGGTCGCCCATGTCCGTGACATCGGTGTCTGTGATATCGAACGATCTTCGACAAGTCGCCCAGAAGATAGGGAAGAGGCGGGGGAGGGTCAGCCGGAGGTGGCCGAATCCAGCAGCCAGGTGTACGCCGACTGCGCCGTGAACTCCGCCTGACCGCCCCGCAGCAGCAGTGCGGCCGTGGCGAACTCGGGGGAGTCGGCCTGGGCGGCCACGTACGGGACGGCGATCCAGCGCATCCCGGCCGCGTGCGCGGCGGCCGCACCCGGTGCCGCGTCCTCCAGGACCACACAGTCGGCCGGGTCCGCACCGAGCCGCCGGGCCGCCTCCAGGAAGACGTCGGGGGCGGGCTTGCCGTGGGTCACCTCGTCGGCCGAGACCACAGTGTGCAGGAAGGCGTCCAGACCGGTCCCGGCGAGGATCGCGTCGAGGGCCTCGGGGGAGGAGCCGGAGGCCACCGCCATCGGCACGGCCTCGGCCGCCAGCAGCTCCACGAACTTCCGCATCTCGGGATAGGCGTGGGTGTGGGTCCGGGCCAGCTCCAGATAGCGCCGGTTCGTCGCGTCGAGCAGCTCGTCCACCGTGGCGTGCAGGCCGTAGCGCTCCCGCAGGATCACGGCCGTCTCCAGGGTGCTGATCCCGACGTAGTCCTCGTGCTCCGCCCAGGTGAAGCCGGGGACGCCGTGCTCGGCCAGGGTCTGCCGGCTCGCCTCGTAGTAGTTCGGCTCGCTGTCCACCAGCGTTCCGTCGAGATCGAAGATGACCGCAAGGGTGCCGAACTTGCTCATGCGGTCCAGCATGCCAAGGGTCAGGCGCGGGCTGCCCGCCCGACCGACTCCACCAGGGGGAGCAACCGGTACGGCACGCGCTCGCGCAGGGCCACCTCGGTGCGGGTGCGCACCACGCCCGGCAGGCTGATCAGCTTCTGGATCACGTCCTCCAGATGGGCGTTGTCCCGCCCCACCACCCGGGCCAGCAGATCCCCGCCGCCCGTGATCGAGAACGCCTCGACGATCTCCGGTACGGCGGCCAGCGCGTCCCCGACGTCGTCCAGGTGGCCCTGGGTGACCTCGATGTGCACGAACGCCAGGACCGGGTGGCCGAGGGCGGCGGGGGAGAGCGAGGGGCCCGTACCGGTGATCACGCCGTCCCGTTCCATGCGGTCCAGGCGGGCCTGGAGCGTGCCACGGGCTACGCCGAGGATGCGGGCGTACTCGCGCACGCTGGTACGCGGCTGCTCCAGCAGGAGTCGCAGGATGCGGGTGTCGAGTGCGTCCACGGTCATGATGTACGACTGTACCAATGGCTCAGCAGGCTGCTGTGCCGGTGTGCCGCCCGACCTGGTCCGTTGGTATTCATCCGGACGCTACTGCGCGGCCGATTCTGGTCCAATGGCTCAGTGATTCAGCCGACACTTGAGCCATCGACCCCTGTGATGCTCTGATGGACATGTCGATGGCGCTGCGGATCCCCGCGGCGCCTTTTGTGTGCCGGTGTTCCCGGTGTGCCAGGTGTTCCAAGGGGAGGGCTTTAGTGCTGAAGAGGGTGTTCGTGGCTCCGGACCCGGGGCGGACGCGGTTGCGTTTCGCCGCGCGGGCCGTCCTCGGCATCGGGCTGGCTGTCGTGGTGTGCGGGCTGGCGGGGCACTCCCTCCCTGGTGCGGTCACCGGCGGTCTGGCCGCGCTGCTCGCCCTGTTCACCGTCACCGACGCCACCGTGCGCGGGCAGGCGGTCACCACCGCGCTGCTGCCCGTCGTCGGCGTGCCGGTGCTCGCCGCGGCAGCCGAGCTGCACGACCACCCGGTCGCCCGGGACCTGACCTTCCTCGCCGTCGTCGGCGCGGGCGTGTACGCTCGCCGCTGGGGCCCGCGCGGGCACAGCCTCGGCGTGTTCGCCTTCATGACCTTCTTCGTGGCCCAGTTCCTGCACGCCACGCCCGGACAGCTGCCCGAGCTGTACGCGGCCGTCCTGCTGTCCGTGCTCAGCGCGGCCACGGTGCGCTTCGGCCTGTGGTGCTACGAGCGCCGGCTGCCCCCGGCCGCCGTACCCGCACCGCCCGCCGGTTCCGGGCTGGCCCGTGTGACCACCCGGCAGGCGGTCCAGGCGGTCGCCGGGGCCGGGTTCGCGCTGGTGGTGGGGCAGCTGGTGTCCGGGCAGCGCTGGTACTGGGCGGTGGGCGCCACCTGGTGGGTCTTCGTCAACACCGCCTCGCGCGGCGAGACGCTGGTCCGCGGCTTCCGGCGGGTCCTCGGCACCGTGATCGGCATCGCCCTCGGCCTGCTCGTCGCCGCCCCCGTGCACGGCGCACCCGTCCCCACCGCGGTCCTCGTCGCGGTCGCCGTCTTCGGCATCTTCTACACGGCCGCTGTGTCCTACACCTGGATGATGCTCTGGGTGACCCTGCTCGCCGAGCTGCTCTACGGCCTGCTCGGCGTCCTCAGCCCGGCTCTGCTCACCCTGCGCCTCGCCGAGACCGCTGTCGGCGCCCTGGGCGCGGTGCTCGCCGTGCTCTTCGTGCTGCCCGTCACCACCCACGCCACCACCGACGCCTGGATCCAGCGCGCCCTGCGCTGCGTCCACGTCTGCACCGCCGAGGCCGCCGCGCGCCTCGCGGGCTCGGCCACGGCCGACCCGGCGCCGCGCGTGGCCGAACTGGAGCAGCTGCTCGGCCGGGTCCGGCTCTCGGTCGCCCCGCTGGTGCACCCGCTGAACCCGATGCTCGGCCGCAAGCGCCGCGCCCGCCGGGTCCTCGCCCTCCTGGACGACTGCGCCCGCGAGATCCGCGGCCTGGTCGCCGTCGCCGCCGACCCCGAGGCCTCCCACGACGCCCGCCTGGCCGCCGCCTGCTGGCGCGTGGAGGCCGCGGTCGAGGCACTCACCGCCGGCGGCTCCGACCGGGTCCACCGCCCCGCCGAAACCCCCGCCGAACCCGCCCTGGCCCACCTCCACAGCCTCGAACGCGCCCTCGCCGACCTGGCCGAGCCCCTGAGCGCTCCGTCGGGGTCGCCGTTGGTGGGGGCCTGAGCGACGCCTCGACGTCGCCCTTCGGCTGGGCCGAGCCCGGTCGGGCGCTCACCGTCGGCAGCCCCGAGCGAGGTCCACCGGTCGGCCCAGCCCGCCCCGACCCACCTGCACAGCCTCGAACGCACCCTCGCCGACCTGGTCGAGCCCCTGTGGGCCCCGTCGGGATCGCCGCTGCTGAGGGCCTGAGTGCCGTCGGCGAAACGCCCCCGTCACCCTTTTGGTCTAGACCTAGGGCGATCGACTGCTACCGTCGGCACTGGCTCGGACCGAGAGGGGACAGCGGTGGCAGAGGGCGGCAGGCGGCGCAGGGCGTTCATCGGGTCGTTCACGGCGGCGGGCGGGCCCGGGCTGGTCACCGCTGACGTGCGCCCGGGCGGCGGCGCGCTGAACCTCACCGGCCGCCTCGGCACCCTGCCCGACCCCTCCTACCTGACCCTCTCGCCGGACGGGACCATGCTCTACGCGGTCAGCGAGACCGCCGAGGGCGCCGTCGCCGCGTTCCGTGTCGGCCGTGACAAGCCGGAGCCCGCCGGGCCGCCCGTGGCGGTCGACGGCAGCGGACCCACGCACCTCAGCGTGCACGCCGGGCACGTCCTGACCGCCAACTACGGCTCCGGCAGCGTCACGGCCGTACCGGTGCGCTCGGACGGCAGCCTGGCCCCCGCGCCCTCGGGAGTGCTCCAGCACACCGGCTCCGGCCCGCACGACCGGCGGCAGCGCGGCCCGCACGCCCATCATGTGCAGCCGGACCCCAGCGGCCGCTGGGCGGTCAGTGTCGACCTCGGCACGGACTCGGTCCGGGTGTGCACCCTGGACGGCGGCACCCCCGCCCTGCACCGCGAGATCGCGTTGCGCCCCGGTTCGGGCCCCCGCCACCTGGCCTTCCACCCGGACGGCGAGCACGCGTATGTCGTCAACGAACTCACCCCCACCGTCACGGTCTGCCTCTGGGACGCCGACGCCGGCTCCCTGAAGCCGCTCATCGAGGTCCCGGTCCTGCCGGGCGCCCCGGCCGGCGACGCCTACGCCTCGGGCATCGTCGTCTCGCCCGACGGCCGCTTCGTGTGGACCGCGACCCGCGGCGAGGACGTCCTGTCCGTGCTCGCCGTCCAGGCGGACGGACTCCGCCTGATCGGCACGGTGCCGTGCGGCGGACACTGGCCGCGCGCGCTGGCCGAGCACGACGGCTTCCTCTACGCGGCCAACGAACGCTCCGGAGACGTGACCTGGTTCGCCGTCGACGAGAAGACGGGGCTGCCCCGCTACGACGGCTCCGTCGAGGTCGCCGCGGCCTCCTGCATCGTCTTCGAGTAGGACGACACAGGGCCCGCTCCAGTCACTGGAGCGGGCCCTGTCCTGTTCGGGTGCCGGGTCCGGCGTCAGCGGACCGGTGTGCCCTGCGGCTGCGGCGGGGCGATGCCCAGCGCGGTCGTGTACTTGGCGAGGGCGAGCTTGCCGATCGCCGGGTACGCGCCGAGCGCCTCCGCCGTGGCGCAGCCCGCCTCCTCGGCGGCCGCCGCCAGCAGCGCCGCGTCGATCTCCGGGCCGATCAGGTACGGCGCGAGGGCCAGCTGCTGTGAGCCGGACGAACGCAGCTGCTCGGCGACGGAGGTGATCGAACCCTCCTGGTCCAGGGCCGCGGCCATCACCGGCACGGCCAGACGCGCGGCGAGCAGCATGCCGGTGATCCCGGCCGCCTGCACGGCCTCCTCGCCGCCCACGGAGGCCAGGATGATGCCGTCGGCAGCGGTGGCCACGGTGAACAGCCGGGCACGGTCGGCGCGGGCCAGACCGGCCTCGGACAGGCGCACGTGCAGCGCCTCGGCGAGCAGCGGGTGCGGGCCGAGGACATCGGTCAGTTCGGCGGCGACCCGGCTGTCCATCACGGCCTGGCGGACCTGGCGCAGCAGCGCGCTGTCCGGACCGGCCAGCAGCGGGACGACGACCGCGACCGGCCCGTCGGGCTCCTTGACCTCGAGACCGGCGGCGACGGCCTGCTCGTAGCGGGCGGTGCGCTCCTCGGCGGCGTGCGCGAGCACGGCCCGCACGCTCGGAAACTCGCCGTCGTCCCCGTCCAGGTACCCGATCCGGGCATCCAGGCCGGGCAGCTCGGAGCGGGCGATGCTCACGACCTCCTCGGCGAGGCTGCGCGAGACGGCGCTGGGCGCACCGGGCACCGCGAGGACGAGCGCGGGCGCGCCCTCGGGAGCCACCTGCGGTTCCGGTCGGCGGTGCCGTCCGGGCTGGCGGGGTCGCGGCATTCGTACTGGCAGGCCGGACGCGGGTCCAGTGGGGGAGCTCATGGCGTCGCATGTTACTGGCTTCCTGGGCTCCCCTGTTCGGAGAGGGTGCAGGTGAGCGGTTTCCGTCCCGTTTTGTCTGATGAGTTACGTCCCTTAGGCACGTGTTCCGGGCACTTGCCGGACAGATGTGCCACGAAAGTGCTCAATCCCCTTTTGTGGGGACCACGTAGAGCATGGACGGTTCACCCGGCAGGGTGAGCCGCCCGGCCGCCAGCTCGCTCGCGATCCGTACACAGCCGTGCAGCGGATCGCCCTCGGCCGGCACCTGCCGGGCGTGCGGCAGCCTCGCGGCCAACTCCTGGCGCAGGGGTACGAGGAGCGGGTCGCCCATCTTGAAGAGGCCGCCGGTGAAGGCCACTTCGGGCGCACCGGAGGCCGGGCACACCGCCGCGGCGGACTCGGCCATGTTCCGGGCCGCCGCACGCAGGATGCCGGCAGCGACCGGGTCGTGCGGGGCGCAGGCGGCCACCGCGGGGGCGAAGGTGGCCAGCAGCGCGGGGCGGTCGGTGCGCGGGTAGAGAAGGCCGGGCAGTCCCCGCACCGGGCCGAACTGCTCCTCGGCGCAGGCCAGCAGCGGGGCGGAGCCGCCGTCCCGGCCGTCGTGGGCGCGCAGCGCCGCCTCCAGACCGGCCCGCCCGATCCACGCCCCGCTGCCGCAGTCGCCCAGCAGGTGGCCCCAGCCGTCCGCCCGCCGCCAGCCGGTCAGGTCGGTGCCGATCGCGATCAGGCCGGTGCCCGCGGCGACCACGGCACCCGGACGCGGCCCGAGAGCGCCCACGTAGGCCGTCACGGCGTCGGCGGCCAGCGCCACGTGCCGTACGCCCAGCTCCCGGGCGAGCGCGCCGGGCAGTTCGGCGCGCAGGGCGTCGCCCAGGGAGGCGAACCCGGCGGCGCCGACGACGGCCGTGCCCAGTTCGCCCACTCCGGCCTCGGCCGTCAACGCGCGGGCGAGGGGTACTAGTTGCGCCATCAGGTGGGCTGGATCGATGCCCCGCGCACCGGTACGGACCGGCTCGCTCGACTCCCTCTGTGCCGAGGGCGCCTGCCCCGGAATCCCGACGGCGACTCGGAGTCCGGAGCCCCCGGAGTCCACCGCCAGGTAACCGGGGACGGTCACGGCAGACGCCAGTCCACCGGCTGTCCGCCCTGCTGGATCAGCAGGTCGTTGGCCCGGCTGAACGGACGAGAGCCGAAGAAGCCGCGGTCGGCCGACATGGGCGAGGGATGCGCGGACTCCACGGCCGGCAGACTGCCCAGCAGCGGACGCAGATTACGGGCGTCACGTCCCCACAGGACGGACACCAGCGGCTTGCCGCGCCCGGCCAGCGCCCGGATCGCCTGCTCGGTGACCTCCTCCCAGCCCTTGCCGCGGTGGGCGGCCGGGCTGCGCGGTGCCGTGGTGAGCGCCCGGTTGAGCAGCAGCACACCCTGCTGCGTCCACGGGGTGAGGTCGCCGGTGGACGGCTGGGGCAGCCCGAGGTCGGTGTTCAGCTCGCGGAAGATGTTGATCAGGCTCGGCGGCAGCGGACGTACCTCGGGCGCGACCGAGAACGACAGGCCGACCGCGTGCCCCGGGGTCGGGTACGGGTCCTGACCGACGATCAGGACGCGTACCTCGTCGAAGGGCTGCTGGAAGGCGCGCAGGACGTTCGGCCCGGCGGGGAGATAGGTGCGTCCCGCGGCGATCTCCGTGCGCAGGAAGTCGCCCATCGCGGCGATCTGTCCGGCCACGGGTTCCAGGGCCTTCGCCCAGCCCGGTTCGACGATTTCATGCAAGGGTCGTGGTGCCACGGGCGTCACCCTACTGCCGTACACCGGTCGGCGATCAAGCCGCGACCGGAGGCCGACCGAGGATGACCGGACCGTCGACTCGGATGACCGATGCCGCCCTCACCTCCTCTCCCGTGGGCCTACGTGCCAGCCCTCGCATCAGTCGATCACCGCGGCCCGCACGCACAGCACGTCCGGCAGGTGGGAGGCCAGCTGCCGCCAGCTGTCGCCGTCGTCGGCCGAGGCGAACACCTCGCCGTTGCGGTTGCCGAAGTAGACCCCGGCCGGGTCCGCGTCGTCCGTGCAGAGCGCGTCGCGCAGCACGGTGCCGTAGTGGTCCTCCGCCGGCAGGCCCTTCGACAGCGGCTCCCAGCTCTTGCCCGCGTCGGCCGTGCGGAAGACCCGGCAGCGGTGGTCGGCGGGCACCCGGTCGGCGTCGGCGTTGATCGGGAAGACGTACGCGGTCTCGCCGCGGTGCGGGTGGGCGGCCACCGCGAAGCCGAACGTCGACGGCAGGCCCGCGCCGATGTCGGTCCACTGCGCGCCCGCGTCGTCGCTGCGGTACACGCCCCAGTGGTTCTGCAGGTACAGCCGGTCCGGGTCGACCGCGTCCTTGGCGATCTTGTGCACGCACTGGCCGAACTCCGGGTTCGGATCCGGCAGGAACACCGCGGAGACACCGGAGTTGGAGGGCGCCCAGCTCGCCCCGCCGTCCGTGGTCCGGAACACCCCGGCGGTGGAGACGGCGACGGTCACCGCCCGTGAGTCGCGCGCGTCGGTGAGCACCGTGTGCAGGCCCTCACCGCCGCCGCCCGGCACCCACTGGGAGCGGGTCGGGTGCTCCCACAGGGGACGCACCAGCTCGAAGCTCTCCCCGCGGTCCTCGGAGCGGTACAACGCCGCCGGTTCCGTGCCCGCGTACACCACGTCCTCCTCGGCGGCGGCCGGGTGCAGCTGCCAGACCCGCTCCAGCGAAGCCCCGGTGTCCTTGGGGAACCTGACGGCGGGCCGGGCCGGTTCGGTCCAGGTGCGGCCGAGGTCGTCGGAGTGGAACACCGACGGGCCCCAGTGCGCGCTGTCGCCGCCCGCGAGCAGCCGCGGGGTGCCGCCGCGGGTGTCGATGGCGACCGAGTAGACGGCCTGGGCGTTGAAGTAGGGACTGTCGTCGAACTCCCAGGCGCCACCGCGCCGCCGCCCGATGAAGAGGCCTTTGCGGGTGCCCACGGCGAGCAGGACCTCGGTCATGCCGATCACCTCCAGGACGTCTTTGTCCAGGTAGTCGTCAGATACCGGCCAGTCTGCACCCCGCCACTGACAGTCGACCCCGGCGGCAGCGTCGTCGCAGGTCAAGGCGGTGCGGTCGGCCTGTCGTAGAGATCGGCAAGGTGCGTTGCGGCATGCGCCTGCGCGAAGGGGGTGTCTCGTGCGACCGTCGGGGTGACGGCTCGTCGTGAGCAACGGGGCGGCCCTGCCCGTATGGGAGGTCGGTCCGGCCTGTCGGTGCGCTCGTGAGGAGGATGCCTTTGAAGGCGTTCCGTGGTCCCAAGGTGTGGCTGTGGCGCTGGCGGCGCAATCCGCTCAGGCGCCGGGCCGACGTGGTGGAGGCCTGGGTGGTGCTCGCCGCCTGGCTGCTGACCGTCCTGGTCGGGGTGCTGGCCGGGCTCACGGCGGCCCGTTCGGTGGAGCACGGACTGGCCCGGGAGCGGGCCGCCTGGCATCCCGCCGTCGCCCACGTCGTCGCCAAGGCTCCCGGCAGCGCCACCTCCGCGGGCGGCGGCGAGCGGGTCTGGGCCGAGGTCCGCTGGACCGTCGCCGACGGCTCGGCCCACACCGGCCAGGCCCGGGTCGCGCCGGGCAGCAAGGCCGGGACCCCGGTCACGGTGTGGACCGACCCGCAGGGGCACCTGGTCACCCGCCCCACCACCGCCTCCGAAGCCACCTTCCGGGCCACCTTGATAGGCGGCCTGGTGGGAGCGAGCGCCGCCGCCGTCCCCTTCATCGGCGGCCTCGTACTACGCGGCCGCCTGGAGCACCGCCGCATGAACCACTGGGACGCGGAGTGGGCCCGACTGGGGCCGCAGTGGGGCCGGATGACCGGATGACCGCCCTGGGATCTGTCTGGCAGTTACCGTTCCCACCTGCCCCGCGACGCGTGTCACACACGCTCGGACAGGCCCTGGCCACCCGGCGCGCGCCACGCCTACAGCCCCGCCAGCACCTCCCCGCACGTCCTGAGCAGCGCATCGTCCTCGGCGATGTCATGGCTGCCGTAGCCGCCCTCGCGGGCCGTGTGACGCCGTGGGGCGGTCAGTTCGGTCGTCACCAGGTCCCGTAGCGGTGCGGCGGCCGGGCCCATCGCGGCGAGGCACCGGGCGATCGGGCCGCGGGTGCGGGGGTTCTCCGACCAGGCGGCCCGGAACACCGGCAGCACGGGTTCCGGGTCCCGGCCGATGTGCCACAGCGCGCACGCGGCCGACGTCCGCTCCCAGGCCTGCCCCGAGCGGGCCGCCCGCCGCAGTTCCGGCAGGGCCGCGCGGGCGGCCGGACCCAGCCTGCCCAGCTGCCGGGCGGCGAGCCGGCGGCTCCCCGGCTCGCCCTGCGTCAACTCCCGCAACAGGACGGGCAGTACTGCGGAGAGCCCGTCGCCCGCCGACCACAGGGCGCCCGCCGCGGCGGCCGCGTGCCGGGTGTGCAGCAGCTCCCGGAGGACCGGTGCCGCCTGCGCGGCGGCCCCGAGGGCGTCCAGCGTCTCGATGGCCGGTCCGACGAGTCTCTCCCGTGCCCCGAGGCCGTCCGGTGCACCCGACAGGAGGCGCAGCACCTCAGGCACCGCATGCCGGTCGCCCACCGCTCTGAGCGCGGCCAGGAGAGGAGTGGCCAGTGCGTCGGCGGTGGGGGAGTCCAGGGGGACACGGGCCAGATGGTGCCGCAGCGCGGGGGCGAGGGGGACCGCGGCCGGGCCCAGGTGTGCGATCTCGTGCCCCAGGCCACCGGGCACCACCGGGCCCGCCAGCACCTGGGCCAGAACCGGGACCGCCCGTCGGTCGCCGGTCCGGGCCAGGGCCTTGAGCGGGCCGCCGAGGGCGGGCGAGCCGCGCTCCCAGCGGTGCGTCCACAGGTCGGGCCTGGCGGTCACCAGGGCGTGGAGGTCGTCCGCGGCGGGCGCGGCCAGGCCGAACAGCTCCGCCAGGACCGAGACCGCCGCGTCCCGCAACCGGTCCTGCTCCGTGTCCAGTTGGGCGCCGATCAGGGCCACGGGCCCGGCACAGTCGGCGCGCCAGCCGCGGAACAGCGCCGCCGACATGCACACGGCATTGCACCGGTCCATCGGGTCCGGGCTGGTCAACTGCCCGGTGAGCAGGGCGATCCGGTCACCGGTCCGGTCGCCGAGCGCGGTGTGCAGGGTGCGCAGCAGCTGGGCGCCCTCCTCGTCCGAGGGGCGCAGCCGCCGTATCCGGCCCACGAGGGTGTCGTGCCCGGACGGCTCCGGTACCCGGGCGCGGCGCGCCGACCTGTCCCGCAGCAGCCGGACGGCCGTCGGCACCAGGTCGGCCGGGAGCAGGTCCGGGGCGCCCAGGGCGAGCTGGCCGAGCGCGGCCAGCCGCAGCCCGGGGGCGTGGGGCGGGGCGCTCTGCGCGGTCAGGAGGTCCAGCGCGGCGGCGGAGTGTTCCGGGTGCCGGCGTGCCAACAGGCCGAGGGCTTCCGTGAGCGCGAGCAGGACCCGGTCGTCCCGCTCGACCGGGATCCGCTGCCGCAACAGGTCCAGGGCGCGAGCCGGGCCGTCCAGGAACCGTACGACGGCTTCGGCCGCCGCCCGGCGCACCCCTGGGTCCGGATCCCCGAGCAGGGACACAAACACCTCGGAGTCCGCGCGCACCACCTCACGCGCGCGTGCGTCCCCGCTCTCCGCCCCGATGCTGACCAGCAGTTCGACGATGCAGCCCCGGTCCTGCACCGCCTCGCGGCCCGCCAGCGAGCACAGGAAGGGAACGCAGGCCAGCGTCGAGTCGTACACGTTCCCCTCGTGATGCACCGTGCCGTACATGCCGTCGAGCGCGGTCTGCCGCTCGGCGGCGTCAGCGGAGGCCAGTCCCCGTAACCATCCGGGCACGTCCTCCGCGCTGCCGTACGCGTGGTGCAGCGAGGCCCAGTCGACCTCGTCGATCCCCGTGAACACGTTGTCCTCCCCAGACGAGTGCCACCCGATCGCGAGTCTGCACCACGGCACTGACAACGATGCGGAGTCGCGCGCTGACTGTGTGCGATCCGTCGGCTGTCACCGGCCACCGGCGGGATCCGCCCAGGTCGCCCGGGGAGGGGCTCAGTCACGGTCGGGCAGGGCCCGCTCCAGGATCGCGTCCAGGTCGGTTCCGGCGGGCAGCGTGCCGAACGCGTGCCCCCAGTCGCCGCCCAGCCGGGTCGCGCAGAAGGCGTCCGCGACGGCGTGCGGAGCGTGCCGGACCAGCAGCGATGCCTGGAGCGCCAGGGCCGTCCGCTCGACCATCCGGCGCGCGCCCACCTGGTCGGTTTCGGCCAACTGGTCCTTCAGCCCTGCCACGGCCGTGTCCAGCCGGGCGTCCGCCCCGCGCGCGAGGGCGAGTTCGGCGAACAGGGCCTCGGCCGTGTCCGGTTCCCGACCCAGGGCGCGCAGCACGTCGAGCGCGTTGACGTTCCCCGAGCCCTCCCAGATGGACAGCAGGGGAGCCTCCCGGTAGTGGCGGGGCATGCCGGACTCCTCGACGTACCCGTTGCCGCCCAGGCACTCCAGGGCCTCCGCGGTGAACGCCGGGCCCCGCTTGGTGACCCAGTACTTGCCGACGGCGGTGGCGATCCGCCGGAAGGGGCGCTCCCCGGCGTCCCCGCGCACCGCCCGGTCCGCCGCACCGGCGAGCCGCAGGGTGAGCGTCGTCGCCGCCTCCGACTCCAGCGCCAGGTCGGCCAGGACGTTGCGCATCAGCGGCTGGTCGAACAGCCGGGCCCCGAACGCGCTGCGGTGGCGCGCGTGGTGGCCCGCCTCGACGAGCGTCTTGCGCATCAGGGTCGCCGAGGACATGACGCAGTCCAGACGGGTGCAGTTGACCATCTCGATGATGGTCTTCACACCCCGCCCCTCCGGCCCGACCAGCCAGGCCACCGTCCGGTCGAACTCCGGCTCGGAGGAGGCGTTGGACCGGTTGCCGAGCTTGTCCTTGAGCCGCTGGATGCGGAAGGTGTTGCGGCTGCCGTCCGGCAGGATCCGGGGCACCAGGAAGCAGGACAGGCCGCCGGGCGCCTGGGCCAGCACCAGGAACACGTCGCACATCGGCGCGGACGTGAACCACTTGTGGCCCCGCAGCGTGTACACGCCCGGCTCGCCGGTGGGCGTGGCCAGGGTGGTGTTGGTCCGGACGTCCGAGCCGCCCTGCTTCTCGGTCATGCCCATCCCGGCGAGCAGCCCGGGCTTCTCCGTGGGGACGCGCAGCTCGGGGTCGTAGGCGCGGCTGGTGAGCAGCGGTTCGTAGACCTTGGCGAGGTCCGGCTGGGCGCGCAGCGCGGGGACGGCGGCGTACGTCATCGACGTCGGACAGCCGTGTCCGGCCTCCGTGTGCCCCCACACCAGTCCGCCCGCGGTACGGGCCACATGCGCGCCAGAGCGGTCGTCCGCCCACGGCGCGCCGGCCAGGCCCTCGGCGACCGCGGTCCGCATCAGATGGTGCCAGCTGGGGTGGAACTCGACCTCGTCGATCCGGTGGCCGTAGCGGTCGTGGGTGCGCAGCTCCGGCTCGTGCCGGTTCGCCTGCTCGCCCCACTCCTGGGCCTCCTCGCCGCCCGCGCGGAGCCCGAGCTGCCGGATGCCGTCCTCGGCCCACCCGGCACCCTCCCGGCGCAGCCCCTCCAGCAGGGCCCGGTCGTCGGAGGCGTCGTACGGGGCCAGGGGCGGGGCCTGGTTGATGACGTCGTGGGTGGCGTACTGCTGCGGCGGCGACTGCGCGGGAATCGAGACCATGCGACCATGTTGCACTCTTCTTGCGGCTGTAGCAATGATGCAACAAGGAGGCGCACGTACAGTACGTGCCCATGCGCATGAACGTGTCAGCGGAGGCGGGTGAGGCCGCCGGCCTGCGGCCGCTGTCCGCGCGGTCGGTGGTGCTGAGCCTGCTGCTGGGCGCGCATCCGCCCGAGCTGCCGGTGAAGGACCTGGTCCGGCTGGTGGAGCCCTTCGGCGTCGGCGGCTCCACGCTGCGGGCCGCGCTGAGCCGGATGGTGGCCGCCGGGGACCTGCGCCGCACGGACGCCGTGTACCGGCTCAGTGGCCGGCTGCTGGCCCGTCAGCGCCGCCAGGACGAGGCGCTGCGTCCCCGCACGCGCCCGTGGGACGGCGACTGGGAGATGGTGGTGATCACGGCGACCGGCCGCGGCCCCGCCGAACGGGCCGACCTGCGCGCGCGGTTGGCCGCCCTGCGCCTGGCCGAACTCCGCGAGGGCGTATGGCTGCGCCCGGCCAACCTCGACAGGCCCCTGCCCGGCGACCTCGCGCGCGTGGCCGAGTCGTACACCGCCCGCCCCGACGACTCACCCCTCGACCTGGTGGCCCGCCTGTGGCCGCTGGACGCCTGGGCCGCCACCGCGCGCACCCTGCTCGCCCACGCCGCCGACTCCCATCACCCGGCCGACCGCCTCACCGCCTTCGCCGCGGCCGTACGACACCTGCTCACCGACCCCGTTCTCCCGCCCGCACTCCTGCCACCGGACTGGCCGGGGGAGGCCCTTCGCACGGCCTACGCGGGCTACCAGGAGGAACTGGCCGCGTCGGTGGGGCTGCGCGGGGACCGCTGAGCGCGATCTCGGCAAGGTCGGCCCTGCGGGCGCGGCTCGCAACGGAGGCGAACGCCACCCCCGAGGTGTGACCGGCCTGGCACACAGGAGCTGAGGGTCGCCGTCCGCGCCGGACGACGACCCCCGGGTGCCTACTTGTAGGTGATGTCCGACGACGCGTACTTGCAGTAAGTCCCGTCAGGACCCGAGCCGTTGGTGGTCGGTTCCTTGCCGGTGTTGTTGCCGACGTACTTCTGGCACGGAACGATCTTCTTGCTGGAGTCGCCGACGATGGTGATGTTCTTCAGGGTCGCGCTGTCGCCGTAGTTGGTGTTGATGCCGACGAGCTTGTTGCCCTTGTAGGTCGCCTCGATGGAGTTGAGGTTGATCGTGCGCTTGTACTGCGTCTTGCAGTTGCCGCACGAGCGGGCGAAGGTGCCGAAGTTCTGCACCGCGAAATTGGAGACGTTCAGCGTTCCGGCGCCGTTGAACTGGAACACCTTGTCGCTGGCCTCCTTCGCCCCGCCGCCGCTGACGGTGTAGACGTTGGAGGACGAGGAGCCGAGGAAGGTGGCCGCGTCCTCGCCGACGTCCTCCCACCAGACGTTCTGCAGTGTGCAGCTGCCGAGGCAGTGGATGCCGTCGGCGGCCGGGGCGCCGATGATGACGTTCTTCAGGACCGCGCCGGGGGCGAGTTCGAGGAGCGGGTCCTGGTCCTCGTTCTGGCCGCCGGTGCCGAGGTCCCCGGAGCCGTAGAGGCGCTTCATCCCGTAGTCCTTGGTGCCGGAGACCGGGATGGTGGCGGTGACCGCCTGACTGCCGTTGGCCGTGGGCCAGGTCGCGGCGTTCGCCGTGGCTCCGTCAGTCATGATCATGCCAACCGAGAGGCCGAGGGCGGCGAGTCCGCCCAGCAGGGCGCGCACGGATCCGGTGCGCGAGGGTGCTCGTGAGGTCATGTCCCGAATGCCTTCCTCCGAGTGGGGGTGGTCAGATCCGTCCGGCGCCCGCGCCGGCCGTCACCGAGGCCACGACGGTGGACGCGGGCTCGGCGGTGTAGCCGTAGGGCGGGCTGGTGAAGGTGCCGGTGCGCGAGACCTCGGTCGCGGCTCCGCCGAGGTCGTTGCCGCGCAGGTTGGCGTAGCCGTCCACGTCGCTGTCCCGGCTGGTGGTGACGGCGACCTGGGTGTCGCGGAAGACGTTGTTCTCGACCAGCATCTGCGCGCCCATCCGCGAGTGCACGGCGGTCTCGGCGCCGACGACGTAGTTGTCGTAGAAGTGCCCGGTGCCGAAACGCAGGCTGGGGATGCGGGAGTTGACGTTGTCGAACCAGTTGTGGTGGTACGTCACCCGCAGATGCCCGGTGTCCTCGCTCGCGTTGTTGTCGCTGTGGCCGACGAGCGAGCCCTTGTAGTGGTCCTTGAAGGTGTTCCAGGAGACGGTCACGTAGTCGGACGCGTGCGTGATGTCGACCAGGCCGTCGTAGTGGTCCTTGCCGTGATCACGGTCCGAGGACAGGGAGTTGTGGTCGATCCACACCTTCGTCGAGCCCTGCACGGTGATCGCGTCGGTCTTGACGGCCTTGCTGATGTTCAGGTTGCGGATGACGACGTTGGCGACCTTCTTCAGGCGCAGTCCGCCGCCGGTGAAGCCGGAGGACGAACCGACGCCCAGGACCGTGGTGTTGGAGCCGATGTCGACCTGACCGCTGAGCGAGATCAGGCCGTTGACCTTCACCACCTTCGCCGAACCGCCGGCCACGGCCGCCTTGAAGGCGTCCAGGGTGGAGACGGTCACCGCCGTGGCGCTGCCGCCGCCGGTCGTCCCGGCGCCGAACCCGACGGGCGAGGCGGCGGCCGCCCCGGCGGCCTGGGGTGACACGAGTGCGGCGGCGGCGCCGAGGGCCACGGCGGCGGCCGCCGGCGCGATGAGTCGTTGTGTTCGCATGCGGGTGCGTCCCTTCCAGTGGGGGTTGGTTGTGTACGTGAACGACGTACGCCATCTGGAACGCCTGTGGGGGTGGAGTGACCGGTTGGGGTTGATTCGAGATCCTCTCGGTCACGCTGATGAACGGACCGTAGGGGGCAAGCGCTTTCTAGTCAACGCCTCGCGCACGGCTGTTTTCGGTCGGCGGGCAAGTGTGTGGGAGCGCTTCCATGGCGCGCATGTCCATGCCACGATGCCGGAAGTTCCCCCGCACGACGCCGCACGAGCCGCGATCAGAAGGGACGAACGACGTGCCCCCCACAGCCGGCGACACCCCCAATCGCCAGAGAACACCGCTGCGTTCGGCGCTGCTCGCACTCCTCGGAGCGCTGCTGCCCCTGCTCGCGGCGCTGACCCTGGCCGCACCCCCGGCCGCCGCCCGCACCGAGGCCGTCCCCACGGCCACCCTCACCGAGGTCACCGGCTTCGGCGACAACCCCAGCAACCTGCAGATGTACGTGTACGTCCCGAGCGGCGTCACCGCGCATCCGGCGGTCGTGGTGGCCGCCCACTACTGCACGGGCTCGGGGCCGGCGATGTACTCCGGCACCGAGTGGGCCTCCCTGGCCGACCAGTACGGGTTCGTCGTCGTGTACCCGTCGGTGACCCGCGCCGGCAAGTGCTTCGACGTCTCCTCGCCGCAGGCGCTGCGCCGCGGCGGCGGCAGCGACCCGGTCGGCATCAGGTCGATGGTCGACTGGGTGACCCACACCTACGCGGCCGACACCGGCCGGATCTTCGTCACCGGCATCTCCTCCGGCGCGATGATGACGAACGTCCTGCTCGGCGACTACCCCGACGTGTTCGCCGCGGGCGCCGCCTTCTCCGGCGTGCCCTTCGGCTGCTTCGCCACCACCGACGGCTCCGAGTGGAACAGCGCCTGCTCCGGCGGCACCGTCACCCACACCCCGCGGGAGTGGGGCGACCTGGTGCGCGCCGCCTACCCCGGATACACCGGCCCCCGGCCGCGGATGCAGCTGTGGCACGGCACCGCCGACGACACGCTGCGCTATCCCAACTTCGGCGAGGAGATGAAGCAGTGGACCGATGTGCTCGGCGTCGGCCAGACCCCCGCCGCCACCGACACACCCCAGTCCGGCTGGACCCGCACCCGCTACGGCGGCACCGGTGACCGGGCACCTGTCGAGGCGATCAGCCTCCAGGGCGTGGGGCACAACCTCTACTCCTACGGCATGGCCTCCCGCGCCCTCGCCTTCTTCGGCCTCGGCGGCGACGGCCCCGCGCCCCAACCTCCCGCCGGCGCCTGCAAGGTGACGGTCACCACCAACGCCTGGAACACCGGCCTGACCGCCTCCGTCACCATCACCAACACCGGCACGACGACGATCAGCGGCTGGAAACTGGACTTCACCCTGCCGGCCGGCCAGACCATCACCAGTGGCTGGAACGCCACGTACAGCCCGTCCTCCGGTGCGGTGACGGCGACCGGCCTCTCGTACAACGGCACGCTCGCGCCGAACGCGAGTGTCGGTATCGGCTACCAGGCCACCCACACCGGCAACAGCGCGGCACCCACCGCCTACACGCTCAACGGCACGGAATGCACGGTCGGTTGACGCAACCACGGAGAAGGGCGCCCATGAAGCCACCCAGCAGAGCCCCGCTCGCCACCCTGCTCACCACCTGCGTCCTCGTGCTCACCCTGGTCGTGACGTCCTCGGCGCTCAGGGCACTGCTGGACAGGACGAACTCGGCCCGCCCCATGGCCACTTCGGCCACAGGCCGGCACTGGGTGAACACCTGGACCGGGATGCCGCAGCTGACCGAGCCGGCGAACCTGCCGCCCGCGCCCTTCACCGGTGACAAGTCGGTGCTGACCGACACCACACTGCGGCAGACCGTCCGCGTCACCACCGGCGGCCACCGCATCCGGCTGCGGCTCTCCAACGCCTACGGCGACACCCCGCTGCCGCTGACCGCCGTGACCGTGGCGCTGCCGAGCGGCGGACAGGCCGGCGTCAGCGCGATCGAGCCGGACAGCCTGCGACGGGTCACCTTCGCCGGGCGGGACGCGGCCACCGTCCCCGTCGGTGCCCAACTGGTCTCGGACCCGCTCGACTTCGACCTGCGCGCCGGATCCGACCTGACCGTGACGGCGTACACCGCACAGGGCCAGCCGTCGCTGGCGCTCACCTCGCACCCGGGCTCGCGCACCACCTCGTACCTGCTGCACGGCGACCACACCCGGGACGACGACCTCCCGGACGCGACCCCGGTCAACCACTGGTATCTGCTCAGCGACGTCGAGGTGCTCGCGCCCGGCGGCATCGAGGCGGTGGCCGTCGTGGGCGACTCGCTCACCGACGGCCGCGGCTCCACCACCAACGGCAACGACCGCTGGCCGGACCAGTTCTTCGACCGGCTCCGGAACCGCGCCGCCACCTCGGACATCGCCGTCCTCAACCAGGCCGCCGGCGGCAACCGGGTCCTCAACGACGGGCTCGGCCCCAACGTCCTGGCCCGCCTCGACCGTGACGTCCTCTCCCGCAGCGGGGTCTCCTGGCTGATCCTCTTCGAGGGCGTGAACGACATCGGCACCGCCGCCGCCACCCCCGAGGCCCAGCGCGCGGTCACCGACGACCTGATCGCCGGTTACCGGCAGATCGTGGTCCGCGCCCACGCCCAGGGCATCCGCGTCTACGGTGCGACCCTGACGCCGTTCGGGGGCAACACCCCCTACGACGACCCGGCGGGGGAGCGGGAGGCGTCCCGACAGCGCGTGAACACCTGGATCCGCACCCCCGGCCACTTCGACGCGGTGATCGACTTCGACCGGGCCGTACGGGACCCGGCCCAGCCGAGCCGACTGCTGCCCGACCTCCAGGTCGGGGACGGGCTGCATCTCAACCCGAAGGGGTACGGGGTGCTGGCGGGGGCGGTTCCCGAGAGGCTGTTCCGGCGGTGAGGTGAGCAGTTCAGCGGGCCGGGGCGGCGGTCCTGGCGGTGCGGTGGTCCAGGGCCGGTGCGGACAGGGACTCCTCCGCCGCCAGGGCCGTCGGGTGGATCGGGAAGATCCTGTCCAGCCTCGTGATGCGGAAGTGCTTCCGGACCTGCCCCTGGGCTCCGCTCAGGGCCAAGTGGCCGCCGTGCGCGCGCAGGCGCTTGAGAGCGCCGACGAGGACCCCGGTGCCGGGGCTTTCGATGAAGTCGACCTCCCGCATGTCGATGGCCAGCAGGAAGCGCCCGTCGTTGATCAGGCCGACCAGGACCTCCCGCAGGGTCACGCATGTGTACACATCCAGTTCGCCCGCAAGCGTCACCACGGTGACCGAGGCGGAGACGTGCTCGTACACGATGCTCAGGCGGCCGTCGACGATCGGTTCCACGGGCTACTCCCTGTCTCACAGCGACATGACCAACGTACGTGTCCAGGCGACGAGCTGGCGCACGATTCGCTCGGTCCGTGCGCCTCCGTTCCGCAGGAACGGCAGCACGACGAGCGCCGGCAGACAGGCGAGTGTGGCCAGCAGCAGGGGCAGCACCAGCAGGGCACGCAGGGCGGCCGACGGAACGGGAAAGGGGATCAACCGAGCCTCCACGAGCGGGAATCGCGGCGCCGACTGGACGAGGCGCCGTCGTTGATCAGAGGATGGCTGCCTGCGAGCGGTCGACGACCGGTGGCGACGAGAGGCCGCCGGGACGCCGCCCGGACGGGGAACGGGGCGATGAGTAGCGACGAGAGCGGCGGCGCAGGACGCAAACCCCGCCCGGTGGCGCCGCCGCGGCTGCCGCCGGGAGCGTTGCGGGAGTTCAAGCGGTATCTGTACCGGCTGTACCTGTCCGCCGGCACGCCCAGCCTGGACCGGATCGCGGAGACGGCCGCCCTCGACGACTCCCTGCCCGGCGCCCCGAGCCGGGACACCGTGGGGCGACTCCTCACCGGTGCGAAACTCCCCGGCCTGCACGACGCCGAGTCGGTCACCGCGGTGCTGGCCCGCCTCATGGACCGCGACCCGGCCGAAACGGTCGTACGGATACGGGAGTTGTGGATCGAGGCGAAGGAGCGCCCCGGGCCGCCCCCGCGCACCGCCGAGGCGTGGGGCGCCGCCCGGCTCGGTGTGCACCACGCGGTGGACGTGGACGGCGCCGGCTTCGACCGGCTCACCCCGTACATCGAGCGGACCCACGACGAGACGGTGCGTGAGCGCCTGCGGTGTGCCAGGGGCGGCGAGGCGGTACTGGCCGTGCTCGTCGGCCAGTCGTCGACCGGCAAGACCCGGTCGGCCTTCGAGGCCGTGCGCATTGAACTGCCCGACTGGCCCGTCCTGTTCCCGTCCGGTCCGCGCGAACTCCTCGACTGGGTCGCGGGCGACGCGGTGGACGCCGGATCGGTGATCTGGCTGAACGAGACACAGCGCTACCTGACCGGACCCGCCGGCGAGGACGTGGCCGAGTCCCTGGCCGGCCTCCTCGGCCGGACGGCCCCACTCGCCGTCCTCGGCAGCATGTGGCCCGAGTACGCGCGCCGTATCGCGGCCCCGGGCGGCGACGACCACTTCCACGCCCGTGCCCTGCTGCGCGCCCACCACGCCGAGATCCTCGTCCCGGACCACCTCGGCGGCAGCCTGGGCCGGGCCAGGAAGGCGGCCGCGCACGACCCGCGGCTGCGGGCGGCGCTGGCGGCGGCCGGTGAACCGGCGCGGGTCATCCAGCAGTTGACCGGTGGTCCGGAGCTGGTACGGCAGTACGAGATGGGACCGGGCAACGCCTTCTCCGAGATCGAGCACGCGATCGTCACGGCGGCCGTCGACGCGCGGCGCCTCGGCCACGCGGCCGCGCTGTCGCCCGAACTGCTCGCGGCGGCCGTCGTCGGCTACCTCCCGTCCACGGCCCGCGTCACCGGGGACACCGAGTGGTTCGCGGCCGCCGTCCACGCGCTCAGCTCCGCCGACGGCGGCCGGCTGCCCGCCCTGGTCCCCGACCGGGTCGCACCGGGCGTGGGCGCAGCCGACGGCTACCACCCCGCCGACTACCTCGACCAGAGCGTGCGCCGCGCCCGCGCCCACCTCGCCCCACCCGCCGAACTGTGGGAGGCGGCCGAGGCCCACGGCCGTACCGCGGACGACCTGTACGCCATGGGCGGGGAGGCGCGTGCGCGCTGCCGCCACGGACACGCGCTACGGCTCTACCGGCGCGCCCTCGACCGGGGAGCCGACGCCCGGCCCGCACTGGCGCTGCTGTGGGAGGAGGCCGGCGACCGGGCGGCGGCGGAGTCGGTGGCCGCGGACAGCGGGTGGGCCTGGGCCGTGCTGGCCGGGGTGCGCGAGGGCCATGACGACGGCGCCGGAGCACTGCGGGCCCATGAACGGGCAGCGCTGGCGGGCGAGCCCTCGGCGTGGGACTTCCTCGCCCGGCTGCGCGAGTACGTCGGTGACCGGGCGGGCGCCGAGGAAGCCGCCGTGGCCGCGGCGGAGCAGGGGCATACCCGGCCGTGGCTGGCGCTGGCCCGGCGGCGTGAGCGGACGGGTGACGAGGCCGGCGCGCTCGCGGCGTACACCCGTGCGGTGACGGCCGGGGACCCCTGGGGCTGGATGGGCAGAGCGCGGTGGTACGACAGGACGGGACGCGACGCCGAAGCCGAGACCGCCTATCTGGAGGCCGCCGACGCGGGTGTCCCCACGGCCTGGTCCTCCCTGGTGCACCTCCGGTGGCGGGCCGGGGACCGGAAAGGCGCGGAAGCCGCGGCCACGCGGGCCGCCGGACTCGGGAACGCAGAGGGGTGGAGCGCACTGATGCGGTACCACCGGCAGCGGGGGGAGACCGCCGCGGCCGAGCACGCCTGCCGGCTGGCCGCCGCGGCCGGGTCGACCGGCGCGCTCGCCCATCTGGCGCTGCTCAGGGAGGAGAGCGGGGACACCGAGGGCGCCGAGGAGGCCGCCGTACGGGCCGCGCGGTTCGGCCATGCCGAGGCCTGGTGGACCCTGGCCCGGGTACGGGAGGAAGCGGGACAGAGCGCGTCGGCCGACCTCGCGGCGGCCCGGGCCGCCCGGGCCGGGGACACCGAGGCATGGATCGCGCTCGCCCGGATCCGGGAGCGGACCGGCGACACCGAAGGAGCCGAACGCGCCGCCGACGAGGCCGCCGAGCACGGCTCCGGGGACACCTGGGCCACGCTCGCCCGGATCCGGGAGCGTGCGGGCGACCGGGAGGGCTCCCTGCGCGCCGTCCGGGCGGCCGTCGCCGCGGGCGGCTCGGGAGTCTGGTCCGCTCTGGGGCAGGTCAGGGAGGACCGCGGCGACGGGCCGGGCGCCGAGGTGGCCTACCGCGAGGCGGCCGACGCGGGCGACACGGCCGCGTGGACCGCGCTGGGCCGCCTGCACGAAGAGGCCGGTGACCGGCGGCGCGCGGAGCGGTGCTATCGCACGGGCGTCGACGCCGGCGACTCCGAGGCCTGGGAGGGCCTGTTGCGCGTCACCGGCGGCGACCCACCGCCGCCACTCCACGGACGGTTCGGGCTGGACGCGGCGGGCGGCTTCGCCGCGTCACTGTCCGGCCACGGACACGCCGTCCGCCTCGGCGACGGCGGCTGAACCGGCCTTCCCCGGCAGATGGTTGAACAGCAGGTTCAGTGCGATGGCCGTCAGACACCCCGCGCTGATCCCGCTGTTCATCACCGTCTGGAACCAGTCCGGGAACTTCGCGTACACCGTGGGCACGCCCACCGGCAGCATGCCGACCGCCACCGAAACGGCCACCACCGTCAGGTTGTTGTTGCCCTTGAAGTCGACGCGGGCCAGCGTACGCAGCCCGCTCGCCGCGACCGTCCCGAACATCACCAGGCCCGCCCCGCCGAGCACCGGCGCGGGGATCGCCGCGACCACCGCGCCCAGCTTGGGCAGCAGACCGAGCAGGACGAGGAGGCCGCCGGCCGCCGCGACCACCCAGCGGCTGCGCACCCGGGTCATCCCGACCAGGCCCACGTTCTGGGCGTACGCCGTGTACGGGAAGGTGTTGAACACCCCGCCGAGGACGGTCGACAGGCCGTCCGCGCGCAGCCCGTCGGCCAGCGAGCGCGGCTCGACCCGGCGGCCGGTCATCTCGCCGACCGCGATCAGGTCACCGGTCGTCTCCGTCATCGTCACCAGGGCCACCACCAGCATGGACACGATCGCGGACGCCTTGAACGTGGGCGCCCCGAAGTGGAACGGCGTGCTGATCCCCACCCAGTCCGCGTCCCCGACCCCGCCGAAGTCCGTGAACCCGAACGGCACGGCGACCGCCAGACCCACCGCGATGCCGATCAGTACGGCGATCCGGCTGAGGAAGACCGGCGCGAACCGCTGCACGCCGAGCACGACCGCCAGGACGAAGGCCGCGAGTGCCAGGTTCTTCGGCTCCCCGAAGTCCTTCGCACCGACACCGCCCGCGGCCCAGTTGCCCGCGACCGGCAGCAGCGAGACCCCGATGATCAGGATCACCGTGCCGGTGACCAGCGGCGGGAAGAAGCGCAGCAGCCGGCCGAAGACGGGTGCGAGCAGCACGATCGCGAGTCCCGCGACGATCACCGAGCCGTAGATCGCGGGCAGTCCGCCGCCCGTCGTCCCGATGAGCACCATCGGCGACACGGCCGCGAACGTGCAGCCCTGCATGATCGGCAGCCGGACCCCGAACCGCCAGAACCCGACGCACTGGATCAGCGTGGCGATGCCGCACACCAGCAGATCGGCGGTGATCAGATACGCCAGGTCGGCGGGCGACAGCTTCATCGCACCGCCCACGATCAGTGGCACCGCGACGGCGCCCGCGTACATCGCGAGCACATGCTGCAGCCCGAAGGCCGCAAGCCGGCCCACCGGTGGTATCTCGTCGACGGGGTGCACTTCTGCGGTCGTGGCCATGGGGACTCCAGAGCGGCGGGTGGGGAGTGACATCCGAACAGCACGAGACCGTAAGGTCCTTGAACAGTTTGTTGATGTCAAGGGTGTTGCCGTTGTGTGTCATGCCCACCTGGAAGCCGCCGGCTCCGACCCGGCCTAGGCCGACCGCGCAGCCCCCAGCAGCGCGTCCCAGTCGGCCAGCTTGACCACGCTCCGGCCGAGCCGTGCGCCCAGTGCGGCCTCGGCGCGCTCGATCGCCTGCCACCCCGCCCACGGCACCGGTTCGACACCCGCCGCCCGCAGCGCCTCCAGCGGGTTCTCCGGCACCTCCCGGCGTACGAGCGCGGGCGCGTCCGCGAGCAGGGAGGTCGCCGTCTCCTTGGCGCACGGCCGGTTGGTGCCGATGACACCGGTCGGGCCGCGCTTGATCCAGCCGGCGACGTACTCGCCCGGCGACGCGACGCCGTCGCGCAGGACACGGCCCTCCGCGTGCGGCACGGTGCCGGTCGACGCATCGAACGGCAGCCCCTCCAGCGGCACTCCGCGATAGCCGACCGAGCGCAGCACCAACTGGGCCGCGACGTCCTCGTACCGTCCCGTGCCCGTGATGCCGCCGCGCCCGTCCGGCGCCGTCCGCTCGAAGCGCACGGCGCCCACCCTGCCGGCGTCGTCCGCGAGCAGTTCCACGGGCCGCAGGAAGAACCGCAGCCGTATCCGCCGGGCCGTCTGCCGGGGCGGGGCCGCCGCCCAGCCGCGCAGCGCCTCCACGTTGCGGCGCTGCACGGCGGGCAGCGCGGAGGGATCCGCATACGCCGGGTCCAGCGCCAACTCGTCCGGATCGAGGCTGACTTCGGTGTCCGGCAGGCCGCCCAGCTCGCGCAGCTCCTTGGTGGTGAAGCGGGCCTGTGAGGGGCCGCGCCGGCCCACCATGTGGACCTCGCCGACCCCGCTCGCGGCCAGCGTGTCCAGCGCCGCCTGCGGCATGTCCGTCGGACGCAGCTCACCGGCTCCCCGCACCAGCATCCGCGTGACGTCCACGGCCACGTTGCCCACGCCGATGACCACCGCGGACCGGACCCCGCGCACGAACCCGGCGTCGGCCGCGTCCGGATGCGCGCTGTACCAGGACACGAACTCGGTCGCCGACCAGCTGCCCGGCAACTCCTCGCCGGGAATCCCGAGGTGGCGGTCGGTGGCGGCGCCCACGCAGTACACGACCGCGTGGTACAGGCTCCGCAGCCGCGCCACGGGCAGCCCGCCGGGTCCGCCCACCCGGACCCCGCCGAGGAACCGCACCCGGTCGTGCTCCAGCACCGTGCGCAGGTTGCCCTGCAGGGACTTGATCTTCTCGTGGTCCGGGGCGACGCCGTAGCGCACCAGCCCGTAGGGGCACGGCAGCCGGTCCAGTACGTCCACCCGCACCTCGGGATCGAGCTGGACCAGGGTCTGAGCGGTGTAACACCCGCTCGGCCCGGATCCGACGACGGCGACACGCAGCACGGCGGTACTCCTTGCCCGAAGGAGGAGGGTGTGCGGACGGCTCCAGCATGGCACCGCCGGGCCCGCAACGGCAGAGGCCGGCAGGGTGACCCGGACAAATTGTGATCATGCGGTTACGTTGCGTGTGTGCACTGAAAAGGAGAGTCGGGCGACGAGTGGACCGGGGATCCGTTACTCGGACCGCTCCTCGGTCGCGAAGAACCGCGACAGGTCCTGCCCCTGATCCGACCCGGTGTCCATGTCGCTCCCCGGCGGCATGCCCTGCTCCCAGTCGAGCCCGTACCGCTGGAACAGCTCGGCCCGCAGCGTCGGCACGGGCATCGGCGCCCCCGGCACCAACGCCGCGTACACCGCCCCCATCAGCAGAGCCCGCAGCAGGGGATAGTCGGCCGTCACGTCGTGGGAGCCGTACCGGGCGACGGTGTCGCTCAACAGCTCGGCCAGGCGCCGCTGCTCCGGGCACGGCACGAAACCCTCGGCCTGGAGCAGCCCCGCCATGTGCTGCCGCATGAGCACCGGCCGGTCGCGGGTGAGGCCCAGGATCGCGTCGATGGCCCGGGCCAGCCGCTCCCGGCCGTCCTCGGTGTGCGGCTCCCGCTCCAGCGCCTCCTCCAGCGTGCGGTGCATCAGCCGGTGCACGGCGGACTGCACCAACTGGCGCTTGCCGGGGAAGTAGTACGACACCAGTCCGCGCGCCGAGCCCGCCCGGTCCGCGATGTCGGCCAGCGTGGTGGCCTCGAAGCCGTGCTCGTCGACCAGCTCCACCGCGGCCTGTAGCAGCCGCTCCCTGGAACGACGGCGCAACTCTTCATTGACCGAGGCGCTGCGCGGGGACATCCTGTAACTCCTGCGTTGACTGGCTGCCAGCCAACTATACTCAGCGCAGTGGCACCGCTGTGCGCGGGAGCCAGTTCGGGGCTGCCGTCCGTCTGGGGCGACGCGGGGGATCGTCTCAGGCGGGCGGCGCATGAGCCCGGCGTTCGTACCCTCAGGCCACCAGGTCCAGCACCGGCAGCAGTGCGTCGGGCCGCTGCGCCACCGGCAGATGGTCCACGAAGTGCACCCGGCAGCCCAGCGCGGCAGCCCCGCCGTCCGCCACCCTGCTGTCACCGACCATCAGCACCTGCCGCGGATCGACGTCCAGTGCCGCGCAGGCGGCCTCGAAGAGCCGCGGGTCCGGCTTCTGCACGCCGTGTTCGTACGACAGCACATACGCGTCCACGTAGGCGTCGAGCCCGTGCTCACGGAAGACCGGGCGCAGGTCCCAGCCGATGTTGCTGACCACGCCGACGCCGATCCCGCGCTCGCGCAGCGTGCGCAGCACCTCGGCGGTGTCCGGGTACGGCGACCAGGCGGCGGGGGACTTGTGCCGCTCGTACAGCGCGTCGTGCAGGCCCGGGCCGGGCAGTGGCACGCGGCGCGACAGTCCGGTGTAGGCGGCCCGGTGCAGCCGGGCGCTCTCGTCCCGCACCGCCCACACACCGGCGAGGTCCGCCGGCACCTCGACGGGGTCCGCCCCGCCCGGCAGCGCACCGGCCGCCTCCAAGGCCTTCGCGGTGTCGGCGAGTTCGGGCTCGGCCAGTGTCAGGCCGGTCTCCTTCAGCCCGGCCCGCAGCCAGGATTCGGTGGACTCGATGCGGAACAGGGTTCCCGAGAAATCGAAGAGCACGGCAGCCATGCGCCGGACTCTACCCGCGCGGTGACCGCGCCCGGCCGCCCCGCGGCCACTCGTACACCGTCACGGCCAACGCCACCACCAGCGCCCCGAACAGCCAGCCGCCCACGACGTCCGAAGGCCAGTGGACGCCCAGCCACACCCGGGTCAGGCCCACGCCGGCCACCGAGACGACGGCCACGGACACGGCCGTACGCCACAGGGCGCGGCCCGCGCCGAAGCGGTGCAGCAGCCACAGCAGGAGTCCGCAGACCACGGTGGCCGTCATGGCGTGCCCGGAGGGGAACGCCGCGTAGTGCGCGCTGTCGACGGGATCCGGCCAGATCGGGCGGGGCCGGTCGACGGCGGCCTTCACCGACTGCTGCACGATGGTGCCCAGGGCGACCGTGACCGCCAGCCACAGCGCCGTCCACCAGGCCGCGCGGCGCCACACCAGCCAGCCGGCCGCGGCCGCGCACACCAGACGCATGGTCAGCGGGTCCCAGACCCAGTCCGTCAGGATGCGGAAGGCATGCGTGAGACCGTGTTCGCGGACCGCCCAGCGGTGCGTGGTGCGCGAGACGTCGCCGTCCAGGCCGAGCAGCGGATGCCACCGGATGGCGACGAGCACCAGCAGCAGCCCGCCACAGCCGGCGAGCGCGACGGCCACGACGGCCGCGGCGCGGTGGGCCGACGGGCGGGGCGAAGGGTCTGCGGGCTGGTGGGGCATGCGGCGATCTTCGTCGACGAGACGGGCCGGGGGCCACTTGCCGGACCCTTCGGTTCCGCCGGCCTCCCCCGGAGGCCCGGGGGTTCACATCGTCAGCAGCATCGCGACCATCCCGATCCCCATCGACAGCCGGCACGCCCTTGCCAGCTCCGGACGGTCGCCCCAGCGCACGGCCCCCGTCGTGCCCGCCGTCGCGGCGGCGGGCACCAGCCGGGCGCCGGACAGCAGCACATAACCGGTGAAGTAGAGCAGGAGCGCGCCCGTCACCAGCGGCACTCCGGCGCCGATGTGCGGGTGGTGGTGGGCGGCGGGCGAGGTGGGGGAGGCCGCCATGACGAGGGACACGTAGACCATCGCCACCGTCCCCACCACATGGTGCAGATGGTGCGGGCCGCTGCGCGCGGCCCACAGGGCGCGCAGCGCCGCCGCGCCGAACACGGCCGCGTACAGCGGCCAGGCCCAGCCCGGCGGGGTGAACACCGCGGCGGGCACGGCCATCGCGGCCATGCCGAACCCCATGAGCGCCTCGCCGCCCGCGGCGCGGCGCTGCTCCTCGACGGCGCTGCGCATCCGCAGCAGGCAGTAGGCGCCGGTCGCCGCGCACAGCGCGACCAGCAGCCAGGCGGCCGACACCGGTCCGTGCACGCGCACACCTCCACGCTCGACGGTCGGTCGAGGAATGCGATGCCCGCGCCACGCGGGGCGCATGCGAGCGCAAGGGGGTACACGGGGAGCATTCGCCGGAGCACAGCAGGTGAGGCAGGAGGCAACCGACAACTGATCCAAATCATTTACGAGTAAAACACATGCTAAATTGATGGTATGAGCAGTGCGACCCGTCATCGTCTTCCCCTCGCCGGCGTGCTCCGCCTCGGGCGGCCCTCCGACATCTGGTTCAAGCCCGCGCTGAGCGCGGTCGCCGCGGTCGCCCCGCCCAACCTGACCCTGCTGGCGCTCGGGCGTCTCGACCTCGCCATGTACACGATGGCGGGATCCCTGTGCGCGCTCTACGGCCACAACCGGCCCTACGCCGCCAGGGCCCGGGCCCTGGCCTGGGTGGTGCTCGGCATGGTCGGCGGCCTCGCCGTCGCCCTGCTCGCGGCTTCGCTCACCAGCGACGCCGTCGTGCTGGTCACCGTCGGCGCCCTCCTGGCCGCCGTACAGAAGACGGTGTGCGACGCCACCCGCATCGGTCCGCCCGGCAACGTGGTCCTCACCTTCATCAGCTCCGCCTCCCTGTTCGCACCGCAGAGCCTCGGCCAGGTCCCCGGCCATGTCGGGCTGGCCCTCGCGGCCGGCACCTGGGCCTGGCTGGTCGGCATGGCACCCGGGCTGCTGCGCCCGCACGGCCCCGAGCGCCGCGCCACCGCCCAGGCCCTGAACGCGGCCGCCGTGTACGCCGCCACGCGCGGTACCGCCGAGGGCCACGCCCGGGCCCGCGCCGCGAGTGCCGCCGCCATCCACGCGGCCTGGCAGTCCCTGCTGGCCGCGGGCACCCGCCCGGACCGCACCCGGCGCACCCTCGAACGGCTCCTGATCCGCGCCGAGGTCGCCCTGGCCGCCCCCGCCGACACCGACCCGGAACGGCTGCGCGCCTGGGCCCGGGACCTGCGCGGAACCGGCCCGGTCGCCGGGATCGAGACCCCGCACGACCCGACCGGCGAGCTGCTCGGCGTGGACGCCGAACTCGCCTTCCCGCGCCGCCCGTTGCGGCACCGGCTCGCCCCGCTCGCGCCCCTCGCCGCCCGCACCGCGATCGGCTGCGCCCTCGCCGGATACGCCTCCCTCGCCATGGGAGTCGGCCGCCCCTACTGGGCGCTGGTCACCGCCGCCTCCCTCTACCAGGCCAACGTCACCCTCACCTGGAGCCGGGGCATCCAGCGCGTCGTCGGCAACCTGGTCGGCGTCCTCGTCTTCGCCGCGGTCACCCCGCTCGCCCATCTCCACCCGGCGGCCCTGGTGCTGCTCTGCCTCGCCTTCAACTTCGGCGCCGAGGCGCTGATGAGCCGCAACTACTGGCTCGGCAGTGTGTGCGTCACGCCGATGGCCCTGCTCATCACCGAGTTCGCCCGCAGCCAGGACCCCGGCCGGCTCATCACCGAGCGCATCGCGGACACCCTCGTGGGCGCGTTGGTCGGCTTCGTCGCGGCCGTGGCCGTCACCAACCGGCGCGCCGGCGACCGCATCGAACACGCGCTGACCACGGTCGAACACGCCCGCGAACACGCCGCCCGCCTGCTCGCCGAGCCGCACCCGGAACCCCGAGCCCTGGAGACCGCTCACCGCACCCTCGCCGCCGCACTGGTCGACCTGCGCGCCACGGCCGACGCCGCCTCCGGCGAGTGGTGGCAGCGCACCCTGCCCACGGAGCGGGTCGTGCTCGCCGAACAGTCCGGACACCGTACGCTCGCCGCGACGGCACGACACCAGGGGCGCGCACCCCTGAACCACGACACGGGCAGGACAACGGAGGACGCACGGCCATGACGCCGACGAACGGACGACCACCGGCCGGGGACGCAGCGGGCATGGGGCAGACGGGCGGCGGGGACGCTGCGGGCGGTCGGCAGGCGGGGGCCGGGGGTGCTGCGGGCGGTGGGCAGGCGGGGGCCGGGGGTGCTGCGGGC
>NZ_MCGQ01000017.1 GCF_002242805.1 Streptomyces diastatochromogenes | reverse complement strand
GGCACCACGGTCACCGGCCGCGCCTCCGCGATCGCGACCGCGCTCACCGGTCAGGGCTTCAGCCCGGACACGACCACGGCCAACGCGCCCAGCCCCGCGACCACCACCACCCTCACCTACGGCACCGGTGAGAAGGCCCAGGCGCAGACGGTCGCGAAGACACTGGGCCTGTCCGCCGCGCATCTGAAGCAGGGCGCCGGCAGCGGCCTGACCCTGGTGATCGGCAGCGACTGGCCCAGCGGCACCAGCTACAGCGGCGGTACGTCCTCGCCCGCGCCCGCCGACACCGAGGCCGCGGTCTCCAACGCGCACGCCCAGACCGCCGACCAGGCCAAGACCTGCGCCAAGGTCAGCCCCTACAAGACGGTCAGCCTCAACGGTGTCCCCATGACCCCGGCCCAGGCCTACGCGGCGGCCCGCAGCAAGCCCGACTCCGACGCCTGATCCGGCCTCTGGGTTGTACAGTTGCGCAAGGTAGCAATCATCAAGAAGGGGTGGGCGACATGCTGCGCAACGGGCTGGAACCCTGGCACCTGCTGATCGTGGCGATCGTCGTCATCGTGCTGTTCGGCTCCAAGAAGCTCCCCGAGGCCGCCCGCGGGCTCGGCAAGTCGATGCGCATCCTCAAGAGCGAGGCCAAGGCCATGAAGACCGACGACAGCACCGGCGACACGGCACACTGAGGCTCGCTCGCCGCACAGGTCAGGGGCTGGCGACGTCGAAGCCGTACCACAGGGGCTCGCCGTCCACCGTGTAGTTCCGGCGGTAGAGGTACACCGCGTCCGCCCGCACGCCGGTCGACGACGCCTCCATCTGGCAGGGGTACGTCACCTGGATCACGCGCGGCCGGCCGGAGACCTTCATCCGCACTCCGTCCGCGGGCCCTCCGTCGAGCACCGCCGTCTCCCAGCCCGTCGTGTCGGTCGTCTCCATGGGGAACATTTTAGGTGTTGCGCAAGTAAGCGCAGAGGGAAGCGGGGCTTCGGGAGAAGTCGGTCGCGATCGCGGGTGAGTTCCGGCCTGTTGCCGTGGCCTGGATCACAGGGCACGGTGTGAGGGAGCATCAGACCGATTTCCGTACCCACCGGTGACCATGGAAGCGCGGATGCGAGGATGGGGCCGCCATGACTACAGGGTGGTGTTCTCGCACGGTACGGGCCGCGGTGTTCGCGGTCGTCTGCGTGCTGCTCGCCGCCCTGGGCCACATCGTCATGTCGGGAACCGCGGTGCCCTGGTGGGCCCTGGCCGCGGGTGCCGTCGCGACCGGCGCTACGGCCTGGCGGCTGTCCGGCCGGGAACGCGGACCGCTGCTCGTCGTCTCCCTGACGGTGGCCGCCCAGGCCGTACTCCACTCGTCGTTCGCTCTCGCCCAGGCCGTCGTACAGCCGGCACCGTCCGGCGGGGCGTCGGTGGCCCGGCAGTGGCTCACCTACGTCCTGTGCGGCTCGCTGTCGTCGGGGTCGGGATCGGGGTCGGGGTCGATGGGTTCCATGGGATCCATGGGCTCCATGAGTTCGATGGACCACATGGGCGCCATGGACCACATGGGCGCCATGGACCACATGGGGTCCATGGCGCCCCTCGGTCATGACATGGGCGGCATGTCCGCGACCGGCATGCTCGTCGCCCACCTCCTGGCCGCGCTGCTGTGCGGCCTGTGGCTGGCCCACGGCGAACGCGCCGCCTTCCGGATCCTGCGGGCCGTAGCCGGCTGGCTCTTCGCACCGCTGAGCCTGCTGTTCCGCTTGCCCGCGCCGCCGCACCGGCCGCGGGTCCGCGCCCGCCGAGCGAGCTCGGACCGGGCGCCGCGCAGCCTTCTCCTCTCCCACGCGATCACTTCTCGGGGTCCGCCCGCCGGGGTCGCTGTCGCCTGACGACAGCTGGTTCCCCGAGGCACTCCACCCGGAGCCGTCGAGCCGTCGAGCCGCCGGTTTCCCCGCCTCGGGCACCGGCCGCGCGCTCCCGCGCCCGGCCGTCCACCCCGGCACCGGTTCCGCTGTGCCGCCCGCTGCCCTGCGCGCGCGCCGGCCGGACACCGGACACCTGATTCCCGAGAAGGACAGAACCCAGGTGATCACTCCTGCCCTGGCTCCATCGCGCGAACAGTCGAGAACGCACTCGAAAACGGACTCAAGGACGGACTCCAGGACGAACCTGAGGACGGACGCGAGAGAAGAGTCGATCACGGCCTGGGCGCTCGCCGCCCGCAACGGTGACCCCGACGCCGTCGACCACTTCGTACGCGCCCTGCACCGAGACGTCCGCCACTACGTGACGTACCTCGGTGCCGACCCCCAGAGCGCCGACGACCTGACCCAGGACACCTTCCTGCGCGCCCTGGGCAGCCTGCACCGGTTCGAAGGCCGCTCCTCGGCCCGCACCTGGCTGCTCTCCATCGCGCGCCGCGCGGTCGTCGACAGCATCCGCTACCACTCCTCCCGTCCCCGCCTGTCGGACACGGACGACTGGGAGTCGGCCGCCGAACGCACCCAGCCGCGCGACCTGCCCGGCTTCGACGACGGCGTCGCCCTCACCGAACTGCTGGACACGCTCCCCGACGACCGGCGCGAGGCGTTCGTCCTCACCCAGATGGTCGGACTGCCCTACGCGGAGGCGGCCCGCGTCAGCGACTGCCCGGTGGGCACGGTGCGCTCGCGGGTGGCCCGTGCCCGCACCTCGCTGATCGCATGGCTGGACGAGGCCGAACACCTGCCCCCCATGGCCCCCCTGGCCGCCGTGGCCTGACCGGTCGTACGGCGACGGCAACGGCCCGGATCACCGACCGATCCGGGCCCCGACGCGTAAGGAAATTCAGAGATGACCAGGTGGTGCGCGGGCCGCATGGCAGCATCGGATGCCATGAGGGTCTCCCCGGCGGTACGGATGCTGCGCGCGACGGTGTTCGCCGTCCTGTGCGTGCTGCTCGCCGCCGGGGCGCATGTGCTGGCCACGGGCCAGGCGCCGCCGGTGTGGGTGCAGATCGCCGCGGTCGTGCCGGTCCTCGCGGCCGGCTGCCTGCTGGGCGGCCGCGAGCGGTCGCTGGCCGGCATCGGCGGGGGAACCCTGGCCGCCCAGGGCGGGCTGCACCTCGTGTTCCACGCCGCCCAGCCGCACCACCACACCACGATGGCCATGCAGGCCATGCACGGCATGTCGATGAGCCACCCACACGCGCTCACCCCCCACGCCACCGCGGTCCACCTCGGAGCAGCCGCTGTGCTGACCTGGTGGCTGCGACGCGGTGAGGCCGCGCTGTGGTCGCTGCTGCGCTGGGCGATCACGCTCGTGCCGGGGCTCGCCGCCTGGTGGCAGGTGGCCCGGGGCGTGCGCGTCGTACCGGCCGAGGCAGGTCTCGTACGGCAGGCCGCGGACGAGGCGTGGTCGCTGCGGCGGACGCGGCTGCGGTACGCCGTGCACCGGCGCGGACCGCCGGCGGGGATGTCGTACGTCATCTGACCCCGACATCCCTCCTCAGGTACGGAGATCCACTCACCCATGTCCACGACACGCACCCGCACCACCCTGCGCCGCGCCGCGGCCGTCACCGCCCTCGCCGCAGCCGGCGTCCTCGCCGGCGCGGGCATCGCCTCCGCGCACGTCACCGTCCACCCGGAGAGCTACGCCAAGGGCGCCACGGACGGCGTACTGACCTTCCGCGTCCCCAACGAGGAGGACGGCGCGAGCACCACCAAGGTCCAGGTCTTCCTGCCCACCGACCACCCCGTCCTCGGCGTGCTCGTCTCGCCGCAGGACGGCTGGACCGCCAAGGTCACCGACACGAAGCTCAAGACCCCGGTCAAGACCGACGACGGCACCATCACCGACGCGGTCTCCGAGATCACCTGGACCGGCGGCAAGATCGACCCCGGCCACTACGAGGACTTCAACGTCGCCTTCGGTCAACTGCCCGACGACACCGACCAGCTGACCTTCAAGACGCTCCAGACGTACTCCGACGGCAAGACCGTGCGCTGGATCGAGGAGGCCCAGCAGGGCGGGGACGAGCCGGAGAACCCGGCACCGGTCCTCAAGCTCACGGCGAAGGGCGCGGAGAGCGAGGGCGGCGGCGCCTCGACCGCCTCCTCGGCGGCGCCGAACAGCTCGGACAACTCGGGCAGCTCCAAGTCCACCGCGTCCAGCAGTGACTCGACGGCCCGCGGGCTCGGTGCCGCCGGCCTGATCGTGGGCGTGCTGGGCCTGGCCGCGGCGGCTTTCGCCGTGGTGCGGGGCCGCTCCGCGGGATCCCGGGGCGAGTAATCCGGCTTGCCCGGCCGGTGTGTGTGAGGTGCCTGTCTCTCGTGTGACAGGCATCTCACACCTGTTCCGGAACTCGGCCCCCGGCCGGTCCGACCCCTGAATCGGTACGGCGCGATCTGAGCGACGCCGTACGACGTGACCTGGAGACGCGGTTGATGGACGAGTCCCGGCAATCCCTCCCCGCGGGCGCGAGCGCGGCCCTGCGGAAGATGACGCCCCCGCCCGCGCTCTGTGGCTTCCTCCTGCTCCTGGCCCTGATGTTCGCGGTGTCGTACACCGTCGGGTCCGCCGCCGGCCCGGTCGCGCCCGGCATGCACGGCACCGGCACCCCGGGGCAAGGCGGCGGGAGCGGGGACACGGGGGGCGCGGGAGACATGGACATGCACGGGGGAGGCGACCATTGAGCGCCGAACCGGCGACCGTCCTGATGACGACGGATCTGACCGTCGGCGGCATGACCTGCGCGGCCTGTGTGAAGCGCGTGGAGAAGAAGCTCGGCAAGCTGGACGGAGTCACGGCGACCGTCAACCTGGCCACAGGCCGGGCCCGGGTCAGTCACCCGGCGGATGTCAGCCCGGCGGAACTCGTCGCCACAGTCGAGAAGGCCGGCTACACGGCCGCCCTGCCCGAGCCGCCCAAGAAGCAACGGCGAGACGAGGACGAGGCAGGCGAGGAGGGCGAGGAAGCCCGGCAGGAGCGCCACCGACTGCTGGTGACAGCGTTGCTCGCGCTGCCCGTCCTGGTGCTGTCGATGGCGCCCGTCCTGCAGTTCCGCAACTGGCAGTGGCTGTGCTTCGTGCTGGCCGCTCCCGTGGCGGTATGGGGCGCCTGGCCCTTCCACCTGCGTGCGGTACGCGCTCTGCGCCACTCCACGGCGACCATGGACACGCTGGTCTCGCTGGGCGTCGTGGCCTCCTTCTCCTGGTCGACGTACGCGCTCTTCCTAGGCGGAGCCGGCGACCCCGGAATGCGGATGCCGTTCACGCTCGTCCCCACCGCCTCCGACGGCGTGGCGCACATCTACCTCGAAGCGGCCGTAGGGGTACCGCTGTTCGTGCTGGCGGGCCGCTTCCTGGAGGCACGCGGCCGGCGCGGCACCGGGGCGGCCCTGCGCTCGCTGGCCCGGCTCGCCGCCAAGGAGGTGGCCGTACGGGACGGTGCTGCCGAACGGCTCATCCCGCTGGAGGAGTTGCAGGTCGGGCAGGTCTTCGTCGTACGGCCCGGCGAACGGGTCGCCACCGACGGTGAGGTGGTGGAGGGCAGTTCCGCCGTGGATCTGTCCCTGGTCACCGGGGAGAGCGAGCCGGTCGAGGTCGGGCCGGGCTCGGCCGTGGTCGGCGCGGCCGTCAACGCCGGCGGACTGCTGCTCGTACGGGCCACGGCAGTCGGCGCCGACACACAACTCGCCCGTATCACCCGCCTGGTGACCGAGGCCCAGGCCGGCAAGGCACGCGCCCAGCGGCTGGCCGACTCGGTGGCCGGTGTCTTCGTGCCCGTCGTGCTGGCGCTCGCCGTCACGACCCTCGGCTTCTGGCTCGGCGCCGGTGCCGAGCCACAGGCGGCGATCACGGCCTGCGTGGCCGTCCTGGTCGTGGCCTGCCCCTGCGCCCTGGGCCTCGCGACCCCGACCGCGCTGATGGCCGCGACCGGCCGGGGCGCCCAACTGGGCGTCCTGGTCACCGGCCCACAGGCGCTGGAGGGGCTCCAGCACCTCGACGCCGTCGTCCTCGACAAGACCGGCACGCTCACCTCCGGCCACATGAGCGTCGCCCGGGTCACCGCCGTACCGGACGGCCTCGGCCGCGACGCGCTCCTGCGCCTGGCGGGGGCCGTCGAACAGGGCTCGGAACACCCGCTCGGCCGGGCGATCTCCGCACACGCCCGGCGCGAACTGGGCGAGCGGCGACTGCCGGACGTGACCGAGTTCAGCGCCCTGCCGGGACGGGGCGTGCGCGGCCGGGTCGAGGGCCGGCTGATCGAAGTCCTCGCCCCGGACGACGAGTTGCCCGCCACCCTCGCGGACGCCCTGCCGCTGGCCGAAGCCGCCGCCCACACCCCCGTACTGGTCCGCGTGGACGGAGTGACGGAAGCCCTGATCGAGATCGGCGACGTCGTACGCCCCGGCAGCTACCGGGCAGTCGACCGCCTACGACGCCTCGGTGTCCGCCCCGTACTCGCCACCGGCGACCGCGAGGCACCCGCCCGGGCCGTCGCCTCCGCCCTGGGCATCGACGAGGTGCACGCCCGCCGCACACCCGAGGACAAGGCCGCCCTCGTCCGGGACCTGCGCGAACAGGGCTACCGGGTCGCGGTCGTCGGCGACGGCGTGAACGACGCCGCCGCCCTGGCCGGTGCCGACCTGGGCATCGCCATGGGCAGCGGCACGGACGTCGCCATCGGCGCAGCCGACGTCACCCTCGTACGCGGCGACATCGAAGCCCTCGCCGACGCGATCCGCCTCGCCCGCCGCACCCTCGCCACGATCCGCGCCAACCTCCTCTGGGCCTTCGGCTACAACGTCGTCACCGTCCCCCTGGCCATGGTCGGCCTGCTCAACCCGATGCTCGCGGCGGCGGCCATGTCGGCCAGCTCGGTGCTGGTGGTCACGAACAGCCTGCGACTGCGGGCGTGGCAGCCGTCGCGCGGGGCGGGGAGGGGTATCCGATGACGGGTGGCTCTTGGCAGTTTTTGCCCGCCGCCGGGTGGTGCGCCCGCCCGCTGCCGGGAGCGGGTGCCCGATGATCCGCAGCCCTTGGCCGTTTTTGCCCGCCGCCGGGAGGCGCACCCGATGACTGACCAGGCCCTCTGGCGCCCCACCCGCCGCAGGCTCACCGACACCCTGCTCGCCGCGCTCGCGCCCGTCGCCGCAGGCGGCCTCGCACTCGGCGGTCTGAGCATGTGGACCGCGTACGGCAGCGCGGGCAGCCCGGCCCGTATCGCGGTGAGCGAGAGCCGGGTGCTCCTGCCCTACGGCGACAACCGGGACACGGCGGCCTTCTTCCGGATCACCAACAGCGGAGGCTCGGCGGACCGGTTGCTGAAGGTGACGTCCGCCGAGGCGGCCGACGGCGCCCTCACGCTGAGCCGCCACCGCATGACCGGCGCCGGCTCGGCCTCCGCGAAGACGGTGTCCTCGGCCGCCGTCCCGGCCGGCGACAGCCTTGCCATGTCCCCGACCAGCCTCGACGTGATCGTGCCGACGAAGGCGGGCTGGCAGTCCGGTGATCTCGTCGAGTTCACCTTGCACTTCGAGCACAGCGGGGCCGTGAAGACGGTGGCGGTGGTGGTCCGCGCGGGCCAGGACGGAACGTGAGGCCTGCCAGACGTGGAACTGGCGGGAGGACCACGCACCACGCGCCCCCGTACAACCTTCCGACTCGACAGGTCGTCCAACTCGCGCCCGGTGCTGGTCACTGCGCCGGGGTCCCATCTGTCCCATCTGGGGGATGACATGAGTTCTGTCTCCGTCGGGCGTGTGCTGCGTCGCGGAGCCTGTACCGGAGCCGTGGGGGCGTTGATCGTCGCCGGTCTCGGGAGTGGGGTCGCCTTCGCCGACGACGAGGCGCAGACCGATCAGCTGTGGATCCAGGCGCCGTACGAGCAGACGGTCACCGTCGCTCCGGACGCCGGCACGGCCCAGTACCGCTCACTGGCGCTCGGCCTCTACCACGACAACGACAACTTCACCGTGAGCGACGGCCGGCTGACCGTCGACGTCTCCGGCCTCGCCGGCGTCGCGGACGTGTCCTGGCCCGACAACTGCACGCCGAACGACACCGGCACCGTAGCCGTGTGCGACACCGGAGACGTACCGACCCGCTACAGCGCGCAGGTGCAGCTGAAGGTGCGGGCCGCAGCCGACGCCGCCGTGGGAGCACAGGGCGCGATCGAGTACTCGGCCGAGGCCACCGGCGGCCCCGACGGCACGCTCACCGCCCCGCAGGGCTCCGCGGAAACCTTCGTCACCGTCGGCTCCGGCCCCGACCTCGGGATCACCACCCCACAGGACGTCACCGACGTAGCACCCGGCACGAACCTCACCGTCCCGTTCTCCGTCACCAACACCGGCAACGAGACCGCCCACGGCTTCAGCGTGAAGATGTGGGCGACCTACGGCCTCGACGTCGTCACCCGCTACCCGCAGTGCACCTACACCGGGCCGGACGACAGCGGCGAGTACACGCCCATGACGTACGTGACCTGCTCCTTCGACACCGACGTAGCGCCCGGCGCCACCGTCGAGCTCCCGGAACCGCTACGGCTCGCCGTCACCGACCACGCGCTGTACGAACGTTTCGACTACGAGGTCCAGCCCACCGGTGACACCACCGACCTCAACAGCTCGGACAACGGCCGCTCCTGGCACATCTCCGCCGACAACACCGCCGACTTCGCCGTGCGCGGCACCAAGGCGACCGGCGCGGCCGGCGACACCGTCACCGCCGGCTTCCGCTTCGTCAACCGCGGCCCGGCCTGGGTCGCCAACGTCGGCTCCGGCGACCCGGTCGCCGTGATCGACTACTACCTCCCCGAGGGCACCACCGCCACGTCCGTCCCCGACACCTGCCACAACGCCTGGACGTCCGGCGACGACCCCGCCATCGGCCACTACGCCTGCACCCTCCCGCTATGGGCCAAGCCGGACCTGAAGGTCAGCTTCCCCTTCCAGCTCCGCATCGACCGCGTCGTCCCCGACGCGACGGGCCGCGTCGTCGTCCACCCCCACTCCGACACGTCCTCCACCTTCGACCCGAACAGCAAGAACAACTCGGCCAAGGTGGTCATCAACCCGTCCGCCTGACAACGGAGAGAGGGGCGAGCTGCCGGCTCGCCCCTCGGCACAGCAGACACGCCGTCTTCGTGTCGCGGGGCTCAGGAGCCATGAACGCCGTCGGCGCACGAGGCCACCGCCTTGTGCAGGCCGCCGAACCCGGTCTTCAGCGGGCTGAGACGCTCGAGGCTGGAGAGCCGGATGGTTTTCTGATCAGGGCACCGTTCGTCAAGCACACGGGTGGGCAGGACGTGAAAAGTCCACTGGCCGAGGTCCAGCGGGTTGAGGGTCTGCTTGTCCTGGTGGTGCAGGAGGCAGAAGACGTACACGTCTGCGCGACGCAGCACGTCGGCCGAGGTGGTACCAGTCTTGGCGTCCCAGCCGGATGCCGGTGCGATGGAGAACGAGATCTCCGACAGCTGGGACTGCGCCCATGACTGGAGGTAAGCCGCCGACTTCACCTCGACGCGCCACCCTTCAGGCGTGCGGATGTCGACGGTGTCCCATTCGACGCGGGTCGCAGTGGCGGCGCCCAACGCCGTAGCCACGAGGTACTCGGCCAGGACGCCGCGCATGGTGTTGCTGGCCAGGTCGGAGCACGCCCAGCTCCAGAACTCGCCGAGCGTGCCCACGGATTCGCCGTCGGCCCTTATCGGCTCACTTCCGTTGCGGCGCGTGATGACCAGCGCACCAAGATCGACGACGTCCATGCTCTCCCTGGCGCCACGTGCAGCAGAGGATCGCCACGGCGGAGGCGACTCGGATGATCTGATCGTATGGGAGCGCCGGCCCGATCAATGTCACCACCGCGACGACGAAGCTGTCGAGCAAACCCGGGAGCGCCTCCAGCGGCAGGCGAGCCACCGGAACGGCGGCTCCGCCGTGGAAGCAAGTTCGCCTGGTTGCGGCCGGGTCGGCGTCCGCTCGGTCGCTTACAGGTTCTTGGCGAAGAACTCGGTGAGCCTGTCGGCGACCTGCGGGACGTACTCGGGCTTCCAGTACAGGTCGATGTGGCTGGCGCCGTCGAGGACGAGGAGCTCCTTGGGCTCCTTCGCCCTCTCGATGGCGTCCTGGCTCATGTAGAGCGTGTCGGCCTCGGAGCCGGCGATCAGCAGCAGCGGGCGCGGGGAGATCAGCTCGATCCCCTCGAACGGGAAGAACGCCATCTGCTGGCTGAGGCTGGAGAGGGCGAACGCGCCCATGAATCGGGGGTTGGGGTCTATCTCGGAGTAGTACTTGTACCCCTCCTGGTACATCACGGGGATGGTGGACAGGTCGTTCATGTCGAACTTGGGGTTGTCGGCGATCAGGGAGAACATCTCGACCTCCCCGCCGGCCGCCTCGCGCGTGCGGGCCTGGCCCGACCGCTTGAGCAGATCGGTGCGGTACTCCGGCGACTGCTTGCCGAGGGGGCCGACGCCGTCGCGGCGCGCGGAGCCGATGTCGAAGGTGCTCACGCCCGCGACCGCCTTGATCCGCATCTCGGTCTGCGACACGTTGACCGTGTAGCCGCCGCCTGCGCAGATGCCCAGGGCGCCGATGCGGTTCTCGTCCACGTCGGGGTGGATGCTCAGGAAGTCCACCGCGCGGCGGATGTCTTCGACACGCGCTGAGGGAAACTCGGAGAAGTGCGGCTCACCGCCGCTCTCGCCCTGGTACGAGGCGTCGAAGACCAGGGTGATGAAGCCCTGCGCGGCCAGCAGTTCGGCGTAGGTGCTGGAGACCTGCTCCTTGACGGCGCCGAAGGGGTGGGTCACCACGATCGCGGGGTACGTGGTGCCCTGCTCGAAGCCGGCGGGCTTGAACAGGTTGCCGACCACCGTGTTGCCCTTGTTCTGGAAAGTGACTTGTTCCATGGCCGTGTCCTTGCTGTGCGGAGTGGTGGTGTGGTGCGGGGTCGCCCTGGTCAGGGGCGGATGAGGACCTTGAGGGCCTCGCGGTCGTTCATCAGGCGGTAGCCCTCGGCAACGTCGTCCAGGGCCACGGTGCGGTCGAAGACGCGGCCGGGGTGGATGTCGCCGTTCAGGATGTGCGGCATGAGTTCCTCGATGTAGGCGCGGGAGGGGGCGACGCCGCCGGTGAGGGTGATGTTGCGCAGGAACTCGGGGAACCCGAAAGGCACTTCGGGATACTGCGGGGCGCCGACACGGCTGATCACGCCGCCGTCGCGGACCACGCCCGTGGCCTGCACGAGGGCGTTCTTGAGGCCGACGCATTCCAGCACCCGGTCGGTGCCGGTGCCGCCGGTCAGCTCGCGCACGGCGGCGACGCCGTCCTGGCCGCGTCCGGCGACCACGTCGGTGGCGCCGAACTCGCGCCCGAGGTCGGTGCGCTTCGTGTGGCGGCCCATGAGGATGATCCGCTCGGCACCGAGCAGCTTCGCGGAGATGACCGCGGACAGGCCGACTGCGCCGTCGCCGATGACGGTGACGCTGTCCCCGGCCTTCACTCCGGCGGTGCGGGCGGCGTGGTAGCCGGTGCACAGCACGTCGGAGAGGGTCAGCAGGTCGGGCAGCAGCTCGGAGTCCTCACCGACCGGGAGCTTGACCAGGGTGCCGTCGGCAAAGGGGATGCGGGCGGCCTCGCCCTGGCCGCCGTCGACACCGCCGACCCCCCACGGGCCGCCGTGGGCGCAGGAGGTCGTCAGGCCGCGGCGGCAGTTGTCACAAGTGCCGTCCGAGTAGGTGAACGGGACCACGACCAAGTCGCCGGGCTTGAAGCTCTTCACCTCGGTGCCGGTCTCCTCGACCACGCCGATGAACTCGTGGCCCATCTGGCGCGGGGTGTCGGTGAGCGGCTGGGACTTGTAGGGCCACAGGTCGCTGCCGCAGACGCAGCCGGTCACGATGCGGATGACCGCGTCGGTGGGCTGCTGGATCCTGGGGTCGGCGACGTCCTCGACGCGGACGTCGCCGGCCTGGAAAAGCAATGTTGCGCGCATGGGGGTGCCTGTCCTTCGGTGCTTTCGGGGTGATCAGCGGGTGGGGGTGCGCGGCGCCCGGTAGGTGTCGTCGGTGACCTGCTCGGCCCATTCGGTCTGCGGGGCGTCGCTGGTGTCGCCCTCCATCAGGACCAGGTGGGCCATGAAGCGGTCGGGGCGGCGCCGTGCCAGTGCTTCTCGCCCGGCGCGGTACAGACGGTGTCGCCGGGGCGGGCCTCGGTGACCGTGCCGTCGCGGCTGCCCAGCAGGGCGATGCCCCCGACGATGTGCAAGGTCCAGCCCAAGCGGTGCGCATGCCAGTGGGAACGGGCGCCGGGGGCGAACCGGACGATCGCCAGGCGGGCCCGGTCGGGTGCTGCGTCGGCGTAGATCCCGTCGCCCCACACGTCCCCGGTGAACGTGGCGGCCAGACCCTTCGCGGTGGGCGGTCGGTGGGAGTTTTCCATGGTTCCTCGTCTACTCAGAGGCGGTGGCCGCCTCGCTCCCCGGTGATCGCCTTCAGCTGGGTCATCGCGGACATCGCGTTGGGCCACCCGGAGTAGAACGCCAGGTGCGTGATCGCGGCGACCAGCTCGTCCTTGCCCAGGCCGTTGGCCAACGCCAGGCGCAGGTGCGAGTTCAGCTGTTCGGGGCGGTGGAGCGCGGTGAGGGCCGCTCCAAACCGTGCCGGGTGCGGCGGCCACGCGGCAGGGCGAGCTGTTCCGGGGAGCGCGAAGGGGGGTGTGGCGCGACCCCCCTCGCCTGCCGCAAGCGCGCTGCGCGCGGACCACACTGGTGCCATGGCACCCGAACGTCAGCAGCAGAATGGCGGCGGTACGGAACTGGGGCGGTTCCTGCGAGCCCGGCGCACCCAGATCACCCCGGCCGAGGTCGGCTTCACCCCCGGGACCGGTGTGCGCCGCACCCCCGGGCTGCGCCGCGAGGAGGTCGCCGCGCTGGCCGGGGTGAGCATCGACTACTACACCAGGCTGGAACGCGGCCGGGAGACCCGCCCCAGCCTGGCCGTCGTCGAGGCCCTCGCACGCGCACTCAAACTGGACGAGGACGAACAGCGCCACCTGCGCGACCTCGCCATCCGCGCCGCCCACCACCCGCCGGTGCCCCCGGCCGCCCCCAGCCGCACCGTGAGCCCCAAGGTCAAGCTACTGCTGGAGAACCTGCGGCCGAGTCCGGCCTACGTCACCAGCCGCACCCTGGACCTGCTCGCCGCCAACCCGGGCGCGCTCGCGCTGTACGCCGGCATCGAGGAGTGGCCCCTGCGGCAGCGCAACCTTGCCCGCTACCTCTTCCTCCACCCCCAGGCCCGGGACCTGTACGCCGACTGGAGCACCCAGATCCGCGGCTGCGTCGCCCGCCTCCGCGCCCTGGCCGGCACTGACCCCGACGCCCCCGACCTGGCCAACCTCATCGGCGAACTCCTCTTGAAGAGCCCCGACTTCGCCAAACTCTGGGACCGCTACGACGTCGCCCGAGCCGGCCACGCCCAGAAGCCGAAGACCTTCCACCACCCCCAGGTCGGCGAGATCACCCTCGCCTTCCAGGGCATGCAACTCGAAGGCACCCCCGGCCACCGCCTGGGCATCTACGTCGCCGAACCCGGCACCCCCGACCACGACGCCATGATCCTGCTCGACATGGCCGCACCCCACGCCGGCGCACATCCCGCCGCCGGAAAGGCCCGCACCTAGACAGGGCCATCCCGGAGCGTCGTCAAGCAGTGGCGGCCCAGCACCTCGCGGGGAAGCGAAGGCCGGGCCTCGCCGGCCGAGCCGCGCCCGGCGGTGTGCAGGGGACAGGCCGGGCGGGACGCCGGGCCGTCCGATCCACCTGGTCGGCCGGACGGGTCGGCTACCGGGCTTCACGCAATCGCAGTTACTCAGCGCGGCCGCCCCCCGGATGCCCAGGACGGGCGGGGGAGAGGATGCGACGCTGGAGTGAGGGGCCCTCGAGTGGAGGTCCGAGTGCGTCTCATCCGGTCCGGGGCCCTCTCCTTCGTCCCGGCGACCATGTCCCGGTGCGGCTCAATGGAGGCGACGCAGAATCGTGCGGTCAGTCTGTGAGCCCGCCGACCGGGGGCACCACTCACCGAGCGTCGCCAGGCGGCCTTACCGCGTAGATCCGGCCCGCCTGGACCAGGACCGCGCGACCAACCCGGAAGGCAGGTGCGTCCCATGCGCACGTCGACCCGTATCGCCGGTGCCCTCACCGGCCTGACCCTCACTCTCGGCGGTGCGGTCCTCGCCGCTCCCGCGGTCCGGGCGGACATCCCCGCCTGCACACAGATGGCCGAACTGGCCGGTGCCACCGCTTCCGACTCCGTCACAGCGGCCTGCGGCCGTGGCGTGGTCGGAGACCTGCAGGGTTGTGTGACCGGGCTGACCGGGGCCGGAGTGGCGAGCGGCGCCGCGACCGCTGCCTGCCGGGCGGCGGCCCACGAACCGCGTTAGAGGACCGCGCGGGGCAGCCGCCCGCCGGCACCGGTCGGAGGCAGGTACGGCCCGTCTCCTCCTCAACCCCCGGCAGTCTCGACGCCAAGGACATCGACGTCGCCCCGCTCCTACCGACGCGCACGCGGCGTACCGATGCGGCCGGTCGAGGTCGGCGACGTCATGCCTCTCCGGGGCCGGGCAGTCACCGCCCGGGCGCGGCGCTCAGCCTCGCGTCGCAGGCCTCATGCGGAGCGCCCATGCTGAGTGAGAGGGCGCCGTCGTCTTGAGACTTGTCCTTCCCGAAGGCCGAACGAAGGCGCCTGAGAGAAGGAGGAAGTCATGCGCATGCGAAGAATCCTGAGCCTCGCCCTGGCCGCGGCAACCCTTGCCGGCGTGAGCGCCGTCGGCGCTGTCAGCGCCGGGGCCGCCTCGTCTCCGAACATCTCCAGAGACGACTGCACGGCCGCCGGCGGACAGATCGTTTCACGCCCCTACGCCGGCGAAGCCTGCGCGCTGCCTGACGGGACCACGCAGGCGATCACCTGACCGATCGGCGCACGGCTGGGCAACCAGTCCGGCCGGTGCACCCGGCGCGGTGGGTAGGGAGTGACGGCACCCGGTCCACCGTCGGCTGGATCGCCCGCGCCCGACCGCGGCACTCGCGATGGCGGACGCCGGCCGTCTCGAAGCCAAGGCCGTCACCGCTTCGCCCGCCCGCCGACGGTTGATCGGGATCTCATGGACGATCTCGCCATGAGCGACGGGCACCACGATGTCCGCCGTCTCCACGGGCCGCCCCTGGTCGCTGTAGTACGTCCGCCGGATGTGCGTGACGAGCGCGGCCTTTTGGATGCCGAGCAGTGACGCCTCCTCGGCAGTCGGATCGGCACAGTCCCTGCGACTCTCCCGGCTACTCTCGCGCGGGAGCGCCCCGCGGCGCGTGGCTGCGGGGCGCCTTGTGGGGTTTAGTCGATCTTCTCCCCGTCGTACATACCGCCCTTGCAGGTGTTGTCCGTCAGATCGGCCGTTCCGCCGCCCTGCGTGCACTGAGAAGGGGTGACGTAGGACGGCGCACCCTGTGCGGTGGCGGCGCCTGTGAGGCCGAGTCCGGCGAGGGCTGCCGTGGCGATGACGGCGGCGAGGATTCGTCGAATGCGCATGTGGTTCGCCTTTCACGGATTTCCTCGGTTGGGGCACTAGCCAGCTTGATCTTCACCCATGTGGGTGGCACGTCATGTTGGGCCATTCGGGTGACAGTGCTGTCGGGTGCGGGGTCGGTGACGCGACCCGTCGGACAGGCCCTAGAAATCTTCGGCAGCGATCGGCAGCGGTCGTAGCCACTCAGGATCGACAGTCACGCAGTCAGACACGCAAACGCTCAGAGCCCGGTGGGTAAATTTACCCACCGGGCTCTGACCTGGTACTTCTCTGTCGGGGTGGCGGGATTTGAACCCACGACCTCTTCGTCCCGAATAATGTGCGGAAAGGTCGCCAGCCAGCAGTTCTTGACTCCTGTGCAGGTCAGGGCGTCGGTACGAGTTGGTTCCGGTGGGCGGCGATCCGTACGGCTTCCTTGATCCACTCCCCGCTCACTCCCCAGGGCTGACCCGTTAGGGCGACGCAGGCTGAGGCGCCTAGAACGGCCCCCGCCGCGAACTGTGAGGCCATTCGACATCGTGCCCGGCACGCGCTTGCAGGGGATATGAGCCTCCAACTCGTGAGTAGTTGCCCCCACACGCTTTCCAAGTCTGTTGCTGGTCCAGCGGGCCTCGTACCGGAGGGTTCACCTGCGTTCATGCCCGTCCAGGCGTTCAGTGCGAGCTCGTGGCCGGACCCTCCTGAACGGTGATGACCGCCGCTGAATGAGACGGAAACTGAGACGGACGGGCGCTGGGGTTGCTGTGCTGCACTCGCTACAACTTGATCAGTTTGGGGCGGGCATCCGGACGCCCGTACGCCAGGATGCGCGGGAGCACTTCGCGCATACGCGCCACATCCGCTGCCGGCGCCCGAAGCAAGGTTTCGATGACGGAATCGGTCAAGCCAAGGCTGTCCAAGGATGAAGGGTCGAGCGTCACTCGCAGCACATCGCCGTCCAGCTCTACTTCACGTACGCAGCCGTAGGCGGTGCCCTGGTCGGGCGTGACGAGACAGTGTGTGTCCATGCCCAGGGATACTTCCTGCGAGTCGGGCTCGTCGAAGTCACACATGAACAACAAGGAGAACGCCTCCTCGCCGTTCGACTCGGCCACACCCGCCATCACGCAGTCATCTTGGTCCTGATCGTCGTACCCGCAAGCGATCCTCGCCGTAAACCTGTACGTCATGCAGGTGTTCTAGCACTCGGGGCTGACAGGACCGGTCATGTCTCGGTGCACCTCAATGAACGAGCCAAGGTAAGGGCGGTGCACCCCTGGGCCAGGTGCACCGCCCACGCTGGCTGCCCACTTGATGCTGTGGCCTCATCCTTATCAGGTCGATCACGGGGCGTCGGAGACGTCGATCAACTCGCGCTGAGCCTCGGCTGATCGTCCGCTCGGGTTCGGCGCCGACCGCTCATGTACGCGCCTGTTGGTGTCAGCCGCTGATGTCAGCCACGGCACGTGGTCTTGACAGATGCGCCCCATCTTGCCCGACGGCTGGTCCCCGGCGGAAACCCGTATGGTCGGTGGCCGATGACCTGGGGTTTCACCGTTGGGGGCCGTAGCTCGACTGTCACTGGCGGTCGTCGTTGGTCGACCTTGGGGGCCTCGGACGGCCCAGAGACGGCCCGGCCGTGAAGCTCACAGCCGACGTCAAACAGCGGAGGCAGCCCACTGCGGCCTGATGCGTGCCAGCCCGTGCGGTCGCCGCCACGGTCGTACGGGCACAGGATGGAGATGATGGCCGGCAAGCGGGTTGGCCAGTCGCAACGCCGGGCCGCGGAAGTCGGAAGGAGGTGCGACGCCATGCCCCAGTTCATGGACATCCACCACGGGATGAAGGACATCACGACCGACCAGCTGAGGGAGGCCTACCAGGATAACGTCGCCATCGAAGGGGAAGAAGGCGTCCACTTCGAGAGGGCCTGGGCGGACCCGGAGTCCGGCACGGTCTACTGCCTCTCCGAGGCTCCCTCGGCCGAAGCGGTCAAACGCATTCACGAACGCACAGGTCACCCGGCCGACGAGATCCACCCTGTCCCCCTCACCGTGTGAACAAAGCCCCCACCCGCGGAAAACCGCAGTCGGGAACGTACTTTCCTAACCCACCACTCAGCCCGGCTCCCATCCCGTCCGCCGTCGATCCACACACCGTGGAGCGGGCGTGGCTCATGGCGTCCAGGTGGAGCGCGCCACTGTACGAACGACCTGGACGCCATGAGCCGCGTCTGCTCGGCTCTGCCTGGGTCGATGGTGGACGCGATGGGAGCACCCCACGCACGCCACTACGGACCCGCAGTCGCGAACGGCGCCCCCCTCCATCCCGGTGCCGGCCGATCCCCCGCCGGAGGCATCGTCTTGACCGTGAGCCGCGCTCCGCGGCGCTCGACTCATGGCCACCGGCCCTATCCACATGTGGGCGCGCGTCGGCGCAGCGCGGGCGGAGCGGGCCGAAGGCAGGAGCGTCGCCCGGAGCGGAGCCGGGAAGCGCGCCCGGCGGAGCGGAGCGCAGCCGGGGCTTGATGAGGTAGAGAAACCTGGAGCTCGAGGCGGGCGGCTTCGTGTGGTCACCCCGCCCACGCGAGGTCGTATACCTCGATCCCGTGTGCGACGCGACGAACGCCACCCAGGTCCGGTCCCGGCCATTGAGAGCCCCCACCGCACTCAGTGGGCGGGGACTCCATTGCGGTGGGCCATCGGACGGAACTACGCATTACGAGTTGTGCGATCTTGGTCCGCCGGTGTCCGCGGATGTCTGCGAAACGGCCTCCACGCCTGATCACACGGGGTTTCGGACCCTGGCGGACGGTGGCGGGCGTTCACGGAACGAGCGACGATCGAGACCGCAACTGAGACCGTCCCCAACCTCGAAGGCTCTGGGGGATCGCATCCGCCAGACGAGCGGAGGACCAACTGCCATCATCGGCTGATGGAGTACTTCACTCTCGCTGCGAAGCCATCCGGGCATGACGCCACCACCGTCGAATCCGCCCTCCGCCGAGCCTGGAACGCGTGCGCTGAGGAGGCCTGCTCCAAGTGCGGCGTCCCGCCTTGGCAGTACTGCCGCAACCGGATCAGCGGTGGCGCCTGGTACGTGACCCGTTTCCACCGACCCCGACAGGACGCGGCAGGTGCGCCCGGAATTCTGGCTCCGGTGGGGGTCAACGGGCTCAGCTGGGCTAAAGGTACAGGCCGATTCGTATGGGATGACCGGCGTGTTCCGGCGGCGTGACTGGTCCCCTGGTCAAACGGCGAACATGCCGGCCGGGACCATGTGGCTGGGGCCGGGGTCGAACCGACGACCTCTTCGTCCCGAAGTAGGACCTGGAAGATCGTTTGCCTGTGCTCTAGGTCAAATATGCTGGTCAAGGCGTTGGAGAGCATCGGTTTCCGTCGGTGCCTCAGAGGTTCCGGCGCAAGATCATCTCCAGGATTTCTCCAAGGCATCGCACACGCTCACTGCGTACGGTGCAGTAGCCGGCGTGTGGCCTGGTCCGCAGATCCGTGGCCCGCTGGCAGCACCGCACGCCTCGGTGCGAGGCACCGTGAGCCTCGGAGGTTGGGCCCCTCCGTGCGGGAGGTGCTGAAGCGGGTGATTCCCTGATCACCCGCGTGTTCACCGGTCGAGCGACGACTTCCGGAAAACCGTGAACTCTTCGATGCCCATCGGGGAACAGGAGGTGACACGCACTTACCGACGAATCAGGGGAGCCTTGTGAGCGGACCACCGCCGTCCACGGTACGGACGGAGGACGACGCGGAGATAGTCGCGCAGTCGCTGGAGCAGCCGGAGCTGTTCGCCCTGCTCTACGACCGCTACGCCCCCGACATCCACCGCTACGCGGCTCGCCGCCTGGGCGACACCGCTGCCGACGACATCACCGCCGACACCTTCCTGGTCGCGTTCCGGATCCGGTCCCGCTACGACCGTATGCGCCCCAACGCGCGTCCCTGGCTGTACGGCATCGCCGGAAACCTCATCGGCAAGCAGCGCCGCGCCGAGGTACGGGCGCTCAGGGCACTCGCCCGCACCGGCCACGACCCGGTCGCCGCGTCCTGGGGCGAGTCCTGGGTCGAGGACACCGACAGCCGGATCGCGGCGCAGGGCCCCCTGGCTGGCGCCCTCGCCGGGCTGTCGGCGCCCGACCGGCACGTCCTGCTGCTCGTCGCCTGGGCCGAACTCACGTACCAGGAGGTCGCGGAGGCGTTGGACATACCGGTCGGCACGGTTCGCTCGCGGCTCAACCGGGCGCGACGCAAGGTACGTACGGCGCTGGGCGCCGATCCCGCATTCGTGACCGACGCGGCGGAGGTGGCGTAACGATGGACGAGATGACCGAGGTGCGCGAGCTGCGCGCCCACGCACCGGTGCCCGACCGGGCCCGGCTCGCGCCGGGACGGGCGCGGCTCACCGAGGCCGCGCGGGCCAGGGAGCTGCGCCGCGCGTTGTGGCGACGGCGGGAGTTCGTGATCGTCGCGGTCGTGGCCGCGGTGACCGCCGTCGCCGTCACCGCCACCCTGCTGGTGGGCGGGAAGGGCACGGGGCGCAAGGTGCAGCCCGCGGCCACGCCGAGCGTGCGCTTCAAGGGGGTGAGCGCGGCCGAGTTCCTGCGGCAGGCCGCCGACGCGGTCGAGGCACAGCCGGACGGCGCCGTTCCGACGGCGAAGCAGTGGATCTACACCAAGGCGGCGCAGGAGCCTGAGGACAAGTCCCACAGCTTCCTGGGCGAGCAGGAGAGCTGGATCCGGTACGACGGCTCCGCCAGGGCCTCCCGGATGCGGGACGAGCCGCTCGATATCACCAAGATGCACCTGGAGAACGGTGGCGAGGGTGATGACCGCTCGCCGCGTGAGATGTACCGGGTCCTCGTCGCCCTGCCGGCCGACGGCGAGGGGACGCTGAAGGCGCTCCGTGAGCAGAACGCCATCGCCGACAGCAAGGCAGTCTCCCAGGCACGCAACGACTACGTCGAGATCAGCGTCCTGCTGTCGGCCGACGTGATGCCGGCCAAGGGCCTGGCCTCTCTCTACCGCGCCCTCGCGCTCGTGCCGGGAGGGAAGGTCACCGGCCACCTCGTCGAGACCGCCGCCGGACGCCGGGCGATCGCCCTGGACTACGGCCGCGAGGCCAACCCCAAGACCGGTGAGTCGATGCATGACCAGTGGCTGATCGACCCGCGGACCTACCGGCTCGTCGGCATGCGGCTGGTCGTCGGCGGCAAGGTCCGCGGCGGCAACTCGGTCGTCACGACGGCCGTGGTGGACAAGGCGGGCGAGACCAGCTGACCGACCACGATTCAGGGCGGCCCGCACCACGGGGGCGGGCCGCCCCTCTGCCGAGACCCGCCGGGCGCTCCGCGAGCCCGGCAAGGAGCTGGGCGGCGGCAGCAGGCAGAAGAAGGAAAAGAAAGGGAAGCGCGAGCGGCAAGAAAGGGCGGAAGATCCGTCGGCCGAGGACGGTCGGCAAGAGTCATGGCGGTTGCTGTAATCCGCTGCTGTACGCACGACAGAGGCCCATTCGCGATCAAGCGAATGGGCCTCTGGCCTGTGTCGGGGTGGCGGGATTTGAACCCACGACCTCTTCGTCCCGAACGAAGCGCGCTGCCAAGCTGCGCTACACCCCGATGTCGCTGCTGCTCGCGGCGACGTCGTTTACTTTAGCCCACTGGTGGCCGGAGACGAAATCCGGTTTAGGCGCCGCGGCGGACCGGGGTCGGGCGGGTGTGGTCCAGGGCGATCAGGAGGACTGCCAGGGCGTACATCGCGAGGCCGACGAGGAGGGCGTTCGCGAGGGTGTGGCGGTAGCCGTGGGCGTCGGCGTCCAGGAAGGGGTAGAGGTAGCGGGCGGGGGTGGATGGGGGGATGAAGGCTGCCCGGATCAGGGAGAAGGCCAGGTAGGCCAGGGGGTAGAGGAGCCAGGTCGCTGCCTGGCGGAGGTGCAGGCGGGCCGCGGGGGTGAGGAGGAGCCAGTCCAGGACGGCCGCCAGGGGGACCACCGTGTGGAGGACCTGGAGGGCTGCCCACTGGGCGTGCCAGCGGGCGGGGGGTGCGGTTGCGTCCGTCATGGCGAACGGGGGCGTCGTGTGTGCCAGGAGCAGGTGGTAGACCAACGCGGTGATCACGGCGTAGAGGAGTGTGGCGCCTGTCACGGACGAGGGGAGCGGGCGGCGGGCCCGCCAGGCCCTGGATGCCGACAGGAGCATGACCACTGCCAGCAGGATGGTGGTCTGGACGCTGAAGTAGCTCAGGGTCCGGGCGGGGGTGCCCAGGAGGAGTTCCAGGGCGACGCCGGCCGCCGCGGCCAGGGCGGTCAGGAGGCGGAATATCGCTACCAGGGGGCGGCGGACCGGGGGCACCACCGCCGTGGCCGGGACCGGGGCGGGCAGCAGGAGGGGCGGGCCCGGGACCGCGGGCAGGTCCGGGATCTCCCTGGGTATGGGGGCGGTCATGCCCTCACGCTAAGCAAGAGGGAGGAAAGGGGCCATCCGGGGCAGTCCGGGTGGGTTACGTCGAAGTCGCAAGTCGCCGGGTGCCCCGGAAGAACAGCCCAGCCCCCAGTCCCCTTACTCCCGCCCCACCAACGTCAGCAACGTCGCCTCCGGCGGGCACGCGAAGCGGACAGGGGTGTAGCGGTTCGTTCCGCAGCCCGCCGACACGTGGAGGTAGGACGTACGACCCTCCGCCGTGTGCGTGGACAGGCCCTTCACGCGGTCCGTGTCCAGGTCGCAGTTGGTGACCAGGGCGCCGTAGAAGGGGATGCACAGCTGGCCGCCATGGGTGTGGCCGGCCAGGATCAGGGGGTAGTCGTCCGCCGTGAAGGAGTCGAGGACGCGCAGGTAGGGGGCGTGGACGACGCCCATCGAGAAGTCGTACGTGCCGGAGGGGCCGCCCGCCACCCGGGTGTAGCGGTCGCGCTTGATGTGGGGGTCGTCCAGGCCGGTCAGCTCGATCGACACGCCCTCGACCTTCAGCACACCCCGCGTGTTCGTCAGGTTCAGCCAGCCCGCCGCGTCGAAGCCGTCCCTGAGGTCCTCCCAGGGGTTGTGGATCACGCCCACCGCCGGCGGGTTGCCGTTCAGGCCGTGGCGGCCGCTGGTCTTCTCCAGCAGGTAGCGGGCGGGGTTGCGGAGTCGGGGGCCGTAGTAGTCGTTGGAGCCGAAGACGTACGCGCCCGGGAACTCCATCAGCGGGCCGAGAGCGTCGAGGACCTCGGGGACGCCCTCGGGGTCCGAGAGGTTGTCGCCCGTGTTGATCACGAAGTCGGGGCGCAGGCCCGCCAGCGACTGCAGCCACCGCTGCTTCTTGCGCTGGCCGCCGACCATGTGGATGTCGGACACCTGGAGCAGGCGCAGCGGGCGCATGCCCGGCGGGAGGACCGGGACCGTCACTCGTCGGAGGCGGAAGGAGCGGGCCTCGAAGCCCGCCGCGTACGCCAGTCCGGCGGCGCCTGCCGCCATGATTCCCAGGGGTACTCCGTATCGCGCGCGCATATGACCATCGTGTCAGACCGTGGTGTCCCCAAAGACCGGCCGCACCACCTCCGCACCACCTCCGGACAACCCCGAGACCGGCCGCCGGGTGACCCCCAGGGCTCCCGAAGCCGACCGCCCTGTAAATGCGCGGGCGCCCCGGGTGTCGTACCTGCGACAATCGACCCCATGACCACCACGCTCAAGGCGAAGCTGCACGACGACCTCAACGCCGCGATCAGGGAGCGCGACGAGCTCCGCTCCTCGACGCTCCGGCTGACGCTGACCGCGATCACCAAGGAGGAGGTCGCGGGCAAGGAGAAGCGCGAGCTCTCCGACGACGAGGTGCAGAAGGTGATCACCCGCGAGGCGAAGAAGCGCCGTGAGGCGGCCGACGCCTTCGCGCAGGGCGGTCGTCCCGAGCAGGCCGAGCGGGAGAAGGCGGAGGGCGAGATCCTCGCCGCGTACCTGCCCAAGCAGCTGTCCGACGACGAGCTGAACGCGATCGTCGCCCAGGCCGTCGAGGAGGCGAAGGCGGCCGGTGCCGAGGGGCCGCGGGCCATGGGTGCCGTGATGAAGATCGTGAACCCGAAGGTGGCCGGCCTGGCCGAGGGCGGCCGCGTCGCCGCCGTGGTGAAGAAGCTCCTCCAGGGCTGAGCCCGTTCGGTACGAGTACTACTGAGTGGGAGTACTACTGCTCAGGAGTACTCCCACTTACGGGTACTACTACGGCGGGGCCGCACCTCGGTGATGAGGTGCGGCCCCGCCGTCATGCCAGGAAGGTCCGGGCTAGCCCCGCGTGCCCCCGTTCCCGTTCTTCCCGCCGTTGCTCTGCCCCTCGATGAAGCCGCCGGGGAGGGAGAACGTCGGCGTGGGGATGGTGCCGCCGGTGGTGTCACCCGTGGTGCCGCCGGTCGTTCCCCCGTCAGTGACGCCGCCGATCAGCCCGCCCGTGCTGTCCCCATTCTTCCCGCCGCCGTTCCCCCGTCCTTTTCCCCGGCCTTTCCCGTTTTTGTCGTCGTCGGGGATGTCGATCAGGTTGAAGTCCGGGGCCGCCTTGCCCGCCAGGGCGCCGGTCATGGCGTCCTTCCAGATCGGTCCGGGGACCTGACCACCGAAGACGAGGTCGTGGTAGACCCCGCCGATGCTGATCTGGGTCATCTTCACGTTCTGCTTGGCGCTGCCGACCCAGACCGCACCGGCCAGGTTGGGCGTGTAGCCGACGAACCAGGCGTTCTTCCGCTCGTCCGTCGTACCCGTCTTGCCCGCGCTCTCCCGGTCGCTCAGGCCCGCCTGCTGGCCGGTACCGGAGTCGACCACGCCGCGCAGCAGCGTGTTGACGGTGTCGGCGGTCTTCTCGCTCATCGCGCGCGAGCAGGTCGACTTGGGGACCTCGAGCGACTTCTGCTCGTTGCCGATCTTCTGGGTGATCGACTCGATGGCGACCGGCGTGCAGTACATGCCCCGCGCGGCGAAGGTGGCGTACGCGTTCGCCATGGTCAGCGGGGAGAGGCCGATCGAACCGAGGGCGATGGAAGGGGTCTCCGGGAGCTTCGAGCCGTCGCCCTGCACCACATGCAGCGCGTCGGTCATCTTCACCACCGGGCACAGACCGATGTCGGAGATGAGCTGCACGAAGTAGGTGTTGATGGACTTCGCCATCGCCTCCTTCATGCGGTACGGGCCCTTCTCGGACTCGTTCTCGTTCTCTACCGTCTCGCCCTTGGTGTTGACGTAGGGGTTGCTGCTGCACCGCTGGACCGGGCTCGGGTAGTTCATCTTGTACGGCGCCGAGTACGCCTGCGTCGCCGGCTTGCCGCCCTCGATCGCGGCCGCGGCCACGAACGGCTTGAACGTCGAACCGGTCGGGAAGCCGTAGTTGGAGCCGCCCATGTCCCGGTTGACCGAGAAGTTGTACTCGGTCTCGTTGTTGCCGTAGCCGAAGGGCTTCGACTGGCCCATCGCCAGGACCTTGCCGGTGCCGGGCTCGACCAGGGTGGCCGCCGCGGCGACGCTGTCGGACTTGTAGACGTGCTCCTTCAGGGAGGCCTGCACGGACTCCTGCGCCTGCGGGTCCATCGTCGTACGGATGGTGAGGCCGCCGCGGTTCCAGAGCTGGGCGCGCGCCTCGCGGGTCTTGCCGAAGGTCGGGTCGGTCAGGAAGACGTTCTCGACGTACTTGCAGAAGAAAGCGGCGCCCTTGGTGGCCGTGATGCAGCCGTTCTTCGGCTGGCTGACATGCAGCCCGAGCGGCTTCTCCTTGGCCCGGTCGGCCTCCGCCTGGGAGATGTCGCCGACCTCGGCCATGCGCTGCAGGACGGTGTTGCGGCGCTTGGTGGCCTCGGCCTCGTCGTTCACCGGGTCGTAGCGGCTCGGGGACTGGACGATGCCGGCGAGCAGCGCCGACTGCTGCAGGTTCAGGTCCTTGGCGTGCTGGGAGAAGTAGCGCTGGGAGGCGGCCTCGACGCCGTAGGCCTGCTCGCCGAAGAAGGTGATGTTCAGGTAGTTCTCGAGGATCTTCTTCTTGCCCAGCTTCTCCTCGATCTGGATCGCGTACTTCAGCTCGCGGACCTTGCGGCCGAGGGTCTGCTGGGTGGCCTCGGCGACCTTCGTGGGGTCGTCGCCGGCCTCCTCGATGAAGTAGTTCTTCACCAGCTGCTGGGTGAGCGTGGAGGCGCCCTGGGAGACCCCGCCGCTCTGCGCGTTCTTGTTCAGGGCGCGCAGCACGCCCTTGAGGTCGATCGCGCCGTGCTTGTAGAAGCGGGAGTCCTCGATCGCGACGATCGCCTTCTGCATGTACGGCGAGATGTCCTTGAGCTCCACCACCGTACGGTCGCGGGAGTAGACGGTCGCGAGCTGGTTGCCCCGGCTGTCCAGTATGGTCGTGCGCTGGCTGAGCTGAGGGCTCTTGAGGTTGGCCGGGATCTCGTCGAAGCCCTTGACCGACCCCTTGGCCGCGAGTCCGAGCGCGCCGGCGGCGGGCAGCGCGATGCCCGCCATCACGGCTCCCGCGAGCACACTGACACCGAGGAACTTGGCGGCCTGCTGCGTTGCCGACAGGCCACCGCCCGAGCGCTTCTTTGGCATGGGGGCAGCCTAAACCGTTGTGATGAGCGGTCCATCACGGCACGGCAAAGCGGGTCGCGTACCTTCTCATTCGCCGGACACGCGCGCAGGCCTTGGCCTAAGCTGCTCTCAACTGTCACAGCAGTGCGGCCACGTATCAATACGTCCGGCGACCCCGAATCGTTCCGGAAGTACCCCGACTTTCTGGTGGGGGCGTGTCCGAATCCGCCTCGTGTGTCACCTGGCGCCCGGTGTGGCGCATCACGGCTGTCCCGGTTTGCCGGGATGATCACGCATGTCGCCAGCTCACTCCCGCGGGTGATCTGCCGCTTACCCATAGTCCGTTCGGGCCATTCAAGATTGGGCCCGAAGGGGGTGTTGCGCTGTCCCCACCTTCCGTAACGTCCTCAACTGGCGGCGGTGAATATGCCGCTGCCGCCGTGGGGGAGCCTCGATTCGGGAGAGGACGGCGCCGGTATGGGCTGGGTAACCGACTGGAGTGCGCAGGCTGCCTGCCGCACTACCGATCCGGATGAACTGTTCGTTCAAGGAGCAGCGCAGAACAGGGCCAAGGCGGTGTGCACCGGATGCCCGGTACGCACCGAATGCCTGGCCGATGCGCTGGACAATCGCGTGGAGTTCGGCGTGTGGGGAGGCATGACGGAGCGGGAGCGTCGCGCACTGCTGCGCCGGCGGCCCACCGTGACCTCCTGGCGCAGGCTGTTGGAAACCGCCCGCTTGGAGTACGAGCGAGGCGTCGGCATCGTGCCCCTCGACAGCGACGAGGTGTACGAGCACTACGCGGCGGTGAGCTGAGGGCATCGCCCTTGGCATAGACCCGGGGCCACTCCGACCGGCCATGAGGCATGGGAAGCAACGGTCGGGCGTGTGTCTTGGGGGAACACCCGCTGAACACCTGCCGTGCCGGGGCGCGCCCTTGAGGCGGCGCCCGCCGGGCAGGTGCCCGCCGGGCAGGCGGGTACGCGCGGCGACCCGTCGGCGCACAGCTCAGTCAGCCGTGCGCCCGTATACGACCGGGGCCATGACGGCCGAGACGTCCGGGGTGAGTCCTACGACAGCTCCGTTCGCTCCGCCGCCAGCCGGTCCCCGATGTCGCGCAGGCCCGTGAGGTCGTGCACATCGCCCGGCAGTGCGGGTACCTCGACGACCGCCACCTCGGGGTGGCGGGCGGTGAAGCGGTCACGCGTGCGCTGCTCGCGCGAGAGTAGCTGCATGCGCTCCGCGTGCAGCCTCAGCAGGCCTGCGGTCAGCTGGTCGACGGAACGCTCCGTGTCCGCGTTCGTGTCCGCGTCTGGGGAGCTGTCGTCCGGTGAGTCGCTCTCCACAGCCGGTGAGTCGTCGTTCGAGGCGGGGGAGCCGTCGTCCGGAGCCGGTGTGGCGGAAGCGGGAGATTCTGAACTGCCGTACGTGTCGGGAGAGTTACGAAGTCCAGCTTTCCCGCCCCCCTGATCCACAATGCGGGGCTCCTCAAGATTTTCCGCGGCGGCGAGCGCCCGCTCGGCCGACAGCCGGCCGGCGCCGCTGCCATGGACCCGGTTGAGCACCAGTCCCACCAGCGGCATGTCCTCCGCGGCCAGCCGCTCCACGAAGTACGCGGCCTCGCGCAGTGCGTCCCGCTCCGGGGCCGCCACCACCAGGAACGCCGTACCGGGCGCCTGGAGCAGCTTGTACGTGGCGTCCGCGCGCGTACGGAAACCGCCGAAGGTGGTGTCCATCGCGGCCACGAAGGTCTGGACGTCCTTCAGCAGCTGGCCGCCCAGCAGCTTGCCCAGCGTGCCGGTCATCATCGACATGCCGACGTTCAGGAAGGCCATCCCCGCGCGGCCGCCGAGCTTCGCCGGAGCGGTCAGCAGGCGGATCAGGCGGCCGTCCAGGAAGGAGCCGAGCCGCTTGGGCGCGTCCAGGAAGTCCAGCGCCGAGCGGGACGGCGGGGTGTCGACCACGATCAGGTCCCACTCGTCCCTGGCCCGCAGCTGCCCCAGCTTCTCCATCGCCATGTACTCCTGCGTGCCCGCGAAGCCCGCCGAGAGCGACTGGTAGAAGGGGTTGGCCAGGATCGCGGCCGCCCGCTCCGGGTCCGCGTGCGCCTCGACGACCTCGTCGAAGGTGCGCTTCATGTCGAGCATCATGGCGTGCAGCTCGCCGCCGCCCTCGGTCCCCTTCACCCGCCGGGGCACGTTGTCGAGGGAGTCGATGCCCATCGACTGGGCGAGCCGCCGGGCCGGGTCGATGGTGAGGACGACCACCTTGCGGCCCCGCTCGGCCGCCCTGAGGCCCAGCGCCGCCGCGGTCGTCGTCTTGCCGACCCCGCCCGAGCCGCAGCACACCACGATCCGGGTCTTCGGGTCATCCAGCAGCGGGTCGATGTCGAGCACGCGCGCGGCGGAGAGGTGCGGGCGGGCGGCGTCCTGCGCCTTTGCCGGGTCCGGACTCATGACAACCCCTGCTTCCGCAGCTCGGTGGCGAGTTCGTACAGGCCCGCGAGGTCCATGCCCTCGGCGAGCAGCGGCAGTTCGTGCAGCGGCAGGTCCAGCTCGCCGAGGACCGCGCGCTGCTCCTGCTCCAGCGCGTGCCGCTCGGCGTACTCCGCGGCCTGCCTCAGCAGCGGGTCCACCAGCCGCTCGGCGTTCCCGCCCCGCCGCGCCCCGCCGAGCCCCGCGGCCGACAGAGCCTGCGCAAGCGAAGAACGCGGCACGGTCCGTACGAGTTCCAGGTCGGTCGCGTCCAGCATCCGGGGCCGGACCATGTTCACGATGACCCTGCCCACCGGCAGCCGGGCCGCGTGGAGTTCGGCGATGCCGTCGGCGGTCTCCTGGACGGGCATCTCCTCCAGCAGCGTCACCAGGTGCACCGCCGTCTCCGGCGACTTCAGCACCCGCATCACCGCCTGCGCCTGATTGTGTATCGGGCCGATCCTCGCGAGCCCGGCGACCTCGTCGTTGACGTTGAGGAAGCGGGTGATGCGCCCGGTGGGCGGGGCGTCCATGACGACGTAGTCGTACGCGAACCGCCCGGACTTGTCCTTGCGGCGCACCGCCTCGCACGCCTTGCCGGTGAGCAGGACGTCCCGCAGGCCCGGCGCGACGGTGGTGGCGAAGTCGACCGCGCCGAGCTTCTTCAGGGCCCGGCCCGCGCCGCCGAGCTTGTAGAACATCTGGAGGTAGTCCAGAAGGGCCAGTTCGGGGTCGATGGCGAGGGCGTACACCTCCCCGCCGCCCGGAGCGACCGCGATCTTCCGCTCCTCGTAGGGCAACGCCTCAGTCTCGAAGAGCTGTGCGATGCCCTGCCGGCCCTCGACCTCCACGAGAAGCGTCCGCTTCCCCTCGGTCGCGAGGGCCAGCGCGAGTGCGGCGGCGACCGTCGTCTTTCCGGTCCCGCCCTTGCCGCTGACGACCTGGAGCCTGCTCACGCCTTCGAGACTAACGAGTCCGGCCGACGGCCACGCGAGAGGCTGTGGATAAACGGCGCTCACGGCCGTCCGCCGGTCCCGTGGGTGACAGCGGATACAGTCGCCACCATGACCAAGAAGTGGGAATACCAGACCGTGCCGCTGCTCATCCATGCCACGAAGCAGATCCTGGACACCTGGGGCGAGGACGGCTACGAGCTCGTCCAGGTCGTGCCCGGCCCCAACCCGGAGTCGCTCGTGGCTTACCTGAAGCGGGAGAAGCAGGAGAAGCACGCGTGAGCGCGGTCGAGGCCAAGCTGGCCGAACTGGGCCTGACCCTGCCGGAGGTCGTACCGCCGCTGGCCGCGTACCAGCCGGCCGTGCGGTCCGGCGTGTACGTCTACACCGCCGGCCAGCTGCCGATGGTGGAGGGCAAGCTGCCGGTCACCGGCAAGGTGGGCGCCGAGGTCACGCCGGAGGAGGCCAAGCAGCTGGCCCGCACCTGCGCGCTGAACGCGCTGGCCGCCGTGAAGTCCGTGACCGGCGACCTGGACCGCATCGCGCGCGTGGTGAAGGTCGTCGGCTTCGTCGCCTCGGCCGCCGACTTCACCGGGCAGCCCGGTGTCGTCAACGGCGCCAGCGAGCTGCTCGGCGAAGTTCTCGGCGACAAGGGTGTGCACGCCCGCAGCGCGGTCGGTGTCGCGGTGCTGCCGCTGGACGCGCCGGTGGAGGTCGAGATCCAGGTCGAGCTGGTTCCCTGAGTTCCCGCAGCCCCGCTGACCTCGGGTGCCTCTCGAACATTCGCCCTACACGGGATAGCCTCCGGCCATGGCGAATGGGCAGTGGTACCCCCAGGAGTGGCCGGACCGCATCCGCGCGCTCGCGGACGGAACCCTCACCCCGGTGTCCCCCAGGCGCGCGGCCACGGTGCTGCTCCTGAAGGACACGGCGGCCGGCCCGGTCGTCCACATGCTGCGCAGACGTGCCTCCATGGCCTTCGCCGGAGGCGCGTACGCGTACCCCGGCGGCGGTGTCGACCCGCGTGACGACGACCGTCAGGTCCGCTGGGCGGGCCCCACGCGCGCGTGGTGGGCGGACCGGCTCGGCGTCGACGAGGCCGGCGCCCAGGCGATCGTCTGCGCGGCCGTCCGGGAGACGTACGAGGAGGCGGGCGTCCTGCTCGCCGGCCTCGACCCGGACTCCGTCGTCGGCGACACCACCGGGGACGACTGGGAGACCGACCGCGCCGCCCTCGTCGCCCGCGACCTCTCCTTCGCGGAGTTCCTCGACCGCCGCGGCCTGGTGCTGCGCTCCGACCTCCTCGGTGCCTGGACCCGCTGGATCACCCCGGAGTTCGAGGCCCGCCGCTACGACACCTGGTTCTTCGTGGCCGCCCTCCCCGAGGGGCAGCGCACCCGCAACGCCTCCACGGAGGCCGACCGCACGGTGTGGATCCGCCCCGAGGAGGCCGCGGCCGGGTACGACAAGGGTGAGCTGCTGATGATGCCGCCCACCATCGCCACCCTGCGCCAGCTGCTCCCGCACCCCACCGCCGCCGAGGCGCTCGCCGCCGCGCCCGCGCGCGACATGACCCCGGTCCTGGCGCGCGCTCGTCTGGAGGAGGGCGAGATCGTGCTGTCCTGGCCGGGGCACGACGAGTTCACCAAGCACATCCCGACTGCTCCGAGCACCGGTGGAGGCCCCGCATGACCGACGCAGCAGCCCTGCCCGGCCAGCCCCGGGGCGGTGTGCTCTCGGGCCCCGCGACCGCACGGGCCGTCAACGTGCTGGCGCCCAACGCCTCCGCGATGACCCTGGACGGCACCAACACCTGGATCGTCGCCGAGCCCGACTCCGAGTCGGCCGTGGTGATCGATCCGGGCCCGCTGGACGACGCCCATCTGCGCAACGTCCTCGACACGGCCGAGAAGGCCGGCAAGCGGATCGCCCTCACCCTCCTCACCCACGGCCACCCCGACCACGCCGAGGGCGCCGCCCGCTTCGCCGATCTGACGGGCACGCGCGTGCGTGCCCTCGACCCGGCGCTGCGGCTCGGTGACGAGGGCCTGGCCGCCGGGGACGTGATCGGCGTCGGCGGCCTGGAGCTGCGGGTCGTACCGACCCCCGGGCACACCGCGGACTCGCTGTGCTTCCATCTCCCGGCCGACCGGGCCGTGCTGACCGGCGACACCATCCTCGGGCGCGGTACGACCGTCGTGGCGCATCCCGACGGCCGCCTGGGGGACTATCTGGACTCCCTGCGCCGGCTGCGGTCCCTGACCGTGGACGACGGCGTGCACACGGTCCTGCCGGGCCACGGACCGGTCCTGGAGGACGCCCAGGGCGCGGTCGAGTTCTACCTCGCCCACCGCGCCCATCGCCTCGCCCAGGTCGAGACGGCCGTCGAGGACGGCTATCGCACCGCGGCCGAGGTCGTCGCCCACGTGTACGCCGACGTGGACCGCTCCCTGTGGCCGGCGGCCGAGCTGTCGGTGTGGGCCCAGATGGACTATCTCAGGGAGCACGGGCTGATCTAGTCCGGCAGCGGGCCTTCCTCTAGTCCGGCCGTGGGGCTTTGACGCCGTGCACGCGCGCGTACTCCGCGGCGAGCCAGGGGCCGAGGTCGTCCACGTACGACCGCAGGACGTCCGGGGCGCCGACGGGCTCGTAGCCGTACTCCGCCGCCCTGCGCAGCTCGGCGGCCCGCTCGGGGTAGTAGGCGCCGAACACCTCGGCCATCTCGCGCAGATCGCTGGTCCAGCCGTTCCAGCGGGGCATGACGAGCGTGAAGCCGGTGCGGACCAGGTGCCGGGACATGAAGCGCACCAGGGGCCGCCTGGCCTTCTCCGAGTCCCCGGTGGAGGCGATCCGCTCCCGCCAGCGGGGGAGGAGCAGCGCGAGGTCGCCGTTGGTCTCCCGGGCGAGCAGGGAGTCGGGGCGGTAGCGGGGCAGGTACTCGGCGAGGTCGTCCCCGAGCAGCGGGGTGCACAGACAGGCCACGAACCAGCCCAGGTCGTACGTCTCCGGGTCGCTCAGCAGCCGCGCCCGGCTGTACAGCAGCGTGCCCACGCCGTCGATCTGCGGGAACTCCTTGTCGAGCGCCTCACCCAGGGCACGGACGGCCTCCCGGTCGTCGTCGGCGGGCTCGTCGAGCAGGGCGACCAGCAGGTCCAGGTCGCTGCGCCCCACGCGCGCGGTGCCGCGCGGAATCGACCCGTAGAGGTAGGCGCTGTGCAGCCGCGTCCCGAAGGCGTCCAGCAGCCGGTCGCGCGCGGCGGCCACGACCGGACGGAACGCGTGCGGCACGCGCGCGAGGGAGCCCTCGCGCTCGATGAAGCCCCGGGCGTCGAGGCCGTGCGGGACGGGGGGTTCGGGCATGGGCTCACTGTGCCCTGCGGGGAGCGGTCGAGCCGCTTGTTTTTCGGCGCCGGTCAGCACCATCAGCCCGTCCGGCGGTCGAGGACGAGGCCGCTCAGGCTGACAGCGGGGGCCTGGGGGCGGCAGCCCCCAGGCACATCAGCGGGAACGCTTGGCGAGCCGTTCGACGTCCAGCAGGATGACCGCCCGCGCCTCCAGGCGGAGCCACCCGCGCTGGGCGAAGTCCGCCAGCGCCTTGTTCACGGTCTCGCGCGAGGCGCCCACCAGCTGGGCCAGCTCCTCCTGCGTGAGGTCGTGGACGACGTGGATGCCCTCCTCGGACTGCACGCCGAAGCGGCGGGAGAGGTCCAGCAGGGCCCGCGCCACACGGCCGGGCACGTCGGAGAAGACCAGGTCGGACATGGCGTCGTTGGTCTTGCGCAGGCGGCGGGCGACGGCGCGCAGCAGGGCGCCGGCCACCTCGGGGCGCACGTTCAGCCAGGGCTGGAGGTCGCCGTGGCCGAGACCGAGCAGCTTGACCTCGGTCAGCGCGGTCGCGGTCGCCGTACGCGGGCCCGGGTCGAACAGCGACAGCTCGCCGATCAGCTCGCTCGGGCCGACGACGGCGAGCATGTTCTCGCGGCCGTCGGGGGAGGTGCGGTGGAGCTTGACCTTGCCCTCGGTGACGACGTACAGCCGGTCGCCGGGGTCTCCCTCGTGGAACAGCGAGTCGCCGCGTGCGAGGGTCACCTCACTCATGGAGGCGCGAAGCTCCGCGGCCTGCTCGTCGTCGAGAGCCGCGAAGAGCGGGTTGCGCCGCAGAACGTCGTCCACGAGTTCTCTCCTTGTCGACCTGCTCAGGGGATCTTGCTCCCCCTTGGTACCAGGGGACCGTGCTCCCCATTTTGCCGGACGGTCCAAACAGTGTGATCTGTCACAAGGATGCCGCACAGGTGTCCCAAGGTAAGCGGCAGGGGTCCAATCGGGGGCTGATCTTCCGGGTCCGGGGCGGATGTCAGTGCGTGGCTTTAGGCTGGCCGGGTGTCCAAAACGCCGGTGAGAGCACAGGCCAAGGGGGCTGGGCGGGTGGTTGTACGTCGGGATTCCGCTGTGGGCGAACAAGCCTCTGGCGGAAGTAATAAAAGCGTGAAATCAGGACAAAAGGTACCTCGCAAAAAACCGGCTGCCAATGAGTCCCGCACCGCCCTGGTCCGCCGGGCCCGCCGGATCAACCGCGAGCTGGCCGAGGTCTACCCGTACGCCCATCCCGAGCTGGACTTCGAGAACCCCTTCCAGCTGCTGGTCGCCACGGTGCTGTCCGCCCAGACCACCGACCTGCGCGTCAACCAGACCACCCCGGCGCTCTTCGCCAAGTACCCCACCCCCGAGGATCTGGCCGTCGCCAACCCGGAGGAGGTCGAGGAGATCCTGCGCCCCTGTGGCTTCTTCCGGGCCAAGACCCGGTCGGTGATAGGCCTCTCCAAGGCCCTCGCCGAGGACTTCGGCGGCGAGGTGCCCGGAAGGCTGGAGGACCTGGTCAAGCTGCCCGGCGTCGGCCGCAAGACCGCCTTCGTGGTCCTGGGCAACGCCTTCGGGCGGCCGGGCATCACCGTGGACACCCACTTCCAGCGGCTGGTGCGGCGCTGGCAGTGGACCGACGAGACCGACCCCGACAAGATCGAGGCGGCCGTCGGCGCGCTGTTCCCCAAGAGCGACTGGACCGACCTGTCCCACCACGTGATCTGGCACGGCCGCCGCATCTGCCACGCCCGCAAGCCCGCCTGCGGCGCCTGCCCCATCGCCCCGCTCTGCCCGGCCTACGGCGAGGGCGAGACGGACCCGGAGAAGGCGAAGAAGCTCCTGAAGTACGAGAAGGGCGGCTATCCGGGTCAGCGTCTGAACCCTCCGCAGGCCTATCTGGACGCGGGGGGCAAGCCGGCGCCGCCGCTGGGGGCCGGATGACGGAACGATCTCGGGGCCCTCGGGCGTTGGACACGGCAGGACGGGGGTGGCGATGACGTACACGCACGACACGCACAAGGGTCCGGTCACGCTGAGCAAGAAGGGCCTGCCGGGCTGGCTGGACCCGGTGGTGCGGGCGGCGGAGACGATCGAGCCGCTCCAGCTCAGCCGCTTCCTGCCGCCGGAGAACGGCTCGGGCCGGCAGTCGGCCGTGCTGATCCTGTTCGGTGACGGCGAGCACGGCCCCGAGCTGCTGCTCATGGAGCGGGCCGGCTCCCTGCGCTCCCACGCCGGCCAGCCCTCCTTCCCCGGCGGCGCCCTCGACCCGGAGGACGGCGACGCGCACGGCGAGGGGCCGCTGCGGGCCGCGCTGCGCGAGGCCGAGGAGGAGACCGGCCTCGACCCCGCCGGCGTGCAGCTCTTCGGCGTCCTGCCCGCGCTCTACATCCCGGTCAGCGGCTTCGTCGTCACGCCCGTGCTCGGCTGGTGGCGCGAGCCCAGCCCGGTCGGCGTCGTAGACCCGAACGAGACCGCCCGTGTCTTCACCGTCCCCGTGGCGGATCTCACGGACCCCGGCAACCGCGCCACCACCGTCCACCCCAGCGGTCACCGGGGCCCGGCATTCCTGGTCGAATCGGCTCTGGTCTGGGGATTCACGGCCGGAGTGATCGACCGCCTGCTGCACTTCGCGGGCTGGGAGCGCCCCTGGAACAGGGAGAACGAGGTCCCGCTCGACTGGCGGTCATGACAGGGTGTCGTCCGTGAACGTGCTGGACATCTTGTTGCTGGTCGCCGCCGTGTGGTTCGCGGTCGTGGGCTATCGCCAGGGCTTCGTCGTCGGCATCCTGTCGGTGATCGGGTTCCTCGGCGGTGGTCTCGTCGCCGTGTACACGCTGCCCGTCATCTGGGACGCCGTGACCGACAACGCGGAGGTCGGCACCACCGCCGCCGTCGTCGCCGTGGTCGTCGTCATCGTCTGCGCCTCCATCGGCCAGGCCCTGACCACCCACCTCGGCAACAAGCTGCGCCGCTACATCACCTGGTCCCCGGCCCGCGCCCTGGACGCCACCGGCGGCGCCCTGGTCAACGTCGTGGCGATGCTGCTCGTCGCCTGGCTGATCGGCTCCGCCCTCGCCCAGACCACGCTGCCGACCCTGGGCAAGGAGGTCCGCAACTCCAAGGTGCTCCTGGGCGTGTCGGAGGCGCTGCCCGCCGAGGCCGACACCTGGTTCAAGGACTTCACCTCGGTCCTCGCGCAGAACGGCTTCCCGCAGGTCTTCAGCCCCTTCTCCAACGAGCCGATCAAGGACGTGGAGCCGCCCGACCCGGCCCTGGCGAACAGCCCGGTCACCACCCGGGCCCAGCGGTCCATCGTCAAGGTCACCGGCACCGCCCAGAGCTGCGGCAAGGTCCTGGAGGGCACCGGCTTCGTCTTCGCCGACCGCCGCGTCATGACCAACGCGCACGTGGTCGGCGGCGTCGACGCACCCTCCGTGCAGATCGGCGGCGAGGGCCGCAAGTACAACGCGAAGGTCGTCCTGTACGACTGGAAGCGCGACATCGCCGTCCTCGACGTACCGGACCTGAAGGCGACCGCCCTCCGGTTCACCAACCAGGACGCGGCCGGCGGCGACGGCGCGATCGTCGCGGGCTTCCCGGAGAACGGCTCGTACGACGTCCGTGCCGCGCGCGTGCGCGGGCGCATCACGGCCAATGGCCCGGACATCTACCACCGCGGCACGGTCAGCCGCGACGTCTACTCCCTGTACGCCACCGTCCGCCAGGGCAACTCCGGCGGCCCGCTGCTCACGCCCGACGGCAAGGTGTACGGCGTGGTGTTCGCCAAGTCCCTCGACGACGCCGACACCGGCTACGCGCTCACGGCCGACGAGATCCGGCAGGACATCGCCCAGGGGCGTACGGCGAACGAGCAGGTGGGCACCGACAGCTGTGCCCTGTAAGGGGGTTGGGGAAGCGTCCCGCGAGGTTCAGCCGCGCGGGTGACGCAGGCGCACGGAGACCCAGCGGGCCCGGCGGCGCAGGATGCGCGGAATTCCCACCCTGAGGTCCGCCTCCGCGAGCTGCGGAGTACCGCGCTGTGAGGAGCCAGGCCCTGCGGCCGAGCGGCGGTTGCGGGGTGCGTCACTGTAGTCGTGCGTCCAGCCCATACCCCGACGTGTGCCCCTGCCCCAAGGTCGATAACCGCCTCCGCGCCCCCCAATTGGCCTATGCGGCAGGCATGTGGCCGTTCGAGGGACAACTGTTCAGGAACCGGATACTCCACGCACCGGACCGGTCACCGATCGGGCTCGGGATCCTTGAGCCAGTTGATGAGTTCGGCGGAGAAGGCCGCCGGGTCCTCCTCGTGAGGGAAGTGCCCGAGGCCGTCGAACAGGCGCCAGCGGTACGGGGCTTCGACGTACTCGCCCGAGCCGGCGGCGCTGCGCGTCCGGGTCACCGGATCCAGTGAGCCGTGCAGATGGAGTGTCGGCACCCGGACCGGGCGCTTCATCCTGCGGTTGAACTGGATGCCGTCCGGGCGGGCCAGCGAGCGCACCAGCCAGCGGTACGGCTCGATCGCGCAGTGCGCGGTGGACGGGATGCACATGGCCCGCTGGTACGTCTCCACGTCCGCGTCCTCCGGCAGCCGTGGGCCGGACCACTCGCGGATCAGACGGCCCACCAGCGCGCCGTCGTCGGCGGTCAGCTGACGCTCCGGGATCCACGGCCGCTGGAAGCCCCAGATGTAGGAGCCGGCGGCCGTCTGCCGGGCGTCCCGGAGCATCGCGGAGCGCCAGCGCCGGGGGTGCGGCATCGAGACGACCGCGAGCCGTCGTACGAGCTTGGGCCGCATCGCCGCCGCCGTCCACGCCAGATAGCCGCCCAGGTCGTGGCCGACCAGCGCGGCGTCCGGCTCGCCGAGCGAGCGGATCACGCCCGTGACGTCCAGGGCGAGGTTGGCCGGGTCGTACCCGCGCGGGGTGCGGTCGCTGCCGCCGACGCCGCGCAGGTCCATGGCCACCGCCCGGTACCCCGCGTCGGCGAGCGCGACCAGCTGGTGCCGCCACGTCCACCAGAACTGCGGGAAGCCGTGCAGCAGCAGCACCAGGGGGCCGTCGCCGAGTTCGGCGATGTGGAAACGCGCGCCGTTGGCGGCGACGTCCCGGTGCGTGACCTTCTCCCCATGGGGGAGGTCGATCCTTACGGCCGATGCCGCGGCGGGCTCCGTCATGACGACGAGCGTGCCACAGCCTCGATGGCCTCGGGCGCCCGGTCCTGCGGCAGCTCCGGGCGCGGGTGCGGCTTGGCGTTCTGCAGGACGCCCGCCGTCTCCTTCATCGACGCGGCGACCATCTGCGGGCTCTGGCTCTTCTTGAGCTTCTTCGCGAACATCATGCCGATGAGCGTGAGCAGGCCGGCGACCAGTACGTTCGCCGCGAAGGACAGCAGGAAGCAGACGGCGAGGTTCCAGCCGCTCCAGGTCCGAATGCCGTATGCCAGAGCGAAGTTGAGCATCGGCAGGGAGAACAGCAGCACCATGCCGGCCGCCCCGAACGCGCCGCCGCTCGTCGCGCCGCGCTTGACGTCCTGCCTGAGCTGGGCCTTGGCCAGCGCGATCTCGTCGTGCACCAGCGCCGACATTTCGGTCGTCGCCGAGGCGAACAGCTGGCCGATGCTGCGTTCGGCGCCGACCGGGCTGCCGTCGGGTGCGCTCATCGCGTTCTCCCTCTGAAGTCTTGTCTGCCGTCTTGACGGCCGTCTTGATTTGTACCGTCTCGTCAGATCATGCCGGACGACCGTCCTCCTCGCCTGCCCCGCCCGGCACTTCCTGAAGCCCGTGGCGCGCCGCGGCGGCCTTCTCGGCGGCGATACGGCGGTGCTCGGCGGCCTTGCGTTCGAAGATGTCCGCCATCCGCAGGTGGTAGGCCGGGTCGTCCTGCTCGTAGACGTCCGGGATGCCGTCCCGGTCGTCGTCGCGCTCCTCGTCCTCGCACAGCCTGCGGTAGCGGGCGTTGCGTATCTTCAGCAGCACCGTGGCACACACGGCCGCGATCAGCGATCCGGTGAGGACGGCCGCCTTCACCTCGTCGGTCAGCACCGCGTCGCCCGCGAAGGCCAGCTCGCCGATGAGCAGCGAGACGGTGAAGCCGATCCCGGCGAGGGCGGCCACCGCGAAGACGTCGGCCCAGGCCAGGTCCTCGCTGAGCGAGGCCCGGGTGAAGCGCGCGGTCAGCCAGGTGCCGCCGAAGATGCCGAGCGTCTTGCCGACGACCAGCCCGAGCACCACCCCGAGCGTCTCCGGCTTGGTGACCACATCCCCGAGCGCCCCGCCGGAGACCGACACCCCGGCGCTGAACAGCGCGAACAGCGGTACGGCGAGACCGGCCGACAGCGGCCGCACCAGGTGCTCGATGTGCTCGCCCGGCGAGTGCTCCTCACCCTCACGGGTGGTGCAGCGCAGCATCAGGCCCATCGCCACGCCGGCGATGGTGGCGTGCACGCCGCTGTTGTACATCAGCGCCCAGACGACGACGGCCAGCGGCACGTACACGTACCAGCCGCGTACGCCCTTGCGCAGCAGCAGCCAGAAGACGACCAGTCCGGCGACCGCACCGCCGAGCGCCGCGAAGTTGATCCGGTCGGTGAAGAAGATCGCGATGATCAGGATCGCGAACAGGTCGTCGACCACCGCGAGGGTGAGCAGGAAGGCGCGCAGGGCACTGGGCAGCGAGGTGCCGATGACCGCGAGGACGGCGAGCGCGAAGGCGATGTCGGTGGCGGTGGGCACCGCCCAGCCCTGGGTGGAGCCGTGCCCGGTGAGGTTGGTGAGGGTGTAGACGAGCGCTGGTACGGCCATCCCGCACAGCGCGGCCGCCACGGGCAGCGCCGCCGCCCTGGGGTCGCGCAGGTCCCCGGCGACCAGCTCGCGCTTGAGCTCGATGCCGGCGACGAAGAAGAAGACGGCGAGCAGGCCGTCGGCGGCCCAGTGGGCCACGGACAGGTTCAGGCCGAGGGCGGCCGGGCCGAAGTGGAAGTGGCTGACCGCCTCGTAGCTGTGGTGCAGGCCGGGGATGTTCGCCCACACCAGCGCCGCCACCGCGGCGACGAGCAGCAGGACACCGCCGACGGTCTCGGTGCGCAGCGCGTCCGCGACGAAGGTCCGCTCGGGCAGGGACAGGCGTCCGAGGACCTTGCGGGCGGTGTTCTGGGTGCGGGGCGCGGCCACGGCGGGGACCTCCGGTGGGTAGGCAGGCGGGAGCACATGCCGACCAGACTTCCCGGCACACCTTGAGGATCGTTTCGCGTTGTGGGCTTTGTTTAGTTTACCTAAGGTTGACGCGGGATGCATCCGGTGACCCGCACGATATGCGCGTTACGCGTAAAAGGGGCGCCCGGCGTGTGTGCTCCGCCGGGCGCCCCTTCTGCCGTAGGCCCTAGTCCTCGCTCGGCGCCGCCGGGAGCTTCGCCTGGATGAAGTCCATGACCGTGGAGTCGGTCAGCGTGGTGACGTCACCGAGCTGGCGGTTCTCGGCGACGTCCCGCAGCAGCCGGCGCATGATCTTGCCGGAGCGGGTCTTCGGCAGCTCGGCCACCGGCAGGATCCGCTTCGGCTTGGCGATCGGGCCGAGCGTGGCACCGACGTGGTCACGCAGCTCGCCGATCAGCTTGTCGTCCTCGGACGCCGTACCGCGCAGGATGACGAAGGCGACGATGGCCTGGCCGGTGGTCTCGTCGGCGGCACCGACGACGGCCGCCTCGGCGACCGACGGGTGCGAGACGAGCGCCGACTCCACCTCGGTGGTGGAGATGTTGTGCCCGGACACCAGCATGACGTCGTCCACCCGGCCCAGCAGCCAGATGTCCCCGTCGTCGTCCTTCTTCGCGCCGTCACCGGCGAAGTACTTGCCCTCGAAGCGAGACCAGTAGGTGTCGATGAACCGCTGGTCGTCGCCCCAGATGGTGCGCAGCATCGACGGCCACGGCTCGGTGAGGACCAGGTAGCCACCGCCGCCGTCGGGCACCTCGTTCGCCTCGTCGTCGACGACGGTCGCGGCGATGCCGGGCAGCGCGCGCTGCGCCGAACCGGGCTTGGTCTCGGTCACGCCGGGCAGCGGCGAGATCATCATCGCGCCCGTCTCCGTCTGCCACCAGGTGTCCACGACCGGCGTCCTGTCGGCGCCGATGTGCTTGCGGTACCAGACCCACGCCTCGGGGTTGATCGGCTCACCCACCGAGCCGAGGATCCGCAGGGACGACAGGTCGAACTGCGCGGGGATGTCGTCGCCCCACTTCATGAACGTACGGATCGCGGTCGGCGCGGTGTAGAGGATCGTGACCCGGTACTTCTCCACGATCTCCCAGAACCGGCCCTGGTGCGGGGTGTCCGGGGTGCCCTCGTACATGACCTGCGTCGCGCCGTTGGCCAGCGGCCCGTACACGATGTACGAGTGCCCGGTGACCCAGCCGACGTCCGCCGTGCACCAGAAGACGTCCGTCTCCGGCTTGAGGTCGAACACCGCGTGGTGCGTGTACGCCGCCTGCGTCAGATAGCCGCCGGAGGTGTGCAGGATGCCCTTCGGCTTCCCCGTCGTACCGGAGGTGTACAGGATGAACAGCGGGTGCTCCGCCTCGAACGCCTCCGGGGTGTGCTCGGCGGACTGCCGCTCCACCAGCTCGTGCCACCAGACGTCCCGCTCGCCGTTCCAGGCGACCTCCTGGCCGGTGCGGCGGACGACGAGCACGTGCTCCACGTTGTCCACCCGGTCGATCGCGTCGTCGACGGCCGGCTTGAGCGCGGAGGGCTTGCCGCGCCGGTAGCCGCCGTCGGCGGTGATGACGACCTTGGCGTCCGCGTCCTGGATCCGGGTGGCGAGCGCGTCGGCCGAGAAGCCGCCGAAGACGACCGAGTGCGCGGCGCCGATACGGGCGCAGGCCAGCATCGCGATCGCGGTCTCGGGGATCATGGGCATATAGATCGCGACCCGGTCGCTCTTCTGGACGCCCAGCTCCAGCAGCGCGTTGGCGGCCTTGGAGACCTCGTCCTTCAGCTCCGCGTAGGTGATCGCGCGGCTGTCGCCGGGCTCGCCCTCGAAGTGGATGGCGACCCGGTCCCCGTGCCCGGCCTCGACATGCCGGTCCACGCAGTTGTACGCGACGTTCAGCTCGCCGTCCTCGAACCACTTCGCGAACGGCGGGTTCGACCAGTCCAGCGTCTGAGTCGGTTCCTTGGCCCAGGTCAGCCTGCGGGCCTGCTCGGCCCAGAAGCCGAGCCTGTCAGCCTTGGCCTGTTCGTACGCCTCTGCCGTGACGTTGGCGTGCGCGGCCAGGTCAGCCGGCGGCGCGAAGCGTCGCTCCTCCTTCAAGAGGTTGGCCAGGCTTTCGTTGCTCACGACATCTCCCTTTCCCAGGGTGTCCGTTGTGTCCCAGGCCACAGCTCATCAGACACGGGGGGCCGATGACAAGGGTCGACGGCAAAATTGGTTTAGACCTGTCTGATGAGTGGCCGCTCACACCGGACTGCGCACCTCCTCCACTGCTCGTCCGTCCCCTCTCCCGTCCTCCCTCACGTCCTGGAACACCTGGCCGTCCCCGGTCCCGCCGAGCAGATACGCCTGCGCCTCGCCCACGTGGAAGTACATCCCGTGCAGCTCCAGCGCCCCGGCCGCCAGGGCCCGCGCGACCGAGTCGTGTGCCCGCAGGTGCTCCAGCTGCTGGACCACGTTGGTCAGGCACAGCTGCTCCACCGCGTCGGCGGGCGCCCGCCGGGCCAGCCGGGGCCGGGCGCGGCGGTCGCCGGCCATCCGGGCCAGGCTCGGCAGCCCGTGGCTCAGCCACCGCTTCAGCGGGGTCTCCGGCTCCCCGGGCTCGGCGGTCAGCAGCGCCTGCATCGCCCCGCACCCGGAGTGCCCGCACACCGTGATGGACCGGACCCCGAGCACCTCCACCGCGTACTCGATCGCGGCTGCCACCGAGTCGTCCCCGTGCTCCTCGCCCGGCGGCGGCACCAGGTTTCCGACGTTGCGGACGACGAACAGGTCACCGGGACCACTGGAGGTGATCATCGACGTGACGAGCCGGGAGTCGGCACAGGTGAGGAAGAGCTGCGCGGGCCGCTGCCCCTCCCGTGCCAGCCGTGCCAGCTCCGCCCGTACCAGCGGGGCGGTGTTGCGCTGGAACGAGCTGATGCCACGGGCCAGTTCATGGGATGCCGGGGCGGCGGGGGCCGACGGGGTCCCGGCGAAGCAGGCCTGGTGGTTGCGCCAGGGCGTCCAGGGCCGGCACTGGCACACCGCGGGCGGGGCCGGGTCGGCGGTCCGGACTCCGCTGCGCCGGCCGGCCAGCTCGGCGGAACCGCCCCGCGCGGTGTGGGCGCTCTGCCAGTCCTGCAGTGACTCGTACGCCGCGTGGTCCATGAACGACCCGTCCAACTCCACGACGGCGTGGGCGCCTTGGGGTACGAGATGCAGGGCTCTGCTGAGCCGGGGCACCGCGAGGAACGTCAGCTGGCCTCGTACTTGTACGTGATGGACTCCTTCCTTCTCCTCATGCGTGATACGGGTGCGGGCGAGGCGGTGCAGGGCGAGGGCGACCGCCACGGCGACCCCGAGGGCCACGCCCTCCAGGACACCGAGGAACACCACGCCGAGTGTGGTGGCGGCGTACACCAGCACTTCGCGGTGGCGGGTCACCGTGCGGATGTGGTGCAGGGACACCATCCGGATGCCGACGGCCATCACCAGGGCGGCGAGCGAGGCGAGCGGGATCTGCTCCAGGAGCGGGACCATCAGCAGCGCGGCGACTACTACGAAAACGCCGTGCAGCATCGTGGAGTTCCGGCTCACGGCACCTGAATTCACATTCGCCGAACTCCGCACGGCCACCCCCGCGACCGGCAGTCCGCCGAGCGCCCCGGAGACGATGTTGGCGGCGCCCTGGCCGAGCAGCTCACGGTCGAGGTCCGAGCGCCCGACATGGGCCTGGGGCCCGGTCCGGGCGGCGACCAGCTTGTCCACGGCGACCGCGCCGAGCAGCGATTGCACGCTGCACACCAGGGTGGTGGTGAGCACGGCGGCGGCGATGCCGAGCACCGGGCCCTCGGGCAGCCCGGCCAAGGCGTGGCTGCTCCAGGACGGCAGGTCGACCCGGGGCAGGGCCAGCCCGGTCAGCGCGGCGGTGGCAGTGGCCCCGGCGACGGCGACCAGGGCGGCCGGGACCCTGCGCAGCAGGCGGCCGAGGCGGCCGGGGGTGCGCGGCCAGGCCAGCAGCAGGGTCAGGGTCAGCGCGCTCATCGTCACCGCGGCCGGGTGCAGGTCGGCCAACTGGGCTGGCAGGGCAAGCAGGTTGGCGAGGACGGAACTGTCGGGACTGCCGCCGAGGACGATGTGCAGCTGGGCCACGGCGATGGTGACGCCGATGCCGGCGAGCATGCCGTGCACCACGGCGGGGCTGACGGCGAGCGCACCGCGGGCCACACGCAGGCAGCCGAGGCCCAGTTGGGCGAGTCCGGCGAGGACGGTGATGCCGCAGGTCGCCTGCCATCCGTAGCGGTGGATCAGGTCGGCGGTGACCACCGTGAGGCCGGCGGCGGGGCCGCTGACCTGCAGCGGGCTGCCGCCGAGCCGGCCGGCGACGAGTCCGCCGACGGCGGCGGCGACCAGGCCGGCCTGGAGCGGGGCGCCGGTGGCGAGGGCGATGCCGAGGGACAGGGGCAGAGCGATCAGGAAGACCGCGACGGATGCGGACAGATCGGCGCCCGCTACGAGGAAGCGGCGGCGCGGGGCTTGTGGGGGGCTGTGGGGCGGGTGGGGGTGCTGGGTGCGAGGGGGTGCGCAGGCTGACATGGTCCCGTCTCCTCCGGGCGGCGCGGTCGCGGACTGGGGGTTCCCCACGGGTTGGGGCTCGATCGCGGCCGTGGGGTCACGGCGTGCAGCGGCGGGATGAAATCAACGCTTAGTAAATGAACCGTAATGCAACGTAAAGGTCATACATAGCTTTTCGGGGCAAATGGCGCATCAGGTCACTCCGATGGGTGAAGCGATCATTTCATCGGCTTGTCGTACTAATTCCTTCTCGGCCCCGTGCGACCTTGGCGGCGCTGCCGGTGCAACTCGGCAGATCACCACAAAACGCCCTCGTCAGCGTGGGGCTGAGAGAAGGAAGAAGGTGGGCGGAATATGGCCGCCACCCAAAGGATCGCCGCCGGCGCCGTGGCCGCCGCGGCCTGTGCCGCGTCGCTCGCCGGTTGCGCGAGTTCCAGCGGCACGAAGGAAGGGGCGTCCGGCCCGAAAAAGGGAGCGCCGGCGCCCAACAGCGTGCTCCGTCTGATCGGTGACGGGTCCACCGCGTTCACCGGTGTGCAACCGCGCCTGCCCAGCCCCGAGCGGCTGAAGCCCGGTGAAAAGCCCCCGCAGTTCGTGGTGTTCTCCTGGGACGGCGCGGGTGAGGACAGCCAGAAGCTGTTCTCGCACTTCCGCAAGGTCGCCAAGGAGAACCACGCGACGATGACGTACTTCCTCAGCGGCGTGTACATGCTGCCGGAGGAGAAGCGCGACCTCTACCGCCCCCCGCAGCACTCGCCTGGCAGCTCTGAGATCGGCTTCAACGACGAACAGGGCATCGCCGACACCCTCAAGCAGGTGCGGCTGGCCTGGCTGGAGGGCAATGAGATCGGCACCCACTTCAACGGCCACTTCTGCGGCCCCGACGGTGGGGTCGGCGAGTGGTCGGTGAAGGAGTGGAAGAGCGAGATCGCCCAGGCCAAGGAGTTCGTGAAGACCTGGAAGACCAACACCGCCATGAAGAACGCGGCCCCCCTGCCCTTCGACTACGACAAGGAGCTGATCGGCGCCCGCACCCCCTGCCTGGAAGGGCAGAAGAACTTCATGAAGGCGGCCCGCCAACTGGGCTTCCGCTACGACTCCAGCGGAGTCAACGACCAGGTCTGGCCCAAGAAGAGGGAGGGCCTGTGGGACGTGTCCATGCAGCTGGTCCCCTTCCCCGGGCACACCTATGAACAGCTGACCATGGACTACAACTTCATGGTCAACCAGTCCGGCACACAGACCCAGGGCGACCCCGACAAGTACGACTACTGGGGCGACCAGATGCGCGACGGCCTGCTCAAGGGCTTCTACCGGGCCTACGACGGCAACCGCGCACCCCTGATCATCGGCAACCACTTCGAGTCCTGGAACGGCGGCACCTACATGCGGGCCGTCGACGAGGTGGTGAAGGAGGTGTGCAACAAGTCCGAGGTGCGCTGTGTCTCCTTCCACCAGCTCGTCGACTGGCTGGACGCCCAGGATCCGCAGACGCTGGCGAAGCTGCGCACCCTGGAGGTGGGCGAGGCGCCACGGCAGGGCTGGGCGTCCTTCCTCTCCAGCCACCCGGCTCCGGCGCCGAAGGGAGTCCCCGGGGCGCCGGCGGTCAAGCAGTAGACGTCAGGCGGGAGTTGCCACACTCTCGCCGAGCATGAACCCGGGGTCGACCTGCGCCGCCAGGTCGACCCCGGTGCGCTCGTTGCCCCACGCCTCGGCGTTCTTCAGGTGGAAGTGCACCATCTGGCGTGTGTAGCGCTCCCAGTCGCGCAGCTCGTGCGTGGCGTCGGCGGCGGCCCGGAGGGTGTGCAGGGCACGGGAGTTGCCCTCCTCCAGGAGGTCGAACCGGGGCGGACGGCCCTTCTCCATGGCGCGCACCCAGTCGGAGTGCCCGACCGTCACGAGCAGGTCGTCCCCGACCTCCGCGCGCAGGAAGTCGATGTCGTCCGGTGCCTGGATCTTGTTGCCCACGACCTTCAGGGCGACGCCGAAGTCGCGGGCGTACTCCTTGTACTGGCGGTAGACGGAGACCCCCTTCCGGGTCGGCTCGGCGACGAGGAACGTCATGTCGAAGCGGGTGAACATGCCGGAGGCGAAGGAGTCCGAACCCGCCGTCATGTCGACCACGACGTACTCGTCGGGGCCGTCGACGAGGTGGTTCAGGAACAGCTCCACCGCTCCCGTCTTGGAGTGGTAGCAGGCGACCCCCAGGTCGGCGTCCGTGAAGGGGCCCGTGACCATCAAACGGGCGGCGCCGCCGTCGAGTTCCACCGGGCGCGCGCAGGCGTCGTACACCGGGTTGGGCTCCCGCACCCGGACGAGCCGCGAGCCCTCGCCGGGCGGGGTCGTCTTGATCATGGTCGCGGCGGAGGAGATGCGCGGGTTGGAGCCGCGCAGGTGGTCCTTGATCAGGGACAGTCGTTCGCCCATGGCGGGCAGGGCGGCCGCCTCCGCCTCCTCCAGGCCGAGCGCGGGGCCGAGGTGCTGGTTGATGTCCGCGTCGATGGCGACCACCGGGGCGCCGGAGGCCACCAGATGGCGGATGAAGAGGGAGGAGAGCGTGGTCTTGCCGCTGCCGCCCTTCCCGACGAAAGCAATTTTCATGTTCACCAAGGGTAGTCAGCTGATAGCTGTATGTGTCAGTCGGAGTGAAGAAGACCACTCCTTCGTGGGGTGAGGGAGAGGTGTGCGTAATGTCGTACTCATGAGTACGACAGGCGCGACCGCCGATCCGCTCGTGGCCCTGGGCTCGCTGCCCGGTGTGGCCGAGTCCGTGGAATCCGTGCGCAAGGCCGTGGACCGGGTCTACGGGCACCGGGTCATGCGGCGCCGCAGCAACGAGATCACCTCCGAGGCCGCGCTGCGCGGCGCCCGCGGTTCGGCGGCGCTGTCCGGCGCCGACTGGGCCCTTGAGGAGGTGCGGCGGCGCACCGACTTCAGCGTCGACGCCGAGGCGCACGTCATGGGCGCGGCGCTGCGGCTGACGGCCGAGGCGGGGCAGCTGCTGTCCATCTGGCGGCAGACACCCCTCAGGGTGCTGGCCCGGCTGCATCTGGTGGCCGCCGCGGACAAGGGTGACGAGGTCGGCCGGCCGCGCCAGGCGGGCGAGCCGGTCGACGAGCCGCTGATCGAGCTGCCGCTGCCGGACGCCCACGAGGTGTCCGGCCGGCTGGAGGGCCTGGCGGACCTGATCGTCGCGGGGACCTCCGCTCCCGCGCTGGTGACGGCTGCCGTGGTGCACGGCGAACTGCTCGCGCTGCGGCCCTTCACCTCGCACAACGGCCTGGTCGCGCGCGCGGCCGAGCGGATCGTCCTGATCGGCAGCGGTCTCGACCCGAAGGCGATCTGCCCGGCCGAGGTGGGCCACGCCGAACTGGGCCGCGCCGCCTACCTCGCCGCGCTGGACGGGTACGTCTCCGGCACCCCCGAGGGCCTGGCGGCCTGGATCGCCCACTGCGGCCGGGCGGTCGAACTGGGCGTACGCGAGTCCACCGCGGTGTGTGAGGCGCTGCAGCGCGGGGCGGCCTGAGAGAACTCCCCGGACACGGGTTGCGGCGGTACGAGAACTCGTACCGCCGCTGGCATGTTCACCCGGTTACCAGGCGTCCTCGATATGTTGCCCATCAGGTCGGGAACTTTGCCCGTCACCTGGTGCGGCTGGCCCGTAATCGACGGGTCGACGTCGCGTGGGTGCCCAGTGTTCATGCAGGGGTCCGTGGGGCCATGTGCGTAGCGTCAGGGCATCCTCTCGGATGGCCTTTGGTCTCGCGGGCCTGAATCCTTTCTACTGCAAGCCGGGAGTGAGCGGAACCCTCGCTTGCACTTCTTTACTTTCAGTATCAAACAGGGCAAATGGGTTACGAGGCGATGCCACGGCGTCGGCTGGCGTACCAGACGAGGCCGGCGGTCGCGGCCGCCGCTCCTATGGCCGCCGCCGCGACCAGGGCCGGACGCGGCGGTACGGAGAGTGTGGGGAGCCGCTGCTTGAGCCGGACCGGCCGGCGGAACTCCAGGACCGGCCATCCGCGCGCGAGGGCCTCGCGGCGCAGTGCGCGGTCCGGGTTCACGGCGTGCGCGTGCCCGACCGCCCGGAGCATCGGCAGATCGGTCACGGAGTCGCTGTAGGCGTAGCAGCGGTCGAGGTCGTAGCCCTCGGACGCGGCCAGCTCCCTGATCGCCTCGGCCTTGGTCGGGCCGTAGGCGTAGTACTCCACCTCCCCGGTGAAGCAGCCGTCCTCCCCGACCACCATGCGCGTGGCCACCACCCGGTCGGCGCCGAGCAGCTCGCCGATCGGCTCGACCACCTCGGCGCCCGAGGTGGACACGATCACGACGTCGCGGCCGGCCGTGTGGTGCTCCTCGATGAGGGAGGCGGCCTCGTCGTAGATGATCGGGTCGATCAGGTCGTGCAGCGTCTCGGCGACGATCTCCTTCACCTGCTGGACGTTCCAGCCGCGGCACAGTGCGGACAGGTACTCGCGCATGCGCTCCATCTGGTCGTGGTCGAGGCCGCCGACCAGGAAGACGAACTGGGCGTATGCGGTACGCAGTGCGGCCCTGCGGTTGATCAGACCGCCCTGGTAGAACGACTTGCTGAAGGTGAGCGCGCTCGACTTCGCAATGACCGTCTTGTCCAGGTCAAAGAAGGCTGCTGCGCGGGGCAAGGAGTGGTTTTCCACGCCCCTGAGCATAGGCGCCCACCATTCGGCGTAAGGTGGGACGCGTGGGTTTGCCTGAGAGGGCTCTCGGGTACACCATGGAAGTCACGGATCGTTCGCGACCGTGCTAACCCGGTCCGGCTCCTCCCCCCCCGAGTCGGCCGTGGAGACGACCCCCACTCTCCCCCCCGGTGGGGGTCGTCGCATGTCCGGGCGGGTTTTCTTCTTTCTTCAACGGTCGCGGGACCGGTAGCGGGCGGCATGGGCCGCCCCTTGGTCATGCCCGCGTTTCGTTACTCACGGTAATCGCAGCGCTGCTCTGTGGAAGTCGCACAGGGGCCAGTACAGGGGTCACCGGTATGGGTGACGGCGATATTCACAACCGCTGAGTTGTCCACGGTTTTCGACCAAGATCCACACGATTTCCCGGTTCGCTGCACCGTGATTCCTGCGCGCTCCGACCGCGGCGAGTTCATGGCCGGTTCTGATTGCCGGGGCGCGTATGGCCGGTTCCTATCGGCCGTTCATATGGAGGCCGGTTGCCGGTTCTTCACATCTTTGGGAATCGCGGGGCCGCAGAGGCTGCGCGGAAGACACAGCGAAGGGGGAGCACACGTGTCCGGAACCGTCACCCATGACCCGCCGCCCGCGACCGGAGGCCGGCCGGGACGGCCGCTCATCGTCACCGAGGACGCCGAACTGCTCGACGATCTGCTGCGCCTGTGCGCGGCCGCGGGCGCCACACCGGAGGTCCACCCCGGCGTACCGGACCACGGCGGTGGCTGGGAAGCGGCCCCGCTCGTCCTGGTCGGCGACGACGCCGCCCGCCGGGTGCGCGGTGCCGCGCGCCGGCGCGGTGTGGTGCTGGTCGGCCGCGACCAGGACGACTCCGGGGTGTGGAAAAGGGCCGTCCAGATCGGCGCCGACCACGTCCTGATGCTGCCCGACGGCGAGCAGTGGCTGGTCGACCGGATCGCCGACGTCGCCGAGGGCGTCGGCCGCCCGGCCCTCACCGTCGGGGTCATCGGCGGCCGGGGCGGGGCCGGCGCGTCCACGTTGGCGTGCGCGCTCGCCGTCACCTCCGCGCGCGAGGGACTGCGCACCCTCCTGGTGGACGCCGATCCCCTGGGTGGCGGACTCGATGTACTCCTCGGCGGCGAGAGCGCCGAGGGGCTGCGCTGGCCCGCCTTCGCCGCCTCGCGCGGCCGGGTCGGCGGCGGCGCCCTGGAGGAGTCGCTGCCCCAGCTGCACTCCCTGCGCGTGCTCAGCTGGGACCGCGGCGACTGCGTCGCGATCCCGCCCCAGGCCGTGCGCGCGGTGCTCGCAGCCGCCCGGCGGCGCGGCGGCACGGTCGTGGTCGACCTCCCGCGCCGCCTGGACGACGGGGTCGCCGAAGCCCTCGCCCAACTCGACCTGGCACTCCTGGTTGTCCCGGCCGAACTGCGCGCGGTCGCGGCCGCGGGCCGGGTGGCCTCGGCGGTCGGCATGGTCGTACGGGACCTGCGCGTGGCGGTCCGTGGGCCGTACGCACCCGGCCTGGACGACCGCGAGGTGTCCCGGCTGCTCGGCCTGCCCCTGGCCGGCGAGGTGCCCGTCGAACCGGCGCTGCTGCGCCCCCGGGGAACCGCGAAACCGCCCGGCGCGACCGGACGCGGCCCCATGGCCCGCTTCTGCACCACCTTCTGGGAACAGGCGCTGGTCGAGGCGGGAGGCCCGCGATGACGCTCCCCGGGCTGGACCGGGCCGACGGCGCGGCCCTGCTCGACGGAGTCCGCCGCCGGCTGGCCGAGAGCGGCGCCGAACCCACCCCCGCGCGCGTGGCCCAGGCACTGCGCGAACAGGGCCGGGTACTGGGCGACGCCGAAGTGCTCGGCGCGGCCGAGCAGTTGCGGTCCGAGCTCGTCGGCACCGGCCCCCTGGAGCCGCTGCTCGCCGACCCGAGAGTCACCGACGTCCTGGTGTCCGCCCCGGACCGGGTGTGGGTGGACCGCGGCGGCGGCCTGGAGCGGGCCCCGGTGACCTTCCCCGACGCGGCCGCCGTACGACGCCTCGCGCAGCGGCTGGCCGCCGTGGCCGGACGCCGGCTGGACGACGCGAAGCCCTGGGCGGACGCCCGGCTGCCCGACGGGACCCGGCTCCACGCGGTGCTGCCTCCGGTGGCCGTCGGCTGCACCTGTCTGTCCCTGCGGGTGGTGCGGCCCCGGGCGTTCACCCTCGAGGAACTGGTCGAGGCGGGCACCGTGCCGCCCGGCGGGGACCGGATCCTGCGGGCACTGCTGGCGGCCCGGCTGTCCTTCCTGGTCAGCGGCGGCACCGGCAGTGGCAAGACGACCCTGCTGAGCGCCCTGCTCGGCCTCGTCGGGCCCGGTGAGCGGATCGTGCTCGCCGAGGACTCGGCCGAGCTGCGACCGGAACACCCGCACGTCGTACGGCTGGAGACCCGGCCGGCGAACCAGGAGGGCGCCGGCCTGGTCACCCTGGAGGACCTCGTCCGGCAGGCGCTGCGGATGCGGCCCGACCGGCTGGTCGTGGGTGAGGTGCGTGGCCCCGAGGTGGTCCATCTGCTGGCCGCGCTCAACACCGGCCACGAGGGCGGCTGCGGCACCGTGCACGCCAACACGGCCACCGACGTACCGGCCCGCCTGGAGGCGCTCGGGACGGCGGCCGGGCTCGACCGGGCAGCGCTGCACAGTCAGTTGGCGGCCGCGCTGTCGGTGGTGCTCCACCTCGTGCGGGACAGGTCCGGGCGGCGCCGGATCGCCGAGGTGCACGTGCTGGAACGGGATGCCTCGGGGCTGGTGCGGACCGTACCGGCACTGCGGTGGGGCGCGCGGGCCTTCGCCCGGGAACGCGGCTGGCAGCGGCTGCGGGAGCTGCTGCGCGGTGAGTTCGGGAGCGAGAGGAGCGACGGAAGTGAGCACTGAGATGTCCATGGGCGCGGCGGCGGCCTGCGTCGGGGCGGCGGTCTGGCTGCTGGGCGGACGGCACTACGGGATGCGGCGGGCGCGGCTGCTGCTTGCCGGCGGCGGAGTGGTGGAGGCCGGTCCGCCCTCCTGGGAGCAGGCCGTGGCCGAACTGCGGCGGCTGCGCGGGAGGGTGGGCGCCGAGTGGTGGTCACTCGCGGCCGGGCTGCTGCTCGCGCTGCTGGGTGCCTCGGTGATTCCGGCCGTCGCGGGGGCGGCCGGGGTGCCGGTGCTGCGCCGGATGCGGCTGGCCCGGCAGGCCGGGCGGGCCCGGGAAGGTCGCGCGGATGCGGTGATCGGCCTGTGCGGGGCGCTCGCCGGGGAGGTGCGTGCGGGGCGGCAGCCCGCAGAGGCACTGCTGTGGGCCGCGCGGGACTCCGGCGGGCTCGGGGACGCGCAGGCGGCCGTGGTCGCGGCGGCGCGGTTCGGCGGGGACGTGCCGGGCGCGCTGGCCGTCGCGGCTCGCCAGCCGGGTGCCGAGGGACTGCTGGGGCTCGCCGCCTGCTGGCGGGTGGCCGTGGACCAGGGCGCCGGACTCGCCGCCGGCCTCGACCGGCTCGACACGGCCCTGCGTGCCGAACGGGACCAGCGTGCCGACCTGCGCGCCCAGTTGGCGGGCGCCCGGGCGACGGCACTGATGCTCGCCGCGCTGCCCGTCCTCGGGCTGCTGCTCGGCTCGGCCATGGGTGCCGATCCGCTGCGGGTGCTGCTGCACAGCGGGGCCGGGCTGGGCTGCCTGGTGGCCGGGGCGGTGTTCGAGGGCGCCGGGATGTGGTGGGCGGCGCGGATCGTACGGGGAGCTGAGGCGGGATGAGCGGAGAAGTCGTCCACAGGCTGGGGACGGCCACGGCCGTCGTGCTGGCCCTCGGCTGGGCGGCCCTGCGGCTGGACATGGCCCGGCGCCGCCGCCGGGCGCGACGTCGGGTGGCCGAACTGCTGGCCCTGGAGACGGCCGAGCCAGGGGCGTCCTTCGAGGCCGGCGCGGCGGTACGGCGGTGGCTGCCGATGGCCGGAGCGGTGTGCGGTGCGTGGGTGCTGGTCGGTGGGGTCGCCGGTGCGGTCGTGGGGCTCGGTGTCGCCGCGGGACTGTGGCGATGGCGGCGTCGGCAGGCGCAGGCGGGCCCGGCGGAGGAGATCGACACGGGCCTGGCCGCCCGCCAACTCCCGCTCGCCGCCGACCTGCTGGCGGCCTGCATCGCGGCCGGCGCCGGTCCGGTGATCGCCGCGCAGGCGGTCGGAGAGGCCCTCGGTGGCTCCGTCGGGGACGCCCTGGCGCGGGGTGCGGCGGAGGTGCGGCTCGGTGGCGAACCGGGCGACGCCTGGCGGCGGTTGGCCGCGCTGCCCGGCGCCGGGGCCCTGGCCCGGCTGCTGGAGAGGGCCGACGAGTCGGGGCTGCCCGCGGCGGCGCCCGTCGCCCGCCTCGCCTCGGACGCGCGCGGGGAGTGGGCTCGCGATGCCACGGCCCGGGCCCGCCGGGCGACCGTCATGATCTCCGCGCCGGTGGGGCTGTGCTTCCTGCCCGCGTTCATCGCGATCGGCGTGCTGCCCGTGGTGATCGGGCTGGCGGGCGGAGTGGTGGGAGGGGGTGGGGGCTGACGAGGCGGCGAAGAGCACGGGCGAGTCGGACATCGGACAACAAAGCTGGAACGAGAGGAGTTTGAGGTGCGGAACCTCAAGGTGTGGGACAGGGCCGGAAAGCTGTGGGTGCGCCTGCGGGAGCGGTGCCGTGGGGACGCGGGAATGGTGACCTCCGAGTACGCGATGGGGATCATCGCGGCGGTCGGGTTCGCCTTGCTGCTCTACGAGGTCGTCACCAGCGGCCAGGTCAAGGCGGAGCTGCAGGCCATCGTGAAGCGAGCCCTCAGTGCGCGGATGTGAGCGAGGGGCGGACCGGGGGTTCGTGACCGCGGAGTCGGCCATGGTGCTGTCCGTGCTGGTGGCGTTCACCATGGCGCTGGTCTGGGCGTTGCTCGTGGTGGCGGCGCAGATCCAGTGCGTGGACGCCGCCCGCACGGGCGCCCGGGCCGCCGCCCGGCAGGACCCGCCCGACGCCGTGCTGGAGGTGACCCGGGAGGCGGCCCCGCGTGGGGCGCGGGTGACGGTCGGCCGGGAGAGCGACCAGGTCCGGGTGACGGTGGTGGCCAAGCCGCCGCTGCTGACCGGGGTGCCGTTCGAGGTGCGGGAGCAGGCCGTGGCGGTGGCGGAGGAGACCGTTGGGGCGGGCCAGGGCCAGGACCAGGGCTCCGGCCCGGGTGCGGCGGCGGGGACGGGGGAGGTGGGGCGATGACGCGCCGGCCTCGCGATGGCTGTGCGGACCTGAGAGGTGGGGCCGTGGATCGTGGTCCTGGCTGCGGGGACTTGGGAGGTGGGGCCGTGGATCGCCGTCCTGACCCCGGGGACCTGGGAGTCGGGGTCATGGATCGTCACCCCAGCCACGGGGGCCTGGGAGGTGGGCCATGAAGTGCCGTCGGCGAGAGCTTCGGTACTCGGATCGTGGGTCCGCCACCGTCTGGAGCCTCGGGGCGATTGCCGTGCTCTGTGTGGTCTTCGGTGTCGTGCTCGCCCTCGGGCAGGCCGTGGTCGTGCGGCATCGGGCGGCGGGCGGTGCGGATCTGGCGGCGCTCGCGGCGGCGGACCACTGGGCCGAGGGCGGTGCGGAGGCCTGTGCCCGAGCGGAGCGGGTGGCGGCCGCCCAGGGGGCCCGGTTGGTGCGGTGCACGATCGTGGGCGAGACCTCGGACGTGACTGCGGCGTCGGGACGGGGGCCGTTCGCGGCGGAGGTCAGGGCCAGAGCGGGGCCGGCGGGGCCCGCGGTGCCGGTGCCGCCGGGACCGGCACCGTCCGCCCTGCCGGATCAGGCAACTGCCCCGGACGCGGGTCAGGTACCTGCTCCCGACGCGGATTAGGCACCTGCCCCGGCCGCAGGTCAGGCACCTGCCCGGGACGCCGCACTCCTCAGCCCTCGTCCGGCTTCTCCTCCGGCGCCCCTCGCAACAGCACCGCGAGGAGCCGTACGGCCCCCCGCTTGTGCAGCGGATCGTTGCCGTTGCCGCACTTGGGGGACTGGATGCAGGACGGGCAGCCGGACTCGCACTCGCAGGAGGCGATGGCCTCCCGGGTGGCGGCGAGCCAGGCGCGGGCGGTGTGGAAGGCGCGCTCGGCGAAGCCCGCTCCGCCGGGGTGGCCGTCGTAGACGAAGACCGTGGGCAGGAGCGTGTCGGGGTGGAGCGGCACCGACACGCCGCCGATGTCCCAGCGGTCGCAGGTCGCGAAGAGGGGCAGCATGCCGATCGAGGCGTGCTCGGCGGCGTGCAGGGAGCCGCCGAGGATCTCCGGGTTGATCCGGGCCTCGTCGAGCTGGTCCTCGGTGACCGTCCACCACACCGCGCGCGTGCGCAGCGTACGAGGAGGGAGGTCGAGTTTCGTCTCGCCCAGCACTTCGCCCGTGATGAGTCGTCTGCGAAGGAAGGAGACCACCTGGTTGGTGACTTCGACGGAGCCGTAGCAGAGGCGGCCGGTGCCCCAGGGCACCTCGATGTCCGTCTCCAGGACGGAGATGGACGTGGTGTCGCGGGCGACCGTCGAGTACGGCGGGTCGGCCTGCTCGACCAGGGCGACCGAGTCCTCCAGGTCGAGGGAGCGGACGAGGTAGGTGCGGCCCTGGTGCAGGTGCACGGCGCCCTCGTGGACTGTGGAGTGGGCGGCGGCCGCGTCCACCGTGCCGAGCAGGCGTCCCGTGCCCTCCTCGACGACCTGCACGGGCCGCCCGCCCGCGCCCCGGATGTCGGTCAGGTCGGCGGCCCGTTCCCGGCGCGTCCAGTGCCAGGCCTTCGTCCGGCGGCGCAGCAGCTTCGCGGCCTCCAACTGCGGCAGCAGCTCTTCGCACGCGGGGCCGAAGAGGTCCAGGTCCTCCTCGGTCAGCGGGATCTCCGCGGCGGCGGCGCACAGGTGCGGGGCGAGGACGTAGGGGTTGTCGGGGTCGAGGACCGTGGATTCGACCGGTTGGTCGAACAGGGCCTCCGGATGGTGGACGAGGAAGGTGTCCAGCGGGTCGTCGCGGGCCACCAGCACCGCCAGGGCGCCCTGCCCGGAGCGGCCCGCGCGGCCCGCCTGCTGCCACAGGGACGCCCGCGTGCCCGGGTACCCGGCGATCACCACCGCGTCCAGCCCCGAGACGTCCACGCCCAGCTCCAGGGCCGTCGTGGCGGCGAGGCCGAGGAGTTCGCCGGAGTGCAGGGCGCGTTCCAGGGCGCGGCGCTCCTCGGGGAGGTAGCCGCCGCGGTAGGCCGCGACACGCCGGACCAGGGAGCGGTCGACCTCGGCGAGCCGCTCCTGGGCGATCACCGAGATCAGCTCGGCGCCACGCCGGGAGCGCACGAAGGCCACCGAGCGCACGCCCTGCACGGTGAGGTCGGTGAGCAGGTCGGCGGTCTCGGCGGTGGCGGTACGCCGGACGGGCGCGCCCTTCTCGCCGTGCAGCTCGGTGAGCGGGGGCTCCCAGAGGGCGAAGACGAGTTCCCCGCGCGGGGAGGCGTCGTCGGCGACCTCGACCACCGGCAGGCCGGTCAGCCGGCGGGCGGCGACGGCGGGCTCGGCGGCGGTCGCGGAGGCCAGCAGGAAGACGGGCGAGGCGCCGTAGCGGGCGCACAGGCGGCGCAGCCGGCGCAGCACCTGGGCGACGTGCGAGCCGAAGACGCCCCGGTAGGTGTGGCACTCGTCGATGACGACGTACTTGAGCGACTTCAGGAAGGAGGACCAGCGGGGGTGGGACGGCAATATGCCCCGGTGCAGCATGTCGGGGTTGGTGAGGACGTAGTTCGCGTACTGGCGGATCCACTCGCGTTCCTCGAACGGCGTGTCGCCGTCGTACACGGCCGGGCGTACCGAGGTGCCCAGCGGTTGTGAAAGTTCCTTCACAGACCGGCACTGGTCCGCCGCGAGCGCCTTGGTGGGCGCGAGGTAGAGGGCGGTGGCGCCGCGGCCGTTGGGGGCCTCGGAGCCGTCCAGGAGGGCGGACAGGACGGGCACGAGGTAGGCGAGGGACTTTCCGGAGGCGGTGCCGGTGGCGACGACCACCGAGTCGCCGTCCAGGGCGTGCTCGGCGGCCAGTGCCTGGTGGGCCCAGGGGTGCTCGATGCCGCACGCCTGCACGGCCGCGATCACTTCCGAGCGAATCCGATCAGGCCAGACGGCATGCCGACCCGCGCGCGGGGGCAAGTGCTCCGTATGAGTGATGCGCGCGGAGCGGCTCGGCCCCGAGGCGAGCCGGTCCAGAACGGTGCCCGGAGACGGGCGGGACGCCGGGTCCGCCAGGGGTCGATCGGATCGGTGATTCTTGGCCATCGGCACCGAGTGTGTCACTGACGTAGCGGACAATGGAGCCAAGGCGTCGTGCACGCCTGCCGGTAAGTGATTGAATGCCATCGCGGCTGGCGTTGCGTCCCGGGGGCCGCAAGCCGAGGTGTCCCGAGGGGCGACCGCTCGATAGCAAGGTGCTGGAGGATCCGTGGACCTGTCCCTGTCGACCCGTACCGTCGGCGATCGTACGGTCGTCGAGGTCGGTGGCGAAATCGATGTATACACCGCGCCCAAGCTGCGCGAGCAGCTGGTCGAGCTGGTGAACGACGGGAATTTCCACCTCGTCGTCGACATGGAGGGCGTGGACTTCCTCGACTCCACCGGGCTCGGCGTGCTGGTCGGCGGCCTGAAGCGGGTGCGTGCCCATGAGGGCTCGCTGCGCCTGGTCTGCAACCAGGAGCGCATTCTGAAGATCTTCCGTATCACCGGCCTCACCAAGGTGTTCCCGATCCACACCTCGGTCGAGGAAGCGGTGGCGGCCACCGACTGACACCGGGCCGATCGCCGGGTCCGGGCCGCCCATCGGTCCGGACGCCGGTCGGTCCCGCCCCGGGCCGGTGTGTCCGGGGCACAGAAGTTCATCAGGGGGTGTGGGCTTTCGGCGGCCCTGCCCCCGAACCGCACGCCCGTAGTCGTGAGGGGGATGCATGGCCACCGTGGAACTCCGCTTCAGCGCGCTGCCCGAGCACGTCCGGACCGCCCGGCTGGTGGCGGCCGCGGTGGCGCGCAGGGCCGGAGTGGACGAGGCCGTCCTCGACGAGGTCCGGCTCGCCGTCGGCGAGGCCTGCTCCCGTGCCGTCGGGCTGCATCAGAGCAGTGGCATCACGGCACCCGTGAAGGTCGCGCTGATCGAGGACGAGAAACAGTTCTCCATCGAGGTCGGCGACGAGGCCCCGCATGCCGCCCCCGCCGAGCGGGTGGCCGGTGGTGCCGCCGCGGACGCGGATGTGGAGGCGGAGGAGGACGAGATGGGCCTCGCCGTCATCAGCGGCCTCGTGGACGACGTGGAGGTCACCACGGGCGAGAACGGCGGGCTCATCCGGATGAGCTGGCCCACCGCCCCGCCGGCCGCGGCACTCGCCTGAACCCCCGCGCACAGCGCATCGAAGGGCCCTGCTGAGCAGGGCCCTTCGTGTTGCTTCCGGCACCGTTTCCGACGACCCTGGATTTCGTGAAGCAATTCACGATCGATAGCCCGATAATTCGATCAAGCATCAATGTGGTCGTCAATGCCTTTGAGGCATTACCACTTTCGGGTCCCCTGGCGTGACCTCGATCATTTGCTGAAGAGCACAAGAAGGCCAATTCCGTTTACCGCGCCCTGTTTAGATCACGATCGGGTACCTACAATCCGTCCACATCTTGAGCTCAGCCCAAGCGTCAAGGAGGACGAATGGCGGGGCTTTCTACCCCTCATCAGTTGGGTCATCCCACAACCTTCGCAGCAGCGGTCCTGACCGACGACAACCGGGTCATCGTGGCGGTGATCGCGGCCGTCGCCCTGGCCGCGCTCGTGGTCGCGGGCGTCCTGGTGCGCCAGGTGCTGGCAGCGGGCGAGGGCACCGAGAGCATGAAACGGATCGCCGAGGCGGTCCAGGAGGGTGCCAAGGCGTATCTCGCCCGGCAGTTGCGCACGCTCGGCGTATTCGCCGTCGTCGTCTTCTTCCTGCTCATGCTGCTGCCCGCGGACGACTGGAATCAGCGTGCCGGACGGTCGGTGTTCTTCCTGATCGGCGCGGTGTTCTCGGCGGCCACCGGCTATATCGGCATGTGGCTGGCCGTGCGCAGCAATGTGCGGGTCGCCGCGGCGGCCCGGGAAGCGACCCCGGGTCCGGGTGAACCGCAAAAGGATCTCACCACCGTTTCGCACACCGCGATGAAGATCGCATTTCGCACCGGCGGCGTCGTCGGCATGTTCACGGTGGGGCTCGGCCTGCTGGGCGCCTCCTGTGTGGTGCTGGTGTACGCGGCCGACGCGCCGAAGGTGCTCGAGGGCTTCGGCCTCGGCGCCGCCCTGATCGCCATGTTCATGCGTGTGGGCGGCGGCATCTTCACCAAGGCCGCCGACGTCGGCGCCGACCTGGTCGGCAAGGTCGAACAGGGCATTCCGGAGGACGACCCGCGTAATGCCGCGACCATCGCCGACAACGTGGGCGACAACGTCGGCGACTGCGCCGGCATGGCGGCCGACCTGTTCGAGTCGTACGCCGTCACCCTGGTGGCCGCACTGATCCTCGGCAAGGTCGCCTTCGGCGACTCCGGGCTCGCCTTCCCGCTGCTCGTGCCTGCCATCGGCGTGGTCACCGCCATGATCGGCATCTTCGCGGTAGCCCCGCGGCGATCCGACCGCAGCGGCATGACGGCGATCAACCGCGGCTTCTTCATCTCCGCGGTGATCTCCCTCGCGCTGGTCGCGGTCGCGGTCTTCGTCTACCTGCCTGCGAAGTACTCGGACCTCGCCGGCGTCACCGACGCGGCGATCCGGGGCAAGGACGGCGACCCACGGATCCTCGCGCTGGTCGCGGTCGCCATCGGCATCCTGCTCGCCGCCGTGATCCAGCAGCTGACCGGCTACTTCACCGAGACCAACCGCCGCCCGGTCCGGGACATCGGCAAGACCTCCCTCACGGGCCCGGCCACCGTCATCCTCTCCGGCATCTCGCTGGGTCTGGAATCGGCCGTCTACACCGCCCTGCTCATCGGCCTCAGCGTGTACGGGGCGTTCCTGCTCGGCGGTACGTCGATCATGCTGGCGCTGTTCGCGGTCGCGCTGGCCGGCACCGGTCTGCTCACCACGGTCGGCGTGATCGTCGCCATGGACACGTTCGGGCCGGTCTCCGACAACGCGCAGGGCATCGCCGAGATGTCCGGCGACGTCGAGGGCGCGGGCGCCCAGGTGCTCACCAACCTGGACGCGGTCGGCAACACCACCAAGGCCATCACCAAGGGCATCGCCATCGCCACCGCCGTCCTCGCGGCCTCGGCGCTCTTCGGGTCGTACCGGGACGCGATCACCACCAACGTGCAGGAGGTCGGGGCGAAACTCACCGGGCCGGGCTCGCCGATGAGCCTGTCGCTGGACATCACCCAGCCCAACAACCTCGTCGGCCTCATCGCGGGCGCCGCGGTCGTCTTCCTCTTCTCCGGACTCGCCATCAACGCCGTGTCGCGTTCGGCCGGTTCGGTGGTCTTCGAGGTGCGGCGGCAGTTCCGCGAGAAGCCCGGGATCATGGACTTCACGGAGAAGCCCGAGTACGGCAAGGTCGTCGACATCTGCACCAGGGACGCCCTGCGGGAGCTGGCCACGCCGGGTCTGCTCGCCGTCATGGCGCCGATCTTCATCGGGTTCACCCTCGGCGTCGGCGCGCTCGGCTCGTACCTCGCGGGCGCGATCGGTGCGGGCACGCTGATGGCGGTGTTCCTCGCCAACTCCGGTGGTGCCTGGGACAACGCCAAGAAGCTGGTGGAGGACGGTCATCACGGCGGCAAGGGCAGCGAGGCCCACGAGGCCACGGTGATCGGTGACACGGTCGGCGACCCCTTCAAGGACACCGCGGGGCCGGCGATCAACCCGCTGCTGAAGGTCATGAACCTGGTCTCGCTGCTCATCGCACCCGCGGTGATCAAGTTCTCCTACGGCAGCGACAAGAACATCGGGGTACGCATCGCGATCGCGATCCTGGCGCTCGTGGTGATCGTCGTCTCGGTGTACGTCTCCAAGCGCCGCGGCATCGCGGTCGGCGACGAGGAGAGCAGCGAGCGGGTCTCCAACTCGGCTGATCCGGCAGTGGTTTCGTAGGCCGCATCCACCGGGCCTGGTCAACCGGCGGGCGGGCGGCGCGTGCTGACGCGCCGCCCGCCTGTCTCGCTGTGTGGGCTCGCCCACGCCGTGAGCCTTCTCTCCCATGGTGTAAAGAGTCACAAAAGCTGACTTACAGGGCGTTCGGCATGTGGAGGGTGCGGGTCCGCGTGTAGATTCCGGGGGCCGATCGCCATGGAAGGGACCAATCCGGTGAACAAGAAGCTCGCGGCCGCACTGTCCGGCGGTGCGGTACTCGTGGTGGCGCTGTCGGGATGCAGCAGCAAAAAGGACAGCGCACCCGATCCCAAGCTGGTGGCCTGGGCCAAGACGGTGTGCGACGCGGTGCCCGCGCAGGACGCCAAGATCAGGTCTGCCAACGCGTCGATCGCCAAGATCGCCACGGACAGCGACCTGCCGCCCAAGACGGCCAAGGCGACGTACTCGCAGGCCTTCCAGGACATGGCCGACGGCTACAAGGCGCTCGCCGCCGCCATCAACGGCGCCGGTGCGCCCCCCGGGGTCGACGACGGCGCCAAGCGGCAGCAGGACGCCGCCAAGAACCTGAGCGGCCTCTCCTCCTCGTACGCCGGCCTGAAGAAGCAGGTCGACGAGCTCGACACCAAGGACCAGGGCAAGTTCGCCCAGGGGCTGCGCGGGGTCGCCGACCAGACGAAGCAGATCGGCGAGCAGAGCAACAGCGGCACGGAGGCGCTGAAGCGGCTGGAGCAGGGCGACGTCAAGGCGGCCATGGCCAAGCAGCCCAGCTGCCAGGTCGCCGCGACGGCGTCGGCCTCGGCCACGACCGGCTGACATCGGTGCACGGCCCGCGCTGAGGCAGCCTCCGGCTGTCCCCGCGGGCCACAATGGGGGGCGTGACAGACTCCGGCCTCGCCCCCCTGCCCGCCACCGACCGGCCCGACGTCGCCGCACGCCTGCGCGACGCCCTGCTCGCCGCCTCCTTCACCGCCGACGGGCTGCTCGATCTGCTCGGCGCCCCCGCCTACGCGGCGCTGGCCCGCAGCGAAACCGTGCCCGCTCTGCGGGCCACCCGCGGCGACACGCCGCTGGAGACGCTCGTACGGCTCTTCCTGCTCCAGCAACCGGCGCCCCGCGCGCGCGTGGCGGCCGTTCTGCCGGTCGAGGAGGCCCTGGAGAGCGGGTGGCTCACGCGCGTGGGCGGCGACGAGGTGGCCGCGACCGTGGACGTACGGCCCTACGGCGGTCCCGGCGGCGAGGACTGGTTCATCGTGTCCGACCTGGGCTGCGCGGTCGGCGGCGCGGGCGGCAGCGGACAGCAGGGCCGCCAGGCAGACACAGCGGTCGTCCTCGGTGTCGGCGGCGCCTCCACGACCCTGGCCGGCATCACCGTCCGTACGCCTGTCGCCGCCGCGCTCGACCTCGGCACCGGCTCCGGCATCCAGGCGCTGCACGCCTCCCAGCACGCCACGCGGGTGACGGCCACCGATCTCAACCCGCGCGCGCTGCACATCACCGCGCTCACGCTCGCGCTCTCCGGCGCGCCGGCCGCCGACCTGCGCGAGGGCTCGCTGTTCGAGCCGGTGCGGGACGACGAGACGTTCGATCTGATCGTGTCCAACCCGCCGTTCGTGATCTCGCCGGGTGCCCGGCTGACGTACCGGGACGGCGGCATGGGCGGGGACGATCTGTGCCGCTCGCTCGTTCAACAGGCGGGGGAACGGCTGAACGAGGGCGGGTTCGCGCAGTTCCTCGCCAACTGGCAGCACGTCGCAGGGGAGGACTGGCAGGACAGACTCAGGTCATGGGTGCCGCGCGGGTGCGATGCCTGGATCGTGCAGCGCGAGGTGCAGGACATCACGCAGTACGCCGAGCTGTGGCTCAGGGACGCCGGCGACCACCGCGGTGACCCCGCGGAGTACCAGGCGCGGTACGACGCCTGGCTCGACGAGTTCGAGGCGCGCAAGGTCAAGGCCGTCGGGTTCGGCTGGATCACCCTGCGCAGGACCGGGGCCGCCGAGCCCTCGGTCACCGTGGAGGAGTGGCCGCACCCGGTCGAACAGCCGCTCGGGGAGGCGATCCGGGCGCACTTCGACCGGCTCGACTTCCTGCGCGAGTACGACGACGCGGCCCTGCTCGAAGGCCACTTCAGGCTGGCCGCCGAGGTGGTCCAGGAGCAGGTCGGGCTGCCCGGCGCCGAGGACCCGGAGCACGTGGTGCTGCGTCAGCACCGCGGGATGCGCCGCGCCACGAAGGTGGACACGGTCGGCGCGGGCTTCGCGGGGGTGTGCGACGGCACGCTGAGCGCCGGCCGCATCCTGGACGCCATCGCCCAGCTCGTCGGCGAGGATCCGGTGCTGCTGCGCGACCGCACGCCGGCGCAGATCCGGCTGCTGGTGGAGCAGGGCTTCCTGGAACCGGTGGTGTGAGGCGGACCGGTGGTGTGCGGCGGGGTACGGCGGCCGGGCCGGGTGCCGTAGCCCGGCTACCCGAGCCGTCGTACCCGCGTCCGGATCGGCGTCGTATGCCGGTGGCACGGGCCGGGACGCGCCGCTGCCGGTAAAACGGCCGGAAAATTACGGGTGCCGGGCCGGGGCGATCTTGTTCGAGTATGTGTTCGAGGTCACGTCGACCTTCCGTTCACCCCGATGTCGCCCACCCGTCTCCCGCGCGTGCCACCCTCCCCGCGCTGGGTAGGGGCGGACGGCACGAAAGGGGCGGGCGGGCCATGGAGAGCGGGCCGGCGATCTTCGCGGGAGTGGTGTTCGCCCTGTTCGGGGGCGCTCTGCTGGTGTGGACGGGCACCCGGATGCGGCGTGGCGAACCAGTCGCGCAGGGTGTGAGTCAGGTCGCATCGGCCACCCTCGCCGGCGCTGCCGGTGTCCTCGCGCTGGGCCTCGGCGCGTACTGCCTCACCCGCCTCTGACGTCGGCGGCCGTACTGCCGTACGAGTAAGGGGAGCGTCACGCTCCGGACAGGGGGCGGGGGTCGCCGGACACTCCGGGCGGCAGGAATGCCGGTAGTCGGGTTACCGTTCGAGTGGCCGTTGTGGGCTTTTCCCGTTTGACACGGGGGCGGGATGTACCGTCACACTCCGCAGCGTCACACGAGCCAGAAGCACGCCGCGAACCCCGGGACACAGGCCTGGGGAGGCCCCAGCGTCGACCGGAGAGAAGAGCGAAGTTGTCCCCGACCAGCGAGACCGCACAGGGCGGCCGCCGACTCGTCATCGTCGAGTCGCCTGCCAAGGCGAAGACGATCAAGGGCTACCTGGGCCCCGGCTACGTAGTCGAAGCGAGCGTCGGGCACATCCGTGACCTTCCCAACGGCGCCGCGGAGGTGCCGGAGAAGTACACCGGCGAGGTCCGCCGCCTCGGTGTGGACGTCGAGCACGACTTCGAGCCGATCTATGTCGTCAACGCCGACAAGAAGGCCCAGGTCAAGAAGCTCAAGGACCTGCTGAAGGACTCCGACGAACTCTTCCTCGCCACCGATGAGGACCGCGAGGGCGAGGCCATCGCGTGGCACCTCCTGGAAGTCCTGAAGCCCAAGGTCCCGGTCAAGCGCATGGTGTTCCACGAGATCACCAAGGACGCGATCCGCGAGGCCGTCGCCAACCCGCGCGACCTCAACCAGCGCATGGTCGACGCCCAGGAGACCCGCCGCATCCTCGACCGCCTCTACGGCTACGAGGTCTCGCCGGTCCTGTGGAAGAAGGTCATGCCCCGCCTGTCGGCGGGCCGGGTCCAGTCCGTCGCCACGCGACTCGTCGTGGAGCGGGAACGCGAGCGCATCGCGTTTCGTTCTGCCGAGTACTGGGACCTGACGGGCACCTTCGCGACCGGCCGTGCGGGGGATTCGTCGGACCCGTCGTCGCTGGTCGCCCGCCTGCAGACCGTCGACGGCCGGCGGGTCGCGCAGGGCCGCGACTTCGACTCCCTGGGACAACTCAAGAGCGAGAACACCCTCCACCTCGACGAGGCGAACGCCCGCGCCCTCGCCGCTGCCCTGGAGAACTCCCGCTTCTCGGTGCGCTCGGTCGAGTCCAAGCCGTACCGCCGCTCGCCGTACGCCCCGTTCCGTACGACGACGCTGCAGCAGGAAGCCAGCCGCAAGCTCGGCTTCGGCGCGAAGGCCACGATGCAGGTCGCGCAGAAGCTGTACGAGAACGGCTACATCACGTACATGCGTACGGACTCCACGACGCTGAGCGACACCGCGATCACGGCCGCTCGCGCCCAGGTCACGCAGCTGTACGGCGCCGACTACCTGCCCCCGCAGCCGCGCACCTACGCCGCCAAGGTCAAGAACGCCCAGGAGGCGCACGAGGCGATCCGCCCCTCGGGTGATCGTTTCCGCACTCCGGCGGAGACCGGCCTGACCGGCGACCAGTTCAAGCTCTACGAGCTGATCTGGAAGCGGACCGTCGCCTCCCAGATGAAGGACGCGACCGGGAACAGCGTGACCGTGAAGATCGCCGGCACCGCCGCCGACGGCCGGGACGTCGAGTTCACCGCCTCCGGCAAGACGATCACCTTCCACGGCTTCCTGAAGGCCTACGTCGAGGGCGCCGACGACCCGAACGCCGAGCTGGACGACCGCGAGCGCCGCCTGCCGCAGGTCGCCGAGGGCGACGGGCTGTCCGCCGAGGAGATCACGGTCGACGGCCACGCCACCAAGGCGCCGGCCAGGTACACCGAGGCCTCCCTGGTCAAGGAGCTGGAAGAGCGCGAGATCGGCCGTCCGTCGACGTACGCGTCGATCATCGGCACGATCCTCGACCGCGGCTATGTGTTCAAGAAGGGCACGGCCCTGGTGCCGTCCTTCCTGTCCTTCGCCGTGGTCAACCTCCTGGAGAAGCACTTCGGGCGGCTCGTCGACTACGACTTCACCGCCAAGATGGAGGACGACCTCGACCGCATCGCCCGCGGCGAGGCCCAGGCCGTGCCGTGGCTGAAGCGCTTCTACTTCGGCGAGGGCACGGTCACGGGTGCGGCCGAGGCCGGCAACGGCGACGGGGACCACCTCGGTGGCCTCAAGGAGCTGGTGACCGACCTGGGCGCGATCGACGCGCGCGAGGTGTCCTCGTTCCCGGTGGGCAACGACATCGTGCTGCGCGTGGGCCGCTACGGCCCGTACATCGAGCGCGGTGAGAAGGACGCCGAGGGCCACCAGCGTGCGGACATCCCCGAGGACCTCGCGCCGGACGAGCTGTCGGTCGAGCTCGCCGAGGAACTGCTCGCCAAGCCGAGCGGCGACTTCGAGCTGGGCACCGACCCGCAGAGCGGCCACCAGATCATCGCCAAGGACGGCCGCTACGGCCCCTACGTCACCGAGGTGCTCCCCGAGGGCACCCCGAAGACCGGCAAGAACGCGGTCAAGCCGCGCACGGCCTCCCTGTTCAAGTCCATGTCGCTGGACACGGTGACCCTCGCGGACGCCCTGCAGCTGATGTCGCTGCCGCGGGTCGTCGGCACCGACGCCGACGGCGTGGAGATCACCGCGCAGAACGGCCGCTACGGCCCGTACCTGAAGAAGGGCACGGACTCGCGCTCGCTGCAGACCGAGGACCAGCTCTTCACGATCACGCTGGAGGAGGCGCAGGCGATCTACGCCCAGCCGAAGCAGCGTGGCCGGGCCGCCGCCAAGCCGCCGCTGAAGGAGCTGGGCGAGGACCCGGTCTCCGCCAAGCCGGTCGTGGTCAAGGACGGCCGCTTCGGTCCGTACGTCACCGACGGCGAGACCAACGCGACCCTGCGCTCCGGCGACAGTGTGGAAACGATCACTCCGGAGCGTGGCTTCGAACTGCTCGCCGAGAAGCGGGCGAAGGCGCCCGCCAAGAAGACGGCGAAGAAGGCCGCGGCCAAGAAGGCTCCGGCGAAGAAGACCGCGGCCACCGCCAAGAAGACGGCGGCGAAGAAGACGACCGCGGCCGCGAAGAAGACCACGGCGAAGAAGACGACCGCCAAGAAGGCGACGGCTTCGAAGGCGACGGCTCCCGGCGCCGAGGACTGACGCTCCTCCGGGTCGCGGGACCGCTCTCAGGCTTCGCGAAACGAACGCCCCGGCATCACTTTGGTGTCGGGGCGCGCGCATGCCCGGGCGGCCTGGGTGTGGTGTCGGTGGCTGCCGATAGGCTGAACGCATGACGCGAGCCGAGCAGCCAACGGCCCCCACCACCGAACCGGACGACGCCCTGGTCGCGGACTCCCGCGAACGCGCCGTCCGCTCCCTGCTGCGCCGGCCGGAGCTGCGGCGCCTGTGGAGCGCGCAGCTCGTGAGCGGTGTCGGCGACACCCTCGCGCTGCTCGTGCTGGTCCTCCTGGTCCTCCAGACAGCCATCGCCGAGGGCTCCTTCGGCGGCGGCTACCGCGGCGTGGCGTTCGCAGTGGCGACCGTCTTCGCCGCGCGCATCCTCGCCGCCCTGCTCTTCGGCGCGGTGCTCCTCGGCCCGCTGACCACGCTCACCTCCCAGGACGGCCCGCTCGACCGCCGCTGGACCATGGTCGGCGCCGACGGCCTGCGGGTCGCGCTGCTGATCGTCGCGCCCCTGTGGATCGACTGGACCCCGGACAACGCGCTCGCGGTTCTGCTGGTCACCGTCTTCGTCACCGGCGTCGCCGAGCGGCTGTGGACGGTGTGCCGGGAGAGCGCGGCCCCCGCCCTGCTGCCCGCCCCGCCCCCGGAGGGGGCGACGGTACGGCCGCTCCCCGACCACCTGGACGCCCTGCGCCGCCTCGCGCTGCGCACCAGCTTCCTGGCGATCCCGCTGGCGGCCGCCGCCCTGGTCGTCGCCGCGCTGCTGAACAACCTGCTCGGGACCGTGGTGGTCTGGTTCGACCAGCACCAGGCGGCTCTCGGTTCGTATGTGGCGGCGGGACTGTTCGCCGCGTCCCTGTCCGTGGTCACCTTCCTGGAGCTGCCCGACACGCGTACCCCGCGCCCGCGCTCCCCGCTGGAGGGCCTGCGCAGGCCGCGCACCGGCACGGGCGTGGACAAGGGCCGTACGGGCGCCATTCCGCTGCTCGTCCCGGCCTGCGCCGCCGTGGCCGGCGCCATCGCCGCCGCGGTCTCGGTGTGCGTGCTGCACGCCAAGGACCTGCGCGGCGGCCCGGTCCTGTACGGCCTGCTCGTGCTGGGCCTGACCGGCGGCGTCGCCGTCGGCATCCGTACGGCGTCCTCGGTGCTGCCCTCGCTCTCGCGCCGTCGGCTCCTGGCCCTCGCGATCGCCTTCACCGGCATCGCCCTGCTGGCCGCCGGACTGGTCCCGGACGTCACCACGGTGCTGCTGATCGTCACGCTGGCCGGTGTGACCGCCGGCGTGGCGGCCAACACCGGGCACGCCCTGCTCGACCAGGAGACCGAGGAGTACCGCAGGGCCCGCACCACCGAGCACCTGCACGCGGTCGTGCGGGTCTTCATAGCGCTCGGCGCCCTGATCGCGCCCGTGGTCGCGGGGCTCATCGGCCGGCACCGGCTGGAGAACGGCAGGTTCGTCTTCGCGCACGGCGGCGCCTCGTTCACGCTGATGCTGGTCGGCGCGCTGCTGCTGCCGGTGGCCGCGCTCGTCCTCGCCAAGGTCGACGACCGCTCCGGCATCCCGCTGCGGCAGGACCTCAAGGATGCGCTGCTCGGCGGCGACGACCCGGTCACGGCACCGGCGACGAACGGCTTCTTCATCGCCCTGGAGGGCGGCGACGGCGCCGGCAAGTCCACCCAGGCCGAGGCGCTCGCGGAGTGGATCCGGGACAAGGGCCATGAGGTCGTCCTCACCCGCGAGCCGGGCGCCACCCCTGTGGGCAAGCGGCTGCGCTCGATCCTGCTGGACGTGTCCTCGGCGGGCCTGTCGCACCGCGCGGAGGCGCTGCTGTACGCCGCCGACCGGGCCGAGCACGTCGACACCGTCGTACGACCCGCTCTGGAGCGCGGCGCGGTCGTCATCTCGGACCGGTACATCGACTCGTCCGTGGCCTACCAGGGTGCGGGCCGCGACCTGTCCCCGACCGAGATCGCCCGCATCAACCGCTGGGCGACCGACGGACTCGTTCCACACCTCACCGTCCTGCTGGACGTCTCGCCGGAGGCCGCCCGCGAGCGGTTCACCGAGGCGCCGGACCGGCTGGAGTCGGAGCCGGCGGAGTTCCACGCGCGCGTGCGGGCCGGTTTCCTCACGCTGGCCGCCTCCGACCCCGGCCGCTACCTGGTCGTGGACGCCGGGCAGGAGCCCGAGGCCGTCACCACCGTGATCCGGCACCGGCTCGACACCGTGCTGCCGCTGTCCGAGGCCGAGGTCAAGGCCCAGGAGGAGGCGCGGAAGCAGGCCGAGGAGGAAGCCCGCCGCAAGGCCGAGGAAGAGACCGCGCGCAAGGCCGAGGAGGAGCGCCTGGAGCGTGAGCGCCAGGAGCAGCTCGCCAAGCTGCGCGCCGAGGAGGAGGAGCGCAAGCGCCGCGAGCTGGAGGAGGCGCAGCGCCGCGAGGCCGAACGGCAGGCGGAGGAGGCCCGGCAGCGGGCCGAGGAAGCCGCGCGCCGGGCGGAGGAGGAGCGGCTGCGGCTGCTCGCCGAGGAGAAGGCCCGCGCCGAGGAGGAGGCCCGCCGCAGGGCCGAGGAGGAGCGGCGGCGCAGGCAGGCCGAGGAAGAGGCCCGGCTGCGCGCCGAGGAAGAGGCCCGGCAGGCCCGGCTGCGTGCCGAGGAGGAAGCGCGCCGCCTGGAGAAGCAGCGCAAGGCCGAGGAGGCCCTGCTGCGCGCGGAGGAGGCCCGCCGCCAGGCGGCCGAGGCCGCGGCTGCGGCCGACGCGGCGGCGCTCAAGCCCAGCACCCCGCAGCCGCCGGTGCGGGGCGTGACCCCGGACGCGGCGACGACCGTGCCGACGCCGGTGGTCTCGCCGGGCGCGGAGGAGACGGTGCCGACGCCGGCCGTGTCTCCCGGCGCGGACGAGACGACGGTGCTGCGGCCGGTGCGCGAGGAGCGGGCCGAAGACACCCGCCAGGCCCAGGCCGGCCCCGACGCCGAGGTGACGGCCGAGCTGCCGCAGCCGCCGGTCGCGTCTCCGGGCGCGGACGAGACGGCTGTGCTGCGGCCGGTGACCCCGGGTGCGGCGGACGAGACGACGGTGCTGCCGCCGGTGACCCCGGGCGCGGCGGACGAGACGGCGGTGCTGCCGCCCGTGTCCGCCGAGGAGACGGCCGTACTGCCGCCGGTGACCCCCGGCGCCGCCGACGAGACCGCCGTACTGCCGCCCGTGCGGGGCGACGCCCCGGCGGACCGGGTGCCGCCCGGCTTCTTCCGGGACGAGCGGCCGGCCGCGGGCCCTGACGGCTCCGAGGGCCGTACGCGCGAGATGCCCCAGGTCGACGCGGACGGCGCACCCCGCCGCCGCCCGCGCTCGGACTGGGCCGAGGAGACCCCGCTGGACGACCTGCCGTCGTTGGCGGACGAGCTGCTCGGGTCGTACGACGAGCAGCAGTACGGGGAGCCCGGCGAGGACCAGGGCCGGCGTGGCCGGGGTCGCCGCGGCTGAGCAGGAACAGCGGATCCCGGGCGGCGCCCGTCGGAGCACTTCGGTGCGCTGACGGGCGCCGCCCTCGTTGTCAGTGCGGACCCGCACAATGGATTCCGGAACGCGGAGTGTGACGGAAGGGCGGCGTGACCCATGACCGTGTGGGACGACCTCGTCGGGCAGGAGAAGGTGAGCGCGGTGCTCGACGCCGCCGCGCGGGACGCCGACGCCCTGGTCACGGCCGCCTCGGCGGCCGAGCCGCTGCCTGAGGCGTCGAAGATGACCCACGCCTGGCTGTTCACCGGCCCGCCCGGAGCGGGCCGGAACCAGGCGGCGCGGGCCTTCGCCGCCGCCCTGCAGTGCGTGAGCCCCGACCGCGCCCTCGGCGGATCCCCCGGCTGCGGCTTCTGCGACGGCTGCCACACCGCGCTGCTCGGCACCCACGCGGACGTCAACACCGTCGCCGCCGTGGGCGCCGAGATCCTGGTGAAGGACATGCGGGACACCGTCCGCAAGTCGTTCACCTCCCCGGCGAACGGCCGCTGGCAGATCATCCTGGTCGAGGACGCCGAGCGGCTGAACGAGAAGTCGGCCAACGCCGTCCTCAAGGCCGTCGAGGAACCCGCCCCGCGGACGGTCTGGCTGCTGTGCGCCCCCTCGGTCGAGGACGTCCTGCCCACGATCCGCTCCCGCTGCCGCCACCTGACCCTGCGGACGCCCTCGGTCGACGCGGTCGCCGACATGCTCGTACGCCGAGACGGCATCGAACCCGAGGTCGCCGCGGCCGCCGCCCGCGCCACCCAGGGCCATGTCGACCGGGCCCGCCGGCTGGCCACCGACCCGGCGGCCCGCGAGCGGCGCGCCGCCGTGCTCAGGCTCCCGCTGCGCCTGGACGAGGTGGGCGCCTGCCTCAGGGCGGCCCAGGAGCTGGTCGACGCGGCCGCCGAGGACGCCAAGCAACTCGCCGAGGAGATGGACGGCAAGGAGACCGAGGAGCTGAAGGCGGCGCTCGGCGCGGTCCAGGGCGGCCGGCTGCCGCGCGGTACGGCGGGCGTGATGAAGGACCTCGAGGACATGCAGAAGCGCCGCAGAACCCGCACCCAGCGCGACAGCCTGGACGTGGCCCTCGGCGACCTCACCGGCTTCTACCGCGACGTCCTCGCCCTCCAGCTCGGCTCACGGGTCGCCATCGCCAACGGCGACACCGAGGACGCCCTGGAGCGGCTGGCCCGCGGCAGCTCCAGGGAGGCCACGCTGCGCCGCATCGAGGCGATCGCCGCCTGCCGCGAGGCCCTGGACCGCAACGTGGCTCCGCTGCTGGCGGTGGAGGCGATGACGATGGCACTGCGGGCGGGGTGAGCCGGGCGTACGGTGGTTGACGGACCGCGTCCCTCGTACGAGGCGACAGTCCGAACGCGCCGCACCCATCCCGTCGCTCAGCGTTACGCTCGTCCGATGCACACCTGGCCTTCCCCCCGCCGGAACCGCAGCACCCGGACCCGGATCGGAACTGGGACCCGAAACCGGACCCGGGCGACCGCGCGCGTCTCGGGCAGCCTGCTCGCGGCCGCCGCGCTGCTCGTGTCCGCCTGTTCCTCCGGTAGCTCGACCACGTCGTCCGGCACCGCGGCTCAGGCTGCGCTGGCCGCGCTGCCGCGGTCCACACCGCCGGCGCTGTCGTCGTACTACACCCAGCACCTGCACTGGCGCAGCTGCGGAGCCCCCGGCTTCCAGTGCGCCACGATGAAGGCGCCACTGGACTACGCCAAGCCCGGCGCGGGTGACATCCGGCTCGCCGTCGCCCGCAAGAAGGCCACCGGCAAGGAGAAGCCGCTCGGCTCGCTGCTGGTCAACCCCGGCGGCCCGGGCGGCTCCGCGATCGACTACCTCCAGCAGTACGCGGGCATCGGCTATCCCGCCGAGATCCGCGCCCGCTACGACATGGTCGCGATGGACCCACGGGGCGTCGCCCGCAGCGAGCCCGTCGAATGCCTCGACGGACCCCGGATGGACACCTTCACGCAGACGGACAACACGCCCGACGACCAGCGGGAGACGAATGCGCTGGTCGGCGAGTACAAGACGTTCGCCGACAGCTGCGGGGCGCACTCGGCGAAGCTGCTGCGGCACGTGTCCACCGTCGAGGCGGCGCGGGACATGGACATCCTGCGGGCGGTGCTCGGCGACCCCCGGCTGAACTACGTGGGGGCGTCGTACGGCACCTTCCTCGGGGCGACGTACGCCGGGCTGTTCCCGGGGCGGGTGGGCCGCCTCGTGCTGGACGGGGCGATGGACCCCTCCCTGGACGCCAGAAAGCTCAACCTGGGCCAGACGGCGGGCTTCGAGACGGCGTTCCAGGCGTTCGCGAAGGACTGTGTACGCCAGCCCGACTGCCCGCTCGGCGGCAGGGGCACGACACCCGCCCAGGTCGGCGACCACCTCGAGGCCTTCTTCCGCAGGCTGGACGCCCACCCCATCCCCGGGGGCGAGGCGGACCACCGCATGCTCGGCGAGGCGCTGGCCACCACCGGAGTGATCGCGGCCATGTACGACCAGGGGACCTGGGAGCAGCTGCGCGAGGCGCTGACCTCGGCGATGGAGAAGAACGACGGCGCGGGCCTGCTCGCCCTCTCCGACAGCTACTACGAACGCGACGCACACGGCCGCTACAGCAACCTGATGATGGCCAACTCCGCCGTGAACTGCCTCGACCTCCCGCCCGCCTTCACCAGCCCCGAGCAGGTGGAGAAGGCCCTCCCGCAGTTCGAGAAGGCGTCCCCGGTCTTCGGCAGGAGCCTGGCCTGGGCCTCGCTGAACTGCGCGTACTGGCCGGTCAACGCCACGGGCGGGCCGCACCGCATCGAGGCGAAGGGCGCGGCCCCCATCCTCGTGGTCGGCACCACCCGCGACCCGGCGACCCCCTACCCCTGGGCCCAGTCCCTCGCCCGCCAGCTCTCCTCGGGCCACCTGCTGACCTATGTCGGCGACGGCCACACCGCCTACGGCCGCGGCAGCGCCTGCATCGACTCGGCGATCGACACCTACCTCCTCCACGGCACCCCGCCGCCGACCGGAAAGCGCTGCTCATAGCCCCTCCAGCCCGCCCCGGACCCCCGCGCTCCGGGGCGTGTACGAAGCACCTCCGGAAACTGTGTAGACTTACCGACGTTGCTGATCGCACCATAAGTGCGGACGGCGCGCCGCTTTAGCTCAGATGGCCAGAGCAACGCACTCGTAATGCGTAGGTCTCGGGTTCGAATCCCGAAAGCGGCTCTTCTGGACCCCAGGTCGGACACTGTCTGACCTGGGGTTTTCTCGTTCATTGCAGTGTGTTCGGTGCTCTGCTGGCTAATCTTCAGGCGTGACCACCGAGTTGACGTTGTTGCCCCGAGTTGCCTGTCGTGGACAGGAGATAACGGCGCCTCGGCTGCGGGGACTGCTGGCGCTGCTCGCTGCGGATCTGCGGGCCGGGTGCAGTACGGGGCGGCTGGTGGAGGGGCTGTGGCCGGACGAGTTGCCGGAGCGGCCGGGCAAGGCCGTGCAGGTGCTGGTGTCGCGGCTCAGGGCACTGGTGGGTGCCGGGCTGATCGTGAGTACGCCGACGGGGTACCGGCTCGCGCTGGACGAGGCGCAGGTCGACAGCTCGGCGCTGCTGTCGTACGAGGCCGCGAGCGCCGAGCGCGGGCGGGCGGGGGACCACGCGGGCGCCCTGGCGCGGGCCGAGGCGGGGCTGACGCTGTGGGACGGCAGCCTGGGGGCCGGGGAGGGTGAGGAGCTGCGCGATCCGGTCACCGCGCTGCGTGCCGACCGGGTCCCGGTGTTCCGTTCGCTGGTCCGGTCGCGGGCGCTCGCGCTGGCCCGGCTGGGGCGGACGGAGGAGGCGGCGGCGCCGCTGGCCGAGCTGGTCCGCGAACTGCCGCGTGACGAGGAGGTGCTGGCGGAGCTGCTGCGCTGCGAGGCGGCCACGGTGGGTCGGGCCGCCGCGCTGACCCGGTACGACGGCTATCGGCGCGGGCTGCGCGATGAGCTGGGCATGGATCCGGGGCCCCGGCTCAGGGCCCTGTACCAGGAGTTGCTGCGCGCGGACACACCGCCCGTCCGGCACGGCGTGCCGCATGAGCCGAACCCCCTGCTGGGGCGGGACGCCGACGTCGCCGCCGTCGCCGGGCTGCTGCGCGAGGCGCGGGTGGTCACGGTCGTAGGCCCTGGTGGGCTGGGCAAGACGCGGCTCTCCCACGCGGTGAGCCGGGCGGCCGAGCAGCCCTTGGTGCACTTCGTCACCCTGGTGGGTGTCACCGCCGACGAGGACGTGGTGGGTGAGGTGGCCTCGGTGGTCGGTGCCGGGGAAGGCCGGCAGTTCGCCGGTGGCGGGGACGAGGTGAGCGGCGTCGTCGCCGCGCTGGGGCCCGGCCCCGCCCTGCTGGTGCTGGACAACTGCGAGCACGTACTCGCCGGTGCGGCCGCTCTCGTGCAGGCGCTGGTGTCGCGGTCGAAGGAGCTGCGGGTGCTGGCGACCAGCCGGGCGCCCCTGGGGCTGACCTCGGAGTCCGTGTACGCGCTGCCGGAACTGTCCCTGGCCACGTCCTTCGAACTCTTCGAACAGCGGGCGCGGGCGGCCCGGCCCGGCGTGGAGCTGCCCGCCGACCGCGTGGCCGAGATCTGCCGTCACCTGGACGGGCTGCCGCTGGCCGTGGAACTCGCCGCGGCCCGGGTGCGGGTGCTCTCCGTGGCCGACATCTCGCGCCGGCTGCGGGACCGTTTCGCGCTGCTGCGCGGCGGCGCCCGGGACGCACCCGAGCGGCATCGCACGCTGCGGGCCGTGGTCGAGTGGAGCTGGAACCTGCTGGAGGCCGACGGCCGGGCCGCGCTGCGTGCGTTGTCGGTGTTTCCCGGGGGCTTCACCGAGGACGCGGCGGAGTACGTGCTCGGTGAGACCGGGGGCGCGCTGGATCTGCTGGAGCAGCTGGCCGGTCAGTCCCTGATCAAGGTGAGCGAGGGCCCTTCCGGGAGTCCTTCCGGGAGCCCTTCCGGGGTGCGCTTCCACATGCTGGAGACGCTGCGGGAGTTCAGCGCCGCCCGGCGCGTGGAGGCGGGCGAGGGGGAGGCGGTGACCGGCCGGTTCCTCTCCTGGGCCCGGGACTTCGGCCGGGCGCACCACGACGTGCTGTTCAGCGGCGATTCGTCGGCCTCGTTCCACCGCGTCCGTGCCGAGCAGGACAACCTCGTCCTGGCGCTGCGGCACGCCCTGGCCCGCGCCGACGGGTCGGCGATCGCCGCCCTCACCGCCGCACTGGCCTCCCTGTGGTCCGTCGGCACCAGCTATACCCGGCTCGCCACCCTCGCCGCCGAGACCGGTGGGCCGCTGTCCCATTTCCGCCCGGGGCCGGAGGACGTCGAGGCGGCCCGGAGCGCGGCGGTGGTGTGCACGGCCGCTCTGTTCATGGGCCACGGCCCGCACGCCGTGCGCCAGCTCGCCACCCTGCGCCGACTGCCGCCCGCCCCGCCGGACACCGTGCCGCGAGCACTGGCCGTCGTGCTGTGTGCCGTCCCGGACATACGCGCGCCGCAGTACACGCGGCTTCAGGAACTCTGCGACGCCGACGAGCCCATCCTGGCGGGCATCGCCGCGGGCGTCGCCAGCTACGTGTGGGAGTCCGAGCACGAGACGGAGCGCGCGCTCGCGTGCGCCCGCCGGATGCTCGCCGCGCTGGGGCCGCTCGGCAATCCGTCCATGGCACTGCTCAGCCATGGGCGGATCAGCGAGTTGTGCCTCCAGTCCGGGCACGGCGCCGAGGCGTACGAGCATCTGCGGGCCGCGGACGCGCTCGGTGAGGTCGGCGGCTGGTCGGACTCGATGGGCGTCCGCTGGGGGCTGGTGCTCGCCTGTCTGCAGCGCGGGGAGGTCGACGAGGCGGAGTACTGGCTGGGCCTCGCCGCCCTGGAGCAGCAGCCGGAGTCCGCCCGGATCTACTCTCCCGATCTGTCGGCCCGCGCGGAGATCGCGCTGGCCCGGGGGCTGACCGAGGTCGGGCTCGGGCTGTGGCGGCAGGCGGTCGAGCGGATCCGGGAGGACAGCGTGCCGTATGCCGGTGATCCGTTCGTGGATCCGTGGTGGCTGCGGATTCAGTCGACCGCGCTGGCGGCGCACGCGCAGCACGGCCGGCTGGAGCCGGTGGCCGGGCTGGCCGAACAGCTGCGGGAACGGCTGCTCGCGATGTTCTCCGGCTCCTCGGCCGACGGATCTCCGGTGGAACTGCCGGTGTACGGCACGGTGTTGCTGGCGCTCGGATTCGCCCGGCTGGCCGGGGGCGACACGGCGGCCGTACGGCTGCTGGCGCTGGCGGAGCGGATGCCGGTGACGCGGGATTTCCCCACCCTGTCCGCGGCGCGGGCCCGGCAGGCGGCCGAGAACGCCGACAGGGCGGCGTACGCCGATGCGAGATCGGGGTACGCCACCCTGGGGCAGGAGGAGTTGCGGGCCGCGGCGCTGCGCGAACTCACCGGCGGGGCTCACGGTTGAACTTCGCCTTGGACCACAGGTAGCCCACCACGGTCAGACCCAGGCACCAGGCGACGGCGAGCACCGCGTTCTTGGTGCCGATCTCGCTGCCCAGCAGCAGCCCGCGCAGGGTCTCGATGGTGGGTGAGAACGGCTGGTACTCGGCGAACCAGCGGAACCAGCCCGGCATGAGGTGCACCGGAACGAACGCGCTGGACAGGAACGGCAGCATCGTCAGCGGCGTCCCGAGGTTGCTGGCCCCCTCGGCGTTGGGGCTCACCAGGCCGATGCCGACCGCGATCCAGGTCAGCGCGAGGCTGGCCAGAGCCAGCAGCCCGGCCGCCGCGATCCACTCCACCGGCGTCGCGTCGGGCCGGAAGCCGATGGCCAGTCCGATGCCCAGGACCAGCACCAGAGCCATCAGCGTCTGGATCACGCTGCCGATGACGTGGCCGATCAGCACGGAGGCGCGGGAGATCGCCATGGTGCGGAACCGGGCCATGATGCCCTCGGTCATGTCGGTGGCCACGGACACCGCGGTGCCGAGCGAGGTCATGCTCATGGTCAGGAACAGGATGCCGGGGACGAGGTAGGCGACGTACTCGGCGCGGTCCGCGTGGCCGCCGTTGATGCCGGCGCTCATCACGTTGCCGAAGACGTAGACGAACAGCAGCAGCAGGATGACCGGGGTGAGCAGGAGTTGGAGGGTGAGGGAGGGGTAGCGGCGGGCGTGCAGGAGGTTGCGCCGCAGCATGGTGAGGTTGTCGCGGAAGGCGTGGGTGGCGGTACTCATCGGACGGTCTCCTTGTCGGCGGAGTCGGCGGAGTCGGCGGAGTCGCTGGAACCGGTGGACTGGGCGGGTACCGGGCTTCCGGTCAGCGCGAAGAACACGTCGTCCAGGTCCGGGGTGTGCACGGACAGCTCGTCGGCCTCGATGCCGGCGGAGTCGAGCCAGTCGAGGATGGCGCGCAGCTCGCGCTGGGTTCCGTCGCTGGGGATCTGCAGGGCGAGCGCCGCGTCGTCCCGGGTGGTCTCGCGCAGTGCGGTGGCCGCCTGTTCGTAGGCGACCGGGTCGGAGAAGCGCAGCCGTACATGGCCGCCGGGGACGAGCCGCTTGAGTTCCTCGGCGCTGCCCTCGGCGACGAGCCTGCCGCCGTTGAGCACCGCGATGCGGTCGGCGAGCTGGTCGGCCTCCTCCAGGTACTGCGTGGTGAGGAAGACGGTGGTGCCGCCGGAGACCAGCTCGCGGATGATCTGCCACATGGTGTGGCGGGAGCGCGGGTCGAGGCCGGTGGTCGGCTCGTCGAGGAAGATGATCCGCGGGCTGCCGACCAGGGTCATGGCGATGTCGAGGCGGCGCTTCATGCCGCCGGAGTAGGTGGAGGCGGGCTTCTTCGCGGCCTCGACCAGGTCGAAGCGCTCCAGCAGCTCGGCGGTGACCTGTCGTCCCTCGTGCTTGGAGAGGTGGTGCAGGTCGGCCATCAGGAGCATGTTCTCCTCGCCGGTGATCAGGCCGTCCACGGCGGAGAACTGGCCGGTGACCCCGATGGCGGCCCGTACCGCCTGGGCCTCGGCGGTGAGGTCGTGCCCGGCGATCCGCGCCTGTCCGCCGTCGGCGGAGATCAGCGTGGACAGGATGTTGACCGCCGTGGTCTTGCCCGCGCCGTTCGGCCCGAGGAGGGAGAAGATCGTGCCGGCGGGCACCTGGATGTCGATGCCGTCGAGGACGGTCTTGTCCCCGTAGGACTTGCGCAGCCCGGTGGCCGCGATCGCGAGTTCGTGGTCCGTCTTCATGCCGCAGAGCGTGCGGCCGAGGCGGTTCAGTGCGGTTTCAGCGTGGTTTCAGCCCCGGGCACGTAGCCCGTGACCTGGCCTTCCGCATGGCCTACCGAGGGGCCGGGCCCGTGCTGCGGCGGACGATGAGTTCCACCGGGACGACGGGATCGACCGGCGAGTCCTCCGTGCCGCCGATGCGGTTCACCAGGAGGCGGAGGGAGCGTCGGCCGATCTCGGCGAAGTCGGTGCGGACGGTGGTCAGGGGCGGGAGCAGGTGTGCGGCCTCGGGGATGTCGTCGTAGCCGACGACGCTGACGTCCTCGGGGACACGGCGGCCGGCTTCGTGCAGGGCGCGCAGGACGCCGAGTGCCATCTGGTCGTTGGACGCGAACACGGCGGTGACGTCGGTCCGGTCGGCCAGTCGGCGGCCCAGGTCGTAGCCGGAGTCGGGGCTCCAGTCCCCGAAGAGCGGGGCCGGGACGGGGGCGCCGGCCGCCTTCAGGGCGGCGGTCCAGCTCAGCACGCGCCGGTCGGCGGAGGTCCAGCCCTGGGGGCCCGCGACGTGCCGGACGGTCTCGTGTCCGAGAGCGAGGAGGTGGTCGGTGGCGGCGCGGGCGCCTGCCCACGAGTCGGCCGTCACCCAGGGGGTGCCGTCCTCCAGGTCGTTCTCCAGCACCACGAGAGGGACGTCGAGGGCGGCCTCCGCCAGGGCCTTGCCCACCCAGAGCTGCGGGGCGATGGCGATCACGCCGTCCGCTCCCTCGGCCCCGAGGCGGTCCACCGCGCGCACCACCGTGTCCCGGTCGGCGGTGTCGAGGGCGATGGAGCTGACCAGGTAACCGGCCTCCTGCGCCGCGCCGTTGATCGCCGTCAGGATGGAGGCGGGACCGAAACGGGCCGCGTCGAAGGAGATCACGCCGAGCATGCGGGTCCGGCCGCTGGCGAGCGAGCGGGCGCTGCGGCTGGGCCGGTAGCCGAGGGTGCGCATGGCCTCCAGGACCGCCTCCCGGGTCTCCGGGCGGACGGCGGGGTGGTCGTTGAGGACCCGGGAGACGGTCTGCTTGGAGACGCCCGCCAGTTTGGCCACGTCGTCCATCACGGGACGCGTTCCCGCGAAGCTGCGTCGGCTGCGGCCTCTGGGCGCCGGCCCGTCGTCAGTGCTGCGAGACATGACGCGCGTTTCCTTCGTGCTTGCCTGGTGTCGTCCTGGCGATCCTCCCGCACGGCGGTTCCGGGGGGTACGGCGGGCTCACCGAGGCGGTGTCCCCACCGGACTCGGTGGGGACACCGGTGACTCTCAGGCTGTGTCGATGGTCAGGACCCGGGCGACGATCACCTCGGCGTCGGAGACCGCCGTCGTGTACGCCTGCTGCGCCGCCCGCTCGGGCAGATGCACCCGGGCGTCCGGCGAGAGCGGCAGCACGCGGATGCGCAGGCCGCTCGTGCGCAGCCGCTCTCCGGGCAGCCGGTCCAGGGCGATGTCCCAGGGGCGGCCGGAGAAGAACTGGTCGGACACGAGCGTGTCTCCCACGTAGGCGCGGGCCACGTCCCCGGTCCACCGGATGCGCAGCAGCGCTCGCCGCGTCGGGTCGAGGACGGCATCCGGTACGTCGATGCGGTACTCGGCCGCGACCGTGTCGAAGAAGGCGTCCGCGGGGGCGCTCGCCCGGCCCTGCACGCCGGTCACGGGCTCGGGGGCGTCGTCCGCGGGCCGGAGCAGAGTGACCGGTGCGGCAACGGTGTCCGGCGCGTCGTCGGGCAGCACGGTGTAGCGGGTCAGCGCACCGTCCGCCGTCTGCTTCATCGCCGCGCCGACCGCGACGGGCAGGCGTTCGGGAGCGGGCAGGACGGCGAACGACGGCTCCGCGGCGGTGCTGTGCACGCGGACCGTGTCACCGTCGAAGAGCACGGCGCCGTCGGCGCACAGCACCAGCCGCTCGGCACCCCAGGCGGTGCCCCGGTACGCGGTGCGCGCCGTAGCGGCGTCCAGGATCAGCAGGCCGACCTGTCCGCCGTCCGCCGTGTCCACCTCGACCAGGGCGTCGGTGCCGGGGCGGATCCCGGTGATCAGGACGCGGTCGTCGGCGGTGGTGAGGTCGCCGGACGGGGTGCGCAGCGCGCTCACCGTGTCCGCGCGCAGGGCGAGTTCGGGGGCGATGCCGTCCGTCGCGGCCAGGACCAGGACCGTACGGCCGTCGCAGTCGATGGTGCACACCGGCTGTGCGGTGGCCCACTCCACGTGGGCGCCCGCCACGTCCAGGTGCAGCGGCCAGCAGAAGTAGGCGCCTTCGGGGACGGTGACCGGGGTGCTGGGCAGGGTCACGGCGGGTGCGCCGGCGAACTCCACGGTGAACGAGGTGTCCGGGTGGGCCGGCAGCGGCTCGTGCGGCTGGTGGTTGTTGACGAAGAGGAAGCCCGAGGTGCCGTCGCCGCGCACGGCCCAGCGCAGTGTGTCGAGGTCGTGCTGCCCGGTCGGCTGCTCCGCCGGGAGGACCGACTCCATGGGGGCGATCAGATGGCCGAAGTCGGCCAGCAGCAGGTGCTGCAGGCGCAGTTCGTGGTACGAGGGGCGGACCTGGCCGCACTCGCCGAGCGGAGCCTGGAAGTCGTACGTCAGGACGGGCAGGTCGTTGGGGTAGCCGGTGGCGTGCGACTCCTGGAGGGTCGTCAGTTCGCCGGCCGGGTTGGTGCCGCCGTGGAACATGTAGTAGCCCTGCCACACCGAGCCGCAGCCGATCTTGGTCAGGCCGAGGGCGCCGATGTCGGCGGCGTCGACGCGGGGCCGGCGGTGATAGGCCACGGCCATGCCCCCGCCCAGTTCACAGGTGGCCCAGGGGAACCGGTCCCGGTGCTCCTCGGGGTCGGCGCCGCGCACGGTGGTGGGGCGCAGGTCGGCGCCGATGCCCTCGTCGTCGCGCTGGTGGGTGAAGAAGAAGTGCTTGCGGCAGGTGTCGGGCCAGCCGCCGTCCGCCTCGGTCCAGAACGTCTCCGGGTAGCCGCCGTACAGCGGCAGCAGTTCGTCGCCCGGCAGTTGCACGCCACCCCACGCCGTGGACGTCCACAGCGGTGCGCTCAGCCCCGCCTCCTGCGCCATCCGCTTCAGGGTGAGCAGGTGGCCGGGCTGGTCGTACAGCTCGTTCTCGATCTGGACGGCGACGATCGGTCCGCCGTGCGCGCGGTCGAGGCCGCGCAACTGCTCGGCGATGGCCGCGAACCAGGTGCGGACGGGCTCCAGGTACGCGGGGTCGTCGGTGCGCGGCGTGCAGGCGCGTGCCAGCAGCCAGTCGGGCAGGCCGCCGTTGCGGACCTCCGCGTGCGACCAGGGGCCGATGCGGGGGATGAAGTCCAGGCCGTGGCGCGCGCACAGCTCGGCGAAGCGGCGCAGGTCGCGGTCGCCGTCGAAGCGGATACGGCCTTCGGTCTCCTCGTGGTGGATCCAGATGAGGTAGCCGGCGACGGCCGTCACGCCGCCCGCCTTCATCTTCAGCAGCTCCTCCTCCCACCGGTCCGCGGGGTAGCGGCTGTAGTGGAACTCGCCGGAGACGGGGAACCAGGGACGGCCGCCGCGCGTGAGGTAGCGGCTGGTCACCTCGATCGGGTCGGCGACCCCGGGGGCGTCGGCGAACGGCAGATGGCCGGTGAGCGGGACCGCGACGGGTGCGGGGACGCGCAGGTGGTGGTGCGGGTGGGACATCAGGACTTCTCCGGTCCGAGGTCGGGGGCGGGGGTCAGGTGGGCCTGTGTGCCGGTGGTGCCGTGCAGTTCCAGCAGGACGAGGTCGTTGCGGCCGGGGCGCAGGACGGGCGCGGGGACGTACAGGGTGTGCTGGGGGCCGCGGTTCCAGTAGCGGCCCAGGTGGAAGCCGTTGATCCAGGCCTGGCCCTTGGTCCAGCCGGGCAGGGCCAGGAAGGTGTCGGCCGGGGTGGCCACGTCGAAGGTGCCGTGGTGGAAGGCGGGGCCGGTGGACGTGGTGGTGGCGTCGGGGGTGAAGGGGAGGGCGGCGAGGTCGTCCAGCGGCAGGGGATGGCAGAGCCAGTCCCGCAGTTCGGTGCCGTTGAAGGAGACCGGGCCGAGCAGGCCCTTGGGGGCGCCGATGCGCGGCCCGTAGTTGACGCCGCCCATGTTCTCGACGAGCACGTCCAGGGCGGCGCCGGGCCGCGGGACGCGCACCGGCAGCGCCTCGTCGTGCCGTTCGCGTTCGAGCACGCCGACGGGGGCGCCGTCGACGAACACCTGGGCGCGGTCGCCGATGCCGCCGGAGAAGTGCAGCAGGCCGTCGCCGCCGACCGGAGCGGCGGTGCGGTACAGCGCGTATCCGCTGCGCAGCCCCAACTCGTCCATGGTCGGCGGATGTTCGGCCGGTACCGGGTCGCTCAGCGCCGCCACCTGCGGCAGCAGCGGGACCCGGCGGTCCAGCGCCACCGGGGTGGGCGGGAGTTTCGCGGCCGGTGCGGGGGCGGGCTCGTCGGGCACCGGGGCGTGCCGGGCGATCACCTCGCGGAAGGCGTGGTACTTCGGGCCGGGGTCGCCGTGCTCGCTCAGCGGGGCGTCGTAGTCGTACGACGTCACGGTCGGGGCGTAGGCGTGGTAGTGGTTGGCGCCGTTGGTGAAGCCGAAGTTGGTGCCCCCGTGGAACATGTAGATGTTCACCGAGGCGCCGGCGGACAGCAGCTCGTCGAGGCGGGCGGCGGCGTCGGCCGTGTCCCGCACATGGTGCGGTCCGCCCCAGTGGTCGAACCAGCCGATCCAGAACTCGGCGCACATCAGCGGCCCTTCGGGTCGGTGGGCGCGCAGCTCGGCGAGGGCGTCGGGGATCTTGCCGCCGAAGGTTCCGGTGGCCAGGACGCCGGGCAGGCTGCCGGCCGCCAGGTGCCCGGGGTCTGCCTGGTCGCAGGTGAACAGCAGCTCCTCGACGCCCCGGCTGCGCAGGGCCTCCCGCAGATGCTCCAGGTAGGCGGTGTCGTCGCCGTAGGCCCCGTACTCGTTCTCCACCTGGACGGCGACGACCGGGCCGCCGGCGGCCGCCAGATGCGGCAGGAGCGGTGGCAGCAGCAGGTCGAGGTAGCGGTCGACGGCGCCGGTGAAGCGGGGATCACTGGTGCGCAGCCGGATGTCCGGATCGGCGGTGAGCCAGCCGGGCAGCCCGCCGCCGTCCCACTCGGCGCAGATGTACGGGCCGGGCCGCAGCAGGACGTGCAGCCCCTCCTCCTGGGCCAGGCGCAGAAAGTGGGGCAGGTCGAGGAGGCCGTCGAGGACCAGGCCGCCGTCCGGGTCGGGCTGGTGGAGGTTCCACGGGACGTACGTCTCCACCGTGTTGAGGCCCATCAGGCGTGCCTTGCGCAGCCGGTCCGCCCACTGGCCGGGGTGGACGCGGAAGTAGTGCAGCGCGCCGGAGATGATCCGGAACGGCTCTCCGTGCAGCAGGAAACCGTCGGACGTCGTCGTCAGAGCGGGCATACGGAGGCTTCCCTTCTCTTCGGGGGGCTCTTCGGGGCGGGGCTCAAAAGGCTCAGCGGGTCGAAAGCGCTCAAAAGGCTCAAAGCGCTCAACGGGCCCGGGTGGCGCGGATCAGCCAGAGCGTGGCGGCCAGGCACAGCGCCGAGACGCCGCACAGCAGCAGCGGTACGGCCCTGATGCCGGACCACTCGATGGCCTTGCCGAGGGCGGGGCCCGCCACGACACCGCCGACCATGGACGCGGCGATGACCAGCGCGCCGGCCTGGCGGGCCCGGGGCGCCGCCCGGTTCAGCCACGGCAGGCCGGTCGGGAAGATCGGCGCGATGAACAGGCCGACCCCCGCGTACGCGTAGGGGGCGATCCCCGGCACCACCGCAAGGAGCAGGCAGCCGGTCATGCCCGCGCAGGACACGGTGATGATGGACTGCGCCGAGAACCGCAGGGCGAGCGGTGCCACGAGGAACCGGCCCACCGTCATCATCAGCCAGTACACCGAGGTGGCGGTGGCCGCGGCGCCGGCGCCGTAGCCGACCGTCTCCAGGTGGGTGGGCTCCCAGCCGCCGACCCCCGCCTCGATGCCCACGTGCAGGACGTACAGCGTGACGAACATGGCGAGCACCGAGGCCAGACTGCGCCTCAGGGCCCCGTCCCCACCGGCCTGTTGCGCCTCCTCCGCCGGGTCCGGTGCCTGGTCGCGCACGCCCTTCAGGCACAGCAGCAGCGGCAGGTTGGCCGCGGCGAAGGCGAGGAAGACGGCCGGGTAGTGCCCGGCCCCGACCGCGCCGATCAGGGCCGGGCCGAGGATGGCGCCGACGCCGAAGTGCGCGTTGAGGACGTTCAGCATCGCGGCCGAGCGGCGCCCGAAGCCGACGGCGAACAGCTGGTTGAGGCCGTAGTCGATGCCGCCGAAGCCGAGCCCCGCGAGCAGGGCCATGGCAAGTGCGACGGGCCAGTTCGGCGCGAGCGCGAACCCGACGGCACCGGCGGCCATCAGCACGTAGGAGCTGCCCAGGATCTGCCGGTTGCCGATCCGGCCGTACAGCCGGTTGAAGAGCAGCACCCCGGCGACCCCGCCCACGAAGTGCGCGCTCAGGCCGAGCCCGGCGACCGAGGGGGACAGCCCGAACTCCCGCCGCAGCGCCGGGATCGCGGGCCCGTACAGCGCCTGGAGCGCACCGATGAGGACGAAGCCGACGCAGGAGGCGACCACTGCGGCGGTACTGAAAGCGGGGGCCGCCTCGGCGGTCCGTGCTCGCGTTGCCTGCTCGCTCACGCCGACTCCAGATAACGGCCCACGATCTCGCGGGCGAAGGACATGATCGTTCCCTGCGGACTGATGCCCGGGGCGCCCGGCAGGACGCTCGCGTCGCACAGGCGCAGGTTGGTGAAGCCGTGCGGGCGGCCGGCCTCGTCGCAGACCCCGCCGCGCTCGGGCAGGGCCATGGGGCAGCTGCCCATGCCGTGCACCGACACCAGCTCCCAGTCGCCGGGCCGGACCCGGTCGCAGTACGCGTCCACGTCCGCCGGGGTGCGCAGCGGGCCCGTGCCACTGGTCGGCGGCAACAGCTCCACCGCGCCCGCGGCGAACAGCAGCCGGGCGGTCCGCCGGAACGCCAGGCGCAGCGCGTGGTGATCGGCGGGGGTCATGCCGTGGCGCAGCACCGGGGCGCCGCCCACGACCGCGGCGATGCCCGCACCGCCCTGCATGCGCACCTGCGTGGTGAACATGCCCAGGTGGGCGCGGGCGGCGAGGAGTTTGTCGACCTGGGCCGGGTCGCGGCCGGCCAGTGCGGCGCCCAGGCCGCCCGGCGTCAGGTTGGACGGCATGACGAGCATGCCGAGCGCCGAGTGCTCCTGGACCTGCGCCGTGAACATGGTGCCGCGCACGGCGTCGACCGCCTTCGGGAACCGGGCGATCGTGCGCAGGTTGAGGTGCAGGGCCAGGTGCCGTCCGGCCGTGCGCGAGTGGATGCCGCTGCGGCGCAGCAGTACGGGCGTGCCGATGGGGCCCGCCGCGACGAACACGTCGCGCGGCCGGTAGCGCACCCGGCGCCCCGCACCGTCCACCGCCTCCACGCCGCGCACGGTGCCCCGGCGGTGCGCGATCCGCTCGACGCGCGTCCCGGGGACGATGTCCGCGCCCAGGGCCTCGGCCTGCGGCAGATACGACACCGCCATGCTCTGCTTGGCCCCGCTGGGGCAGCCCGTGGCGCACTGGTTGCGGTGCTCGCAGCCGCGCACCACCCGCTGCGGGTGCTGCCAGCGCCAGCCCAGGGACTCGGCGGCCCGCGCCAGCAGCCGGGAGTCCTCGTTGCCGTCCCCGTGCTCCTGGACGATCATGCCCAGCTCCCGCTGGATGTCGCCGAAGTGGGCGCCCACGACCGCGGACCGGTAGCCGCCGTACCCGGACCAGGAGGCCCAGCGGTCCAGGACGGCACGGGACGGCTCCCAGAACAGACCGCCGTTGACGACCGTGGTGCCGCCTACGGCACGGGCCTCGCCGTAGGCGATGGTCGGCGTGCCGAACACGGCGGTCGCGCCGGCGTTGCGGTACAGCCGGCGCATCGACTCGGCGGGGCTCGCCGCCGCCAGCTCGTCGGTCGAGACCCGCGGCCCCTCCTCCAGGACGGTCACCGCCCGTCCCGCGCGGGCCAGTTCGAGGGCGGCGACGCTGCCGCCGGCCCCGGAGCCGACCACCAGCGCGTCGCACTCCACCTCGGCGACGCTCCCGCGCACCGTCAACGGGCTCATCGCACGACCTCCCGGGCGCGCGGGGCGGGCCGTACGACGCCGCCGTCGAGGGCGCCGTACAGGGCCAGTGCCGTGGTGGCGCGCAGCAGTTCGCCGTACCCGGGCCAGGTGCGCAGCCGGGCCAGCGCCCGGCGGGCGTCCTCGGCGGAGGCGGTGTGGGGGCTGCGGCGGGTGACGGCGTAGAACGCCGACGGGAACAGCCGCAGCGCGGCCGCCGTGCCCCAGCGGTAGCCGGCGGGCATCCGGTTCAGGCTCTCGGTGGTGTGCCGGACCGCCCGGTGCAGGGCGGGAGCGGGGCGCAGCGCCTCGTACAGGTGCGCCCAGCACGCCGGCAGCCCCGAGTCGTGCAGGGCGCGGTCGGTGAGCCTCATGCGGTCACCTTCTCCTTCACCAGACCGGCCAGCAGGCGGGCCGGTCCCTGGTCGAGCACCTCGTCCAGGGCGTTCACGAACAGGTCGACCTCGTCGGTCTCGGCCACCAGCGGCGGCGACACGATCAGGGCGATGAGGCGGTTGGAGCCGAAGAACGTGAGGATGCCGTGGTCGCGGTAGAGGGCGGCGATCACGGCGCCGGTCAGCAGCTTGGAGACGGCCTGCGGGTCCCTGGCCGCCGAGGTCGGCAGCTTCTCGCGCAGCGCGTCCGGGAGCTGCGGTCCCGGCGTGAGGAACACGCCGTGCAGGGCGCCGCGTCCGGTGACCTGCCGCACCAGCTTCGGGTGGCGGGCGGCCACCCGGGCGAGCCCCTGGCTCAGCCGCTCCTCCAGTGCGCGGGCCCGGCCGGGGAAGTCGTCCTCGACGGCGATGGCCACGGCCTCCAGCGCGGTCGCGGTCTCCTCGCCGAAGCCGTAGTACGTCGTGCTGTGCAGGGTCGCGTCGGCCAGGTTGTCGTACGCGGCACGGAAGACGGGCTCCCGCGCGATGTAGCCGGAGATGGACGCCTTGCCGCCGCCGAAGGACTTGGAGGTCGTCACGATGTCCGGGACGAGGCCCGGGTGGTGCATGAAGTGGAACAGGGCGCCGGTCTTGCCCCAGCCGGTGTACACCTCGTCGAAGACCAGCACGATGTCGCGCTCGGTGCACACCCGGCGGACCTCGCGCAGGAACTCGGGCGAGCACTCGCGCAGGCTGGAGGCGCTGAACGGCTCCAGCACGACGGCGTACACGTCGCACTCGCCCGCTGAGGTGGTGTGCCGGTCCAGGGCGAGCAGGAACGAGCCCAGGTCGTCGTAGGCGAAGGTGTCGGTTCCCGGGATCTGCGGATACGGGAAGTGGATCTCGGGCGACGCGGTGAGGCTGCCCGCGCCGAGCAGTTTGCCGTGGAAGGCGATGTCCGTGTGCAGCACGGTGCCGCGCCGGCCCTGGTGGTACTTGTAGGCGAGCTTGACCGCCCCTTCCACCGCCTCCGCACCGGAGTTGGGGAAGTAGCTGATGTTCAGGTCGCCGGGCAGCAGGGCCGCCAGGTTGTGGCCGAGGGCGGCCACGTAGGGCGAGAAGTAGTTCTTGTGGACCTCCATGCGCCGCCGCTCCTGGAAGCGGCGCCGGGCGGCGAGGATGCGCGGGTGGTTGTGGCCGTGGCTCAGGACGCCGACCCCGCCCGTGAAGTCGAGGACGCGCCGGCCGTCGCGCAGGTGGATCCAGGCGCCCTCGGCGTGGTCGACCAGGTCACGGCCGAAGCCGAACGAGCCGATGAGGGAGACCTGGCTGCGGCTGACGTACTTCCGGTACAGGTCGTGCACCTGGTCCGTGGTCAGCGCCTCGGCCTGGTCCAGGGTGAGCAGCTCAGGCATCGGGGCTCCCGGAGGTGGTGCCGGCGGGGGACGGGGAGGCGGCGAGGCGGTCGGCGATCAGCCGCCCGGTACGACGGCCGTCGCGCACCGCGTAGTTGGTGCCGCGGTCCTCGGGGAACACCTGCGCCATGCCCGCGAGGTACAAGCCCCGGACCCGGGACTCGACCGACGGCATGGTCCGCGTGTAGTACGGGGTGATCACCGGCTGGGCGTACTCGGCGCGCCAGACATGGAAGCGCTCGACCCAGCCGCGGTCGAAGTCCGGGAACATCCGCCGGATGTGCGGCAGGCTGTACTCGAAGACCTCCTCGTCGGTCATCCGGTACAGCTCGGCGTCGGTCGGCAGGTACTTGGAGAGGTAGACGACGTGCCGGCCGTCGTAACGCTCGGGCCGGTCGAGGTTGGTGTGCTCGATGACGCCGACGTACGGGAAGTCGGGGTCGTTGACGTTGAGCCAGTACGTGTCGGAGAGCCTGTGCCGGTTCTCCAGGACCAGGCAGACGTTGCCCAGGTAGTCGACCGAGGACCAGCGCCGCAGCAGCTCCGGCACCGCCGGGTGGTCCGCGCCCTCGTGGTCGAGGAGCCCCGCCGCGACCTGCGGCGCCGTGGTGACGAGCACGTGCCGGGCCGGATGGAACTCGCCCCCGGCGCGTACCCCGCTGACCCCGGCGCCCTCGGTGTGCACGGCCTCGACGTCCACGCCGGTGCGGATGTCGACGCCGAGGGACTCGAGGCGGCGCCGCAGCGCCCCGAGCAGCGCCTCGCTGCCGCCCTTGATGTAGTACAGGGTCTCCTTGCCGGAACGGGTGCGGCTGCCGCCGCGCAGGTGCAGCTTGGTCCACATCCAGGTGGCGCCCACCTGGCTCGCGTACTTGCCGAACTTGCCCTCCAGCAGCGGCCGCCAGACGACCTCGTACACGCGCCGCCCGCCCAGCGAGACCAGCCACTCCTCGGCCGTACGGGACTCCAGCTCCCGCCAGTGCCTGACCTTCTGGGCGCGCAGGGCCAGCAGCCCCAGGCGGATCCGGTCGCGCAGCGCGAGCGGTGCGAAGCGCAGCACGTCGAGCGGGGCGGACAGCCGGTAGACGGAGTTGGCGTAGTACACGCCCGTACGGGTCTCGTGGGCCTCCAGCAGATGGGAGATGCCGAGGCTCTCGCACAGCCGGATCATCTCGGTGTCCGAGGAGAACCAGTGGTGGTAGAAGCGCTCCAGGCGCTTGCCGTCGCCGATGTCGAAGCTCGCGGCGAGCCCGCCGACGATCTCCTCGCGCTCGATGATGCGGACGCTGCGCCCCTGCGTGGCCAGTTCCAGGGCGGCGGACAGACCGGTGAAACCGGCGCCCACGATGACGACGTCGACCGGGTCGGCCGCGCGCGGTGCCGGTGCGGATGCCTGCGCGTTCACAGGGAAACACGCTCCTTTGCGGGAAGGACAGCGGAGGACGGGGCGGACGGGGAGGACGGGGCGGACGGGCCGAGCTGCGCGCGGCCGCCGAGGCGCTCTTCGACGACGTAGTCGGGGCGGCCCTGGACCTGGCGGAACACCGCGTGCAGGTACTCGCCGACGATGCCGAGGGTCAGCGCCTGGGCGCCGAAGGCACCGGGCCGGGCCAGCAGCCGTGCGTCGCGCTGGACGGCCGCGGCGGCGAGACCGCCCGCGAGGACGGCGGCGCCCAGGTAGGTGGTCAGGCGCAGCGGCGCCACGGACCCGGACAGCAGGCCGCGCCGGGACAGGGCGAGCATCTTGCGCAGGGTGTACTTCGACTCGCCCGCCTGCCGCGGATCCCGGTCGTAGGAGACGCTGGCCTCGGGAAGCCCGAACCAGCTCACCGCACCGCGCAGATAGAGGCTCTTGTCGCCGGCCTCGGCGAGCAGGGTGACCACCTCGCGGTCGAGCAGCCGGAAGTCACCGGTGTCCAGGGCGAGGGAGTGGTCGGACAGCGTGTTGAGCAGGCGGTAGAAGGCGTACGCGCTGGCCTTCTTGAACAGGGTCTCGCCCTCGCGGCTGCGGCGCCGCGCGGAGACGACGGCCCAGCCGTCGCGCCACAGCGCCGCCATCTCGGGAATCAGCTCCGGCGGGTCCTGCAGATCGGCGTCGATGACGACGACCGCGTCGCCCACGGCCTCCCGCAGACCGGCCAGGCAGGCGGCCTGGTGCCCGAAGTTGCGGCTCAGCTTCACGGCCCGCACCGAACCGGACTTCTTCGCCAGGGAGTTGACGACGTCCCAGGTGTCGTCGGCGCTGCCGTCGTCGACGTAGATCAGCTCGCAGTCGAACGCGGCGAGCGAGGCGAGGACACGACTCAGGCGGGCGTGGGTCTGGGCGAGGACCTCCGCCTCGTTGTAGCAGGGAACGACCACGCTGAGCGTGGGGCGTCCATGGTCGAAGACTCGAATGTTCCGCGGCACAGCACACCTTTCGCGCAAGGAACACGTAGGGAAATGAACTGGTGGTACGCGGTTCTCCGCGGCACCTGGGGCGCCGTGGCGTCGATGATTGTTACCGGTAACATGAACCCCGTCAAGATCTTCTACTCGCCTGTCGTGGAGGGCTGTTGAGGGCAGGTCCGCGCTGTGACGGGTCAGCGGTGCCTCTGTGACGCGTCACCGGGTGCGGCCGGGCCGCCCGGTGTGAGGATCGTCGGCGTGACAGGCGGTGAGCGGGACCAACAGGACTTTGTGGACGCCGAGCAGGGCTTCGTCGCCCGGCTGGTGCCGGGGGTGGTGCGGGCGCCGGACGGCCGGGTGGTGTGGGACGCGGACGCGTACGGCTTCCTGGACGAGGAGTGCCCGGCCACCGCGCATCCCTCGCTGTGGCGGCAGAGCCGGCTCGTGGCCCGGCAGGGGCTGTACGAGGTCGTGCCCGGCATCCACCAGGTGCGCGGACTCGACCTGTCCCACATCACCTTCGTGGAGGGCGAGCGCGGTGTCATCGTCGTCGACCCGCTGATCAGCGAGGAGGTCGCGGCCGCCGCGCTCGCGCTGTACCGGGAGCACCGCGGGGAACGGCCGGTCACCGCCGTCATCTACACCCACTCGCACGTGGACCACTTCGGCGGCGTGCGCGGTGTCGTGGACGCGGCCGACGTGGCCGCCGGACGGGTGCCGGTCATCGCGCCGGCCGGCTTCCTGGAGCACGTGGCCGGCGAGAACGTGTTCACGGGGACGGCGATGGCCCGCCGCGCCGCCTACATGTACGGCGCGGCGCTGCCCAAGGGCCCGGCCGGGCAGATCGGCTGCGGGCTCGGGCAGACGACGTCGACCGGTGGCGTCGGTCTGATCGCGCCCACGCTGGACATCACCGCCACGGGCCAGCAGGAGACCCCCGACGGGGTGCGGATCGTCTTCCAGCTCACGCCCGGCACCGAGGCACCGGCGGAGATGAACTTCCACCTCCCCGACCTGCGGGTGCTGTGCGTGGCCGAGAACGCCTGCCACACCCTGCACAACGTGCTCACGCTGCGCGGCGCGCTCGTACGGGACCCGAGCGCCTGGGCCCGCTATCTGACGGAGACGATCCGGCTGTTCTCCGACACCACCGACGTCGTCTTCGCCTCCCACCACTGGCCCACCTGGGGCCAGGGCCGTGCGGTCCGCTTCCTGGAGGAACAGCGGGACGCCTACGCCTACCTGCACGACCAGTCGGTCCGGCTGATCAACGCCGGGTACACGGGCGCCGAGATCGCCGAGGAACTGCGCTTCCCGCCCGCGCTGGAGCGGGCGTGGCACACGCGGGGCTACTACGGCTCGCTCAGCCACAACGCCAAGGCGGTCTACCAGCGCTACATGGGCTGGTTCGACGGCAATCCGGCCCATCTGTGGCAGCACCCGCCCGTCGAAGCCGCCCGCCGGTACGTGGAGTTCATGGGCGGCACGGACGCGGTGGTCGCCAAGGCCCTTACGTCGTACGACGCCGGGGACCTGAGGTGGGTGGCGGAGGTGCTCGGGCACGTGCTGTTCGCCGAGCCGGACCACGCCGGGGCCCGGGAGCTGCAGGCCGCGACTTTCGAGCGGCTCGGACACGGCTCGGAGTGCGGTCCGTGGCGCAACTTCTACCTCATGGGGGCGGCCGAGCTGCGGGACGGTGTCCTCGGCACCCCGACCCGCAGCGCCCCCGACCTGCTCGCCGCGCTCACCGCCGAGCAGATCTTCCAGTCCATGGCCGTACGGATCAACGGCCCCCGAGCCGCCGAGGCTGGACGGCTGCTGCTGGGCTGGGAGTTCACCGACACCGGTGACATCTGGACCTTGCTGCTGTCCAACGGGGCGCTCACCCCGATGTGCGGCGACGCCCCGCGTGGCGAGCCGCCCACCGTCACGCTCCGGCTGGCCCGCGCCACGCTCGACGCGGTCCTGGGCGGCCGGACGACGTTCGCCGACGAGATCGCGGGCGGTGCGGTGGCCCTCGACGGCGACGCCGGGGCGCTGCTCACCTTCGGGACGCTGCTGGACAAGCCCGACCCTGACTTCGCCATCGTCACGCCTTGACGGGGGCGTCCCTGAGCAGCAGGGCCGCCAGCGCCAGCGCCGTGTCGCGCGGGTCGGCCAGGTCCAGGCCGGTCAGCTCCTGGACGCGGGTGAGGCGGTTGTCCACGGAGTTGGGGTGCAGGCTGAGCAGGCGGGCGGTGGCCCGCCGGTCCTGACGCTGGGCGAGGTGCGTGCGCAGGGTGTCCAGCAGGTCGAGGCGGCCCGCGAGCGGATCGAGCCGGGCGGCGATCCGGCCGCTGCCCTCGCTCGGGCGGGACAGGTGGTACTCCAGCAGGACGTCGTCGAGCCGGTGCAGCCCGGGCGGCCGGCCGCACGCGGCCGCGACCCGCACGATCTCCGCCGTCAGCCGCGCGGCACGCGGGATACCGGCGGTGTCCGGTACGGCATCGGCGGCCAGCCGCAGACCCGGCCCGGCCACCGCCTCGCGCAGCACCTCCCCGATCCGCTCGGGCAGTTGGGACGTCCCGGGTACGACGACGTGTCCGCCCGTGGCGTCGAGCAGGGCCAGGGCCTCGGTGCCGAAGGCGCGGTCGAGCGCGGTCTGGACGCGCCGGTGCAGCCGCCGTACGGCCACCGGTGACCGCGCGTCACGGGCGTCCGGGAAGCTCAGGTGGAGCACGAGGGCGGGCCCGTCGGGAGCGGAGGCGTCCGGGGCAGCCGTACCGTCGAGCAGCGCCCGGGCACGGGAGCGGCGCCGTTCGTGGCGCTCGGCGGCGAGGGCGGCCTGCTCGTCGAGATAGCTCTCGGTGACCGCGCCGACGACGCGTTCCTCGGCGGCGAAGAGGGCCTCCGCCAGCTCGGCCAGCGCGGGTTCCTCACCCGGCCGGGCGGCGGAGCGCAGGGCCTGCCACAGCTGGTGGATGCCGAGGCAGTAGGTGCGCAGCAGCAGGTGCAGCGGCATGCCCTCCTCGGCCCGCTGGGCGGCGCGCTCCTCGAAGAACTCCAGGCCCTCCGAGGGCGACCCGTGGACGGCGGTGCGCAGGAACAGCCGCAGGGCGTGCCGGGCCGTGGCCGCGATCTCCACGTCCTTGACGTCGGCGGGCAGTTCGGCATAGCCGCGCAGCTGCTCGAAGGCGCCCCGGGCCAGATGCCGGGCCAGCTCGTTCACCCGTGGTTCGCACCGGGCGGCCAGCGCCCGCGCGGCGGGGGAGAGGGCGGGCGCCCCGGGGTGGCGCGGTGGTTCGTCTCGGGCCATGGATCACCTCGCGCGTTGTGATCCGTCACAGTAGCGGGCCGCCAGGACTGTGATGCCGACGGCTGTCCCGCCCTGTCCGCTGCCAGCAGGATCGACGCCACGCCGACGCCGCCGTCCTCTGGAGGAGCCCTATGACGCAGCACATGACGGGGTGGCGGACCACCTGGGCGCTGCTCGCCTTCATGCTGGTCAACTTCGCCGACAAGACCGTGCTGGGACTGGCCGCCCGACCGGTCATGGCCGACCTGGGGATCGGCCGCGAGCAGTTCGGCACCGCGTCGGCGGCCTTCTTCGCGCTCTTCAGCGTCTCGGCCCTCGCGGTGTCGTACCTGACCCGCACGGTGCGCACCACGGTGCTGCTGCTGGCCCTGGCGCTGCTGTGGTCCGCCGCCCAGCTGCCGATGCTGTGGCCGGCGGCCGGCTTCGGCACGCTGCTGGCCACCCGGGTGCTGCTCGGCGCGGCCGAGGGCCCGGCCCTGCCCGTCGCCACCCACCATCTGCACGGCTGGTTCGAGCAGCACCGGCGCACCCTGCCCACCGCGGTGCTGCTGACCGGCGCGGCCGCGGGGGTCGCCGTGGCCGCGCCCACCCTGACCCTGGTCATCGACCGCTTCGGCTGGCGGTGGGCGTTCGGCGCGGTGGGTCTGGCCGGGCTGGTGTGGGCCGGGTACTGGGCGTGGCGCGGCATCGAGGGCCCGTACGCGCCGGAGGCCGGTGGCGCCGGTACGGGCGCGGACGGTGCCGTCCCGTACCGGAGGATCCTGCTGTCCGGCACCTGGCTCAGTGCGGCACTCGGCGCGTTCGCCGCGTACTGGATGCTCAGCGCCGGCCTGACCTGGATGCCGGACTATCTGCAGACGGTCGTGGGGCTGAGCCTGCGCCGGTCCGGGACCCTGGTGACCGCCGCGGCCCTGGCGGGCGGGGTGGTGCTGGTGGGCCACGGGCTGCTGGCCCGCCGCCGGACCCGGCCGCCGCACGGGGCGGGCGCGGGGGCGGCGATGTGTCTGGCCGCCCTGGCAGTGGGGCTGTTCGCCGTCACCGACGCCGTCTGGCTCAAGGTGGTGCTGATGCTCGGTCCGATGGCCCTGGCGAACGTCGTGATGACGGTGGCCCAGACCGCCTGTGCCCGGATCGCTTCGCCGCCCCAGCGCGGTGTCGTCCTCGGCGCACTGGCCTTCGTCTACGCCCTCGCCGGGGTGCTGGCCCCCTGGACGGTCGGCCGGATCGTCGACACCGCCGCCTCCGTGGACGCCGGCTACCGGACCGCGTTCCTCCTCTCCGCCGCCCTGCTCGGCACGACCGGGCTGCTGGCGGTGTGGCGACTGCGGCCCGAGCGGGACGCGCTCGCACTCGCCGCGGAAGCTTTGCGGCTCAAGGAAAGGTGCGCACAAAACCGGAGCAAAGGGGCTGCAAAGTGAATCTGCGTCAGGTGAACCAGCGCACCTGAGGCAACATCTTGGTGAACGGCGAGCGCCGCGCGGTCAGGACGCCGGAGCCGCCGTTGGCCGGATGGGGTGAGGGACGTGGTGGAGCCGAGGATCGCCGTCGCCGTGGTGACCATGGGCAACCGGCCCGCCGAAGTCGACGCCCTGCTGGAGTCCGTGGCCAAACAGGACGTGGCCCCCGCCCGCATCGTGATCGTCGGCAACGGCTGCCGGCTGCCCGAGTTCGCCGAGCGGCTGTCCCTGCCGGGCGAGGTCACCACCCTCGACGTCGAGGAGAACCTCGGCTGCCCGGGCGGACGCAACGTCGCCCTGGCCCGGCTGCGGGAGTACGGCGACGTCGACATCGTCGTGGAACTGGACGACGACGGACTGCTCGTCGACCCCGACGTGCTGCGCCGGGTGCGCGACCTGTACGCGGCCGACCCGCGCCTCGGCATCATCGGCTTCCGCATCGCCGACGAGAACGGCGAGACCCAGCAGCGGCACGTGCCCCGGGTCGGCAAGTCCGACCCCCTGCGCGGCGGTTACGTCACCGGCTTCCTCGGCGGCGGCCACGCCTTCCGCATGGCGATGCTGGCCGAGACCGGGGACTGGCCCGCCGAGTTCTTCTTCGCGCACGAGGAGACCGACCTCGCCTGGCGGGCCGCCGACGCCGGCTGGAAGATCCTCTACGCCCCCGAGCTGCTGCTGCAGCACCCCAAGACCTCGCCGGCCCGGCACGCCATCTACTACCGCGTCAACGCCCGCAACCGGGTCTGGCTCGTCCGGCGCAGGCTGCCCCTGCCGCTCATCCCGGTGCATCTGGGGGCGTGGCTGCTGCTCACCCTCGCCCGCACCCGCTCGGTGGCCGGGCTGCGGGCCTGGTTCGGCGGGTTCGCGGAAGGGCTGCGGGAGACGCCCGGCGAACGGCGGCCGATGCGCTGGCGGACGGTGTGGCGGCTCACCCGGCTCGGGCGCCCGCCCGTCATCTGAGCGACGGGCGGCACAGGGCGCGGAGAGCCCGGAAGGGACGGGACAGGGCCCCGGTCGTTCACCTCCGACGACCGGGGCCCCTGCGTCCCCGGATCAGGCCTGCGGCGACACTCCCCCGAGTTACGCGACTTGCCGCGCGCGCCGTCGGGCCGGATCCGATGGAAAGATCACATCAGGGCCCGCCAACAGATCGCTAACATGTGGCCAACGGTTCGTCCGCAGGTCGCGGTTCGGTTGGCCGGAAGTTGTCGGGCGACCGGCGCAGTAGGCAGGAACCCTAACGGATTCCGGCCCCGGCCAACAGGTGCAGGCTGGCGGGAAACCGTTGTGAATGGGGCGGAATTCCGCCAGGGACCGGCGGGCACACGCCCGCCGCGCAGCACGGTCGAAGGGGACCGCGCGGGAAGGCAGTGGAGCGGGATGCGGCGGTGCGAGCTGCGGTTCGGACTGCTGGGACCGCCCGTCCTGTACGACCGACACCTGTACGAGATTTCGTACGACACCCATGTCGACCCCCATGTCGACCCCTATGTCGACCCCCGTGACGGCACCCATGTCGACGCCCCTGACGTCACCCCTGGCGACGCTCCCGACAACCACGTCCGAGCCATCGGCAGCCCCAAGGTCCGCGCCCTGCTCGCCGCGCTGCTGCTGGAGGCCGGCCGGGTCGTCTCGGTCGAGTCGCTGAAGGACGCCCTGTGGGGCGGGGCACCCCCCGTCTCCGCGCAGGCCTCGCTGCACAACCACGTCACCCGGCTGCGCCGGCTCCTGGACGACCCCGAGCGGCTCAGGGCCGTGGCGCCCGGCTATCTGCTGCGCGTGGACGACGGCGAGTTGGACGTGCACGTCTTCGACACCCGGGTCGCCGAGGCGCGCGCCGCGCACGCCCGGCGGGACTGGGCGGGTGTCGTGCGCCCCTGCACGGCCGCGCTCGCGCTCTGGCGTGGCACCCCGCTGAGCGGACTCCCCGCCGACCTCGGCGGCTACGCCCTCGTACAGCGCCTGGAGGAGGCGCGGCTGCTCCTGCTGGAGTGGCGGCACGACGCCGAACTCGCGCTCGGCGGAGCCCGGTTGGCGGGACTCGTCCCCGAGCTGGCGGCCCTGGTCGCCGAGCATCCGCTGCGCGAGGCGTACCACCGCCAGCTGATGCTCGCCCTGCACCGCACCGGCCGCCAGGCCGAGGCCCTGGCCGTCCACCGCGACCTCCGCGCCCGCCTGGTGGAGGAACTGGGCATCGAACCGGGCCCATCGGTCCGCGAGGCCCACGTGGAGGTCCTGCGGGACTCCCCGAGGTCGGAGGCCGGGGGAGCGGTACCCAGGGTCCCTGCGCAACGCACGCCTGGCACGCACGCCACGCACGGCACCCACGCTCCTGCACCCGCCGACGGCGAACACCCCCCACAGGGGCCACCCGCACCCGACAACGAAAGCCGCACGGGCGGTGCGGGTGGGAACCCAAACCCGGCCGAAGGCCGGGTACACCCCCACGCACCCGCACCAGCCCAACTCCCCGCACCCCCCGCAAACTTCACCGGCAGAGCAAAAGAAATCAACGCCCTGCACGACACCCTCGCCAACCGGCGGAGCCAAGTCGCCGTGATCAGCGGCATGGCCGGCGTAGGCAAAAGCGCCCTCGCCCTACACGTCTCCCACGAGTTGAGGGAACGTTTCCCCGACGGCCAGCTGTACGTCAACCTGCACGGCGCGACCCCCGGCATGGCCCCGCTCACCTCGGCCCAGGCCCTCATCGCCCTGCTGCGCGACCTCGGCGCCGAGCCCCGCAACATCCCCGAACACCCCGACGCCGCAGCCGCGTTGCTCCGCTCCCTGCTCGCCCCCGTCCGCATCCTGCTGGTGCTGGACGACGCGGCGAGCGCGGCCCAGGTACGGCCCCTGCTGCCGGCCGGGCCCGGCTGCGCCGTGATCATCACCAGCCGCTCCCCGCTGACCGCCCTGGACGGCGCCCGGCGCTTCCCGCTCTCCCCGCTGACCGGAGAGGACAGCGCGGCACTGCTGCGCGCGGTGAGCGGACGCGAGGGGCTCGACGCCGGCCACCCGCTGGTCGAGCTGACCGGCAGGCTGCCGCTCGCGCTGCGGGTCGTCGCCGCCCGGCTGGCCGCCCGCCGGGCCCTCACCCCGGACGTGCTGGCCGGTCAACTGGCCGCCACCGAAGGCCGCCTGCACCACCTGGAGTACGACGACCTGAGCGTCCGCCGGTCCCTGGCCGTCGCCCACGACGCGCTCGCCGCCGCCGAGCGCGAGGCCGACCGGGACGCGGCCCTGGCCCTGCGCCGCATCGGCGCGCTGGACCTGCCCACCTACGGCGCCCCGCTGGTCGCCCGCCTCACCGGCACCGACGCGCGCCGCGCCGAGGCCGCCCTGGACCGGCTGGTCGACGTGGCCCTGCTGGAGGAGACGGAGTACGGCCGCTACGCCCCGCACGACCTGGTCCGTGACTTCGCCCGCGAACTGGCAGGCCAGAGCCCCGAGCCGGCCGGCGGCGCCGATCCGGACCTCACCGCCCTGCGCTGGTACGCGGCCGCCGCCGAGCGCGCCCTCGTCGCCATCGTGGAGCCCGGTCTCGACCAGGAGGACCGCCTGCGGCCCACCTCCGCGCAGCCGCCGGAGCACGCGGCGGAGGTGGCGACCCTGGGCACCTTCGAGTCCGCCGAGCGGGCGTTCGCCTGGGGCGATGTGGAACTGGAGAACATCGTCGCGCTGGTGGAGCGCAACGCCGGCCCGGGCGACGACCGCCGGGCCGCCCATCTCTCCACGCTCGTCCGGCTGTTCTTCCCCTATGCGCAGCGCAGCGGCCGGGTCGCCGAGATGGAGGTGCTGGGGCGGGTCGCGCTCGGCGCGGCACGGCGGCTAGGGGACGCGGCGGCCGAGGCGTACGCCCTGGGCGACCTCGCGGGCCTGCACTTCCTGACCGGCCGCCAGAACGACGCCCTCGCCCTCACCGACCAGGCCCTCGTGATCTGGCGGCGGCTCGGCACGGTCTCCTGGATCCGGCGCTGCCTGAACAACCGCGGGCTGCTGCTGGAGGGGCTCGGCCGGTTCGAGGAGTCCGGGGAGGCGCTGCGGCAGAGCCTCGCCCACTCCGGGCAGCTGAACGACCCCTACGGCGAGGCCGTCACCCGCAGCCACCTCGGCAACCTCTACGAGCACACCGATCCGCGGGCCGCCATCGAGCAGCACCGGCGCTCGCTGGCGATCGGGGACGCGATCGGCGCGGTCATCGTGCAGCACTCGGCGCACTGCAACATCGGCTACGCCCACCTCACCCTCGGCGAACCGGCCGCAGCCGCGGAGCACTTCCAGGAGAGCCTGCGCATCCTCGGCGCCCACGGCGACTGGCACGGCGAGTCGCAGACCCGGCTCGGCCTGGTCCGCGCGCTGCGCCGGCTGGGCGAGGCCGAGCGGGCCGCGGCGGAGTGCGCCGAGCTGCTGCGCCGGGCCGACGCCCGCGCCGACCGCTACATGGGCGGCCTCGCCCGCCACCAGCACGGCCTGCTGCTGCGCGAGCAGGGGCGGCGGCCGGAGGCGCACGACGCCTGGCGCGCGGCCCTCGTGGCCCTGGACGGCACGGACGAGCAGGCGGTGCTGGAGGAGCTGCGCGAGCTGCTGGCCGAGGCCGCGGCTCCCTGAGGGGCCCTCACTTGGCGTCGGCGTAGCACTCCACCACCGCCGTCGTGAACGGGAAGCGCACCGGGGTGTCGCCGAAGGTCAGTCGCCCGGCGAGTTCGGCGGCGTCCCGGATGGCCCGGACGACGGTCTCGGCCTCCTCGGCGGGACAGTGCACGATCACCTCGTCGTGCTGGAAGAACACCAGTTCGGCCGTCAAGTCCGCGCAGGACCGGCGCAGCGCGGCGAGCAGCAGCAGGGCCCAGTCGGCGGCGCTGCCCTGGACGACGAAGTTGCGGGCGAAGCGGCCCCGCGCGCGGGAGTTGGTGGAGGCGTAACCGGGGACCCACGCCTGGGCGTCGGGGTCGTCCTCGCCGACCGGGATGCCCGCCTCCTCCTCCGCGTCCTCGCCCGGCCGGGCGGCGGGCGGGCAGGTCCGGCCCAGCCAGGTACGTACGAGCCGGCCCTCCTCACCGGCCCGCGCGGCCTCGTCGACGTAGGCCACCGCCTTGGGGAAGCGGCGGCGCAGCGCGGCGAGGTTCTTCAGGCCGTCGCCCGAGGTCTGGCCGTAGACCGCGCCGAGCACGGCGAGCTTGGCCTGGTCGCGGTCGCCGGAGAAGGCGCGGTCGGAGACGGACTGGTAGAGGTCGCTCTCGCGGCCGGCCACCTCCATCAGGCCGGGGTCGCGGGAGATCGCCGCCAGCACGCGCGGCTCCATCTGGTCGGCGTCGGCCACGACCAGCCGCCAGCCGGGGTCGGCGACCACCGCCCGCCGGATCACCTTGGGGATCTGCAGCGCGCCCCCGCCGTTGGTCACCCAGCGCCCGGTGACCGTGCCGCCGGCGAGGAACTCGGGCCGGAAGCGGCCGTCGCGGACCCAGTCCTGCAGCCAGGACCAGCCGTGCGCTACCCAGATGCGGTACAGCTTCTTGTACTCCAGCAGCGGTTTCACCGCCGGGTGGTCGAGGGATTCGATCTCCCAGCGGCGGGTGGACTTCACCTTGATCCCGGCCTGGGCGAAGGCCTTGACGACGTCGGCGGGCAGGTCGGGCCGGACCCGGCGGCCGAAGGCGGCGGACACCTCGTCGGCCAACTCGGCCAGGCGGCGCGGCTCGCCGCCGCCCGCGTACCGCTCGCCCAGCAGGTCGTGCAGCAGCTCGCGGTGGACCTCGGCGCTCCAGGGGAGGCCGGCGTGGTTCATCTCGGCGGCCACCAGCATCCCGGCCGACTCGGCGGCGGTCAGCAGCCGCATCCGGTCGGGGTGGGCGGTCCGTTCGTGCCGCCGCTGCTGGTCGGCGTAGACGGCGAGCAGGTCCGCCAGCGGCAGCCGGGTGCCGGACGGCTCGAACAGCGGGGACTGGGCGCCCGGTTCAGCCGGGCGCAGCGGCGGATCGGGCGGTACGGGGCCGCCGCGGAGGCGGGCCAGGGCGGCGGCGGCCGAGCGCGGCTCGCCGGACCGGCCCTCGTGGCCCAGCAGAAGGGTCTCGGCGTCCTCGATGTCGTAGCACCGCTCCACTCGCACCCCCGTGGCGAGCAGACGCGGATAGACCTCGGGGGTCGACCGCCACACCCAGCGCGTCACCTCCGGACGGCTCCGCACCGCCCCGGCGAGATCGCTCTCCCGCCGCACCGGACCGGCGGGCAGCCCGTCCGGGCCGAGGGGGGCGACGTCCACGCCACCGTCCTCGGCCGGCGCGAGAGCCCACCGGTCGGTCATGACTGCGAGTGTGGCAGGCGGCACTGACAATGGTTCCGACCTGCGCATTCGCCTCTCGGGGCAGGGTGCTCCCGGGGTGCTGTGCCGGCCCCGGCTCAGTCCGCCGGTCCGTCGGTCGCGGCCTCCGCCGCGTCCGAGGCCGCCTTCTTCTGCTCCAGCAGCAGCGCCAGCACCCTGCCGACGTACTCCTCGGTCCCCGCCTTGGTGATGCCGAGCCCGCTGAGGACGCCCGTGCCGTTCTCGTGCTCCAGCAGGGCCAGCAGGAGGTGCTCGGTGCCGATGTAGTTGTGGCCGAGCCGGAGGGCCTCGCGGAAGGTGAGTTCCAGGACCTTCTTGGCCTCCGGGCCGTAGGGGACGAGGTCGGGGACCTCCTCGGCGGCCGGCGGGAGCGCGGCCGTCGCGGCCTGGCGGACGGAGTCCAGCAGGACGCCCTGCGCGGTGAACGCCTTCGCGGCCAGGCCCTCCGGCTCGGCCAGCAGCCCCAGGACCAGGTGCTCGGGCCGGCCCTCGGGGTTGCGCGCGGCCACCGCCTCGTTGTGCGCGGCCATGAGCACGTTCCGCGCGCGCGGGGTGTAGCGGCTGAAACCCTGGCTGGGGTCGAGGTCGGCCGACTCCTTGGGCACGAACCGCTTCTGCGCCGCCTGCCGCGTCACGCCCATGCTCTTGCCGATGTCGGTCCAGGACGCCCCCGAGCGGCGGGCCTGGTCGACGAAGTGACCGATCAGATGGTCGGCCACGTCACCGAGGTGATCGGCGGCGATCACCGCGTCCTGGAGCTGGTCGAGGGGTTCGGCGTGAACCTTCTTGATCGCCTCGATGAGGTCGTCGAGGCGTACGGATGCCGTGATGTTCGGATTGGTCGCCATGTGTCAACCGTAGGTTGCCACCCCCGGACTGTCAACCGAAGGTTGACAGTCCAGTTCTCCTGCCCGCAACGGCTACTTGGGCACGACCGCCAGACGCACCGCCAGCCCGGCGAACACCGTCCCGCTGAAGTAGTCGAGCCCCCTCGCCACCCGCCGGCTGCGCTGCAGCAGCGAGGCGAGCTTCCCCGAGAGCAGCCCGACCGAGCCGTCCACCAGGAGGCCCATCACGGTGATCGTGAACCCCAGGACCAGGAACTGCTCGCGTACGTGCTCGAGGTCCGGGTTCACGAACTGGGGCAGGAACGAGACGTTGAAGAGGATCACCTTGGGGTTGAGCAGATTGGTGACGGCTCCCCGCCAGAAGGCCCGCCGGCGCCCCGACCGCGGCGCGTCCTCCGCCTCGACGGAGCCGCCGTCGCCGCGGAACGCCCTGACCGCGAGGAACAGCAGATAGGCCGCGCCCGCCCAGCGCAGCACGTGATACAGCGACGGCAGGGTCAGGAAGAGCGCCGACAGGCCGAGCGCCGCGGCGACCGCGTGCACGAACATCGCACAGGCCACCCCGACGGCGGCCGTCACACCGGTCAGCGGACCGCCCCGGCCGCCCATCGCCACGATGAACATCATGTCCGGACCGGGAGTGACACAGAGCGCGAAGGCGGCCACCAGAAAGGCCGCGTAGAGAGACATGTCCATCATGGGGTCATGCTCGGCGCGCTCCCGCGCGCGGGAGGCCGAATTCCGTGGAGTGAGACGCCGAAGCCCTGGAGCCGACCGCCCGCGCCGGAAGTCGTCTGTCCACAGGGTGTGGACGACCTCGGCCCGCTGTCACCGGCGCATGGCACGATCGACACCGTGACCAGCACCTCCAGCACCGTCGAGCGGGCCTTCCGGGCTGCCCTGTACGACGACACCGACGCCGGACTCGACACGGGCGCCTCCCTGCTCGCCGCCGACCCCGCAGCGGACGCCGAACTCACGCGGCGGGGCGAGGAGTTCGTCGCCACGGCCTGGCAGCGCGGCTGGCAGCCCGCCGACGTCGTACGGCTCGTACGGCGCGAGCTGGAGGACGGTCACGTACACCTGGCCGCAGGGATGATCCGGGCGCAGGCCGGGCAGGACCGACCGCGCGGGCGCCGCTGGGCCGCCCAGCTGGAGGCCCTGCCGCAGGACCCCGCGCGCGGCAGCGACCGTTTCTCGCACGCAACCGCCGTCCTCCAGCTGTACCGCCTGCTGCTGCGGCTGCCCGCTCTTGAGCCCCTCGAAGAACCCCGCCGGGAGCACGGGCCCGCCGCCTCCCGCATGCTCACCCGGATCCGCGCCCTGCTCGCCAAGGCCGAGGCGACCGGATATCCGGAGGAGGCGGAGGCGCTGAGCGCCAAGGCCCAGGAGCTGATGGCCCGGCACAGCGTCGACGAGGCGCTGCTCGCCGCCGGTGCGCCCGCGCCGGACGCGCCCGGCGCCTGCCGCATCGGCGTCGAGCCGCCGTACGAGCAGGCCAAGGCGGTGCTGCTGGACGCGGTCGCCACCGCCAACCACTGCCGCGCGGTGTGGAACGAACCGCTGGGCTTCTCCACGGTCGTCGGCTTCGAGGCCGACCTGGAGGCGGTCGAGCTGCTCTACACCTCGCTGCTGGTGCAGGCCACGCACGCGATGACCCGGGCGGAGGCCGCCCAGAGAGCCGGCGGCCGCAAGCGGACCAAGACCTTCCGGCAGTCCTTCCTCGCGGCCTACGCCCACCGCGTCGGCGACCGCCTCGCGACCGTGGCCGAGACCCAGGTGACCCAGGACCTGCTGCCCGTGCTCGCCACCCGGGAGATAGCCGTCACCGACCGGCTGGAGCGCATGTTCCCCGAGACCACCACCACCCGGCTGCGCGGCGTGACCGACGCGGCGGGCTGGACGGAGGGTGCCCGGGCGGCGGACGAGGCCCAGGTCAGGGCCCGCCCCAGGCTGCCGTGAGGGTCAGTCCCCGACCTGCTGGAAGGCGCTGACGGAGGCGTTCGGGGTGCCCTGCGTGCCCTGGGCGGCGATGGGCCCGTACGACCACGGGAAGCTCCGGGTGGCGGTGGAGCCGGGCAGGGCGATCTTCACGGTCTTCGCCGCCACGCTGCTCTTTTCGCCCGCCTTGCCGCGCACATAGCTGATGCTGAAGGTCGCCGAGTCGCCCTTGGCGAGCTTCAGCTTCTGGGCCTTCGCCCCCTGCTGCACAGGCACGGTGACCTCGGCGTTGCCCGTGTCCAGCACGGCGCTCGCGAACTTGTCCAGGGTGCAGGGGGCGCTCTGGTTGGTGATGCTGACGGGCACCTCGCCCGTGTCACCGGCGGCCGGGGCGACGCTCGCCGACCCGATCTGCACGGAGACCCCGCCGATCTCGCAGGCGGAGCTGCTCTTCCCGTTCTTGCCACCACCGCCGTCGTTGCAGGCGGTCAGCAGCAGGGCGGCGGCGAGGGCGGTGACGGTGAGCGGAATGGCGCGCATGAGCAGATCCCCATCGAGGTCGGGACGGTCTCCCCGCATCATGGCCCCTCGGCCCGGGGCGCGATCACGCGCCCCGGGCGAATTCACTGCTTCAGGGGGCTCTCACTGCTTCACGGGCGCCGTCGGCAGCCCCGACGGCAGCTTGCCGCCCTCGGCCTTGGTGTAGGTCTCCTGGCCGAGCTTGCCCGACCAGGTCACCTTCATGGCGTCCTCGGTCGCCGAGTCGACCATGCCGGTGACCCGGTCCTTGCTGCCGTCGGCACAGGTCAGGTGAATCATCTGCATGCCCGCCTCGGTGCCCGCGGCGCCGCTGCACACGGCCCCGCCGGTCGCGAACAGCCCGGCCTTCTTCCCGGTGATCACCAGGGCCACGACGGCGCCCTTGCTGGTGGTGATCCAGCTGCCCTGGAGCTTGCCGGAGGACCCCGTCACGGCACCCGTACCCGTGGACGTCGGGGTCGCGCTCGGGGTGGGCGAGGAGTCGTCCTTGGAGCCGCCCCCGCTGCACGCGGTCAGCGCCAGCGCGCCCACCAGCCCCGCGGCCGCGGCCGCGGTCCGCACCCTTGCAGTCGCCGTAGTCACGTCAAGCTCCCAAGCTCTAGCGGGCCGGCCGCCCGGGGCCGTCGGCCCGTCGCGGACGCCGTCCCCCGGACCGGAGGGACCGCCAGCAAGTTACCAGCCGTTACCAGGAGGACTTCCGGACGCCGGGCAGGAATCCGTTGTGAGCCTGCTCGCGCAGGTTCACCCGGGACAGGCCGAAGGTGCGCAGGTAGCCCCGGGGACGGCCGTCCACCTGGTCGCGGTTGCGGACGCGGGTGGCGCTCGCGTCCCGTGGCTGCCCGCGCAACTCCCGCTGCGCGGCCAGCCGTTCGGCCTCCGTCGTGGCGGGGTGCCGGATGATCTCCTTCAGCTCGGCGCGGCGCCCGGCGTACCGGGCGACGACCTGCCGGCGCTGCTCGTTCTTCGCGATCTTGCTCTTCTTCGCCATCAGACCCTCACCCCCCGGGCACGGATCCGGGCCACGGCCGCCTCGACGCCGATCGTGTCCACGGTCCTGACCGCCTTCGCGCTCAGCCGCAGCCGGACGTACCGGCCCTCGCCGGGCAGCCAGTAGCGCCTGGTCTGGATGTTGGGGTCGAAGCGGCGGGAGGTGCGCCGGTGGGAGCGGGAGATGCGGTTGCCGAAGCCGGGGGCGGCCCCGGTGAGCATGCAGTGGGCGGACATGGTGACGTACCTCTCGCACTCAGTGATTGGTAATGGGATTCATTTTCAGTAACATAGCAGCATGGCACGCAACGAACTCCGCCCGGTCATCAAGCTCCGGTCCACCGCCGGGACCGGCCACACCTACGTGACCCGCAAGAACCGCCGCAACGACCCCGACCGCCTGACGCTGCGCAAGTACGACCCCGTCGTCGGGCGGCACGTCGAGTTCCGAGAGGAGCGCTGAGGCACCACCATGCGCAAGGGAATCCACCCCGGCTACGGGCCCGTCGTGTTCCGTGACCGGGCCGCGAACCACGCCTTCCTCACTCGATCGACCATGACGAGCGAGAAGACGATCGAGTGGGAGGACGGCCACACCTACCCGGTCGTGGACGTCGAGATCTCGAACGTCAGCCACCCCTTCTACACCGGCACCGCCCGCGTCCTGGACACGGCCGGCCGGGTGGAGCGCTTCGAGCGCCGCTACGGGAAGCGGGGCGGGGCGTGAGCCTGTCGGTGGCCGCAGTCGGCGGGCTGCACGCCGAGGCCCGCAGGGCGGCCGTGGCGCGGTTGCTCGCCGACGTGCCCGGCAGTGTCGTACTCCACCACGACCTGGCGAGTGCCGTCGGCGGCACGGTCGTCCGCACCGTCCGCGACCGCTTCGGCATCCGCTCCACCGGCGAGACGCCCCTGGTCAATGACTGCGCCTGCTGCGCCCTGCGGGAGGACCTGGTGCCGGAGCTGCGCCGCCTCGCCGGGGACGGCACGACCCGGCTCGCGATCGTCGAGCTGTGGGACTCGGTCGAGCCCAAGGCGATGGCCGAGGTAGTCACGGCCGGCGGCCTCACCGTCACCGGCGTGATCACCGCCGTCGACCCGGCGCTGGTGCTGCCGTACCTGGGCAACGGCGACGACCTCGCCGAAGTGGGCCTCGCCGCGGCCGCCACCGACCAGCGCACGGTCGCCGACACCTTCGCCCGCCAGCTGGAGTACGCCCCCGTCCTCGCCGTGGCGGACTCCCCGGAGGCCGACGACGAGGACCGCGAGCTGCTGGCGCAGCTCCATCCGACGGCCCGCCAGGTTCCGATCGGCCACGGTGGCCTGGCGGGCGCACCCGTGTCTGCACGTGCATCCGCTGCGGTCTCCCCGCTGGCCGCAGCCGCCCTCGCCGGCTTCGACGTGGAGGCCGCGGCGGCCGCCCAGCACCCGGCCTGCGCCCTGCTGCCCGCCGAGGCCGACAACCACGGCGTCTCCACGCTGGTCTGGAACCGGCGCCGCCCGTTCCACCCCGAGCGGCTGTACGCCGCGCTGGAGGACCTGACCTGCGCCGCGGCCCGCAGCCGGGGCCGGTTCTGGCTCGCCGACAAGCCCGACGTGCTGCTGCACTGGGACGCGGCCGGCGGCGCGCTGTGCGTCGAGAGCGCCGGGCCGTGGCTGGCCGCGCTGCCCGACGCGGCCTGGGAGATGGTCCCGCCGGTACGCCGGGCCGCCGCCGCGCTGGACTGGCACCCGGAGCACGGCGACTGCGGCAACCACCTCGTGTTCACCTCGCCCGGTCTCGACCGCGACGGACTCGCGCACCTGCTGGAGTCCTGCCTGCTCACCGACGCCGAGTACGCCGCCGGGCGGGATGCCTGGAAGAGGCTGCCGCCCGCCTTCGACACCCTGCTGGAGGTCTGATGCCCCGCAAGAGCGACCGCAAGCCCGCCAAGAACCGGCCCAACCCGCTGGACCAGGCCGGGATCACCTACATCGACTACAAGGACACGGATCTCCTCCGGAAGTTCATCTCCGACCGCGCCAAGATCCGCAGCCGCCGCGTCACCCGGGTCACCGCCCAGCAGCAGCGCCTGCTGGCCCGCGCGATCAAGAACGCCCGCGAGATGGCGTTGCTGCCGTACTCCAGCCGCTGAGGCACCGGACGCGCCCGCACCCCCGGCCAAACCACCGGAGGCAGGTGCGGATGCCCTCCCTCCGGTGCTTGGACACCGATCCCGCCAATCCCACGGACCGGACCCTCACATGGACGCTGGAACAGGAACGGCGCGGAACGCGTCTCTTCCTAGTGCACGAAGGATTGGATCCGGACGACCCGGCGCAGGTGCCGGCGTGGAAGATCATGGACAGACGCTGGAACAATTTCGGTAAAGCGGGCGTCAAAGCTGTAATCGCGGGACCACCCCCCGTGCACGTGCATCTGCTCATGCATCTGCACGTGAACGGGGTTATGATCCGGGTCAGTTGACTACAGCATCCATGGCCACACCAGCCAGTGCACCACCGGGGAGCGACCTGTGGACCGCGACGTTGACGACGTGTACGGGGGGTACGACGTGTACAACGACGACGTGTACAACGGCATGGCTGCCACGCAGCTGGCGGGAGTGGCCTGGCAGAAGAGCAGGCACAGCAACTCGCAGGGTTCCTGCGTGGAGTTCGCGCGGCTGCCGGGCGGCGAGGTGGCCGTACGCAACTCGCGCTTCCCGGACGGGCCCGCGCTCGTCTACACGCGCGCGGAGATCGAGGCCATGCTCCTCGGCGTCAAGGACGGCGAGTTCGACCATCTGATCGCCGGCTGAAACGACTCACCGGCCGGTTCGGCCGGGGCGGTCGCGACAGCCGGGTGACGGCCGGGCGAAGTCGGGGTGTACGCGCGTAGAAACGCGGCGTAGGTCGACGCCGCGTCGCGTCAGCCGGCGGTCCCGAGCCGGAACAGCGCCCAGACGACCTTGCCGTCGAGGCTGCCCGCGAGCGGGTGCCAGCCCCAGCTGTCGGCGAAGGAGTCGACCAGGAACAGTCCGCGGCCCGACTCGGCCGAGAAGTCGTCCGAGTCGCGCGGGGCGGGCGACTCGTGGCTGGGGTCGCGCACCGCGCACACCAGCCGCTCGGCCCAGCGCAGCAGGTGCAGCCGTACCGAGGGCGCGTGCTCGGAGCATGCCGCGTCCGCCGGCAGCGCATGCCGCAGGGCGTTGGTGACGAGTTCGGAGACGACGAGACATATGTCGTCGAAGCGGTCGCCCACGTCCCACTGGTCCAGGGTGGAGCGGGTGAAGCGGCGGGCCTCGCGCACCGCTTCGTAGCGGGCGGGCAGGGCGCAGGAGGCGGCATCGGACACGGCCGCGGGATCCAGCGGCGGAAGGCCCTGCCGTAACGGCTTGAGCATGGTCGATCCATTCGTTCCCATGCGAGGCACTCCCGGGAATTCGCGGTCGTTGCGATGCAGCGGTGGCGCTGCACCATGGTTTCGGATAGGGAGGGCAGATGCAAGGGCAGATGCACGTGCACGCGACCGAATTGAACCTGCCCGTACCGCTTCTTGGCCATTTTTTCCGCCAACTTGGATCGCTCGACTGCCAGAGGTCCTGACCTCTTCCTGCGGAAAACGGCTGACCTCTTTCCGTTTCTGTAACCGGACGAGTACTGCTCGAAGTGTTTTAGTGGCAGACTTCGGCCCCAAAGACGGTTGGGGAGGCTGGCGAACGTGAGCGCGGGAGAGCCCGGATCGGTGGTGCGGCGCATGCTGCTCGGCTCGCAACTCAGGCGACTGCGTGAAGCGCGGGGGGTCACGCGCGAGGCGGCGGGGTACTCGATCCGTGCGTCCGAGTCGAAGATCAGCCGGATGGAGCTGGGCCGGGTGAGCTTCAAGACCAGGGACGTCGAAGACCTGTTGACGCTGTACGGCATCAGCGACGACGCGGAGCGCGAGTCGCTGCTCTCCCTCGCCCGGGAGGCCAACGTAGCGGGCTGGTGGCACAGTTACACCGACGTGCTGCCCAGCTGGTTCCCCACCTATGTGGGCCTGGAGGGCGCCGCCTCCCTGGTCCGGGTGTACGAGGTGCAGTTCGTGCACGGTCTGCTGCAGACCGAGGAGTACGCCCGCGCGGTGGTGCAGCGCGGCATGAAGGGCGCGAGCGCGGCCGACGTGGAGCGGCGGGTCGCGCTGCGCCTGGAGCGGCAGAAGCACCTGCTCGACGAGAAGGCACCCGAGTTCCACATCGTCCTGGACGAGGCCGCCCTGCGCCGTCCGTACGGCGACCGTGACGTGATGCGCCGCCAGTTCCAGCACCTGATCGAGGTCTCCGAGCGGCCCAACGTACGGCTGCAGATCATGCCGTTCGGCTTCGGCGGGCACTCCGGCGAGAGCGGTGCCTTCACCATCCTCAGCTTCCCCGAGTCGGACCTGTCCGACGTGGTGTACATGGAGCAGCTGACCAGCGCCCTCTACCTGGACAAGCGGGAGGACGTCGCCCAGTACGAGCAGGCGCTGAAGGAGCTGCAGCAGGACAGCCCGGGCCCGTCCGAGAGCCGGGACCTGCTGCGCGGTCTGCTTCAGCTGTCTTGAGAGGTCTCCTCCAACTCTCTTGAATCACAAGTACGATGACGAGCGATCAGACCGTGACCAGGATCTGGCATCGCTAGTGATTGAGGGATCACATGTCGTCCTACTTCAGCGAGCTGGCCCAGCAGTACATCGACGGTGAATGGCGCCCGGGCACCGGTTCCTGGGACGTCATCGACTTCAATCCGTACGACGACGAGAAGCTGGCCTCGATCACGGTGGCCACCGTCGACCAGGTCGACCAGGCCTATCAGGCGGCCGCTCGGGCCCAGAAGCAGTGGGCCGCGACCAACCCGTACACCCGCCGCGCCGTCTTCGAGCGGGCCCTGAGGCTGATCGAGGACCGCGAGCAGGAGATATCCGACCTGATCATCGCGGAGCTGGGCGGCACCCGCGTGAAGGCCGGCTTCGAGCTGCACCTCGCCAAGGAGTTCCTGCGCGAGTCGGTCCACCTGGCGCTGCGCCCCGAGGGCAAGATCCTGCCCTCCCCGGCCGACGGCAAGGAGAACCGCGTCTACCGGGTGCCGGTGGGTGTGGTGGGCGTGATCAGCCCGTTCAACTTCCCGTTCCTGCTGTCGATCAAGTCGGTGGCCCCGGCCCTCGCCCTCGGCAACGGCGTGGTGCTCAAGCCGCACCAGAACACCCCGATCGCCGGCGGCACCCTGGTCGCGAAGATCTTCGAGGAGGCGGGCCTGCCCGGCGGCCTGCTCAACGTCGTCGTCACCGACATCGCCGAGATCGGCGACGCCTTCATCGAGCACCCGATCCCCAAGGTCATCTCCTTCACCGGCTCCGACAAGGTCGGCCGGCACGTCGCCACCGTCTGTGCCTCGCACTTCAAGCGCTCGGTGCTCGAACTGGGCGGCAACAGCGCGCTGGTGGTCCTGGACGACGCCGACATCGACTACGCGGTGGACGCGGCGGTCTTCAGCCGGTACGTCCACCAGGGCCAGGTCTGCATGGCCGCGAACCGGGTGCTCGTGGACCGCTCGGTCGCCGACGAGTTCACCGAGAAGTTTGTCGCCAAGGTGAAGACCCTCAAGGTCGGCGACCCGCGCGACCCGCAGACGGTCATCGGCCCGGTGATCAACTCCGCGCAGGCCAACGCCATTTCGGGTGCCGTCGAGCAGGCGCTCGCCGAGGGCGCCACCGCCCTGGTGCACGGCACCACCACCGGCAACCTGGTCGAGCCCAGCGTGCTCACCGACGTCCCCGCCGACTCCGCCCTGCTCCAGCAGGAGGTCTTCGGGCCGGTCGTCTTCCTCGTCCCCTTCGACGGCGAGGAGGAGGCGGTCCGGATCGTCAACGACACCCCGTACGGCCTCAGCGGCGCCGTCCACACGGGTGACATCGAGCGCGGTGTGGCCTTCGCCAAGCAGATCGACACGGGCATGTTCCACGTGAACGACGGCACCGTGCACGACGAGCCGCTCGTGCCCTTCGGCGGCGAGAAGCACTCCGGCCTCGGCCGCCTGAACGGCGAGACGACCCTGGAGGCCTTCACCACGATCAAGTGGATCTCGGTGCAGCACGGCCGCAGCGGCTTCCCGTTCTAGGTCTCCTTCGCATGGCGGGCCCTTGCGGACAGAAGCTGACCGCAAGGGCCCATAGCTTCATCGGTGTCAGGCAAACGGACCCGATGAAAGGCGGCCGGTCATGGTCACTCATGTGGCGGCGGAGACGCAGGGCGACGAGCGCGGGGCGCTGCTGGCGTTCCTGGAGGAGCAGCGCGGCGGCATCCGCCGGGCGCTGCTGGGGCTGACCGAGGAGCAGGCCCGCTCCCGCCCCAGTGCCAGCGAGCTGTCCCTGGGCGGACTGCTCAAGCATGTCGCCGAGGTCGAGCAGGGCTGGGTGGCCCGCGCCCGGCAGGAGCCGCCGGCGGTGCATCGCGACGAGTCGAACTGGCACGAGTGTTTCCGGCTGACCGACGACGAGACGGTCGCCTCGCAGCTCGCGTACTGGGCGGAGGTCGCCGCCGAGACGGAGAAGCTCATCCGTTCCGCGCCCAGCCTGGACGACTCCTTCCCGCTGCCGCCCGACCCGTGGTTCCCGCCGGAGGGCCGCGTCTCGCTGCGCTGGCTGTGCCTGCACCTGATCCGCGAGACGGCCCGGCACGCGGGCCACGCCGACATCATCCGCGAGTCCCTGGACGGGAAGACCGCGTTCGAGCTGGTGGCCCTGGAGCAGGCGGGCTAGCTCTGCGGCAATAACCTGGACCGCATGTCAGCGATCCGTCTTCTCGTGCTCGGTGCGGTCCGCCAGCACGGGCGGGCCCACGGCTACCAGGTGCGCAACGACCTGGAGTACTGGGGCGCGCACGAGTGGTCCAACGCCAAGCCGGGCTCGATCTACCACGCCCTGAAGCAGATGGAGAAGCAGGGGCTGCTGCACGCGCACGAGATCGCGCCGTCCACGGCCGGGGGCCCGCCGCGCACCGAGTACGAGATCACGGACCGGGGCGAGGAGGAGTTCTTCCGGCTGTTGCGCGAGTCCCTGGTCTCCTACGACCAGAAGATGGACATCCAGTCGGCGGCCGTCGGCTTCCTGGTCGAGCTGGAGCGGGCCGAGGCGCTGGCCCTGCTCCGGGAGCGGATCCGGCGGATCGAGGAGTGGCGGGCCGCCGTCACCGAGCACTACGTCCCCGAGGGCGGCCCCGGACAGCTGGGCCACATCGGCGAGATCATGAACCTCTGGGTCCACACGGCCGACTCCGACGCGGCCTGGACCCGGGGGCTGATCGACCGCCTGGAGGCCGGCGCGTACACCTTTGCCGGTGAGGGCGAGCGCTTCGTGGGCGTACTCGCCGAGGGCCAGGAGAACCCGTACGCGACGGGGGAGCGGCATGCGGGGGACGACCGCTAATCAAGTTTGACCAATGGGCCTGCTGCCGTTACTTTCGATGAAGTAGTCAAGTTTGACTAGCGAGGGAGTGGCACGTGGCCGACACGGCGATCACCGTCGAGGACGCACGCAAGACCTACGGCACCAAACACGCCCTGGACGGGCTCGACCTGCACGTCACCCGCGGCACCGTGCACGCGGTGCTCGGCCCCAACGGGGCGGGCAAGACCACCCTGGTCCGGATCCTGTCCACCCTGCTCAGGCCGGACGGCGGCCGTATCGAGGTCGCCGGGCACGACGTGCGCACCGAGGCCCGCGCGGTACGGCGGCGCATCGGCCTGCTGGGCCAGTACGCGGCCCTGGACGAGCAGCTGGACGGCCGGCAGAACCTGGAGATGTTCGCCCGCCTGCACCACCTCGGCGCCCGCCACGCGCGCGTGCGCGCCGCCGAACTCCTGGACCGCTTCGACCTCACCGACACCGGCCGCACCCCGGTCGCCCGCTACAGCGGCGGCATGCGCCGCCGCCTCGACCTCGCCGCCTCCCTGATCACCGACCCTGAGGTGCTCTTCCTGGACGAGCCGACGACCGGCCTGGACCCGCGCGGCCGCGCCGAGGTCTGGGCGGCCGTCCGCTCCCTGGTCGGCGGCGGTACGACCGTGCTGCTCACCACCCAGTACCTGGAGGAGGCCGACCAGCTCGCCCACCGCATCGCGTTCGTGGACCACGGCCGGGTCGTCGCCGACGGCACCCCCGACGAGCTGAAGAGCCTCACCGGCGGCGACCGCATCGACGTCGTCCTGCGCGACGCGGGCCGGCTCGGCGCGGCCGTCGCCCTGCTGCCCGTCACCGGCGTCACGGTGGACACCGACCGCCGACTGCTCAGCGCCCCGGTCACCGACCGCATGAGCGCGCTCTCCGGGGTCGTACGCGCCCTGGAGGCGGCCGGCATCGAGGCGGCGGACGTCGCCCTGCGCCGGCCCACGCTGGACGAGGTGTTCCTGCACCTGACCGGCGACGCGAACCGAGCGAAGGAGGCAGCGTGACCGCCCACGTCCTGACCGACTCCTGGACCATGACCCGACGCGAACTCGCCCACTGGGCACGGCAGCCCGGGCAGGCGCTGGTCGCCCTGGTCTTCCCGGTGATGCTGCTGTTGATGTTCGGCTACCTGATCGGCGGCGGCCGGGGCGTCGCCGGCGACTACATGGACTACCTGGTGCCCGGCATGCTCGCGCTCACCATGGCCTTCGGCCTGGAGGGCACGATGCTCAACGTCACCCAGGACCTCACCAGGGGCGTCATCGACCGCTTCCGTTCCCTGCCGATGACCAACGGAGCGGTCCTGGTGGGCCGTTCGGCGGCCGACATGCTCCAGTCGGCGGTGGCGCTCGCGCTGCTGACGGCAGTGGCGTACACGCTCGGCTGGCGGGCGCACGGTGGCCCCGGAGCCCTCCTGGCCGCCTTCGGCCTGCTCCTCCTGCTCCGCTTCGCGATGCTGTGGATCGGCATCCACCTCGCCCTGGTCGCCGGCCGGCCCGAGATGGTCCAGGCGGTCCAGATCCTCGTCTGGCCGGTCGGCTTCCTCTCCAATGCCCTCGCCACCCCGGACGCCATGCCCGACTGGCTGGGCACGGCCGTCCGGTGGAACCCCCTGTCCCAGACGGCGACGGCGGTACGGGACCTGCTCGGCGGCCAGGGTGGCGAGCCGGGCCACGTGGGCGCGGCCGTGACCTGGCCCCTCGTCCTGCTGGCCGTGTTCTTCCCGCTGGCGGTACGGAAGTTCGCGCGCCTGGGCAGCTAGTGATGGAAGCCGGTGGCCGCCGCCTTGTCCCGGGTCAGGGGATGCGGTTGCCGGCGCAGCTCCGGCACCAGGCGGGTCAGGTCCTCCACGAACAGGTCGGCGAGGTCGTGGGAGAAGCCGTTGCGGCACACGATCCGGATCACGGAGAGATCCTCCCGGTTGGGCGGGAAGGTGTACGCGGGCACCAGCCAGCCGCTCTCGCGCAGCCGCCGGGAGACGTCGAAGACGTCGTACGACGTCACGTCCGGAGCGGTGGTGAAGGCGAACACCGGCAGCTCGTCGCCCTGGGTGAGCAGCCGGAAGTCGTCCAGCGCCCCGATCCTGCCGGCGACGTAGCGCGCCACGTCCCGTGTCGACTGCTGCACCGCCCGGTAGCCCTCCCGGCCCAGCCGCAGGAACGTGTAGTACTGCGCCACCACCTGGGCGCCGGGGCGGGAGAAGTTGAGCGCGAAGGTCGGCATGTCGCCGCCCAGGTAGTTCACCCGGAAGACCAGTTCCTCGGGCAGCGCCTCCTTGTCCCGCCACAGGGCCCAGCCCACGCCCGGGTAGACCAGGCCGTACTTGTGGCCCGAGGTGTTGATCGAGGCCACGCGCGGGAGGCGGAAGTCCCACACCAGCTCCTCGTCCAGGAAGGGCGCCACCATGGCCCCGGACGCGCCGTCCACGTGCACCGGGACGTCCAGACCGGTGCGCTCCTGGAGGTCGTCCAGGGCCGCGCACAGGTCCGCGATCGGCTCGTAGGACCCGTCGAAGGTGGAGCCGAGGATGCCGACGACCCCGATGGTGTTCTCATCGCACATCTCGGCCGCCGCCTGCGGATCCAGGTGGTAGCGGTCGCCCTCCATCGGGACCAGCCGGGGCTCCACCTCCCAGAAGTTGCAGAACTTGTCCCAGCAGACCTGGACGTTGACGCCCATGACCAGGTTGGGGCGCGCCCCCGGGTAGCGGTCGGCGTTGCGCGTCGCCCAGCGCCGCTTGAGCGCCATCCCGGCGAGCATGCACGCCTCGCTGGACCCCGTGGTCGAACAGCCCACGGCGGCCGACGGGTCCGGCGCGTTCCACAGGTCGGCGAGCATCGCCACGCAGCGCCGCTCCAGCTCGGCCGTGCGCGGGTACTCGTCCTTGTCGATCATGTTCTTGTCCCGGCACTCCGCCATCAGCACCCCGGCCTGCGGTTCCATCCAGGTGGTGACGAACGTGGCCAGGTTCAGCCGGGAGTTGCCGTCCAGCATCAGCTCGTCGTGCACGATCTGCGCCGCCGTGGTGGGAGGCAGGGGCGTGTCGGGGAGCCGGTGCTTGGGCGGAGCCTCGGCCATTTCGACGACCGGGTTCGCCTCCCCGAAGAACGGGTTGACCGACATCGGCCGCTCGTCGTGCTTCTCGGGACCTTTGTGCAGGGCCATTTACGTGCCTCCAGAGAGAGGGGAGTGAGTCAGCGGATCGGTGTGCCGTCCGTCCGCAACTGCATCTGCGGCCGCCCCGTCACCAGCAGCCAGGCCGGCAGCGAGGCGATGCAGAGCAGGGCGAGGATGACGGGCGAGGCGACCAGGACGGCCGCGGTGAACAGGCTCACCCAGCCTTGCCGGGTGACGGCCAGGAGCATGCCCAGCACGCCCGCCGCCACCCCCACGGCGGGCGGGACGGCGGGCACCAGGGCGTGGGCGCACAGACCGAGGGCGGTGCCCACGAATACGGAGGGGAAGATCCGGCCCCCGCGGAAGCCGCAGGTCGCGGCGACCGTCATGGCGGCCAGTTTCACCACGGTCATCGTGGCGAACTGCCCGGCCGACCAGCCCTCGGGGTCGCGCGCCAGCTCCGCGACCTGGTCCAGCCCCTTGAAGAGCGTCAGCGGGCCGCCCAGGGCCCCCAGTGCCCCCAGAACGGCTCCGCCCACCGGAAGCATCAGCATCGGGTGCCGCAGCCGCTGGAAGGCGCGGTGGAGGTACGGGAAGGCGTGGACCGCGCACATGCCGAGCAGCGCGCCGACCGACGCGATGACGATCGCCGCCAGTACGTCGCCCGCGTCCGGCCGGCCGATCGGGGGCAGATGGAGGTCGAAGGTCGCGTGGTGGAGCAGGTCGGTGGTCAGGGCGCCCGCCGCGGCGGCGGCCAGTGGGGCGAACAGGTTGTCCCAGAGCAGCCCCTTGATGCGCTGCCCGGCCAGCGCCTCCGAGATGACCAGGGCGGCGCCCACCGGGGTGCCGAACAGCGCGCCCAGCGTCGCCGCTTCCGCCAGTGCCATCCACAGCGGGCCCGGCAGCCTGGGCAGGAACCGGCGGCCCAGCCACACCGCCAGCCCGACGTTGGTCGCGATGATCGGGTTCTCGGGGCCGAGGCTCGGGCCGCCCGCGAGCATCAGGGCCGCCGCCAGCAGCAGGCCGGGCAGCACGACGGGCGGCAGCGCGGGCGCGTTCAGCCCCATGGTGGCCGGGTCGGGCCCCGCGTGCCCCGGCACCTTCCACACCACCAGACCGACCGCGATACCGGTCGCGATGAGCATGACGAAGATCCACAGTACGGAGTAGCGGCCGATTCCCAGGGCGTCGGGCAGGTTCTGCCACAGCACGCCCTGGAGTTGCTCGGCCCCGACGCTCACCCCGACGAAGAGCAGGCTGGACACCACGCCCACGACGAGAGCGGGCAGGATCAACGGCAGCAGGGCGCGCGCGGGGGTCGCGGGAGCGGTGGTGGGCGCCTGCGCGCTGTCCTGGGCCACGGGGTCACCATAAGCGGAATAAGCGGACAAAAGATGTTGAACATCCCGAAGGGAAACCGGCTTGCACCTCACGTTGCGTGAGGCCTCAGCGTGGAGGGCGTACCGACGACAAGGAGCGGAAAAGTGAGTTACTCCGTGGGACAGGTCGCGGGGTTCGCCGGGGTCACGGTGCGCACCCTGCACCACTACGACGAGATCGGCCTGCTCGTGCCCAGCGAGCGCACCCACGCCGGCCACCGGCGCTACGGCGACGCCGACCTCGACCGGCTCCAGCAGATCCTGTTCTACCGGGAACTCGGCTTCCCGCTCGACGAGGTCGCCGCCCTGCTAGACGACCAGGCCACCGGCAGAGCTGACCCGCGCGCACACCTGCGCCGCCAGCACGAACTGCTGACCGCCCGGATCGAGAAGCTGCAGAAGATGGCGGCGGCCGTGGAGCACGCCATGGAGGCACGCACGATGGGCATCAACCTCACGCCCGAGGAGCGGTTCGAGGTCTTCGGGGACAAGGATCCCGAGCAGTACGCCGAGGAGGCGGAGCAGCGCTGGGGCGGCACGGAGGCGTACGCCGAGTCGCAGCGCCGCGCCGCCGGCTACACCAAGGAGGACTGGAAGCGGCTCATGGCCGAGGCCGACGACTGGAGCGAGCGCTACGTCGCCCTGATGACCGCCGGTGAGCAGCCGTCCGGCGAGGCGGCCATGGACCTGGCCGAGGAGCACCGCCGGCACATCGGCACGTGGTACTACGAGTGCCCGCACGCCATGCACCGCTGCCTGGGCGCGATGTACGTCGCCGACGAGCGCTTCAAGGCGTTCTACGACTCCATGCGGCCCGGGCTCGCCGACCACCTGAGCGCGGCGATCACCGCGAACGCCGACCGGCACACCGCGTGACCCCTGGCCCGGGAGGGCTACTCCCGGGCCAGGACCACCGCCGTGCCGTAGGCGCACACCTCGGTGCCCACGTCCGCGGCCTCCGTCACGTCGAACCGGAACGCCAGGACGCCGTTGGCACCACGCGCGCGTGCCTGCTCCACCAGCCGCTCCATGGCCTGGGTGCGGGTCTGTACGAGCGTCTTGGTGAGCCCCTTCAGCTCGCCGCCGATCATCGACTTCAGTCCGGCGCCGATCTGGCTGCCCAGGTGCCGCGAGCGCACGGTGAGCCCGAAGACCTCACCGAGCACCTGCTGCACCCGGTATCCGGGCACGTCGTTGGTGGTGACGACCAGCACGTCGGGCTGGGGCCCCTGGCCGCCGCCGTAGTCATCGAGTCCCATGGCTCACAGCTTTGCCCCAGTTGCCCCACAGTGCATCCTGGAGTCACCGGTGGAACCTGGGGCGGACACATCGCGTTGATAGCTTTGTGCGCCCGCACAAGGACGCCGTAGCCGCCCTCACCCCCACAGGAGCCCGGACCCGTGATGACACTCGCCCTCGGCCCGAGCTGGCTGGATCCCAACTACCTGCTCGACACGTACAGCATCTGGGGCTTGCTGCTCATCGTCTTCGCCGAGTCCGGTCTGCTCATCGGTTTCTTCCTGCCGGGCGACTCGCTGCTGTTCACCTGCGGTCTGCTGATCACGTCCGGGGACCTGGACTTCCCGCTGTGGGGCGCGATCGGCCTGATCTGCCTCGCCGCGATCCTCGGTGACCAGGCGGGCTACATGTTCGGCAAGAAGGTCGGCCCGTCCCTCTTCAACCGCCCGGACTCCCGCCTCTTCAAGCAGGAGAACGTCACCAAGGCGCACGAGTTCTTCGAGAAGTACGGCCCCAAGTCCCTGGTCCTGGCCCGCTTCGTGCCCATCGTGCGCACGTTCACGCCGATCATCGCCGGCGTCAGCGGCATGAAGTACCGCTCGTTCCTGACCTTCAACGTCATCGGCGGCGTCCTGTGGGGCGCGGGCGTCACCCTGCTCGGCTCCTGGCTCGGCAACATCGACTTCGTCAAGAAGAACATCGAGGCGATGCTCATCCTGATCGTCCTCATCTCGGTGGTCCCGATCGCGATCGAGTTCCTCCGCGCGCGCGGCAAGGAGAAGAAGGCCCGGCAGGAGACGCCTCAGCCTCCCCAGCAGCCCCAGTACCAGCACGCCCCGGTCATGGACGACGCCACGACTCAGCTCCGCCGCATCGAGCCGGAGCAGCCCTACCAGCAGCCGTACCAGCCGCAGTCGTACCAGCAGCAGCAGCCGTACCAGCCGCAGCAGGACCAGCAGCAGTACTGGAACCAGGGCTACGACAACCAGGGCCAGCAGGGTCAGCAGGGCCACCAGGGCTACGACAACCAGTACTACGACCAGCAGCAGTACCCGCAGCAGCAGTACGACCAGAACGGGTACCCCCGGAACCACTAGGCGGCTCAGAACCCCCTGGTCCGCTTGGCGGCCCGGCGCTTGCCGGCGGAGCCGACCCGCAGGAACAGCCGGGAGATCTCCGAGCCGAGGTTGACCCCGATGGCGATGGCCATGGCCAGCGAGGCCGCCTTGGCCAGGGACACCAGCCCCTTGTCGACCTCGCTCTGCGCCATGGACAACAGCCCGAAGTACGTGGCCGAACCGGGCAGCAGCGGCCCGATCGCGGCCGTCGTGTACGGCAGCGCCGACGCGAACCGGTACCGCGACAGCAACTGCCCGAACAGCCCCACCAGCCCAGCCGCCACCGCCGTGGAAGCGACGGGGGAGATGCCGCCCGCGTAGTGCATGGCGCCGTACACCGACCAGGCCACACCGCCGTTGAGCGTCACCGCCAGCACGGTGGATCGTTCCTGCTGCAGCAGCACGGCGAACGTCAGCGACAGGAGCATGGACGCGGCGATCTGGATCAGCGGTCGCTCGGAGATGTTCAGCGCCGCGTCCGGGTTCAGCTTGCCGCCCACCTTCACACCGAAGTACAGGACGAGCAGCACACCGATGACGATGCCGACGAAGAAGTACATGACCTCCAGCAGGCGGGCGGCCGCGGTGATGTAGAAGCCGGTCAGCCCGTCCTGCACGCCCGCCACCAGCGCCCGCCCCGGCAGCAGCGCGAAGAGCCCACCGGTGACGACCGCGGACGCCGCCACGTCGACGTGTGCCAGCGCGAACGCCACACCGATCGCAGCGGGCGGCATCGCGGCGATCGTGAACTGGTAGAACTCCGGCAGCCCACGCCCCGCGCACAGCCACGCCAGCCGGTCGCCGAGCATCGCGCCCAGCGCCGCCGCGACGAACACGATCAGATCACCGCCGACCAGCACGGAGGCCGCACCCGCGAGCAGCCCGCTCGCCAGGGTCAGGGCCCAGCCTGGGTAGGGGTGCCGGTTGCGGCGGATCTCCGCCAGGCGCCGGTAGGCCTCCTCCAGGGAGACATGGGCCTCCGGGTCGGTCAGGTCGTCCACCAGCCGGAACACGGCCGCGAGCCGTGTGTAGTCCGTGCCCCGCCGGCGTACCGTCCGCGACGCCGTGACCGGGTCCTCCACCAGGGACGGCTGGTGGGAGATCGACAGCAGCGTGAAGGTGACGGTCGGCTCACAGCGGTCCAGGCCGTAGGACCGGCACACCGCGAACATCGCGGCCTCCACGTCCTCCGCGCCCTCACCGCCCGCCAGCAGCAGTTCCCCGATACGCAGGGTCAGGTCCAGCACGCGCGGGATCGCGGGCCCGCCCTCCTCGGCCCGCTGCACCGGCTCGAGCGCCGGCCGTTCGGCCACCGGCATGCGCAGCATCGTGCGCATCCGGTCCTGCCAGGGCGCGTCCTTGATCAGGCTGACGGCCGGTATCCCGGTCGCCGGGGTGAACGCGGGCGGGGCGTCCTGGGCGCTGTAGGTGCTCGGCAGGGTGAACGCAGACCCCTCCGGCTCGGCACCCGGCGGCTGCGGCACCGCCAGCCCCTCCGGCACAGCGAACTCGGACGTGGTCTCCGGCTCACCGCCGCCCTCGGGGACCTCGATGCCCTGGGGAATGGCGAACTCGGACGTGATCTCCGGGTCGTACCGCGCCTCGTCGGACCGCGGCTTGCGGTCCTCCGCCTCCGTCACCTCGCACCGCTCCCTGAACGCAACATTCCGTTAGGGCTCAGTATGCGCATGGGTGCGCGAACGGGCCGCACGCGTGCGCGTGCGGCCCGTGGCAACAGGGAGCCTCAGTCAGTGGCCGCCCTGCTCCTTGAAGCGCTTGTAGGACCGCTCGATCTCGATCTCGGCGTCCGTGCGGCCCACCCAGTTGGCACCCTCGACCGACTTGCCGGGCTCCAGGTCCTTGTACACCTCGAAGAAGTGCTGGATCTCCAGGCGGTCGAACTCCGACACGTGGTGGATGTCGCGCAGGTGCTCCACCCGCGGGTCGGTGGCCGGAACGCACAGCAGCTTGTCGTCGCCGCCCGCCTCGTCCGTCATCCGGAACATGCCGATCGCCCGGCACTTGATCAGGCAGCCCGGGAAGGTCGGCTCGTCCAGGATGACCAGCGCGTCCAGCGGGTCGCCGTCCTCGCCGAGAGTGTTCTCGACGAAGCCGTAGTCGGTCGGGTAGGCGGTCGAGGTGAAGAGGCGACGGTCCAGGCGGATCCGACCGGTCTCGTGGTCCACCTCGTACTTGTTCCGCGAACCCTTCGGGATCTCGATCGTGACGTCGAACTCCACCGGTGGCTCCTCCATGATCAGCACATAGTTCTGGTGGTTAAGTGTCCCTCACGCAGGTGTGTGATCGCGAAAGGGGCTGGTGGTCGTGCCAGAGCTGAGGTCTTGGCGAGCCGCGAGACCGCATGTGGTGCGGATCGCGAACGCCGTACGACCGCGACTGGCGCGCGCCGCGACGGCCGCGCAACCACGGATCGCGCGGCTGACGAAGGCAGTGCGCCCCGGGCTTGCACACCTCCCTGGGCCGCGAGCCGTCAGGACCTGGCAGTACACCGCGGGCGCCGCCACCGCCGGGCTGGCACTGGCCGCCGGTGTGGTGACCCTCGCCGGCCCCTGGGACGCCAACGGTCAGCGTACGGCCGAGCGGGACCGCGCAGTCGCTCTGGAGCGGTCAGGTGGCGCAGATCACGGCGACTCCGGCACGCGCGCGCGGGGGCCCCGGCCCGCACCGAGCGCCCCGGCTGTCCTGACGGGCCTGGGCGGCACCACGGGCACGGTCAGCACCAAGAAGGCCCCGCCGGGCCAGAAGGCCCTCGCGGACGTCCTGGGGCCGCTCCTGGGCGTCTCCGCGCTCGGCGGCGGCCACGCGGCGGCCGTCGTCGACGTCAGCACCGGCAAGCAGCTGTACGGCACCGCCGCCGACCGGGCCTTCACCCCGGCCTCCACCACCAAGATCGCCACCGCCGTCGCCGCCCTGTCCGCCCTCGGCCCCGACCACCGCCTCACCACCCGCGCCGCGCTCGAACCCGACACCGGGGAACTGGTCCTGGTCGGCGGCGGCGACCCCACCCTCACCGCGCACCCGAAGGCCGAGGGCTGGGCGAGCCTGCGCACGCTCGCCGCCGACACGGCCGCCGCCCTGAAGAAGCGCGGCATCGACAAGATCACGCTCTCCTACGACACCACGCTCTTCTCCGGCCCCGCCGTGCACCCCGTCGGCGTCAACGACAACCTCGCCCCGGTCAGCGCCCTGACCGCCGACGAGGGCCGCACCAACAACTCCACCAGCGGCCCGGTAACCCGCGTGAGCGACCCGGCGGCGGACGCGGCCGGCAAGTTCGCGGACTACCTCCGCAAGGCCGGCGTCAAGACCACGCCCCCCGGCCCCTCCAAGGCCACCAACCGCGCCGAGACCCTGGCCACCGTCTCCTCGCCCCCGCTGTCCGCCCTGGTCGAGCGCATGCTGACCAACAGCGACAACGACATCGCCGAGGCCCTGGCCCGCCAGACCGCCCTGGCGAGCGGCCGGGCGGCGAGCTTCGACGGCGGCGCGAAGGCCATCGCCACCCAGCTGACCAAGCTCGGCCTGCCGATGTCCGGCGCCGCCTTCCACGACGGCAGCGGCCTCAACCGCGACGACCGGCTCACGGCGAACCTCCTCACCGCCCTGCTGGTCAAGGCCGCCGACCCGGCCCGCCCCGGCCTCCGCCCGGTCCTCACCGGCCTGCCCGTGGCCGGCTTCACCGGCACCCTGGCCGCCCGCTACACCGACGGGGCCGCAGGAGTCGTACGAGCGAAGACAGGAACCCTGACCGGCGTGAACACGCTCGCGGGCACGGTCGTCGACCAGGACGGCCACCTCCTGGCCTTCGCCTTCCTGGCCTCCAACACGACCAACGCCCAGGAGGCCCAGTCGGCCCTGGACAGAACGGCCACGGCGTTGGCGGCCTGTGGCTGCGGCTAGTTGAGAAACCGCACCTCACCCGACCCCCGCTCCCTGCCCCAAGCGGGAGCGCTCACGTACCGTTGACACATGACGAGCTTCGGTGGCACCGCATCTCCCGGGATGGTCGACTGGAACCTCGCGGTGGCGACCGCGACACGGCTCGTACGACCGGGCCCCGAGGTCAGCCGCGACGAGGCCAGGGCCGTCGTGGCGGAGCTGCGCCGGCACGCGAAAGCCTCGGAGGAACACGTCCGGGGCTTCACTCGTATGGGCACCGCGGAAACCCACGACACCCCCGTCCTCGTCGTCGACCGCCCCGGCTGGGTCCGCGCGAACGTCGCCGGCTTCCGGGAGATCCTCAAGCCCCTCCTGGAAAAGATGCAGGAGCGCCGCGGCAGCAGCCCCGGCAACGCCGTCCTCGGCGCCGTCGGCGGCAAGGTGACCGGCGTCGAACTGGGCATGCTGCTGTCCTTCCTCTCCTCCCGCGTCCTCGGCCAGTACGAGACCTTCGCCCCCGCCTCCCGCGACCTCCCGGCCGGCGGCTCCCCCGATTCACCGAGTGGCGGCGGCCGCCTTCTCCTCGTCGCGCCGAACATCGTCCACGTGGAGCGCGAACTCGACGTCGAGCCCCACGACTTCAGGCTCTGGGTGTGCCTGCACGAGGAGACCCACCGCACGCAGTTCACCGCCGTGCCCTGGCTCCGCGACCACCTGGAGGGTGAAATCCAGTCGTTCTTGGCGGAGACCGACGTCGACCCGATGACCGTCCTGGAACGCGTCCGGGAAGCCGCCCAGTCCCTCGCCGGCGGCCGCCCCGAGGGCGAGGAGGACGACGGCGGACGCTCCTTCGTGGAGCTGGTGCAGACCCCGGCCCAGCGCGAGATCCTCGGCCGCCTCACCGCGGTCATGTCCCTGCTGGAGGGCCACGCCGACTTCGTCATGGACGGGGTGGGCCCGAGCGTCGTACCGACCGTCTCCGAGATCCGCGAGAAGTTCCAGCAGCGCCGCGCCAGGGGCGCCTCCCGCCTCGACCTCGCCCTGCGCAAGCTGCTCGGTCTGGATGCCAAACTCAGGCAGTACCGGGACGGCGAACGCTTCGTGCGTGCCGTGGTCGACCACGTCGGCATGGACGGCTTCAACCGCGTGTGGACATCTCCCAACACCCTGCCCACCAAGGCGGAGATCGCCAAACCGGCGGACTGGGTCGCACGGGTGCACCGCAAGGCCGAGTCGTGAACCGCATGAGGAAGTCGTGAAACGAATCCGGCCGACGGCAGGCGAACGCCCCTTCAATCACCCGTCCGAGGGACCGTGAGCCATGGGTAGGCGTGCAATGCTCGGGGAACGGCCCGCTTCTGTCACCATCTACACACTCTGAGTGACCGAACCTCGGGCTCACCCCCCGAAAACTTCATGAAGGGAACCGGACATGGGTCCCCATCCTGCGGTCGCGGCGATACGCCTGGCGGTCCGCCGCGTCCTCCACGACCTCCTCACCGACCTCAGCCGCACCACCGATGAAGCCCGCGAACCCAGCCGGCACGAGCGCACCCCCTCCCCGCTCGTGCTCGTCGCGTGCTCCGGCGGCGCCGACTCCATGGGCCTCGCCTCGGCCCTCGCCTTCGAGGCCCCCAAGCTCGGCATCCGCGCCGGCGGCATCACCGTGGACCACGGCCTTCAGCCCGGCTCCGACCTCCGGGCCGAGGAGGTCGTCCTCAGGCTGCGCGAACTCGGCCTCGACCCCGCCGAGTCCATCGCCGTGACCGTCGGCCGCGAGGGCGGCCCCGAGGCCGCCGCCCGCGACGCCCGCTACGCCGCCCTCGACGCCGCGGCCGAGCGCCACGGCGCCGCCGCGGTCCTGCTCGGCCACACCCGCGACGACCAGGCCGAAACCGTCCTGCTCGGCCTCGCCCGCGGCTCCGGCATCCGCTCCCTGTCCGGAATGGCCGCGGTCTCGGGGGCCGGCGGCCGTTACCGGCGGCCCTTCCTGCACCTCGACCGGCAGACCGCCCGCAAGGCCTGCATGGTCCAGGCCCTGCCCGTCTGGGACGACCCGCACAACGCCGACCCCGCCTACACCCGTTCCCGGCTGCGGCACGAAGGCCTGCCCGCCCTGGAGAAGGCCCTCGGCAAGGGCGTCGTGGAAGCCCTCGCGCGCACCGCCCAGCTCTCCCGCGACGACGCCGACGCCCTCGACGCCTGGGCCGGCCAGGCCGAGGCCTCCGTACGCGACGCCACGGGCCTCCTGGAGTGCGCCAAGCTCTACGCCCTCCCGCCCGCCGTACGCCGCCGCATCCTGCGCCGCGCCGCCATCGAGGCCGGCGCCCCGGCGGGCTCCCTCTTCGCCCGTCACATCGAGGAGGTCGACCGGCTGATCACCGGCTGGCGCGGTCAGGGAGCCATCAATCTCCCGGGCAAAGTCGTCGCCCAGCGTCAGGGTGGCAGACTGGTTATCCGGCAAGGCTGAATCCCGACCCACGGAGCGACCCTCCGACGGGCCGGACAGCCGGTGGCCGTAAGAGCGGCCGTAAGTGCGGGACGACCGAAAGTGATGCGGGTGGACGCGAAAGACATGGGTGCCGACCTCAAGCAGGTACTCATCACCAAGGAAGAGATCGACGCGAAGCTGGTTGAGCTGGCCGCGAAGATCGACGCGGAGTACGCGGGCAAGGACCTGCTCATCGTCGGCGTCCTGAAGGGCGCAGTCATGGTCATGGCGGACCTGGCCCGGGCGCTGTCCACCCCCGTCACCATGGACTGGATGGCCGTGTCCTCCTACGGCGCGGGCACCCAGTCCTCCGGTGTCGTGCGGATCCTCAAGGACCTCGACACCGACATCAAGGGCAAGCACGTCCTGATCGTCGAGGACATCATCGACTCCGGTCTGACGCTGTCCTGGCTGATCAACAACCTCGGCTCCCGCGAGCCCGCCTCCCTCAAGGTGTGCACGCTGCTGCGCAAGCCCGACGCCGCCAAGGTCGCCATCGACGTGGAATGGGTCGGCTTCGACATCCCGAACGAGTTCGTCGTCGGCTACGGCCTCGACTACGCCGAGAAGTACCGCAACCTGCCGTTCGTCGGTACGCTCGCGCCTCACGTCTACGGCGGTTGAGCCAACCGGGCCAGCCCTTGTAAGACGATCGGGAACCCCAGCGGGTTTCGCGCCGTTGGAGCAAGCAGAGACGGGAATGCCAGCCGTCCGTGCCACTCCGTGCGGCTTCGGACAACAATGCTGGGGTACCGTCAGAAGAACTGTCTTATCAAACTCACTATGGCAGGAGGGACGGGGCGGCACCGCTCCGTATGGATGGACGTGAAGCGATACTTCCGTGGGCCGGTCATGTGGATCGTGCTGGCCGTCCTTGCCGTGGTCGTGTTGATGCAGGTCGTCGGCTCGTCCGGCGGCTACAAGACGGTGGACACCGGCCAGGTCGTGGCGGCGATCAACGAGAACAAGGTCGAATCGGCCAAGCTCACCACCGGTGACGAGCAGACCATCAAGGTCACCCTCAAGGACGGCCAGAAGGTCGAGGGCAGCTCGAAGATCCAGGCGAGCTACATCGGCGACCAGGGCGTGGCCATCGCCGGCACACTGCAGACCAAGTACCAGGACAAGCAGATTCCGGACGGCTACACCGTTTCGCCGTCCAAGCAGAACCCGTTCCTCGGCGTCCTGCTCTCCCTGCTCCCCTTCGTCCTGATCGTGGTCGTCTTCCTGTTCCTGATGAATCAGATGCAGGGCGGCGGCTCCCGGGTCATGAACTTCGGCAAGTCCAAGGCCAAGCTCATCACCAAGGACACCCCGAAGACGACCTTCTCCGACGTCGCCGGCTGTGACGAGGCCGTCGAGGAACTCCACGAGATCAAGGAGTTCCTCCAGGAACCGGCCAAGTTCCAGGCCGTCGGCGCCAAGATCCCCAAGGGCGTGCTCCTCTACGGCCGCCCCGGCACCGGCAAGACGCTCCTCGCGCGCGCCGTGGCCGGCGAGGCCGGGGTGCCCTTCTACTCGATCTCCGGTTCCGACTTCGTCGAGATGTTCGTCGGTGTCGGTGCCTCCCGGGTCCGTGACCTCTTCGAGCAGGCCAAGGCGAACGCCCCCGCGATCGTCTTCGTCGACGAGATCGACGCGGTCGGCCGCCACCGCGGCGCCGGCCTCGGCGGCGGTCACGACGAGCGCGAGCAGACCCTGAACCAGCTGCTCGTCGAGATGGACGGCTTCGACGTCAAGGGCGGCGTGATCCTCATCGCCGCGACGAACCGGCCCGACATCCTCGACCCGGCGCTGCTCCGCCCCGGCCGCTTCGACCGCCAGATCGCGGTCGACCCGCCGGACCTGCAGGGCCGCATGGAGATCCTCAAGGTCCACCAGAAGGGCAAGCCGGTCGCGCCCGACGTCGACCTGGCCGCCGTCGCCCGCCGCACCCCCGGCATGACCGGTGCCGACCTCGCCAACGTGCTCAACGAGGCCGCGCTGCTCACCGCCCGTGGCGACCAGAAGCTGATCGACAACAAGGCTCTGGACGAGGCGATCGACCGCGTGGTCGCGGGCCCGCAGAAGCGGACCCGGATCATGTCGGACAAGGAGAAGAAGATCACCGCGTACCACGAGGGCGGTCACGCCCTGGTCGCGGCGGCCTCGCCGAACTCCGACCCGGTCCACAAGATCACGATCCTCTCCCGCGGCCGCGCCCTCGGCTACACGATGGTGCTCCCGGACGAGGACAAGTACTCGACCACCCGCAACGAGATGCTCGACCAGCTCGGCTACATGCTGGGCGGCCGCGCCGCCGAGGAACTGGTCTTCCACGACCCGACCACCGGCGCCGCGAACGACATCGAGAAGGCCACCAACCTGGCCCGCGCGATGGTCACGCAGTACGGCATGACCGAGCGTCTCGGCGCCATCAAGTTCGGCGGCGACAACAGCGAGCCCTTCCTCGGCCGTGAGATGGCTCACCAGCGTGACTACTCGGAAGAGGTCGCCGCGCTGGTCGACGAAGAGGTCAAGAAGCTCATCGAGAACGCGCACAACGAGGCCTGGGAGATCCTGGTCGAGAACCGCGACGTGCTCGACCAGCTCGTCCTTCACCTGTTGGAGAAGGAGACCCTGGGCAAGGAGGAGATCGCCGAGATCTTCGCCCCGATCCACAAGCGCCCGCCGCGGCCCGCCTGGACCGGCTCCTCCCGCCGCACCCCCTCCACCCGCCCGCCGGTGCTCTCCCCGAAGGAGCTGGCACTGACCAACGGAGCGAACGGAGCGACGGCGGCGATCAGCACGGCCAAGTCGACGGCGTCGGAGTCCGCCCCGGTGACGGACAAGACCCCGGAAGACCGCCCCGAGAGCTGAACACTTTCAGCCACTAGGCCGGAATGAATGCCGCGGCCCTCAGGTTCTAGCCTGGGGGGCGCGGCATTTCGCATGTCCGCAGAGAGCGCGCGTGGACGCACGCGTGACAGGTACAGGAACGAGGAACCAGATGACCGACCCCGTGACCCTGGACGGTGAGGGCACCATCGGCGAGTTCGACGAGAAGCGCGCCGAGAACGCCGTACGGGAACTGCTCATCGCGGTCGGTGAGGATCCGGATCGTGAGGGCCTCAGGGAGACGCCGGCCCGGGTGGCGCGGGCGTACAAGGAGATCTTCGCGGGCCTGTGGCAGAAGCCCGAGGACGTCCTGACGACGACGTTCGACCTGGGGCACGACGAGATGGTCCTCGTGAAGGACATCGAGGTCTACAGCACCTGTGAGCATCATCTGGTGCCGTTCCGGGGCGTCGCCCACGTCGGCTACATCCCGTCCGTGACCGGGAAGATCACCGGCCTGTCCAAGCTGGCCCGGCTCGTGGACGTCTACGCCCGGCGCCCGCAGGTGCAGGAACGACTCACCACGCAGATAGCGGACTCCCTGATGGAGATCCTGGAGCCGCGGGGTGTGATCGTGGTGGTCGAGTGCGAGCACATGTGCATGTCGATGCGGGGCATCCGCAAGCCGGGCGCGAAGACGATCACCTCGGCGGTGCGCGGTCAGTTGCGGGACGCGGCGACGCGGAACGAGGCGATGAGCCTCATCATGGCGCGCTGAACGACCTGCGCCGAACGATCCCGCACGACCTCTGCGGAGCCGGTGGTCAGGCCGCCGGCTCCGCGCCCGCGTGGTTGTGGTCCTCGTCCTCAGGGAGCTTGCAGACGCGCTCCAGGAACAGGGCCGCCGCTATCACGGCGATGCCGGCCAGGACCGAGAAGCCCGCGTAGAAGGCCTGGTCGCGGCGGGCGGGGATGTCGAGGAGTTCCAGCAGGAAGACGCCCGTGCCGCCGTACATACCGGCGACCAGAGCCGCCACCAGGGCGCTGGCCTGGCCGAAGACGACCGCTCGGGCGGCCATCAGGGGGTCGACGCCCTTGGCGCCGGGGCGGCGCTCGCGCTGGGCCTTGAAGCGGGCGCGCAACGAGAGCGCCGTGGCGAGCAGGACCACCGCGATCAGGGCGAGGACGATGGGGGCGGCCAGGGGGACGCTGGGGAGTGTCCCGATCGAGTTCCAGAGGCGGGCGCCCGCCCAGGACAGGACGCCGGCCACGACGAACACGCCGGCCAGCACCCTGATACGCAGCTCTCTCACGGTGTCCCTTCAGCTCCCCCGGACCGGTCCCGGACTGTGGTCGTCTTGACCTTAACGACTACTCGGGCAGTCGGAGTTCCAGGTCCCGGCGGGCCTCGATGCCGTTGCGCGTGACGGCCGACAGAAGTTCGGCCACCGTGCCCCGGCCGGGCAGCTGGGCCTGCGGGTCGATGTCGTGCCAGGGCGCGAGCACGAAGGCGCGCTCGTGGGCGCGCGGGTGGGGGAGGGTGAGCCGCGGGTCGTCGGAGGTGACGTCCGCGTAGGCGACGATGTCGACGTCCAGGGTGCGCGGTCCCCAGCGTTCGTCACGGACCCGGTTGAAGGCCTCCTCGACGGCGTGGGCCCGCTCCAGCAGGGAGGACGGGGGCAGGGTGGTCTTCAGGACGACGACGGCGTTGAAGTAGGAGGGCTGGCTGCCCGGCTCGACGCCCCAGGGTTCCGTCTCGTAGACCGGCGACACGGCCTTCACACGGACGCCGGGGGTGTCCTCCAGGGCGTCGACGGCTCCCTGGAGGGTCTCCAGGCGGTTGCCGAGGTTGGAGCCGATGGAGATCACGGCCCATTTCGGGTTGCTCAGTGTCGTGTCGGCGGCGTCCACCTGCTCGACGACCGACGCGGGCACCGGCTGGACGGTCGGGTCGCTGTGACCCTGGGCGAAAGGTCGGGTCATACTCGGCTCCGGGTGATGGTGACGGTCACGTCGTCGAAGGGGACGGTGATCGGGGCGTCCGGCTTGTGGACGCGGACCTCGACCTCCTGGACTCCTTCGTGCTTCAGGCAGGTCTGGGCGATCCGCTCGGCGAGGGTCTCGATGAGGTTCACCGGCTCGCCCTCGACCACGGCCACGACCTCTTCGGCCACGATGCCGTAGTGCACGGTCTTCGCCAGGTCGTCGTCGGCCGCGGCCGGCCGGGTGTCCAGGCCAAGGACGAGGTCCACGATGAAGGTCTGGCCCTCCTCGCGCTCCTTGGGGAACACACCGTGGTGCCCGCGGGCCTTCAGGCCGCGCAGCGCGACACGATCCACGCGAATCACTCCTGCAATCGTCGGGAACGGCCGGTCGGTGTCGCGTGCGGGCGGCACACCGGCCTCTGACGAATCTACCTGCGGGTGCTGACACAGCCGGGTGACGGGGGCGCGTGCCAGGGCGGGCACCCGGAGGCTTCACCGTGTGTTTCCCCTGGGGAACCCGGCCGCGTCATGGGCCGGTAGCCGCACATACCCCCGGGTAGGTGATTCCAACCACTTCTTGGTCCGTGTGGGGCGCGTACCCGGTCACCCGAGAGGGTTGTCGTCCGGATCCATGCCGTTCGTTCCGTTCTGGTCGTTTTCTTCTTCCTCGTCGGTTTCGGCGAGGACGGGGGAGGCGTGGTGCGACCAGAGCTTCCAGCCGGCGGGGGTGCGCCGGAACACGTTCGTGGCGACGACGAGCTGACCGACCAGGGGGCCGAGTTCCGCGCCCTCCTCGGGGGCGGGGCCGCCGCTGAGGATGTTCTCGGTACAGGTCACGAGGGCCGTGTTGCCCGTGACGGAGACATGCACGTCGGTGAGGAAGAACTGGATGTAGTCGGTGTTCGCCATGATCAGCGCGTACGACCTGAGGACGTCGGAGCGGCCGGTGAGCACCGGCCAGCCGGGGTGGACACAGGAGATCACGCCGGTGTCCGCCGGGTCGTGGTACTCCTCGTCGACGCCCAGGTCGGAGGGCGTGAGCCAGAGCGAGGACAGTTCCTCGAAGTCACCGCGCTCCATCGCCTCGTAGAAGGCGGTGTTGGCGGCCTCCACCTGTTCGACGTCCGTGTGGGGGGCGCTCACCGGGCTCCTTCAACGGCTCGCGCGACGCGTACCGCGTCCGCGGTGGCGCGTACCTCGTGCACACGCACCGCCCACGCGCCGGCGTGCGCCGCGAGCGCGGAGACGGCGGCCGTGGCGGCGTCGCGCTCGCGGGCCGGCGGGGGCGCGGCCTCCGGGCCGGCGAGGACGCGGCCGAGGAACCGCTTGCGGGAGGCGGCGACGAGCAGCGGGTGGCCGAGGGCGTGCAGGCGGTCGAGGTGGGCGAGGAGGGTGAGGTCGTGCTCGCCCTCCTTGGAGAAGCCGAGGCCGGGGTCGACGACGATGCGGTCGGGGGCGATGCCGCCCTCGAGAACGGCCTCCACGCGCGCGTGCAGTTCGTCCATGACTTCGGCGACGACGTCCTCGTACACGCCCTTGACGTTGCCGCCCTGGAGGAAGCCGCGCCAGTGCATGACGACGAAGGGGGCGCCCGTGGCGGCGACCACGGGGATCATCGCGGGGTCGGCGAGGCCGCCGCTGACGTCGTTGACGAGGGCGGCGCCGGCGGCGAGGGCCTGCTCGGCGACGGAGGCGCGCATGGTGTCGACGGAGACGACCACGCCCTCGGAGGCGAGGCCGCGCACGACGGGGATGACGCGCCGGAGTTCCTCCGCCTCGTCGACGCGGGTGGCGCCGGGGCGGGTGGACTCGCCGCCGACGTCCACCAGGTCCGCGCCCTCGGCGACCAGGTCGAGGCCGTGCTTGACGGCGACGGTCGTGTCGAACCAGCGGCCGCCGTCGGAGAAGGAATCGGGGGTCACGTTCACGACCCCCATGACCGCACACCGGTCCCATGCCGGAAGGCCTGTCACTCGGCCGCGCCCGCTGAGGTTGTTCATACGTTCAGCGTAGGCCCAGGGGGGTGCCCTCAACGCGCGGCGGCCCGGGCGGAAGCCCCCGGTGCTGGAGGGGGTGGGGCTTCCGCCCGGGCCGGTCGGGCGCCGGACCGGGCTCTGCGCGTGGGCAGAGCCCGGGTCAGGCGGCTCGGACGTCGCGTTCCGCGACCGAGTGCGCGCAGGGGCGCTCGGCGGCCGCCCTGCGCCGGCGCAGGAAGCGCGGGAGCGGCAGGGCGAGATTGACGAAGCCCTCCGCCTGCATGGCGGCGAAGCCGATGCGGGGCAGGTCGGCGGAGGCGCGGTAGACGACGAAGCGCGGCTCCCAGCGGGGCTGGAACTTGGCGTTGAACTTGTACAGCGACTCGATCTGGAACCAGCGCGAGAGGAACACCAGCAGTCCGCGCCAGGCGCGCAGCACCGGACCGGCGCCGATCTTCTCCCCGCGCGCGAGGGCGGAGCGGAACATCGCGAAGTTCAGCGAGACCCGCGTGATGTCGAACTTGGGGGCGGCCTGCAGGGCGGCGACGATCAGCAGTTCGTTCATGCCGGGGTCGGCGGTGCGGTCGCGGCGCATGAGGTCCAGGGAGGCGCCGTCCTCGCCCCAGGGCACGAAGTGCAGGATCGCCTTCAGGTCGCCGTACTCGCCGGGCTCGTCGTCCTGCTTGTGGGCGGTGGCGATCAGGCAGTCGCCGTCGGTGGGGTCGCCGATGCGGCCGAGCGCCATGGAGAAGCCGCGCTCGGTGTCGGTGCCGCGCCAGTCCTCCGCCGCCAGGCGGATGCGCTCCAGCTCGGCCTCGCCGAGGTCACGGATGCGCCGTACCCGGGTTTCGTAGCCGGCCCGCTCGATGCGCTTGACCATCTGGCGCACGTTGCGCATCGCGCGTCCGGCGAGCGAGAAATCCGCCACGTCGACCACCGCCTCGTCGCCCAGTTCCAGGGCGTCCAGGCCGGTCTCGCGGGTCCACACCTCGCCGCCCGTCTCCGAGCAGCCCATGACGGCCGGGGTCCAGGAGTGGGCCTTGGCCTCGTCCATGAAGCGTTCGATGGCGCCGGGCCAGGCCTCGACGTCGCCGATCGGGTCGCCGCTGGCGAGCATCACGCCGGAGACGACGCGGTAGGTGACCGCCGCCTTGCCGCTGGGCGAGAAGACGACCGCCTTGTCGCGGCGCAGCGCGAAGTGGCCGAGGGAGTCGCGGCCGCCGTGCTTGTCCAGCAGGGCGCGCAGCCGGGTCTCGTCCTCCTCGGTGAGGCGGGCGGCCGGGTGCTCGGGGCGGAAGGCCAGGTAGATGGTGGTGACCGCGGTCAGCCAGCCGAGGGCGCCGAGGGAGAAGGCGACCGTCCAGGAGGTGTTGCCGTCGTAGTCCAGGGGGCCCTCGAAGCCGAACAGGCCGTAGACGACGTGCGTCAGCCGGTCGGCCAGGCTCGGGTCGCCCAGCATGCGGTTCGGGTGGACGCTGACGATGACCAGCCCGAGGGCGAGGGAACCGGCGGCCATGAGGACGAAGTTGGCGAGTGCGCGCCAGCGGCTGCGCGGGTCGGGCAGGGCCGCGAACTCGTCGCGGTGGCGCAGCAGCGGGACGAGCAGCGCCAGCGAGATGAGCATCCCGATGAGCGAGTGCCGGTACACGAACTCGGCGGCGGCGCCGGCCGGCAACAGCGCGACTGCGGCGCGCCACGCTCGGCGCTTGCGCCGTTTGAGCCCGTGCGCGAGCAGAAGCAGCAGCACGCCGGCGCTGAGCGAGAGCGCCGCGGCGAAGGGCCCGAAGGAGCCGGGCAGTACCTCGGCCAGGGTGTGCATCCGGCTGTGACGGAAGCGCGGGAACACGCCCGCGGCAATGTCCAGCACGCCCACGAGGGCGCACGCCCTGGCGACCAGAGCGGGGACGGCCTCGGGGCGCGGGCCGCGCAGTATGCGCCGCGCCCGGCTTGATCGGCCCGGAACCCCGCCCGACATTTCCCCATCTATCCTGACAGACATCGCATCCCGTAGTTCTGCGAGAGACCTTGAACCCGGTGCCGATCGGGGCATCCGGCGACATTGCGCCCTCTAGGACGGTGTCTCGGGGAGAGAGGTTTACTCCCCTCCGGAAAGTCGGGTCAAAGGCCAAGGAAAGCCCCGGGCAAGCCTTCGCAACGATGCTGGGCGGGCCAAGGGCAGAAAGCGCAGGCAGGAACAGCCCATGGGTCTCACGAGCAACAAGGTGCTGGCGCTTGCGGTCATGTTCGCCGCAGCGCTGTTCGTCGCAACGGTGTGGCTGTGGCCGCGGCTCGCCCGGCAGAGCTGGCGTGCCGTCAGCGGGCGTGTCGGCCTGCTCCTCGCCACCCAGCTCGCCCTCTTCACCTCCCTGGGGATCGCCGCCAACCAGGCCTTCGGGTTCTACGCCAGCTGGGCGGACCTGTTCGGCCAGGAGACCGACCAGGGTGTCGTGATCAACCACACGGGCAACTCCGGTACGGGCGGCCCGCTGCAGGTGCTCTCCACGTCCCTGGTCCAGGGCGTGAAGGGCTCGCGACCGCAGACGGCGGGACAGGTCCAGAAAGTGGACATCGTGGGCCGTAAGACCCACATCGCCACACCGGCGTACGTCTATCTGCCGCCCGAGTACTTCCAGCCGCAGTACCGCACACGTACGTTCCCCGCGGCCGTCGTACTGACCGGCTACCCCGGTACGGCCCAGGCGCTGGTGGACAAACTGCACTACCCGCGTACGGCGCAGGAGCTGGCCAAGGACGGGCGGATGCAGCCGATGATCCTGGTCATGCTGCGGCCGACCGTGGCGCCGCCGCGCGACACCGAGTGCGTGGACGTCCCGGGCGGGCCGCAGAGCGAGACCTTCTTCGCCAAGGACCTGCCCGAGGCCGTACTCGCGCACTACCGGGTGGGCAAGCGGCCCGGCAGCTGGGGCATCGTCGGCGACTCCACCGGGGGCTACTGCGCGCTGAAGCTCGCCATGCACAACCCCAGCGTCTACGCGGCCGCCGCCGGTCTCTCGCCGTACTACAAGGCGCCGATCGACCCCACGACCGGTGACCTCTTCCAAGGTGACCGGAATCTGCAGAATCGTGCCGACCTGTGGTGGCTCCTCAAGCACGAGCCGGCGCCCGACACCTCACTGCTCGTCACCAGCAGCAGGATCGGCGAACACAACTACAAGGACACCCTCAAGTTCATAGAGGGTGTGCAGGCCACGAACCTGACCCGGATCTCGTCGATCATCCTGGACAGCGGCGGGCACAACTTCAACACCTGGCGCCGGGAGATCCCGCCGACGCTGCAGTGGCTCAGCGGGCGGCTCAGCGACCGCTGAGCCGCCGGGTGCCCGATGCCGGGTGAAACCTCCGGTGTGGCTGTGTTTTTACGGGGCGGGGGTCCACGATTCGCCTACGCGCGGTAAGTTTCTGGCCATGCCACGTGGACGCCACCGCCATTCACCGCCTCTGCACCGGCTGTTGCCGCCGTCGGCGATCGCCGGCGTCTCCGTCGTCTGCGCGCTGGGTCCCTGGGTGTTCTCCGAGGTCACGGTGTTGCGCACGCTCGCCGCGGCCGCCGCGGCGACCGCTGTCGTCGGCGCCGTCGTGATGCGCCGCTGGGACTCCCAAGCGGGCAAGCACGTCGCCGACCTCACACGCGCGCGTGTCAGCGACGAATGGCGCTACGACGAGCGGGTCGCCGAACTGGAGACCGACCTGGAGGAGTCGCGCGAGCTGCGCACCAAGCTCGAACAGCGGCTGCGCGCCAAGCGCGCGGAACTGGCCGGGCTGCGCAACGAGCACGCGGCCCTGCTGCGCCGGTACGCCACGGCGGAGACCGAGCGCGCGAGCGCCCTGGAGGGGCGCCGGCTGCTGGAGATCGAGGCGGCCGAGCCGTCCGGCGCGCCGGCGCTGCCGCCTGCGCGCAGCGCGGAGCCGGAGGCGGCCGAGGTTGCCGAGCCGGAGGCCGCGGAGACGGCCGGGTCCGCCGAGGCTGCCGAGGAGAAGCCGAAGGCCGGTCCGGTGTTCTCCGTCGGGGGCGCCCAGCTGTTCCTGCAGGCCGCGGTGGCGCTGTCCCGGCTCGACCGTGATGGGGCGTCAGGCAAGACTGAGTCGGCCAAGGCTGAGTCGGCCAAGGCTGAGTCGGCCAAGGCTGAGTCCGGCGAGGCTGAGTCCGCTAAGGCTGAGTCTTCCAAGGCCGAGTCCGGCGAGGTTGAGCCGGTCAGGTCCGAGTCTGCCAAGGCCGATGCCGCCAAGGTCGAGTCCGCCAAGACTGAATCCACCAAGACTGAGTCCACCAAGGTCAAGCCGGTCAGGTCCGAGCCCGTCACGTCCGCGGCCCGCGAGGCCGAGTCCCCGAAGGTCGGATCCCGGGAGGTCGAGGCCTCGAAGGCCGGGTCCGTCGAGGCCTCGGGTGGCGGTGCGCACCAGCAGACCGCGCACCATCAGACCGCGCAGAAGCAGCCCGCACAGGAGGGCGAGGCGCAGGGGAAGCTTGAGGCGGCCGGTGGGCACACGCGCGCGGCCGCCACCTCTTCGACGCCGGACCAGCCCGCCAAGTCCGCGGGGCGGCAGCCCGCCGGTCACTTCACCGTGCCGACCGCGGTGGCCGTCGTACCGGCCACGCCCGTGCGGCGACCGGCGATCGAGGGCGGGTTCGACTTCTTCGGCACCCAGAAGCAGACGGCGTCCGCCGCGCTGGAGTCCGTGCAGAACGAGGACCTCGCCGACGTCGTCGGCCAGGAGGCCCTCGCGCTGCACAAGGCCGAGGCGGAGGCCGAGTTCAAGCCCGCCGACGAGGAGTCGCGCGGTGCCGGTCAGGTCATCGACCTGACCGCGCACGACGAGACGGAGCAGATCGACCTCCAGGGGCTGCGCACCGCGGCCTCCTGAGCCGCCGGCAGGCACCCGCCAGGCACCGAGCCCGGTTCACCCGCGAGGGGTGGGCCGGGCTCACGTCATCCAGCGGTCGGGGCGGGCGTCCCTGCGGCCGGTGCGGGACCGCTCCGCCTGGGCGCGCAGCAGCCGCGCGGCCTCCTCGGCGTCCCGTAGACGGGCCGTGACGGTCTTGTCGGCCCCGGTGTCCACATGGACGTCGGCGAGCCGCCACAGCCGCCCCCAGGGGCCCTGGGTGAGCCGTACGCTCTGCACCTTGGCGTGCGGGACCAGCGACAGGCGGCGGCGCAGCAGGCCGTGCCGGGCGGCGAACACCGCTTCGGTGACGGCGAGGCCGTGCCCGCGCCACCACACCGGCACGCACCACCCGGCCCGCCGGGGCGGGCGGGACAGCGACGCCGGTACGGTCACGCCGGGCAGTATGCGCGCTATGGCCGACTCGGCCACCGCGCGCGGGGCGACCGGCACCAGCACGGAGTTGTCGGACCCGGCCACGTCCAGCTCCACCCGTACCCAGCCGCGCCGTCGCCACAGCAGCGGCTCCACGATCCGCACGGTCTGCACCCGCCCCGGCGGCACCGTCTCGTGCGTGCGGTCGAGCAGCCCGTGGTCGATGCGCAGCCCGTCCGGGGACTCGCCCACCGTCCAGTCGTACTCGGCGACGAACCGCCCCGCGCTGCTCGCGCCCGCCGCACCGAGCAGCGGCAGGGCGGTGGCGAGGACCGTCCACACGCTGTGGGTGGCGAGCCACAGCACGGGCGGTACGACGAGCGCGGCGGTCAGGGAGCCCCAGGTGGCGCCCGTCAGCACGAGGGAGAGCGCCAGCTCGCGCGGGGGCACGTGCAGCAGCTCGTGCGCCGGCGCCTCGCCCACTTCGTGCGCCGTCTCGGGTGCGAAACCCGCTGCGCGCGCGAGCAGCTCCGCGCGCAGGGCGCGCGCCTCCTGCTCGCCCAGGAAGGCGAGTTCGTCCTTCTTGTCGGCCCCGACGACGTCTATCCGCAGCTTGGCGACACCCGCCACGCGCGCGAGGAGCGGACGCGTGACGTCGACCGCCTGGATGCGCTCCAGCCGGATGTGCGCGGTGCGCCGGAACAGCAGCCCGGTACGGATGCGCAGTTCGCTGTCGGTGACCGCGAAGTGCGTGAACCACCAGGACAGGAAGCCGTAGAGGCCGGCCGCCGGGACCAGCACGGCGAGCCCGATGAGCAGCATCGTGGAGGTCAGCCGCTGCAGCTGCTCCTGCGCGCCGTTCGGGTCGTGCCCGGCCCAGCCGGCGAGTACGGCGACCGGCGCCCATGCCCGCCGGAAGGGCGTGACGGGGTGCAGTCGTCGTTCGGCGACGGGCGGGCGCGCCGGTACGCCGTCCAGGTCCGATGTGGTCACAGGCCCGCCGATCGGGCCTGGCCCAGCTCGGTGAGCCGGTCGCGCAGCCTCTCCGCCTCGGCCGGGTCCAGACCCGGGATGGTCGCGTCGGTCGCAGCGGCCGCCGTGTGCAGCTGCACGCTCGCCAGCCCGAACCAGCGCTCCACGGGGCCCGAGGTGACCTCCACCAGCTGCATCCGCCCGTACGGCACCACGGTCTCCTCGCGCCACAGGACGCCGCGGCTGATCAGCAGGTCGTCGGCGCGCTCGGCGTACCGCCAGGAGCGCCAGTTGCGGCCCAGCAGCCGCCAGCCCCACGCGGCCAGGGCCAGGGGGAGCAGCGCGAAGGCGGCCCAGACCCATCCCGCGAGCAGGCCGGGCAGCAGCCCCGCCGCGAGGGCGAGCACGCCCGCCCACACCGCCAGCAGCAGCCGGCGCATGCGCAGCAGGCCGGGCGGCAGCATCCGCCACACCGGCTCGTCCCCCACCAGCCCGGTCTCCTCCGGGATCCCCGTTTCCATGGAGCAAGCGTACGTAGGGGAAACTGGGTCCATGACTGCGACGGAGACCACGGTCGGCATCGGCGGCGCCGCCGAGAGCACGGACATGGTGCTCAACATCGGCCCCCAGCATCCGTCCACGCACGGCGTGCTGCGGCTCAAGCTCGTGCTGGACGGGGAGCGCATCGTCCATGCGGAGCCGGTGATCGGCTACATGCACCGGGGCGCGGAGAAGCTCTTCGAGGCGCGCGACTACCGGCAGATCATCATGCTCGCCAACCGCCACGACTGGCTGTCGGCGTTCTCGAACGAGCTGGGCGTGGTCCTCGCCGTGGAGCGGATGCTCGGCATGGAGGTGCCTGAGCGCGCGGTGTGGACGCGCACGCTGCTCGCCGAGCTGAACCGGGTGCTGAACCACCTGATGTTCCTCGGGTCCTACCCGCTGGAGCTGGGCGGGATCACGCCGGTCTTCTACGCGTTCCGGGAGCGCGAGGTGCTCCAGAACGTCATGGAGGAGGTCTCCGGCGGGCGCATGCACTACATGTTCAACCGCGTCGGCGGCCTCAAGGAGGACCTGCCGGCCGGATGGACGGCACGCGCGCGTGCCGCCGTCGCCGCCGTGCGCTCTCGTATGGACGTCTTCGACGACCTGGTGCTCGGCAACGAGATCTTCCGGGGGCGGACGCGGGACGTGGGGAAGCTCGCGCCGGAGACCGTGCACGCCTATGGCGTGAGCGGGCCCATCGCGCGCGCCTCGGGCGTCGACTTCGATCTGCGCCGCGACGAGCCGTACTTGGCCTACGGCGACCTCCAGGACACGCTGAAGGTCGTCACCCGGAGCGAGGGCGACTGCCTCGCCCGCTTCGAGGTGCTCCTGGAGCAGACCCACAACGCGCTCGACCTCGCCGACGCCTGCCTGGACCGGGTCGCCGAGCTGCCTCCCGGGCCGATCAACCAGCGGCTGCCCAAGGTGCTGAAGGCGCCCGAGGGGCACACCTACGCGTGGACCGAGAACCCGCTCGGCATCAATGGCTACTACCTGGTCAGCAAGGGCGAGAAGACCCCGTACCGGCTGAAGCTGCGCTCCGCGTCCTACAACAACATCCAGGCGCTGACCGAGCTGCTGCCGGGGACGCTGGTGGCGGACATGGTGGCGATCCTGGGGTCGATGTTCTTCGTGGTCGGGGACATCGACAAGTGAGCCGCAGGCCCTAGGGGAGTGGGTCCGGGATTCCCACTGGCTGAAGCAGCCAGCCGAAGTCGCCGAGGCCGCCCGGGGCGGTGAGTTCGGCGGCCTCGCCGGCGCTTGCGAGGGCGCGTACGTAGGCCGAGGGGTCCGTGGAGGCAAGCGTGAGCGGGGGGCGTGCGCCGGTGAGGTCCAGGGCGCGCAGTGCGGCGCGTTGCGTGAGCAGGCGCGCGGCAGGGAGTGCGCGCGCCGTGTCGGAGGGCGTGCGCGCCGTATCGAGGGGCGTGTGCGCCGTGCGAGCCGTTGTGCGGAGCGACGTGCACGCCGCCGTGCACGCGTCCAGTGCCACGTGCGCTGTGATGTCGCACGACCCGTCCGGCACGGGCGTCGTCTCGCGCCCCTCCCGGAAGCCGGTGAGCGTCCCGAACGGGGGGCGCGCGTCTGCGGTGTGCGCGTAGTCCACGGCCACCGCGAGCCCCCGCGCCACCCGGTCCACCGCGGCCGCCCACGCCAGGTCCCTGGGCAGCCCGATCTCCGCGCGCAGCCCCTCCTCGCCCGGCAGCGGCCACCATCGCGCCAGCCAGTCCGCGTCCGCGCCCGACACCGGCTCCCCGAGCCGCTCGGTGCCGTCCGCCGCGACGAGCACCAGCCGGGGCACGCCTGCCGGGTCCACCTCGGCGACGTCCACGGGCACGTTGTCCAGCCACTCGTTGGCGAACAGCAGCCCGGTGATCGCGTCCGGGGGCTCGCTCAGCCAGGTGATCCGCTCGTCCAGGCCCGCCGGACGGCCCGCGATCTCGACGGCGTACCCGCGCGCGCGGGCGGCCACGTCGGCCGGTAGGGCGGCGAGCACGCCGGTCACCAGCTCCCCGCGTCCGGCGCCCATGTCGACGAAGTCCAGCGTCGGCGGCCGTCCGAGCGCCTCGTCGACCCGGCACAGCAGCCGGGCCACGGCGCCCGCGAACAGCGCGGACGCGTGCACGGACGTACGGAAGTGACCGGCCGGGCCCTCGGGCCGCCGGTAGAAGCCGTGCGGGCCGTAGAGCGCCTCCTGGGTCGCCTCCCGCCAGCCGCGTCCCTCGCGGATGCTCTCCGCCGTCGCCTCATCCGTCACCGGGACAGACTAGGCACACAGGTGATCACGGCATCCACCTTGCGGAGTACGCGTGCCCCGTGCGGATCGGCCCTCCGGTTGACCCCTGCACGCATCTCGTTTCCCTACTCTGGGTTACGTGCAGCGCCTCTATGACTTCCTCCGCAGGCACCCGACGTGGGTCGACAGCTTCTGGGCCGTCGTCCTGTTCGGGCTTTCCGGCGTGAGCGTGGTGAGTCAGAGCCGCGTGCCCGGCCACCACATGCCGATGGGCGGCGGGTGGGCGGTGTCCGCCGTCCTGTGCGTCGTCGTGGCGCTGCGCCGTCGCTACCCGGAGCCGATGCTGCTGCTGGCTCTCGTGACCGGGCTGGCCCAGCTGGTCCTGGACATCGAGACGACCGCGGCCGACTTCGCCATGCTGGTGATCACCTACACGGTCGCCGCGGTCGGCGCGCGCTGGGCCTCCCGGCTCGCGCTCTTCGTCAGTCTGACCGCGGCCGCCCTGGCGCAGATCCGCTGGCCGGACCACGAGTCCAGCGCGCTCGGCCAGCTGGCGATCGGGGTGTTCCAGACCGTGCCGTTCGCCCTGGCCTGGGTGCTCGGCGACTCCATGCGCACCCGCCGGGCCTACTTCGCCCAGCTGGAGGAGCGTGCCGCCCGGCTGGAGAAGGAGCGCGAGGCACAGGCGAAGGTGGCGGTCGCCGCCGAGCGCGCCCGGATCGCGCGCGAGCTGCACGACGTCGTGGCGCACAACGTGTCGGTGATGGTGGTCCAGGCCGACGGCGCCGCCTACGTCCTGGACGCCGCCCCCGACCAGGCGAAGAAGGCCCTGGAGACGATCTCCTCCACCGGCCGTCAGGCCCTCGCCGAGATGCGCCGCCTGCTGGGCGTGCTGCGCACCGGCGAGCACCAGGAGAGCGGGGAGTACGTCCCGCAGCCGGACGTCGAGCAGATCGACGACCTCATCGAGCAGTGCCGCAGTTCCGGTCTGCCCGTCGACTTCAAGGTCGAGGGCACCCCGCGCCCGCTGCCCAGCGGGGTGGAGCTGACCGCGTACCGCATCGTGCAGGAGGCGCTCACCAACACCCGCAAGCACGGCGGGCCCAACGCGGGCGCGAGCGTGCGGCTGGTGTACTTCGACGACGGGCTCGGCCTGCTCGTCGAGGACGACGGTAAGGGCGCCCCGCACGAGCTGTACGAAGAGGGCGGCGCCGACGGCCAGGGGCACGGCCTGATCGGCATGCGCGAGCGGGTCGGCATGGTCGGCGGCACCCTGGACGCCGGGCCGCGCCCGGGCGGAGGATTCCGCATCAGCGTGCTGCTCCCGCTCAAACCGGCGCACTGACGCCGCCGCACGCCCCCTGTTGACACCTGTCACGCCCCCCAGAGCAACCCCCAGAGCCAATGGAAGAGGACCCGATGACGATCCGCGTGATGCTCGTCGACGACCAGGTGCTGCTGCGCACCGGGTTCCGGATGGTGCTCGCCGCCCAGCCGGACATGGAGGTCGTCGCGGAGGCGGGTGACGGGGTCGAGGCCCTTCAGGTGGTGCGGTCCACCGACGTCGACGTCGTCCTGATGGACGTGCGCATGCCGAAGCTGGACGGCGTGGAGGCCACCCGCCGCATCTGCCAGGAGCCGAACCCGCCGAAGGTGCTCATCCTGACCACCTTCGACCTGGACGAGTACGCCTTCTCCGGGCTGAAGGCGGGCGCCTCCGGCTTCATGCTCAAGGACGTGCCGCCCGGCGAGCTGCTGACGGCCATCCGCTCCGTGCACAGCGGCGACGCGGTGGTGGCGCCCTCCACCACCCGGCGCCTGCTGGACCGGTTCGCGCCGATGCTGCCCTCCGCCGGCCGGGAGCCCCAGCACAAGGAGCTGGAGCGGCTCACCGACCGGGAGCGCGAGGTCATGGTGCTGGTCGCGCAGGGCCTGTCGAACGGCGAGATCGCGGCCCGGCTGGTGCTGTCCGAGGCGACGGTGAAGACCCATGTGGGCCGCATCCTGACCAAGCTCGGCCTGCGCGACCGCGTGCAGGTGGTGGTGCTGGCGTACGAGACCGGACTGGTGCGGGCCGGCGGCCACGGCTGACGCCCCCTCGGCGAAGTCCGCCGCAGTTCGGCAGCGCCCTGAAGGGGCGCGGGGCCGTGCTTGACATGCGGCTACCGCCGCGTGGGCGCGACCAGCCACGACGGTGCCGCAGGCGATCGACGGCACATCGCGGCCCCGCGGCGGTAGCCGCATATCGGCACAGTCAGCGGAGCGCCTAGCGCAGGACGCCCTCGATGAAGTCGCTGCCCAGGCGGGCCACCGCGGACAGGTCCAGCTGGTGCTGGACGTACCGGCCGCGGCGGCCGCTCGTGATCAGGCCCGCCTTCTTCAGCACTGCCAGGTGCCGGGATATCTCGGGGGCGGACATGCCGTGCGCGTCCGCCAGCTCGCTCGTGGTGTGCTGGGAGCGGGCCAGATGGCGGCACAGCCGCATCCGCACCGGGTGGGCCAGCGCCTCCAGGCGGCGCGTGAGCTGCTCGACGGACGGCACCTGCGGGTGGGAGCCGCTGACGGGATAGGTGATCGTGGGCTGCCAGCCGTACCGGTGCAGGACCATCACATGCGGCCAGCCGAGGCTGGTCGGCACCAGGACCAGGCCGCCGTCGCCGATGGCCGTCCGCCCCACCAGGAGCTTGTCGACCGTGATGAGCCCGGCCTCCTCGTCCAGCGAGACGGCACCGGAGAGCGAGGCGAGGGCCTCGCCGAGGCCCTTGTGGCGCAGCAGTTCGGTCTTGTGCCGGGCGTCCGCAGCGAGCTGGGGCTGGAGCCGGGCCCAGGTGTCGGCGAAGAAGGCCTCGTCACAGTCGAGCATGAGCTGCCGGAACCAGGCGCGGACGGCCGGCGGGTCGTCCAGCAGCCGCAGGGTGAACCGCTCCTGGACGGCACCGCGCGCGGCGGCCAGCTCCAAGGAGCGCCGGCGCAGCACCGGATCGTCGAGCGGGCCGGGCTCGGCGATGTCGTAGCGCAGCTGGCAGGTGAACTCCAGGGCCGCGTGGACGAACTGCTCGTCCGTCAGCAGGTCCAGCTGGTCCAGTTCCTCGGCGAGGGTGGCGCCCGGTTGCGCGCGCCCGCCGGGGATCCCGGCGAACGGGGCGAAGACGTCGGAGAACGTCGTGCGCCACAGGAAGTCGGCCTCGCACAGCCGGTCGGCCAGGCCCGGGTCCAGCCGGGTCGACACGGCTGTCACCCAGCCCTGCAGCTGCGGGTGGTGGCCGGGCTCGCTGAGCGCGTGCAGCGCCATCCCCAGCTCTGCCAGCGGGGAGGGCACGACGGATACCCGCTCCGGCGGCAGTCCGGCGATGTCGATGGCCACGCTCATGCCCTCCATGGTGCACCCGGCCACTGACAGCGCCCCGTGGATTGACGGCAGCCGTCAATCCACGGGACATCCGCTCCGAGCAGGAGCAGCCTTGAGGACACCGGGGCAGCCGCGGAGCCCGATCAGTCACCGATCAGCCACGTCCCGAGAAGGCGATCCGCCATGAGCATCACGCAGCAGTACCTCCTCGACACCTACCGCGCCCGCCTGCACGGCGAGCCCGACCCGCCCGCGCCGGGCCGTCACGACCGCGACCTGATGCGCGAGCTGCGCGACTACCGGCGCCTTCGCGCGGTCCTCGCCGAGCGCCCGGCCCGCGGGCGACTGCGGCATCTCCTGGAGCGCTGGCTGCGCCTCCGCGCGCTGTAGCTACGCCCGAGCTACGCCCGCTCCGGCAAGCGCGCCGCGAAGTCCGTGACCGCCGCCCGCACGTCGTCCGCCGTCCACTCCAGGCCGGCGGCGGTCACGGTCACCTCGATCGAGGACAGTCCCGGCCCCTTGGCATCCCAGGGCCCGACGAAGAGGTAGATCCCGGTCTCCTCGGCCTGGCGTACGGCCGCCTCCAGCAGTACGTCCGGGTCGTACGGCAGCCAGACCTGGAACTGGTGGGTGTGCGGCTCCTCGGGGTGCACGCGCACCCAGGGCACCCCGGCCCGGGCGAACCCCTCGCGCAGCGCGGCGGCCACCACGCGCGCGTGGCGCACGTACTCCGGCAGGCGGGGCAGCTCCCGCTCCAGGCCGACGAGTGCCGCCAGTGCGGTCGGGAACTGCTGGAAGATCATCCCGCCGTAGCGGTGCCGCCACGTCTTCGCCTCCTCGACCAGCGTCTTCGGGCCGGCCAGCGCGGCGCCGCCGAAGCCGTCGAGGGACTTGTAGAACGACACGTAGACGCTGTCCGCCAGGTCCGCGATCTCGTACAGGGGGCGCCCGAAGCGGACGGTCGACTCCCACAGGCGCGCGCCGTCGAAGTGCACCACCGCGTCCCGCTCCCGCGCCGCCTCCACGACGTCCGTCAGCTCCTCCCAGGAGGGCAGCACGAAACCGGCGTCCCTGAGCGGCAGCTCCAGCATCAACGCCCCGAAGGGCTCCTCGAAGTCACGTATCTCCGCGGCCGTGGGCAGTCGGGGCTCCTCGGTCACACGCACCGTGCGCAGGCCGCTGACCTCGCGGAAGGCGTTGCGTTCATGCACCTCGGGGTGGGCGAGCCCGTGCAGGGCCACCGTGCCGTTGCCGGTCCGGGCCGCCCAGCAGCGCAGGGCCACCTGCTGGGCCATCGTGCCGGTCGGGAAGAACGCGGCGGCCTCCGTGCCCAGCAGGGCGGCGACCCGCTCCTCCAGCGTCGCGACGATCCGGTCGCCGTACACGTCCACCGGTTCGTCCAGGTCGTACACCTCGGACGCCGCCTCCTGGAGCAGCGCGAGCCGTTCGCGGATCGAGGCGCGCAGGCCCACGCGCGCGAGGACGCGCGTGGCCTTCCGGTAGGCGGTCGCGCGGCGTTCCCGCAACTGCTCCTGCGCCGTCCGCTCTTCGCCCTGCTCAGTCGCATCAGTCATGCCGTGGATGATGCCCCGCACGGTCGCGCGCGGCAGCGGAATTTCCCCGCGGCCGGAGCGTGGCGAAACCCACAGCCTGTGGACAACCGGCCGCCGTTCAACCCGATAGCGTTAACATGACGAGAAATCGTCCGGTACCCAGAGCGGACTGGAACGGGAAGGCCGCCGTCGCGTGAGTACAGACCACCAGCCAGACCTCAAGGAGCGCCCCGCGCGGCTCACCGTCGGCGTCGTCGGCGCCGGACGCGTGGGCCCCGCCCTGGCCGCGTCCCTCCAGCTCGCCGGGCACCGCCCGGTGGCCGTCTCCGGGGTCTCCGAAGCCTCCCGCAGGCGCGCCGAGACGATGCTCCCCGACGTGCCGCTGGTACCGCCCGCCGAGGTCCTCCAGCGCGCCGACCTGGTCCTGCTCACCGTCCCCGACGACGCCCTGCCCGGCCTGGTCGCCGGCCTCGCCGAGACCGGCGCCGTACGGCCGGGACAGTTGCTCGTGCACACCTCCGGGCGGTACGGCGCGAAGGTCCTCGACCCCGCCCTGCGCGCGGGCGCGCTGCCCCTGGCATTGCACCCGGCGATGACCTTCACCGGCACCCCGGTGGACGTCCAGCGACTGGCGGGCTGCTCCTTCGGCGTCACCGCGCCCGAGGAACTGCGCCTGGCCGCCGAGGCACTGGTCATCGAGATGGGCGGCGAGCCCGAGTGGATCAGCGAGGAGAACCGCCCGCTCTACCACGCGGCCCTGGCCCTCGGCGCCAACCACCTGGTGACCCTGGTCGCCCAGTCCATGGAGCTGCTGCGCACGGCGGGCGTCGAGGCCCCCGACCGGATGCTCGGCCCGCTCCTCGGCGCCGCCCTGGACAACGCCCTGCGCTCCGGTGACGCGGCCCTCACCGGCCCCGTCGCGCGCGGGGACGCCGGCACGGTCGCCGCGCACGTCACCGAGTTGCGCAGACACGCCCCGCAGACCGTCGCGGGCTATCTCGCGATGGCCCGCGCGACCGCCGACCGGGCCCTCGCCCACGGCCTGCTGAAGCCGGAACTCGCCGAGGACCTGCTCGGCGTGCTGGCCGACGGATCCACCGGCACGAACGGCACCACCGGGACGAACAGCACCGAGGGGAACGCCTGATGACCACCGCCCTGCTGAGCACCGCCGAAGAGCTGCACGCGCGCGTGCGCCACGGCCGCCGTGCCGTCGTGATGACCATGGGCGCCCTGCACGAGGGCCACGCCACGCTGATCCGCACCGCCCGCGAGATCGCCGGCCGGGACGGCGAGGTCGTCGTCACCGTCTTCGTCAACCCGCTGCAGTTCGGCGCCGGCGAGGACCTGGACCGCTATCCGCGCACCCTCGAAGCCGACCTGAAGCTCGCCGAGCAGGCGGGCGCCGACGCCGTGTTCGCGCCTTCCGCGGACGAGGTGTACCCGGGTGGCGAACCCCAGGTGCGCATCTCCGCCGGCCCGATGGGCGAACGCCTGGAGGGCGCCTCGCGGCCCGGGCACTTCGACGGCGTGCTCACCGTCGTGGCCAAGCTGCTGCACCTCACCCGCCCCGACGTGGCCCTGTTCGGGCAGAAGGACGCCCAGCAGCTGGCCCTGATCCGGCGCATGGCGCGGGACCTGAACTTCGGCGTCGAGGTCGTCGCCGTACCGACCGTGCGCGAGGAGGACGGGCTCGCCCTGTCCAGCCGCAACCGCTACCTCTCGCCCGACGAGCGCCGTACCGCACTCGCCCTGTCCCGCGCGCTGTTCGCCGGCCGTGACCGGCACGCCGCGCAGGAGGCACTGCGCGCGCGGGCCCGCGAAGTGCCCTCCACGCACGCGCGTGCCGAGGCGCTGAGCGCCATAGGAGAGTCCCGCGCGGCGGCCGACGCGCACGCCGTGGCCACGGCCGCGCCCGGCGGCCCGGCGGCCGTCCGCGCGGCCGCCCGCCAGGCCCTGGACGAGGCCGCCCGCCTCGACCCGCCGCTCCGGCTGGACTACCTCGCCCTGGTGGACCCTTCCGACTTCACCGAGATCGGCCACGACTTCACCGGCGAGGCCGTCCTCGCGGTGGCCGCCCGGGTCGGCACGACCCGGCTGATCGACAACCTCCCTCTCACCTTCGGATCCCTCGGAGCCGCCTCGTGACCAGCACAGGCATACGACTGCACGCACCCGCCCCCGGGTGGTCCATCTCCGCGGACGTGGTCGTCGTCGGCTCGGGAGTGGCCGGCCTGACCGCCGCCCTGCGCTGCGAGGCCGCGGGCCTGACGACCGTCGTCGTCACCAAGGCCCGGCTGGACGACGGCTCCACGCGCTGGGCGCAGGGCGGCATCGCCGCCGCCCTGGGCGAGGGCGACACCCCCGAGCAGCACCTCGAGGACACCCTGGTGGCGGGCGCGGGCCTGTGCGACGAGGAGGCCGTACGGATCCTCGTCACCGAGGGCCCCGACGCGGTACGGCGGCTGATCTCCACCGGCGCCCACTTCGACACCGACGACGAGGGCGACATCCAGCTCACCCGCGAGGGCGGCCACCACCGGCGCCGTATCGTGCACGCGGGCGGGGACGCGACCGGCGCGGAGGTCTCCCGGGCGCTCGTGGAGGCCGCACGCGCGCGCGGGGTGCGCATGATCGAGAACGCGCTCGTCCTGGACCTGCTCACGGACGCCGACGGCCGCACCGCCGGCGTCTCCCTGCACGTGATGGGCGAGGGCCAGCACGACGGCGTGGGCGCCGTGCACGCCCCCGCGGTCGTACTCGCCACCGGCGGCATGGGCCAGGTGTTCTCCGCGACCACCAACCCGTCCGTGTCCACCGGCGACGGCGTGGCGCTGGCGCTGCGCGCGGGCGCGGAGATCAGCGACCTCGAGTTCGTCCAGTTCCACCCGACCGTGCTCTTCCTCGGCCCGGACGCCGAGGGCCAGCAGCCGCTCGTCTCCGAGGCGGTACGTGGCGAGGGCGCCCACCTGGTCGACGCGGACGGCGTGCGCTTCATGGTCGGCCAGCACGAGCTGGCCGAACTGGCGCCCCGGGACATCGTCGCCAAGGGCATCATGCGGCGGATGCAGGAGCAGGACGCCGAGCACATGTTCCTCGACGCCCGGCACTTCGGCGCCGACATGTGGGAGCACCGCTTCCCGACCATCCTGGCCGCCTGCCGCGCCAACGGCATCGACCCGGTCACCGAGCCCATCCCGATCGCCCCGGCCGCCCACTACGCCTCCGGAGGCGTCCGCACCGACGCACAGGGGCGGACGACCGTCCCCGGCCTGTACGCGTGCGGCGAGGTCGCCTGCACCGGCGTGCACGGCGCCAACCGGCTCGCCTCCAACTCCCTCCTCGAAGGCCTCGTCTACGCCGAGCGCATCGCCGCCGACATCGTCTCGGTCCACGCCGGAAACGGCCTCCACGCGCGCGTGCCCGAACCGGTCCCGGACCCGGAGAAGCCCGCGTACCCGCTGCTCGCCCCCGAGGCCCGGTTCGCCGTCCAGCGGATCATGACCGAGGGCGCGGGCGTGCTCCGCTCGGCGGACTCGCTGGAGAAGGCCGCGGACCAGCTCCAGCGGCTGCACACCGAGGCCCGCGAGGCCCTGGAGGAGAACGGCAAGACCGCCGAGCCGGGCGTCGACACCTGGGAGTCGACCAACCTCCTGTGCGTGGCCCGCGTTCTGGTCGCCGCCGCGCGGCTGCGCGAGGAGACCCGCGGCTGCCACTGGCGCGAGGACCGCGCCGAGCGCGACGACACGAACTGGCGGCGCCACATCGTCGTACGGCTCAATCCCGACCGGTCGCTGGCCGTACGCACCACGGACACCGCAGACTTCCCCCCGACCCGGCAACACCAGCGCCCTCAGGAGCAGAACAAGTGAGCACCGACGACCTTCCCCTCGCCTCGACCGGCGGCTGCGGTGACGGCTGCGCCTGCGGCGCCGAGGGTGACGAGGAGTACCTGGAGAGCGGGCTCGACCCCGCGCTCGCCGAGCTGCTGGCCGCTGCCGGACTCGACCCCATCGAGGTCGAGGACATCGCCAACGTCGCCATCCAGGAGGACCTGGCCGGCGGCGTGGACGTGACGACCGTCGCGACCATCCCCGAGGACGCGGTCGCCACCGGCGACTTCACCGCGCGCGAGGCGGGCGTGGTGGCGGGCCTCAGGGTCGCCGAGGCCGTGCTCTCCGTGGTCTGCACGGACGAGTTCGAGGTCGAGCGGCACGTCGAGGACGGCGACCGCGTCGAGGCGGGGCAGAAGCTGCTGTCGGTCACCACGCGCACGCGTGACCTGCTCACCGCCGAGCGCAGCGCCCTCAACCTCATGTGCCGCCTGTCCGGCATCGCGACCGCCACGCGCGCGTGGGCGGACGTGTTGGAGGGCACCTCGGCACGCGTGCGCGACACCCGCAAGACCACGCCGGGGCTGCGCTCGCTGGAGAAGTTCGCGGTGCGCTGCGGCGGGGGCGTCAACCACCGGATGTCGCTCTCCGACGCCGCCCTGGTGAAGGACAACCACGTGGTGGCCGCCGGCGGCGTCGCCCAGGCCTTCAAGGCCGTACGGGAGGCCTTCCCGGAGGTGCCGATCGAGGTCGAGGTCGACACCCTGCACCAACTGCGTGAGGTCGTGGACGCGGGCGCCGACCTGATCCTGCTGGACAACTTCACGCCCGACGAGTGCGCCGAGGCCGTCGGGATCGTCGGCGGGCGGGCCCTGCTGGAGGCCTCCGGGCGGCTCACGCTCGACACCGCGCGCATGTACGCCGACACCGGCGTGGACTTCCTGGCCGTGGGCGCCCTCACCCACTCCTCGCCGATCCTCGACATCGGCCTCGACCTGCGCGAGGCGGAGTAACGGTCATGCTGCTCACGATCGACGTCGGCAACACCCAGACCGTCCTCGGCCTGTTCGACGGCGAGGACATCGTGGAGCACTGGCGTGTCTCCACGGACCCGCGCCGCACGGCCGACGAGCTGGCGGTGCTGCTCAAGGGCCTGATGGGCATGCACCCGCTGCTCGGCGAGGAGCTGGGCGACGGCATCGACGGCATCGCGATCTGCGCGACCGTGCCGTCGGTGCTCCACGAGCTGCGCGAGGTCACCCGGAGGTACTACGGCGACGTGCCCGCCGTCCTGGTCGAGCCGGGCGTGAAGACGGGCGTGCCGATCCTCACCGACAACCCCAAGGAGGTCGGCGCCGACCGGATCATCAACGCCGTGGCGGCCGTCGAGCTGTACGGCGGCCCGGCGATCGTCGTCGACTTCGGTACGGCGACGACGTTCGACGCGGTCTCCGCGCGCGGGGAGTACGTCGGCGGCGTCATCGCGCCCGGCATCGAGATCTCCGTGGAAGCGCTCGGCGTCAAGGGTGCGCAGCTGCGGAAGATCGAGGTGGCCCGGCCGCGCAGCGTGATCGGCAAGAACACGGTCGAGGCCATGCAGGCGGGCATCGTGTACGGCTTCGCCGGGCAGGTCGACGGAGTGGTGAGCCGGATGGCCCTGGAGCTGGCCGACGACCCCGACGACGTCACGGTGATCGCCACGGGCGGCCTGGCGCCGATGGTGCTGGGCGAGTCCTCGGTGATCGACGAACACCAGCCCTGGCTGACTCTGGTCGGCCTGCGCCTGGTGTACGAACGGAACGTCTCGCGAATGTGAGGGGACCGGCGCCCGCGGAGGGCGCCGGTTTTTCGCGCTCTACGCGCGCGGTGATTCGAGGTCCACGCGCGCGGTGATTTCGAGATCCACGTGTGCCGGGTGTTCCCGACCCGCGCGCCTGGTGTTCGCCATCCAGGTGTGCCCGCTGTTGGCGGCCCGCGCGCGGTGATTCGCGGCCTGGGCGAGCGACGATTCGTCGTCCGCACGTGTCGGGTGTGCGCCGTCCGCGCGTGCCGGGCGTTCGCGGTCTGCGCGAGTGGTGCTTCCCGGCTCACACCCGCCCGGTGTTCGCGGCCCACGCGCGCCCGGTGTCGTGGCCCACGCGCGCGGGGTGTTCCCGATCCACGCCCGCCCAGTCGCGCGGCCCACGCCCGCCTGGTCTCGCGCCCCGCGCCCACCCGGTGTTCCCGCTCCGCGCCCCGTGTAGCCCCCCACGCCCAGCCTTCGCTGCCCAACCCCGCGCGTGACCCCGGTCGGGCGAACCCTGGTGGCGACACGCGGCGACACAGCATCCCGATTCGTCACTTTTGTCCGATTAGCGGTAGCGTCGCCGCATGCCCACGCCATACGGATCCCGCGGCGGCATGGCGTTCGGTGCGGAGGAGCTGCGTGTGCTCCGCCGCGCTCTCGCCCTCGCCCTTCACCCTGGCCGAGCGTCCGCCGAGGACGTCAAGGACTGCTTCCGCCTCGCCGAGTCCCTCGACGAGGCGATGCGCGAGGGGGCCAGGCTGCGCGCCTTCCTGGTGGCCGACCTGGGCCGGTACCGCGCCGCCCTGCCGGGCACGGCCGCCGGCTACCTCACGCTGCTCGAGGAGGCGCTGGGCGCCGGGCACCGGCCGACGCCGGACGATCTGGCCGCGCTGCGCGCGCTGCGCGGGAACCCCGTCGCGGCTGCCCTTCTGGACCGCTGCCAGGCGCTCGCCGAGCAGGACGTGCGGGCACGCTTCGCCCAGGGTGCCCGCAAGGTCCCCGCCCCCGCCGTACCGCCCTCCAGGACGCGCCTGCTGGCCCTCCCCGGCGGCGCGGGCGAGACCCCGGCCGCAGAGGCCGACGACCCGGAGAAGCCCGCTCAGAAGCCCGCTCCGAAGCCCGGCCAGACCCCTCCCTCGCGCCCTGCCGAGCGCCCGGCCCCGGAACCGGCGACCCCGAAGCGCCCCATCCCCACGCCGGGCGAGGTCTTCCCCCGCCGCAAGCCGCCGACGCCGTCCGCGGACCCGGCGGAGCCGGCCGAGTCGCGGCAGCTCGCCGCCGGCTGAGCGGCGTTCCGCCCACCCCGCCCCTTTCGCCCCGACCCCGCTGGCTACCCTGGAGCCATGGACTACGTCTCCGCGCTCGTGCCGCCGGTCGTCATGGCCGTGTTCTTCATCGGACTGGTCAGGGTGATCGTGAAGACCCAGGGCGGTGCCGCCAAGGCCAAGGAGGACGCGGCCGTGGACGCCGCCCTCGCGCGCGCGGAGAGCGCAAGCAAGGCCTCCGCCGGCGGCGACGCCTGAACCGCACGCCGCTGGGCGCACGACTCCTCGCACCCCGGTGCCTTCCGAGTCGCGCGCCCTTTTTGTTCACATTTGTCACCTAAGCGCACGTCCGGCACGCCATTGCCGGGATCTCCCACTATTGTTCTGAGCTGTGCCTCGCCCATTGGGAGAACTCGAAGACGCGGTCATGACGCGGGTGTGGAAGTGGAACCGCCCGGTGACCGTTCGAGAAGTCCTGGAAGACCTGCAGCAGGAACGGTCCATCGCGTACACCACGGTGATGACCGTTTTGGACAATCTCCATCAGAAGGGCTGGGTGCGCCGTGAGGCCGAAGGGCGCGCCTATCGATATGAGGCCGTCTCCACCCGAGCCGCCTACGCCGCCGCGCTGATGAACGACGCCTGGTCGCAGAGCGACAACCCGGCCGCGGCTCTTGTCGCCTTCTTCGGGATGATGAGCGAGGAACAGCGCCAGGCCCTCAGGGACGCCGTACGCATCGTGCAGGGTCCGGAAACCCAGGAAGCCCCCCAAGCCCCGCAAGAGGAGAACCCCGGCGCGGCGGGGGAGACCGCCGGGCGATAGCGTCCGCTCATGTCAGCAGAGCGTCCCGAAGTCACCGCAAAAGCCATCACCGTCCGGCGGGCCCGGACCAGCGATGTCCCGGCCGTGCGCCACCTCCTCGACGCCTACGTCCGCGGCCGCATCCTGCTCGACAAAGCCACGGTCACGCTTTACGAGGACATCCAGGAGTTCTGGGTGGCGGAACGTGACGACAACGCCGAGGTGGTCGGCTGCGGGGCGCTGCACGTCATGTGGGAAGACCTCGCGGAAGTCCGCACTCTCGCGGTGAAGCCCGGCCTCAAGGGCGCCGGTGTCGGTCATCAGTTGCTGGGGAAGTTGCTGGAGACAGCGCGCTGGCTCGGTGTTCGGCGCGTTTTCTGTCTGACCTTCGAAGTGGACTTCTTCGGGAAGCACGGCTTCGTGGAGATCGGTGAGACACCGGTCGACACCGATGTGTACGCGGAGCTGTTGCGTTCCTATGACGAGGGCGTCGCCGAGTTCCTCGGTCTCGAACGAGTGAAACCGAACACCTTGGGCAACAGCCGGATGCTTCTGCATCTGTGATCGTCATTGCCCCGGTGCCCTATGTCCGAAACGCGCATGTTTCCGGGCCGGGGCGGGCCCCTGGGTCTCTCCCAGGGGTTTGTGTTTTTCCGGCAAAAGCGGTTTGCTTTCCGACGTACTGCAGTACTGCATATAACAGGGGCGGCGAAACGGCGGACGCCGCAACACCCCCTGGTCCTCACGTTATCGATGAAAGGAAATCCGGTGGCACAGAAGGTTCAGGTCCTTCTTGTCGACGACCTCGACGGCGGCGAGGCGGACGAGACCGTGACGTTCGCGCTGGACGGCAAGACGTACGAGATCGATCTCACGACCACCAATGCGGACAAGCTGCGTGGCCTTCTCGACCCCTATGTGAAGGGTGGTCGTCGTACCGGAGGCCGTGCTTCGGGTGGGCGTGGAAAGGCGCGTGTGGCTTCCGGCGGCAGCCAGGACACCGCGCAGATCCGCGCCTGGGCGAAGGACAACGGCTACGAGGTCAACGACCGCGGCCGTGTTCCCGCGTCCATTCGCGAGGCCTACGAGAAGGCCAACGGCTGATTTCGCCGGCAGGCGGGCGGCCGGGCGCTCGCGCGCCGCAGCCGGACCCGGTGGCACTGCGCTGCCACCGTGTCCACCAGTCGTACGAGATCGGGGGCGCCTTTCGGGCTCCCCATGGCCGGCAACGCCGGCAGCGAGGCCTCGACCTCACCCCCCGGCCCGGGGGGCCGCAGCCATACGGCGGCCCCCTGCAGGGAAACGGCGGGGGAGGATTCCTCGAGAAGCGGCCGATTCCCTCTCCAGGCCCGCTCGGGCGGTACCGGCGCCTCCATCAGGCCGCCCGCGCCCAGGACCCGCAGGTCCAGCGCCAGCGCCCCCCATTCCAGCCAGTCCAGCAGCTCGGGCACTTCCTCCGCGCTGCCGACGGCCAGCAGCAGCCGCATCCGGCCGCCCCACAGGGCCACCGGAGAGTCCGGCGCGAGATGCCTGAGCGCCGCGGCGCCCGCCTCCGCCGGCACGTCCAGGACGTCGAACCGCAGCCCCGTGACCAACCGCAGCGGCCGTCCGGGCACTGTCGGCCAGCCCAGATCGTTCTCGTACCAGTGCCGGGCCCGGACTTCCGGGTCTTCGGCAAGATCGGAGCGCTTCGGGTCGAGCGGGCGGCGAGGAAGGGGCAGAGTGGAGGTCATGGAGACCGAGCCAGCCATGCCAAGTGCAACAGCCGAACCGGGCCACAGGTTACGCTGGGTGCTCTGACGACTGCGCAGAGTGCCCAAGAGGGGGGCGCGTGGGGCTCCGGGGAGGCGCAAGGTTGTTCGCCCATAGCGGAGGGAACCGGTGCGCGCGGCATGGAGTGTCAGCCCCTGCGGGTAAGACATGCCTAGTGGGAGGGGGCGACGCGCAGAACGGGCCGTCTCACGTTCGCCATCGGCGTAGTGGCGAGTGGGGTAACTGCCTGGCCTGCGGGAACATCGTCTCGCACCATCGGGTTGGAGCAGATGTCGGCGTTCGGGGTCAGGAGGCCAAGGACGGTGTCGGCAGTTGGAATGAGCGGTCCCCGCTTGCGGGACTAAGCTGCGGAAGGACAGGGAGGGGAAGTTCCCCCCACTGCCTGACCGCTCTGAGGAGCGATTAACGATGTTCGAGAGGTTCACCGACCGCGCGCGGCGGGTTGTCGTCCTGGCTCAGGAAGAAGCCCGGATGCTCAACCACAACTACATCGGCACCGAGCACATCCTCCTGGGTCTCATCCACGAGGGCGAAGGTGTCGCCGCTAAGGCCCTGGAGAGCCTCGGCATTTCGCTTGAGGCGGTCCGCCAGCAGGTGGAGGAGATCATCGGTCAGGGCCAGCAGGCCCCGTCCGGCCACATCCCCTTCACCCCCCGTGCCAAGAAGGTCCTGGAGCTGTCGCTCCGCGAGGCCCTTCAGCTGGGCCACAACTACATCGGCACGGAGCACATCCTGCTCGGCCTGATCCGCGAGGGCGAGGGCGTCGCCGCCCAGGTCCTGGTCAAGCTGGGCGCAGACCTCAACCGGGTGCGGCAGCAGGTCATCCAGCTGCTCTCCGGTTACCAGGGCAAGGAGACCGCCGCCGCCGGCGGGCCGGCCGAGGGCACCCCCTCGACCTCCCTCGTCCTGGACCAGTTCGGCCGGAACCTCACCCAGGCCGCTCGTGAGTCCAAGCTCGACCCGGTCATCGGGCGCGAGAAGGAGATCGAGCGGGTCATGCAGGTGCTGTCCCGCCGTACGAAGAACAACCCGGTCCTGATCGGTGAGCCCGGCGTCGGCAAGACCGCCGTCGTCGAGGGCCTCGCCCAGGCCATCGTCAAGGGCGAGGTGCCCGAGACGCTCAAGGACAAGCACCTCTACACGCTGGACCTCGGCGCCCTGGTCGCCGGCTCCCGCTACCGCGGTGACTTCGAGGAGCGCCTGAAGAAGGTGCTCAAGGAGATCCGCACCCGCGGCGACATCATCCTGTTCATCGACGAGCTGCACACGCTGGTCGGTGCGGGTGCCGCCGAGGGCGCCATCGACGCGGCCTCCATCCTGAAGCCGATGCTGGCCCGCGGTGAGCTGCAGACCATCGGTGCGACCACGCTGGACGAGTACCGCAAGCACCTGGAGAAGGACGCGGCCCTGGAGCGCCGCTTCCAGCCCATCCAGGTCGCCGAGCCGTCCCTTCCGCACACGATCGAGATCCTCAAGGGTCTGCGCGACCGGTACGAGGCCCACCACCGCGTCTCCATCACGGACGAGGCGCTGGTCCAGGCCGCCACCCTGGCCGACCGGTACATCTCGGACCGCTTCCTGCCGGACAAGGCGATCGACCTGATCGACGAGGCCGGTTCCCGGATGCGCATCCGCCGGATGACCGCGCCGCCGGACCTGCGCGAGTTCGACGAGAAGATCGCCGCCGTCCGCCGGGACAAGGAGTCCGCGATCGACTCGCAGGACTTCGAGAAGGCCGCCTCCCTGCGTGACAAGGAGAAGCAGCTCCTGGCCGGCAAGGCCAAGCGGGAGAAGGAGTGGAAGGCCGGCGACATGGACGTCGTCGCCGAGGTCGACGGCGAGCTGATCGCCGAGGTCCTCGCCACGGCCACCGGCATCCCGGTCTTCAAGCTGACCGAGGAGGAGTCCAGCCGCCTGCTCCGCATGGAGGAGGAGCTGCACAAGCGGGTCATCGGCCAGGTCGACGCCGTCAAGGCGCTGTCGAAGGCGATCCGTCGTACGCGTGCCGGTCTGAAGGACCCGAAGCGTCCGGGTGGTTCGTTCATCTTCGCCGGCCCGTCCGGTGTCGGTAAGACCGAACTGTCCAAGGCGCTCGCCGAGTTCCTCTTCGGTGACGAGGACGCGCTGATCTCCCTCGACATGTCGGAGTTCAGCGAGAAGCACACGGTGTCGCGTCTCTTCGGTTCGCCCCCCGGCTACGTGGGCTACGAAGAGGGTGGCCAGCTGACCGAGAAGGTCCGCCGCAAGCCGTTCTCCGTCGTTCTCTTCGACGAGGTCGAGAAGGCCCACCCGGACATCTTCAACTCGCTGCTGCAGATCCTGGAGGACGGTCGCCTGACCGACTCCCAGGGCCGGGTCGTGGACTTCAAGAACACGGTCATCATCATGACGACCAACCTCGGTACCCGGGACATCTCCAAGGGCTTCAACCTGGGCTTCGCGGCCACGGGTGACACGAAGTCCAACTACGAGCGCATGAAGAACAAGGTGTCGGACGAGCTGAAGCAGCACTTCCGCCCCGAGTTCCTCAACCGCGTCGACGACGTGGTCGTCTTCCCGCAGCTGACGCAGGAGGACATCCTGCGGATCGTCGACCTGATGATCGGCAAGGTGGACGAGCGCCTGAAGGACCGGGACATGGGCATCGAGCTCTCCCAGTCCGCCAAGGAGCTGCTGTCCAAGAAGGGCTACGACCCGGTGCTGGGCGCGCGTCCGCTGCGTCGCACGATCCAGCGCGAGATCGAGGACTCGCTGTCGGAGAAGATCCTCTTCGGCGAGCTGCGCCCCGGTCACATCGTGGTCGTGGAGACCGAGGGCGAGGGCGATGCCGCCACCTTCACCTTCCGGGGTGAGGAGAAGTCGGCACTGCCCGACGTCCCGCCGATCGAGCAGGCGGCCGGCGGTGCCGGGCCGAACCTGAGCAAGGACGCGTAAGCGTCACGGTCGAGTGAAAAGGGGCCGGTGCTTTCGAGCACCGGCCCCTTTCGCGTGCGTGGATTACGACAACTGCCCGTCGTAGTCCGGCAGTTTGAACGTCTTCTCGGCGTGGCCGCCCGACAGGTCGGTGGCGCTGTTGCCGACGTTCGCGATGATCGTGTAGCCCTTGTTCTCGATGTCGACGCGCTGGGCGGTCTTGTAGGCGGCGACGTCCTTGAAGAGGTCGAACAGGCCGCGGACATAGAGACCGGAGACGTCGTAGCCGTCGTGCTCGAGGTTGTACTCGGTCGGCCAGTAGATGATGCCGGGGCGGGCCGTGACGAAGAACAGCGAGACGCCGTGCTCCTGGGCGTACTCGGCGACGTCCAGCACCGGCTTGTTGGCCGGCTGCGGGTAGCTGAAGCCGAAGTCGGTCTCCAGCGTGGTGTTGTCGATGTCGAAGACGATCGCCTGCTTCTCACCGGGCTTGGCGGCGGCGATACGGGCCTTCAGGTACGGCAGGGCCTGGTCCATGACCGACTGGCAGTCCTTCTGCCAGGTGGCGTAGTCGACCTTGGCTGCGGTGGCGGAGGCGCTGCTCGTGGTCGCGTCCGCGGCCTCGGCCGGGGCGGCCAGCGCGGTGAGCGCGGCCACGGACACGGCGGTGGCGGATATCCGGCGCGCCCAGGGGCGTCTGGTCATCGGTGGGGGTCCTCTCACGTCCGTACGCTGCACGGCCTGAACGGTGAACTGTCAGGGGCATGATCTGTGGTGAGGGTGGCGCGAGGGGAACCGTAGGGTTACCGGCGGGTAGGTGCCTAGAGGTCTGCATCACATTTCTCGGGCCGCTGGTTTATGCGGGCGGTGATAAGCGGCACAGGGGAAATGTCCCTTACTAGCCCACATAGTGGGACTCACCATTCAGGCAAAAAGGGATTTTCTATGCGGAGCCCTGCGTGAAAAGCCGATGTCGTAGGGGCTGATGCCCGGTAGGTGGGGCTCTGTCAAGAAGTGGGTGTTTTTCCGTTCGCCTACTAGCTTGCGCCGTAGATGGGGGGCATTGAGCGGAGATGGGGCGAACGGTTACCAATGACTGGCCCGCCCGGCGAACGTCTGAGCACCGGGTGGCGGTTCTGTCCCCGAGCCCACGAGGTCCCCATGATCCAGCGCTTCACGTCCCGTTCTTCCCGTACGTCCTCGCTCCGCACCCGCGTGGCCGTCCTGGCCGCCGGAGTGGGCGCCACGGCCGCGCTGGGAACCGGGATCGCGAGCGCCGCCGCTCCGTCGGCGACCGCCTGGGTCGACCCGGTGAAGACGTACACGCTCTCCGCCGGCTTCGACCAGGCCGGCAGCCACTGGGTCGCCAAGCACAGCGGCCAGGACTTCGCCGTCCCGACCGGCACCGAGGTCGTCGCCGCGCACGGCGGCACCGTCGTCAAGGCCGGCCCCAACGGCGCCGGTGACGGCCCCGCGTACGGCAACGCCGTCGTCATCAAGCACGGCAACGGCACCTACTCGCAGTACGCGCACCTGTCCCGGGTCGACGTCAAGATCGGTCAGATCGTCAAGACCGCCCAGCACATCGCGCTCTCGGGCAGCACCGGCAACTCCACCGGCCCGCACCTGCATTTCGAGATCCGTACGACCCCGAACTACGGCTCCGCGATCGACCCGGTCGCCTTCCTGCGGGCCAACGGCGTGACCGTCTGATCCGGCCCTAGCCTTCCTTGCGGGCGCCCTGGTGCGCCTGCGTGACGAGGTCCATGGCGACTTCGAGAACGGCCTCATGCTTCTTCTCGGAGTCGCCTTCCACGTCCTGCATCACGAACATCCCCGCGTGCAGCGTGAACATCGCGCTGATGCAGCGGACCTGCTCCACGAGGGGTGCGTCGGGGTCGATGAAGATGTCCCTGAGGTCGCGCATCCGGTCCTTGAAGGCGTCGCCGATGCGCAGTTCCCGTACCGTCGCCTGGTTCTCCTGCATGAACCGGAAGAGCGGTTCCGCGCCGACCAGTGCCTGGCTGTAGCGCCGCAGGATCTCGTGCTTGGTCTCCAGGGTGTGCGGCTGGCTACGGCCCCACTCGATCAGGTCCTGGATCGGTTGCGTCAGGTCCTCGAAGAGGCTGACGATGATCTCTTCCTTCGTCTTGAAGTGGTAGTAGAGAGCCGCCTTCGTGACGTCGAGATGCTCGGCGATCTCGCGCAGGGAGGTCTTCTCGTAGCCCTGCTCGGCGAAGAGTTCGAGCGCGACATCCTGGATGCGCTGGCGGGTGTTGCCGCGGCGCTGCTGCTTGGTGCCGTCCATGGTGACGCCCATCCTCGTACTCCTCGCGCCCCGGCGGAAACTTACTTGACGCCCGGCTAGTAACAGGTCTACCTTCCCCAGTGTAGTGAACTAGCCGGGCGGCAAGTAAGTAGTCGTCAGGGGGAGTGGGAGAGATGGCGGACACACAGACGGCCGTGACGGCCCAGGAGGCACCCGGGAAACCGGAGAAACAGCCGAAGAGCGTACGGGTGGTCCTGCTCGCGCTCATGATCGCGATGATGCTCGCGATGCTCGACAACATGATCGTGGGTACGGCGATGCCCACGATCGTCGGCGAACTGGGCGGGCTGGAACACCTCTCGTGGGTCGTGACCGGGTACACCCTCGCGACCGCGGCGGCCACCCCGATCTGGGGCAAGCTCGGCGACATGTACGGCCGCAAGGCCACCTTCCTGACCTCGATCGTGATCTTCCTGATCGGCTCCGCGCTCAGCGGCATGGCCCAGAACATGGGGCAGCTCATCGGCTTCCGCGCGGTGCAGGGTCTCGGCGCCGGCGGTCTGATGGTCGGCGTGATGGCGATCATCGGCGACCTGATCCCGCCGCGGGAGCGCGGCAAGTACCAGGGCATGATGGCCGGCGTCATGGCGCTCGCGATGATCGGTGGCCCGCTGGTCGGCGGCACCATCACCGACAACTGGGGCTGGCGCTGGTCCTTCTACATCAACCTGCCCCTCGGCGCGGTCGCGCTGGCGCTGGTCAGCGCCGTACTGCACCTGCCGAAGAAGCGGTCCAAGGCCGGTATCGACTACCTCGGCGTCGTCCTGCTGACCGTCGGCATCACCTCCATCGTGCTGGTCACCACCTGGGGCGGCACCGAGTACGCCTGGACCTCCGCGCGGATCATGGAGCTGATCGGCATCGGCGTCGCCTCGCTGATCGGGTTCGTGTTCTGGCAGACCAAGGCCGCCGAGCCGGTCGTGCCGCTGCACATCTTCCGCAGCCGCAACTTCACCCTGATGTCCCTCATCGGCTTCATCACCGGCTTCGTGATGTTCGGCGCCACGCTCTTCCTGCCGCTGTACCAGCAGTCGGTGCAGGGCGCCTCCGCGACCAACTCGGGTCTGCTGCTCCTGCCGATGCTCGGCGCGATGCTGGTGACCTCGATGATCGCCGGGCGGGTCACCACCAACAGCGGCCGCTACAAGGTCTTCCCGATCGTCGGCGGCGTGCTGATGATCGTCGGCCTGTACCTGCTGTCGCTGATGGACACGGGGACGACCCGGCTGACCTCCGGCCTCTACATGGCCGTGCTCGGCGCGGGCATGGGCTGCCTGATGCAGATCACCATGCTGGTCGCGCAGAACAGCGTGGAGATGAAGGACATGGGCGTGGCGTCCTCGTCCACCACCCTCTTCCGTACACTCGGCTCCTCCTTCGGCGTGGCCATCATGGGCGCCCTGTTCAACCACCGGGTCCAGGACGTCATGGCCGAGCGGGCCGGCGCGCTGGGCAAGGGCATCACCGAGAAGTCCGCCCAGCTGGACGCGGCGAGCCTCGCGAAGCTGCCGGCGGCGGCGCGGGAGGCCTACCAGCACGCGGTGTCCGCCGGTACCCACTCGGCGTTCCTGCTGGGCGCGGTGATCGCGGTGGTCGTGCTGATCGCCTCGCTGTTCGTCAAGGAGGTGCCGCTGAAGGGCGGCCCGCAGAAGCCGTCTTCGGACAGTGCCGACGCTGCTCCGGCGCCGGTGATCGAAGCGGTCTGAGCAGTCCCTGAGCCAAAGGCCCCCGGTCGGTGTCCGCCCCGGGGGTCTTTGCCATGTGCGGGCAGTCTGCTCGGGACTGCCGCCACCGGGGTCACTGTCAGTGCCCCATGTCACCATCGGCCCATGGACAAGATGCGCCGGTTGCGCCTGGCCAAGGACGCCATGGACCGTGACTGGGCCGACCCTGAGCTGGATCTGGACGCGGTTGCCGCACATGCCGGCTACTCGCGGTATCACTTCCTGCGCGCCTTCAAGGACGCGTACGGCGAGACGCCCGGGCAGTATCTGACCCACCGCCGGATCGAGCGGGCCGAGGAGATGCTGCGCGGGGCCAACCTCACCGTGACCGAGATCTGCACCCTGGTCGGCTTCAGCAGCCTCGGCACCTTCTCTGCCCGCTTCAAGGCCCGCACCGGGCTCGCCCCGAGCGAGTACCGCACGAAGCACGTGGGCCGCGGCGCCTCCCTCATACCCGGCTGCTACGCCATGCTCTGGGCCGGCGGCTTCAACACCGCAACTTCGAAGAAGCGCACCAGGCCCGCCCCTGCCTACGGTGACGAGCAGGAACAGCAGCCTGCCGACAGGAGAGCGGAGCCATGATCAAGGGCCTGGGCATCACCACCGTATGGACCTTCGACCAGCAGCGCACAAAGGCCTTCTTCACCGAGAAGCTGGACTTCGAGGTGCGCAGTGACCTCGCCATGGGGGACATGCACTGGATCACCGTGAGCGCCAAGGACCAGCCCGGCGTGGAGCTGGCCCTGATGAGCCTGGACGGCCCCGGCCTCGACCCGGAGTCCGCCGAGGCGCTGAAGAAGCTGGTGGCCAAGGGGGTGCTGGGGGCCGGGGCGTTCCGCACGGACGACTGCCGCGGTGACTACGAGCGGTTCAAGGCGCGGGGTGTGGAGTTCCTCCAGGAGCCGCAGGAGCGGCCGTACGGCATCGAGGCGATCTTCCGGGACGACAACGGCAACTGGTTCTCGCTGACCGAGCGCAGCGAGGAACTCGACTTCTCGAAGGACTTCGGCTGACCCGGCAGGGAGGGAACGGCATGCAGGGGCAGGAGGCCGCGGCGGACCACACGGCCGTACGGGTCGCCCTGTGGCGCGCCCTGCACGTCCAGGCCGATCCGCCGCCGCATGTGATCGACGACGAGATCGGGCTGCGGCTGACGGCCCCGGACGAGGACTGGCGCGGCCGCCCGGACATGGACGTCGAGGCCACGCGGCGCACCCGCGCGTCCATCGTGGCCCGCGCCCGCTTCGTGGAGGACCTCGTCGTGGACCAGGCCGCGCGGGGCGTCGGCCAGTACGTCCTCCTCGGGGCCGGACTGGACACCTTCGCCCAGCGGCGGCCGGAGATCGCCGCCACGCTCCGGGTGTTCGAGGTCGACCGGCCCGGGCCGCAGGCCTGGAAGAGACAGCGGCTGGCCGAGCTGGGGTACGGCGTCCCCGAGTGGCTGCGGCTGGTGCCGGTCGACTTCGAGGGGGACTGGTGGGGGCAGCTGGTCACGGCCGGCCTGGATCCCGGCCGGCCGGCGGTGGTGGCCGCCACCGGCGTCACGATGTATCTCACCGGGGACGCGGTCGAGTCCATGTTCCGCCTCGTCGCCACGCTCGCCGCGGGCTCCACGCTGGCCACGACCTTCCTGCGGCCCCTGGAGGACGTCGAGCCGGACCAGCGTCCGCAGCTCCAGGCCGCCGTGAACGGTGCCCGCGCCGCCGGGACCCCGTTCCTGAGCTTCTTCACACCGCCGCAGATCCTGGCCCTGGCCCGCGAGAGCGGCTTCCGCGAGGTCCGCCATGTCACGGCCGAGGAACTCGGCGAGCGCTACTTCGCCGACAGAACGGACGGCCTGCGGCCGTCACGCGGGGAGGAACTGCTGGTCGCGACCACGTGAGGCGACCCCGCGAAGGCCCGCCTCCACCAACGCCGCTCCCTGCTCAGCCCGCGCCCCCGGACATCGGCAGCATCGGATGGCTGCCCGTGTTCGTGGGAGCGTGTTCCGGGAGCCAGAGGACGGCCACCGCACCCTCCGACGGGATGTGGTCGGGGAGGCCGACGGGGCGTACGTTGCGGAAGGTCAGGCGGGCGCCCAGCACCCGGGCCTGGCCGGCCGCGATGGTCAGGCCCAGGCCGTGGCCCTTGCCCGCGCGGTCCGCGCTGCCGGTGCGGAAGCGGCTCGGACCCTCGGCCAGGAGCGCCTCGGGGAAGCCGGGGCCGTGGTCGCGGACCCGGATGACCCGGCCCTCGACGGTGACCTCGATCGGCGGCTTGCCGTGCCGGGCGGCGTTGGCGAGCAGGTTGAAGAGCACGCGCTCCAGACGGCGCGGGTCGGTGGTGACCTCCGACTCGTGCACCACCCGTACGACGACGTCCGGGTCCTTGGCGGCCACGCGCCGGGCCACGAAGTCGCCCAGCATGATGTCCTGCAGCTCGGCCCGCTCGGAGGCACTGTCCAGGCGGGCCACCTCCAGGACGTCCTCGACGAGCGTGCGCATCGCCTTCGCACGGTCCAGGACCAGTTCGGTGGGGCGGCCGGGTGGCAGCAGTTCGGCTGCGGTGAGCAGGCCGGTCACCGGGGTCCGCAGCTCGTGTGCGATGTCGGCGGTCACCCGCCGCTCGGCCTCCAGGCGCTGCCGCAGCGCGTCCGCCATCGCGTCCACCGCGCGCGCGAGATCGTCGGTCTCGTCCCGTACGACCCCGCCGATGGCCTCCCGCACCCGGACATCGGTCTCGCCGTTGGCGACCTGGCCCGCCGCGGCCGCCGCCTTGCGCAGCCGCCGCGACAACTGCCCGCCGATCAGCACGCCGAGCGCGCTGCCGCCGAGCACCACCGCGATGGACCCGATGACCAGAGCCTGGTCGAGGTCCTTCATCACGTCGGTGGAGCGGTCCGGGAAGTGGGTGTGCAGGGACAGCACATGCCCGTTCTTGACCGGTACGGCCGCCCAGATGTCCGGCACGCCGCCGCGGTGGTCGCTGACGTAACTGGCCCGGCGGCCGTCCTCGACCTTCTCCCGCAGCGGGGGCGGCAGCTCGGGGTCGTCGAACTTGATGTTGGGGAAGTTCATCCGCCCGTACCGCTCGTAGGTGCCCTGGGCCACCTGCACCCGCTCGTTGGCCAGGTCACGCGCGTTGTCCAGCATCGAGACCCGGGCGGCGTTGTGCACGACCAGGCTGAGCGCGACGGCCACCAGCCCGGCGACCAGGGCGATCGCCGCGCTGAGCTTCCATCTGAGCCCGGTCTTCAGGCCCGCGCGCTCCATGCCCCCCACCGAGCGCCGAATGATCCCCCGCATGTCCGCCCCGCTCAAGCCTTCAACTTGTAGCCGAAGCCCCGGACCGTCTCGATCCGGTCCTGGCCGATCTTCTGCCGCAGCCGCTGCACATGGACGTCGACGACCCGGGTGTCCCCGCCCCAGCCGTAGTCCCACACCCGCTCCAGCAGCTTGTCGCGGGAGAGCACGGTGCCCGGCGAGGTGGAGAACTCCAGCAGCAGCCGCATCTCGGTCGGGGTCAGCGCCACCGGCTGCCCGGCCCGGTGCACCTCCATGCCCTCGGTGTCGATCTCCAGGTCACCGAAGGTCAGCGGGCCGCCGTTCACCTGCGCCGGGGACTCCTCCAGGTGGGCGGCCCCGCCGGCGTGTCCGAAGCGGCGCAGCACCGCGCGGATCCGGGCGACCAGGACGGCACCGTCGAACGGCTTGGTCACATAGTCGTCCGCGCCGGCCTCCAAGCCGAGGACGACGTCGATGGAGTCCGCGCGCGCGGAGAGCATGATCACCGGCACGGTCGACTCGTCCCGGATACGTCGGCACAGGCTGACGCCGTCCAGACCCGGGACCATGACGTCCAGCAGCGCGATGTCGGGCCGGTTCGCCCGGAACGCCTCCAGGCCCGACAGCCCGTCGGGCATGGCGGTCACCGCGAAGCCGTCCCGCTCCAGGGCGAGCTGGGTGGCCTCGCGGATGACGTCGTCGTCCTCGACGAACAGGACGTGGGTCTGGTCTGCCATCCCGGTGCTCTCAGTTCTCCGTCATGTGATCGGTCAGTTGTCCTCCGGCGCGGTCGTGGCGTCCCCGCCGACTCCGCTGCCGTATTCGTTGTGGACGACCCGCCCCTGGACGAACCGTCCCGCCTTCCAGGTGTAGGGGATCACGTCCTCGCTGGAGGGGCTCGAGACCGGGTCGCCCTTCTTGTACACCTGCTTGGTCAGGGTCAGGACGCCCTGTTCGATGTCCGCGACGACCGGGGACTCCTCGTTCTTGAAGACATTCTTGAACGTGCCGCCTTCTTCCCGGTACACGTACGAGCCGAGGCCGATCCAGTCGCCGCACGTGAGCACGTTGACGACGATGTCGTCCACCGGGCCGCCGGTCAGGTCGCCGTAGGAGGCGTCGACCGGATAGTCGTCGCCGTCGCACGGCTTCAGGTCGCGCTTGACGGTCGCCGAGACCGCCGGGTCCTTCTTGAGCAGGTCCACGGCGTCCACGCGCCGGTACCGGTCGGTGGGGCTGGGCGCCGGAGAGGCGACCGCGCCCGCCGCCGCGGAGGCGTGCGCCGGGCCCTCGTCCCGCGCGCCGGTCCCCTCGGTGCCGCACGCGGCGACGAAAAGGGCGAGGGCGGCGAGCACGACCGCAGCCGTGATCACCGCCTGTGTACTGCCTCGGGCCTCGCTGGGCCCGGCCCCGGTCAGGCCGCGCAACGCTCCCGCTCCTCACGCTCCAGCGCGCGTGCGTCCAGATCGCGGGCCTCCAGCTCCTCGCGGAGCCGGGCGAGCGCCCGGTGCAGCGTGCTCTTGACCGTACCGGCCGACATGCCGAGGGCCGCGGCCGTCTCCTCAGTGGACATCTGCTCCCAGTGTCGCAGCACCACGACGCTGCGCTGTTTCGGAGCGAGCACTTTCATGATGTCCATCAGCAGGGCGCGATCGGCGTGCTGCTCGGTGGAGTCGTCGACCGAGGCGTCCGGCAGCTGCTCGGTCGGAACCTCCTCCAGCTTGCGCGCCCGCCACCACTCGGTCCGCGTGTTGATCATGACCCGGCGCAGATAGGCGTCCGCGAGCCGCTTGTCGGCGATGCCCTCCCAGCGGCCGTAGGTCCGCACGAGCGCGGTCTGCAGCAGGTCCTGGGCATCCACCGGGTCCGGGACCAACCGGCGGGCGCTGCGCAGCAGCGCGTCCTGCCGGGTGCGGACGTACTCCTCGAACTCGAGCACCTCGCCCTGCGCCATGATCAACCGCCTCCGTTATCCCCGTGTACTCCGGCTCGCGCCAGAAGTCCCGCTGTCCCGCTGTGCCGTGGTCTGCCGGGCACGAGAAAAAACTACGGAGCTGTTGTCACGGGGCTGTGCGGAGCAGCCTGCGGCTAGCAATCGGCTGTCCGTCGGTTGTGTAACGGAAGTAGGTCCGGGGTAAAGGGGCTGACTCTTACGTCCCTTTATGAGGCGGTTTGTAGGGTGGGAGGGTCCATAACGAAGGCCCGCACGCCATGACTTGGCTGTGTGTCAGGTCAGCGGCAGCCGGTAGAGACCGCCGGGCAGCGGCTCCACCAGACCGTCCGTGACGAGCCCGTCGAGCGCGCGGGCGCGCTGCACCGGCTCGTGCCACACCCGGTCCAGCGCCGCCTGGGGCACCGGCACGTGCGCCTCCCGCAGTACGGCGAGCAGCTTGCCGCGCACCTGACGGTCCGTGCCCGCGTACGTCTGTCCGCGGCGCGGCGGCCCCTCGTGCTCCGGCTTGCCCGCCAGCCGCCAGGCGCACTGCGCGGCGATCGGGCAGCGGTGGCAGCCCTCGTTCTTCGCCGTGCACACCAGCGCGCCCAGCTCCATGGACGCCGCGGCCCAGCGGGCGGCCGTCCTCTCGTCCTCGGGCAGCAACTCACGGGCCAGCTTGCGCTCGGCGGCCGTGGTGGCGTTCGGCGGGTACTGCACCCCGCTCACCGCCCGCGCGAAGACCCGGCGCACATTCGTGTCCAGCACCGGGTGGCGCTGCCCGTACGCGAAGGAGGCCACCGCGGCGGCCGTGTACTCGCCGATGCCGGGCAGCGCCAGCAGCTGGGTGTGATCCGTCGGTACGTCCCCGCCGTGCCGCTCCGCTATGGCGACCGCGGCGCCGTGCAGCCGCAGGGCGCGGCGCGGGTAGCCGAGCCGGCCCCAGGCGCGCACCGCCTCTCCGGGCGCCTCCTCGGCGAGGTCGGCGGGGCGCGGCCAGCGGGCGAGCCACTGCTCGTAGACGGGCAGGACCCGGCTGACGGGGGTCTGCTGGAGCATGAACTCGCTGACCATCACGCCCCAGGGGCCCGCCTCCGGGCGGCGCCAGGGGAGGTCGCGGGCGTGGGTGTCGAACCAGGCGATCACGGGGGCGTGGAGCTTCTCAGTCATGGCATTCCGATCCTGCCACGGGTCGGGCGGGCAGGGCCGAAAACAGGCGGTTGCGGAGCGTTGCGTCTGGTCGCGGTAGGTGAAGGACCCTTTCTCCTGCGACAGTTGCCGGGATGATGATCCGGAAAAGTTGGGGTCCGGGCGGCGGGTGGCGCAAGCAAGCGCGCCGATCTCTCGTACAGTTTGCGCCGTGGGATCTCTGCGCAATCCGGTCGGGCCGCTTCCCTCCTCCATCTACTGGCGACGGAGGGTCGTCATCGTGTCTGTGGTCGCCGTGTCGGCGCTGCTGATCACCTGGATCGTCACGGCCGGCGGCGGGGGCGGCAAGAAGAACACCGACGCCTCCAACGGCAAGAATCCCGTGTCCACGATCACGCCCGGGCCCTCCTCGTCCGAGTCCGCGATCACCCAACACCCGGGCGGCCGCGACGAGTCGAGTGGCGGCGGCGACGCCGGCGGGAGTTCCGGGTCGGACGGCAAGGGCGACTCCGGCTCGACGGGGTCCGACGGTGGTTCGGGCGGTGGTTCGGGCGGCGGCTCGGGCTCGGGGTCCGGCGGGGGCGATGTCGGTACGGGCGACACGCTGCCGGCGTCCTCCTCACTGCCCAACTGCACCGCCGGGGCGGTCACGTTGAGCCTGCGCAGCCGGCACAACTCGTACTCCCCCGACCAGGTGCCGACGTTCGAACTCACCGCGAAGAACGCCTCGTCCAGTGACTGCAAGGTCGACCTCGGACCGAAGCGCGCGGTGTTGACCATCACGCCGGCGGACAGCAGTGACGCCTACTGGTCCTCGGCCGACTGCCCGAAGGGTGCGGCGAGCCTGGTGTTCCGGGTGCCCGCGGGGCAGAGCATCACGTACGCCGTGACGTGGGACCGCAAGCCGAGCGCTCCGCAGTGCGGGACGCCTCCGGCGGGGGTGGCGAAGACGGGGACGTACTTGCTGGAGGCGCAGGCGTCGGGGTTCGCGAAGGCTCAGGCTTCGTTCGTGCTGTCTGCTGATTAGCGGGGCTGTCGGGTCCGTCGTGCGGGTGCGGGTGCGGCTGCGTGGGGGCTGGTCGCGCAGTTCCCCGCGCCCCTAGGGGGTTGCAGTGCCGTCGGCCGCAACTGCACCGTACGCGGCTGCGTGCGGTGCGGTGAGTACTTACGACCAGCCACGTACCACCCGCAGCTCACGACGGACCCGCCGCTCCCGGATCAGACGTACCGCTCCAGGATCGAGGACTCGGCCAGCCTCGACAGGCCTTCGCGGACGCTCCGGGCGCGCGCCTCGCCGACCCCGTCCACCGCCTGAAGGTCGTCCACGCTCGCGGCGAGCAGCTTCTGCAGGCCGCCGAAGTGCTCCACCAGGCGGTCGATGATCGCGCCCGGCAGGCGCGGCACCTTGGCCAGGAGCCGGAAGCCCCGCGGGGACACCGCGGAGTCGAGGGTCTCGGGGGAGCCGGTGTAGCCCAGCGCACGCGCCACCGTGCCCATCTCCAGGAGTTCCGCGTGGGAGAGGGCGTCCAGCTCGGACAGTGCCTCCTCGACCGTGCGGGAGCGCTTCGCCGTGGGCTCGGGGACGTAGTCCCGGACGACCAGCTCACGGTCGGGCTCGACGCCCGCGATCAACTCCTCCAGCTGAAGTGCCAGAAGACGACCGTCCGTGCCCAGTTCGACCACATATTCAGCGATTTCGGTGGCGATGCGCCGGACCATCTCCAGGCGTTGGGCGACCGCCGACACGTCCCGGACCGTCACCAGGTCCTCGATCTCCAGCGCCGACAGCGTGCCCGCGACCTCGTCGAGACGGAGCTTGTACCGCTCCAGGGTGGCCAGCGCCTGGTTCGCGCGGGACAGGATCGCCGCCGAGTCCTCCAGCACGCGCCGCTGCCCGTCGACGTACAGGGCGATCAGCCGCATGGACTGGGAGACGGAGACCACGGGGAAGCCGACCTGCTTCGAGACGCGGTCCGCCGTGCGGTGCCGCGTGCCGGTCTCCTCCGTGGGGATCGTCGGGTCCGGGACCAGCTGCACGCCGGCCCTGAGGATCTTCGACAGGTCGGAGGAGAGCACTATGCCGCCGTCCAGCTTGCACAGCTCCCGCAGGCGGGTGGCGGTGAACTCCACGTCCAGGACGAAGCCGCCCGTGCACATCGCCTCGACGGTCTTGTCGGAGCCGAGGACGATGAGCCCGCCGGTGTTGCCGCGCAGGACCCGCTCCAGGCCGTCACGCAGGGGCGTACCCGGAGCCACGGCGCTCAGTGAGGCGCGCATCAGGCCATCGGTACCGGCACTCCCACCGGACTTTCCGGGAGCTGCTGCCCGGTCGTTGGCTGCCACTGCACTCCTCCGGTCGCAGGTTCTGGGGCGCTGCCGTCTTGCGCACTCGGTTCGTACGGACGGGCGAGACCTGGGCAAAGTCTACCGGCGCTCCTCCGCCTCCCGTGGGGCCTCTCGGCGACGGGAGCGCGGCAGAACCCTGAGCGCGTCTCCCATGTCGGCGACTTCCAGGACCTTCATCCCGGGCGGGACCTTGCCCGGATCGCCTGGCACGAGCGCGTGCGTGAAGCCCAGCCGGTGCGCCTCGGCGAGCCTGCGCTGCACGCCCGTGACCCGTCTGACCTCGCCCGCCAGACCGACCTCGCCGATCGCGACGAGGTTCTTGGGCAGCGGGGTGTCGCTGGCGGCGGAGGCGAGGGCGAGGGCGATCGCGAGGTCGGCGGCCGGCTCCGACAGCTTCACGCCGCCCACCGTCGCCGAGTAGATGTCCCGCTTGCCGAGCGCGCTGATCCGGCCGCGCTGCTCCAGCACCGCGAGCATCATCGACACCCGGGAGGTCTCCAGGCCCGAGGTGGTCCGGCGCGGGGAGGGGATCTGGGAGTCCACGGTCAGCGCCTGCACCTCCGCCACCAGCGGGCGGCGGCCCTCCAGGGTGACCGTCAGGCAGGTGCCGGGGACCGGTTCGTCACGACGGGTCAGGAAGAGTCCGCTGGGGTCCGCGAGGCCCGTGATGCCCTCGTCGTGCAGTTCGAAGCAGCCGACCTCGTCGGTGGCGCCGTAGCGGTTCTTCACGCCCCGCACCAGGCGCAGGCGCGCGTGCCGGTCGCCCTCGAAGTGCAGGACGACGTCCACCAGGTGCTCCAGCAGCCGGGGGCCGGCGATCGCGCCGTCCTTGGTGACGTGGCCCACCAGCAGCGTGGACATGCCGCGTTCCTTGGAGGCGCGGATCAGGGCGCCGGCCACCTCGCGGACCTGGGCCATGCCGCCGGGCGCGCCGTCGATCTCCGGGGAGGCCACCGTCTGCACCGAGTCGAGGATCAGCAGGGACGGCTTCACCGCGTCCAAGTGGCCGAGGACGGCGGCCAGATCGGTCTCGGCGGCGAGATACAGGTGGTCGTCGAGAGCGTTGATGCGGTCGGCGCGCAGCCGGACCTGGCTCGCGGACTCCTCGCCGGTCACATAGAGGGTCTTGTGCTCCTCGCTCGCCGACTTGGCGGCCACGTCCAGCAGCAGGGTGGACTTGCCGACCCCGGGTTCGCCCGCGAGCAGCACGACCGCGCCGGGCACGAGACCGCCGCCGAGCACCCGGTCCAGCTCCGGCACGCCGGTCGTGCGGGCGGTGGCCTGGCGGCCGTCGACCTGGCCGATGGGCACCGCCGAGCTGGTGACCCGGCCCGGTGCCGTCGTACGGACCGCGGGCGCGCCGTACTCCTCGACCGTCCCCCAGGCCTGGCACTCGGGGCAGCGGCCGAGCCACTTGGCCGTCTGCCAGCCGCACTCGGTGCAGCGGTAGGACGGTCGGTCCTTGGTGGTCTTGGTACGGGCAGCCATGCGGAAACCGTAGCCCGCGGCACTGACAGCGCCCGCTCGGGGCGCATGTGGGTGGACTGGTATTGGCCACCGCCCGTCCGGTTCGAGCCATGGAATAAAGGGTTCCTGTCCCCTTATGAGGGATCGTTTCACCCGTACGGATTAAAAGTGCTCAAGGTGCAAGAAGGGGCACTCCGCCGCCGCCTACGGTCGCACGGGTGATGAGCAGCAGTCCTCAGACCACGACCCGCACCACCGGCGCACACCGGGCGCACCGGGAGGCGCGCGACCGAGCCGCCGCGCGCACCCTCGCCCAGCGGCCGCCGGCGCGCTACGAGCCGTACCTGGACGGCCTGTTCACCTACTGCCTGTCGGTGCTGTGCGACCACGACGCGGCCACCGCCGCCCTCGGGGACGTCCTGGCGCTGGCCGAGCGGCGCGGGCAGCGTGTCCCGGACGCCGCCGCCGACCGCAGGGCCTGGCTGTACGCGCTGGCCCGCTGGGCCTGCCTGCGAGGGCTCGCCGAAGCCAAGCAGAAACGTCAGGCCACCCACGCGGCGGGCCGTCCCGCGGCCACGAAACAGGTACCCGATCCGCCCGTCGCCCCCGACGTCCAGGAGCAGCGCCGCCGCGAACTCGCCCTGCTCGCCTGGCCGGAGGCGGCCGGCACCACCCCCGAGCAGCGCGAGGCCCTGGAACTCGCCGTCCGCCACCATCTCGCCGCCCACGAGGTCGCCGCCGTCCTCGGCATGGAGCCCACCGCCGCGCGCGAGCTGCTCGCCACCGCGGCCTGCGAGGTCGAGCGCACCCGCGCCGCGCTCGCCGTGGTCGAGACCGGCGGCTGTCCGAGCGTGGCCCACCTCACCGGAGACAGTCAGCTGGTCCTGAGCGCGGCCCTGCGCCGCGAGCTGGTCCGGCACGTCGACGACTGCCCCCGCTGCCGCCGTACCGCCGAGCGCGCCGTGCCCGGCCACTGGCCTGGCGCCACGGTCACCCCGGCCGAGCTGCCCGTCCTGGAGGCGCCCCGCGCGGCCCTGCACGTCGCCCTCGCGCACCAGCCACGCGCGCGGGGCGCGGCCGTACCCCGTTTCGACCGGCGCGGCTTCCCGATGGACCCCAAGGACCGCGCGGCCCGTCGGGACCGCCTACGCGCGCGTGCCGTCACCACGACCGTCGTCGCCACCGTCGTCGCGGCCCCCGTGCTCGCCCTGTGGGCCGCCTACCGGGGCGCCCCGGCGGCCGAGGACGGCCGCGCGGCCACCGCGCGCGAGGCGCAGGGCCCGGACGCGCTCGGCAGCGACACCACCGGCGGCTACGAGAACGCGGGGAACGCCAGCGTGAAGCCCGGCGGCCCCGGCAAGGACGGCGCTTCTGACGTCTCCGTGGAGGTCATCAGCGTCTCCGGAGGAGACGAGAAGGGCGCGGGACAGCTCGCGGTCAGCGCCGCCAACGACGGCGACACCACGCTGATCACCCTCACCGCCTCCGGCTCCGCCCCGGTCCGCTGGTCCGCCGCCACCTCGGCGGCCTGGCTCTACCTCAGCCAGTCGTCGGGAACCCTCGCCCCCGGCGAGACGTTGACGATCAAGGTGTACGTCGACCATCTGCGCGAGCCCTCCGGCCACTGGCACGCACAGGTGGCGGTCTCCCCGGCCGGCGCCGTGGTCACCATCGACGGCTACGGCACCGCCCCGAGCCGCCCCTCGACCCCGCCCCCGACCCCCACCAGCCCCGACCCGACCCCCTCGTCCTCGCCCCCGACGGACCCGCCATCCAGCCAGACCCCGACCCCGACCGACCCGAGCCCCAGCCCCACGGACCCCACCCCGTCCGACCCACCGAGCCCGTCCCCGTCCCCGAGCGACGACGGAACCCCGAGCCCGTCGGACAGCTAGGGGCAGGCATCGCGGTCGGGCGCCGAAGCCAGCGCGGCGCGGCCGCGCGGTTCGCCTGAGCCGATGTCCAGGTCCTCGTGCCTCGGCTGGGGCTGGCCGGCATCGCGGCCGAACGGCCCAGGCAGCGTGGCGCGGCCGGACGGCCCAGGCGGCGCGGCGCGGCCGTACCGCTCACCCGGCGCGGCCCCTGGCCCCCCGCACGCGCCCCCGGCAGCCGGCGCGCCCCGTAAGACGCCCTCAGCAGACCTACGCCGGATCCGCCGGATGCGGTGCCACCAGCGGCAGCTGCGACGCCAGTCGCTGTTCGCACAGCTCGACCAGACGGTCGTAGCCGGCCTTGCCCATCAGTTCGGTCAGTTCGGCCCGGTAGGAGACGTACACCGGCTCGCCCGCGCCGTGCGCCGAGGTCGCCGACGTGCACCACCAGTGCAGGTCATGGCCGCCCGGACCCCAGCCCCGGCGGTCGTACTCGCCGATGGAGACCTGGAGGACCCGCGTGTCGTCGGGGCGGTCGATCCAGTCGTACGTCCGCCGGATCGGCAGCTGCCAGCACACGTCCGGCTTGGTCTCCAGCGGCTCCCGGCCCTCGCGCAGGGCGAGGATGTGCAGCGAGCAGCCCGCGCCGCCCGCGAAACCGGGCCGGTTCTGGAAGATGCAGGAGCCCTGGAAGGGGCGGGTCTGGCGGGAGCCCTCGTCGTCCTCCGAGACCCAGCCGTCGCGCCGGCCCTCGTCGTGGTGCTGCCAGATCTCCGGCGTCAGCCGCGCCACGTGCTCGGCGACCCGCTTCTCGTCGTCCTCGTCGGAGAAGTGGGCGCCCAGCGAGCAGCACCCGTCGTCCGCGCGGCCGGCCTGGATGCCCTGGCAGCCGCTGCCGAAGATGCAGTTCCAGCGCGAGGTCAGCCAGGTCAGATCGCAGCGGAAGACCTGCTCGTCGTCCGCCGGGTCCGGGAACTCCACCCACGCGCGGGCGAAGTCCAGCCCCTTCTCGTCGCTCATCTTCGGGGCCTTCCTGGACGTCGACGCCTTCACCTGCGAAGGATCCTTCGATCCCTTGGAGGATTTGGCCGCCTTGCCCGACTTGGCACCCTTGGCGTTCTTGGTGCTCTTGTCGGAGTTAGCCTTTTTCGTCTTTGGCACCTGTCCAGGGTAAGTGGCCCGAGGCCGCTTCGGGGACCGAGGACAGTGGATCTGGCAGTAGCGTTCCGTACATGAGACTCGGTGTCCTGGACGTGGGTTCGAACACGGTGCATCTGCTGGTGGTGGACGCTCACCCCGGCGCGCGCCCGTTGCCCGCGCATTCGCACAAGGCCGAACTTCGGCTCGCCCAGCTGCTCGACGACAGCGGTGCCATAGGCGATGACGGCATCGAGAAGCTGATCGCCGTCGTACGGGACGCGCTCCAGGCCGCCGAGGACAAGGGCGTCGAGGACCTGCTGCCGTTCGCGACCTCCGCCGTCCGCGAGGCCACCAACGCCGACGACGTCCTCGCGCGCGTGGAGGACGAGACCGGCGTACGACTCCAGGTCCTCACCGGCCCGGAGGAGGCCCGGCTCACCTTCCTCGCCGTCCGCCGCTGGTTCGGCTGGTCCGCCGGAAAGCTGCTGGTCCTGGACATCGGCGGCGGCTCCCTGGAGATCGCCTTCGGCATCGACGAGGAGCCGGACGCCGCCGTCTCCCTCCCGCTCGGCGCCGGCCGCCTCACCGCCGGCTGGCTGCCCGGCGACCCGCCCGACCCCGAGGACGTCCGCGCTCTGCGCCGCCACGCCCGCGCACAGATCGCCCGGACCGTCGGCGAATTCAGCCGCTTCGGCGCCCCCGACCACGTGGTCGCCACCTCCAAGACCTTCAAGCAGCTGGCCCGCATCGCCGGCGCCGCCCGCAGCGCAGAGGGCCTCTACATCCAGCGCGACCTCAAGCGCGAGTCCCTGGAGGCCTGGGTCCCCCGCCTGGCCGGCATGTCCGCACAACAGCGCGCCGAACTCCCCGGAGTCTCGGAAGGCCGGGCGAACCAGCTCCTGGCGGGCGCCCTGGTGGCCGAGGGCGCGATGGACCTGTTCGGCGTGGAGAGCCTGGAGGTCTGCCCGTGGGCGCTGAGGGAGGGCGTGATCCTGCGGCGCCTCGATCACATGGGGAACGGCTAGTCACCCAAGGGGCGCGGGCCGTATCGACACGCGGCTCCGCCGCGTGGGCGCGAGCAACCACGACGCACCCGCACGCGCAAATGGCGAACGTCACAACGGCGAATGGGCACCCCACTCCCTCACCACTCAACCCCGTAAGGTGACTGCGTGGCTGAACCAAGGGACGTGCCGGTGCCCGTCGCGCTGTCGACGGCCTCCGTGTACCCGGAGTCGACGGCGACGGCCTTCGAGATCGCCGCGCGCCTCGGGTACGACGGCGTCGAGGTCATGGTCTGGACCGACCCGGTCAGCCAGGACATCGAAGCCCTGCGCCGCCTGTCCGACTACCACGGCATCCCGATCCTGGCCGTCCACGCCCCCTGCCTGCTGATCACCCAGAGGGTCTGGTCCACAGACCCCTGGGTCAAGCTCCAGCGGGCCAGGGCGGCCGCCGAGAAGCTGGGCGCGTCCACCGTCGTCGTACACCCGCCCTTCCGCTGGCAGCGGCAGTACGCCCGTGACTTCGTCTCCGGGATCTGGCGGATGGCGAACGAGACGGACGTACGGTTCGCCGTCGAGAACATGTACCCGTGGCGCTACCGCGACCGCGAGATGCTGGCCTACGCGCCCGAATGGGACGTCACCAAGGACGACTACCGGCACTTCACGATCGATCTCAGCCACACGGCGACGGCCCGCACGGAAGCGCTGGACATGATCGACCGCATGGGCGACCGCCTCGGCCACGTCCACCTCGCCGACGGCCGGGGCTCGGCCAAGGACGAACACCTGGTCCCCGGACGCGGCACCCAGCCCTGCGCCGAGCTGCTGGAGCGCCTCTCGCGCACCAACTACGACGGCCACGTCGTCATCGAGGTCAACACCCGGCGGGCCATGTCCAGCGCCGAACGCGAGGCCGATCTCGCCGAGGCCCTGGCCTTCACCCGCCGGCACCTGGCCGCCGCCGTGAAGGTGCCCCGGCGATGACCGGGGCGACCGCGCGCCGAAGGGGACGGCCGCCGCGTGCCGAGTCGGCCGACACCCGTGACCGGATCCTCACCGCGGCCCGCGAGGAGTTCTCCGAACGCGGGTACGAGAAGACGTCCGTGCGCGGTATCGCCAAGGCCGCCGGGGTCGACTCCGCGCTGGTCCACCACTACTTCGGCACCAAGGAGCAGGTCTTCGAGGCGGCCATCGAGGTCGCCTTCGCACCCGCGCTCAGCGCGCCGAACGCGGTGGCCGAGGGCCCGCTGGAGGGGGTGGGGGAGCGGCTGACCCGCTTCGTCTTCGGCGTCTGGGAGAACCCCACGACCCGTACGCCCCTCCTCGCGATCCTCCGGTCCGCCGTGAACAACGAGACCGCCGCCGCCGTCTTCCGCCGCCTCGTCGCCACCCAGCTGCTGCGTCGCATCGCCGCCCAGGTGGACCTGCCGGACCCGGAGCTGCGGGCCGAGCTGGCGGCAGCCCAGCTGGTGGGCGCGGCGATGATGCGCTACGTGATCAAGCTGGAGCCGCTGGCCTCGGCGGACCTGGAGCAGATCATCGCGCGGGTGGCACCGGTGGTGCAGGGGCATCTCACGCAACCCTGAAGCCGGCAGCCCTGAAGCCGGCGCAGCCTTCAAGCCGGCGCAGCGCTGAAGCTGACGCAGCCTTCAAGCCGGAGCAGCCCCGAAGCAGGCGATCCGTGAAACTCGCGTCCCGCATTCCGGACAACCTTGTCCAGCCCTTGGAGGGGCGGCGTACGCTCGTAGGGAGTCAGAGGTCTCTCTGATCGCAAGTCTCTCTGATCGCAGTCTCTGAAGGAGCGAGCGACGATGCCCGAGCTGAGGTCCCGCACAGTCACCCACGGCCGCAACATGGCGGGCGCCCGCGCCCTTATGCGCGCCTCCGGTGTACCCGGTGCGGACATCGGCCGGAAGCCGATCATCGCCGTCGCCAACTCCTTCACGGAGTTCGTGCCGGGCCACACCCACCTGCAGCCGGTCGGCCGGATCGTCAGCGAGGCGATCAAGGAGGCGGGCGGCATCCCGCGCGAGTTCAACACGATCGCCGTCGACGACGGCATCGCGATGGGCCACGGCGGCATGCTGTACTCCCTCCCTTCCCGCGACCTGATCGCGGACTCGGTGGAGTACATGGTCGAGGCCCACTGCGCCGACGCCCTGGTCTGCATCTCCAACTGCGACAAGATCACCCCGGGCATGCTGATGGCGGCCCTGCGCCTGAACATCCCGACGGTCTTCGTCTCCGGCGGCCCGATGGAGTCCGGCCGCGCCACCCTGGTCGACGGCACGGTCCGCACCCTCGACCTGGTCGACGCGATCTCCGACGCCGTCAACGACAAGATCTCCGACGAGGACATCCTCCGGATCGAGGAGAACGCCTGCCCGACCTGCGGCAGCTGTTCCGGCATGTTCACCGCCAACTCGATGAACTGTCTGACCGAGGCCATCGGCCTCTCCCTCCCCGGCAACGGCTCGGTCCTGGCCACCCACACCGCGCGCCGCGCCCTGTACGAGAACGCGGCCCGTACGGTCATGGACCTCACCCGCCGCTACTACGAGCAGGACGACGACTCGGTCCTCCCGCTCAACATCGCGACCTTCGCGGCCTTCGAGAACGCCATGGCCCTGGACATCGCGATGGGCGGCTCCACGAACACGATCCTGCACCTGCTGGCCGCCGCCGAGGAGGCGGGCGTCCCGTTCGGCCTGGAGCAGATCGACGCCGTCTCCCGCCGCGTCCCGTGCCTGGCCAAGGTCGCGCCCAACGTCGCGAAGAACCGCACGTACTACATGGAGGACGTGCACCGGGCCGGCGGCATCCCCGCCCTCCTCGGCGAACTGCACCGCGCGGGCCTGCTGAACGAGGACGTCCACGCGGTCCACAGCCCCTCCCTGTCCGACTGGCTGAAGACCTGGGACGTCCGTGGCGGCTCCCCGTCCCCCGAGGCCGTGGAACTGTGGCACGCGGCCCCCGGCTGCGTCCGCTCCGCCGAGGCCTTCTCCCAGTCCGAGCGCTGGGAGGCCCTGGACGACGACGCCGAGGGCGGCTGCATCCGCTCGGCCGAGCACGCGTACTCGAAGGACGGCGGCCTGGCGGTCCTGAAGGGCAACCTGGCGGTCGACGGCTGCGTCGTGAAGACCGCCGGTGTGGACGAGTCCATCTGGACCTTCGAGGGCCCGGCCGTGGTCTGCGAGTCCCAGGAGGAGGCCGTCCAGCGGATCCTCACCCAGGAGGTCAAGGAGGGCGACGTCGTCGTCATCCGCTACGAGGGCCCCAAGGGCGGCCCCGGCATGCAGGAGATGCTCTACCCGACCTCGTACCTGAAGGGCCGCGGCCTGGGCAAGAGCTGCGCCCTGATCACCGACGGCCGCTTCTCCGGCGGCACGTCCGGCCTCTCCATCGGCCACGCGTCCCCCGAGGCGGCCTCCGGTGGCACGATCGCCCTCGTCCAGGACGGCGACCGCATCCGCATCGACATCCCGAACCGCACGATCGAGCTGCTGGTCGACGAGGCCGAACTGGCCCGCCGCGAGCAGGCCCTGAACGGCGTCTACGCCCCGAAGAACCGCGACCGCAAGGTCTCCGCCGCCCTCCGCGCCTACGCGGCGATGGCGACGAGCGCGGACCGGGGCGCGGTGCGCGACGTGACCAAGCTGGGCTGACAACTCACCCGAACCAGAGGGGCCGCCTCCACCCGGGGCGGCCCCTTTTGCACGTCATCAGGTCCCAGTCACCGGGGCGCACGTCACCAGGTCCCACGTCACCAGGCTGACGGGTCGCGTCCGTCCAGGGCGAAGACGGTGCCGTCGGGGGCGGTGGCAAAGACTCGGTTGCCGACGATGACCGGCGCGGGCGGTGCCCCCACGACCCCCGATTGGCTGCCAAGGCGGGCTTTGGTCTGCCCGACGAGCCTCCCCTGGGCTGCATCGGCGGCGAGGAGGCGCCCGTCGCCCGAGCTGAAGTACACCCTCTTGCCGTCGGCGACAGGCGCCGACCCACGGATCACCGAGGTCTCCAGGCGCCACAGCTGCTTGCGCGCGTCCAGATCGACGGCAAGCAGGGAACCACCTGTGGCCAGGAGATAGGCGAAGTGCCCCCGAACGGTTGCCTGAGCGTCGTCGAGTGCGACGGGCAAGGTTACTCGGCGTGTCTTCTTCGAGGCGGGTGTATAGCGGACGACCTCCTTGGTGTTTCCGTAGACGCTGTCAACGGACAGGAAGAACACCGAGCCGCCCTGGGCACCGAACGGCCGCAGTGCTCCGGTGAGCCGGACATCCCATTGCACACGGCCCGTGCCCGGATCCACCGCGGTCACCTGCGTGCTCGAGCCGTCGACGGACGTACGTGCTGCGTAGGCCAGCGAGTCTCCCGAGAACGACAGAAAGGACGGCGTTCCCTGACCAGGGAACCTGCGCTGCCACGTCGTATTGCCAGTTGCCGCGTCCACACCGGCGACCGTCCCGTCTGCATGTGTGAGCAGAGCCATGTCGCCTGCGTAGTGAATCGTCGTGTCCGGGGGCAGGCGTCGCTCCCAGACCTCCTTGCCCGAGGTGGGGGCGAGAGCCGCCAGGCGTGACCCGCCGCTCGTATAAGGCTGCACGAGATGGGCAGAGACCAGGGGTGGTTCGCTTGTGGTCTGCGCGGCGACGGAGTGCCTCCACAACAGTGCGCCGTCGGCAGGGGACACGGCGAACACCACACCGGGCCGGGCACAGAACAACTTCCCATCCCCATAAGTGCATTGCGGCATGCCTTTGCCCGCCCCGACCGGTCCGGCCGCCCAGGTGACGGAGGCAGTCGACACCGTCCGCGGGCTCCCGTCCTGCGGAGTGTCCCGGGTGGCGTCGAACAGCCGCACCGAGCTCAGGGCTCCGAGCACGGCAAGGCCGAGTGCCGCGGCACCCACAGCCGCCATCCGCTTCCCCCGGCGCCTACGTTTGCCGGATTGCGCCACGGGCTGTTCCACAGCCCGCTCGGCACCGGCCTGCTGCCCCCGGTCGCCCTCACTCGTCCGCTGCGCAGGTATGAACGCCTGCGTGTCGTACGAGGCCGCCACCGACCGCAGCTCCCGCATCAACTCATCGGGAGTCGGCCGGTCCTCGGGCTCCTTGGCGAGACACCGCAGGACCAGCGGCGCGAGGTTCTCCGGCACCCCGGTCAGATCCGGCTCGTCGTGCACCACCTGATACGCGACGACATACGGACTGTCGGAGTCGAACGGCCCCCGCCCGGTCGCCGCATGCACCATCACCGACCCCAGCGCGAAGATGTCCGCGGCCGGTCCCACCTCCCGCGGCCGCCGGAACTGCTCGGGCGCCATGAACGGCGGGGTCCCGATCAGCTTCCCGGTCTCCGTCCGCAGCTCACTGTCCTTGGGCCGCGAGATACCGAAGTCGATGACCTTCGGCCCGTCCTCGGCGAGCAACACGTTGCTCGGCTTCAGATCCCGGTGTACGACCCCCACCCGATGGATGTCACGCAGCGCCTCCGCGAGCCCGGCCATGAGCCGCCGCAACTGCGCCGTCGGCATCGGCCCGTTCCGCTTGACGTGCTCGGAGAGAGTCGGGCCGGGAATGAACAGTGTGGCCATCCAGGGCCGTTCGGCCTCCGGATCGGCGTCCACGACAGGCGCGGTAAAGGCCCCGCTCACCCTCCGGGCGGCAGCCACCTCCTGCCGGAAACGACCTCTGAACTCGGGGTCCCTGGCGAACTCGGCGTGCACGACCTTCACCGCGAGCCTCAGCCCGGAGGTGCTGCGGGCCAGATGCACCACACCCATGCCACCGGACCCCAGACACGACTCCAGGTGGTAGTGACCGGCGTACTCGGGAAGTTCCGCTTCCGCGCCCGCTCCGGTGTTGCGCTGTGGCGTCATGGACCACCCCCGTGCTGTTCGTCCGCGCGCGCGACGCACGGAGCCTAGTCGATGACTCGTACGAGACAGAGGCGGCTTGCTAGCGTCTGCGTGCGAGTTGCGCACAGGTGTTTCGCAATTCGTCTCAGGGGCATCAACGTGTCCCGTGACAGTCATGGGAACAACGGGGGGAGGCACTCGATGTCGGTCGAGCGCGTCGGAGAAGACGACACCAGCGGTGCGGCAGCCGCAGTTGCCACGGAGTCCTTGCGTTACTACTCGGTCGCCCCGGGCGTACGCCTGAACGTCCGCAGCGGCCCGGGCACCAACTACAACCTTGTCCGCGTCCTGCCCGAGGGAGCCAAGGTCCACATCTACTGCCAGTCACCGGGCACCACCGTCACGGGTCCGTACGGTACCTCGAACATCTGGGACAACATCAGCAACGGCGAGTACGTCTCTGACGCCTTCGTGCAGACGGGCAGCGACGGCTATGTCGCCTCGCGCTGCAGCTGACGCCAACGGAAGGGCAAAGCAACGCATGACATCCCGCAGACGCAGATCCCTCCTGCTCGCCGGTGCCACCGGAGCTCTTGTCATGGTCATGGGGGCGGCGTCCGTGGCCACCGCAGCCCCCACCGTGCGGACCTACCCAGTGGCCCCAGGCGTGCGCATCAACGTCCGCAGCGGGCCCGGCACCAACTACAACATCATTCGGGTTCTGATCGAGGGGACCCGCGTTCCGATCTTCTGCCAGACGCCGGGTACAACCGTGACAGGCCCGTACGGCACCTCGAACATCTGGGACAACATCAACAACGGCGAATTCGTGTCGGACGCTTACGTGCAGACGGGCAGCGACGGCTACGTCGCCTCACGCTGCGCCTGACCCTGCGAAGAGCCCGCCCCCGCCCAGAGCCATAATCGTCCCGTGAGCGACGAAACCGGCACCCCGGGCACCCCGGCGGGCTCCGCGGCGCAGGGCGGCGGCCCCCGCCCCGAGCCCCTCCGCTTCTTCGGCACCTCCTGGGTGCACCACGACAACGGATACGCGGCCCGCCGAGCCGGCGTGGCCGTCGGCTCCCTCGCCGCGGCCGCCGTCTCCTGCCTGATTCTGAACTTCGCCTACGAGGGCATCCAGATCGCCGACACCGGCGCCTTCGTGACCGTGCTGGTCGTCGCCATGTTCGCGATCTGCAGCGCGCTCGCCTTCCGCAACACCTGGGAGGGCTTCGGCAAGCACCACGACCCCCAGCGCCAGGCCTCGCTGCGCGGCCTGCTCGCCATCGGCTTCGTCGGCTCCCTGCTCGCCTACTTCTTCCGCTCCCTCACCGAGGCCCCCGGCGAGAAACTGCACCGCGAGGAGTACGAGAAGGCCCGCGAGGAGTACGAACGCCGCTCCTCCCGACGCACGGGCGACCCGTCGAAGAAGAAGCGGCGCCAGTAAGCCGTAACGCCGGTGAGTCTGTAAGCCGAAAGAAAGCGGTATGCCTGCGTAGAGCACCGTGCCCGCGCAGAGCACCGTGCCCGCGTAAAGCGGCTGCGCCCGCGCACAGCAGCGCGCCCGCGCAGAACACCGCGCCTGGCCGAAACGCGCTGCTCCCGCCCGCAAAACCCGCTGTCCCCTCCCACCCCACCCCCTCACCATGGCGGCATGACCACGACCTCCGCCTCCCCGGAACCGGCCACTCCGTCCCCCGCCCTGCGCGCCCACTCCTTCAACGCCGCCGCGGCCCAGTACGCCGCGAACCGCCCCTCCTACCCGCCCGCCCTCTTCGACGCCGTCGAGGAGCTGGCCGGCCGGCCGCTGTCCGGGGCCCGGGTCGTGGACGTCGGTGCCGGGACGGGGATCGCGACCGCCCTGCTGGACGCCCGCGGCGCCGACGTCCTCGCGGTCGAACCCGGTGCCGGCATGGCCGCCGAGTTCCGCCGCGCACTGCCGCACCTCCCGATCGTGCGCGGCAACGGCAACGCCCTCCCCGTCGCCGACGCCCACGCCGACTTCCTCACCTATGCCCAGGCCTGGCACTGGACCGACACCGCGCACTCGGTGCCGGAGGCGCTGCGCGTGCTGCGGCCGGGCGGTGCGCTGGCGCTGTGGTGGAACACCGACGCCCTCGACATCGAGTGGATCGCCGAGGCAGCCGACCGCACCGGCAGGTTCCTGGGCGTGGACATCGCCGCGGAGAAGCGCAAGGCCGGCGACGGCAACCAGGCCGCCGACCCCAGCGGCCGCCTCCGCTTCACCCGCCGCGAGGTCCGCTGGAGCCGCCGCGTCCCGATCGACACCCACCTCGCCAACATCGGCAGCCACTCGGCCTTCCTCGTCACTCCCGAGGAGCGCAGGAACGCGTTCCTGGAGGAAGAGCGCGGCCATCTGCTGAAGGTCTTCCCGGACGGCATCGTCGAGGAGACGTACGACGTGCTCCTGCTCGTCGCGACCAAGCCCTGACCCGACATCCCGTCAACCTCCCTCGCAGCGGCGGCGGCCCGGTTCCTCCCCGGGCCGCCGCCGCTTTCGTGTGCGGCACACCGATCCCTCCCCTTGACGGCACCGGCCGCCGGGAAGATTATTCATCATATGATGAATTACGTGCCCGATCCACCCCACCCCACGGCACCGGACGCCGTCCACGCCGACGACCTCACCGTCGTACGCGGCCCCCGCACCGTCCTCCACCACCTCCGCTTCACCGTCCCGCGCGGCCAGATCACCGGCCTGCTCGGCCCGTCCGGATGCGGCAAGTCCACCCTGATGCGCTCCGTCGTCGGCACCCAGGCCAAGGTCACCGGCACCCTCGACGTCCTCGGCCGCCCCGCCGGCCACCCCACCCTGCGCAGCCGCATCGGCTACGTCACCCAGGCCCCCTCCGTCTACGACGACCTGACCGTCCGCCAGAACCTCGACTACTTCGCCGCGATCCTCGACCCCGGCCGCGCCTCCGCCGAACGCCGCCACGACGTCGCACGCGTCCTCACCGACGTCGACCTCACCAGCCACGCCGACGCCCTCGCCGGCAACCTCTCCGGCGGCCAGCGGGGCCGCGTCTCCCTCGCCGTCGCCCTCCTCGGCACCCCCGAACTCCTCGTCCTCGACGAGCCGACGGTCGGCCTCGACCCCGTCCTGCGCCGAGACCTGTGGAACCTCTTCCACGACCTCGCCGCCCGCGGCGCCACCCTCCTCGTCTCCTCCCATGTCATGGACGAGGCCGAGCGCTGCCACCGCCTGCTCCTCATGCGCGAGGGCCGGATCCTCGCCGACGACACCCCGGCCGCCCTGCGCACCCGTACCGGCACCGACACCGTCGAGGCCGCCTTCCTCCGCCTCGTCGACCAAGCCAACGAAGCCGACGCCGTGGACCGCACCAAGGAGACGACCCGATGAGCACGACCACCACACCGGCAGCGCCCGCCGCCCCCGCCGTACCCACCGGCGCCCTGAACGCCGCCCGCACCACCGCCACCGCGGCCCGCGTCCTGCGCCAGCTCCGCCACGACCCGCGGACCATCGCGCTGCTGATCCTCATCCCCTGCCTGATGCTGATCCTGCTGCGCTACGTCTTCGACGCCAGCCCGCGCACCTTCGACAACATCGGCGCCTCCCTGCTCGGCATCTTCCCGCTGATCACGATGTTCCTGGTCACCTCCATCGCCACCCTGCGCGAACGGACCTCGGGCACCCTCGAACGCCTCCTCGCCATGCCCCTCGGCAAGGCCGACCTCATCGCCGGCTACGCCCTCGCCTTCGGCGGCCTCGCCATCGTCCAGTCGGCCCTCGCCACCGGACTCGCCGTCTGGCTCCTCGGCCTGGACGTCACCGGATCACCCTGGCTGCTCCTGCTGGTCGCCCTCCTCGACGCCCTGCTCGGCACGGCCCTCGGCCTCTTCGTCTCGGCCTTCGCGGCCTCGGAATTCCAGGCGGTCCAGTTCATGCCCGCGGTGATCTTCCCCCAGCTCCTCCTCTGCGGCCTCTTCACTCCCCGCTCCGACATGCACCCCGCCCTGGAGGCCATCTCCGACGTCCTCCCGATGTCCTACGCCGTCGACGGCATGAACGAGGTCCTCCACCACACGGACATGACGGCGACCTTCGTACGGGACGTCCTGATCGTGGCGGGCTGCGCGGTGCTGGTACTGGCCCTGGGAGCCGCGACGCTACGACGCCGTACCGCGTGAGCCCCCAAGCCGGCCGGCACGGCGAGTCCGTCCACCGGACAACTCGCCCGCACCCCTCCTCAGCGGTGCCAAACTGAACCGCATGAGCCAGAAAGTCGCAGTCCTCGGCACCGGCAAGATCGGCGAAGCCCTGCTCAGCGGAATGATCCGGGCCGGCTGGGCCCCCGCCGACCTCCTGGTCACGGCCCGCCGTCCCGAACGCGCCGAAGAACTCCGCGCCCGCTACGGAGTCACCCCGGTCACCAACCCCGAGGCCGCGAAGACCGCCGACACCCTGATCCTCACGGTCAAGCCGCAGGACATGGGCACCCTCCTGGACGAACTGGCCCCGCACATCCCCGCCGACCGCCTGATCATCAGCGGAGCCGCCGGAATCCCCACCTCCTTCTTCGAGGAGCGCCTCGCCGCAGGCACCCCGGTCGTCCGCGTCATGACGAACACCCCCGCCCTCGTCGACGAGGCCATGTCCGTCATCTCCGCCGGCAGCCACGCCACCGCCGAACACCTCGCCCACGCCGAGGAGATCTTCGGTGCCGTCGGCAAGACCCTCCGCGTCCCCGAGTCCCAGCAGGACGCCTGCACCGCCCTGTCCGGCTCCGGCCCCGCGTACTTCTTCTACCTGGTCGAAGCCATGACCGATGCCGGCATCCTGCTCGGCCTGCCCCGCGACAAGGCCCACGACCTCATCGTCCAGTCCGCCATCGGCGCCGCCGTGATGCTCCGTGACAGCGGCGAGCACCCGGTCAAGCTCCGCGAGAACGTCACCTCCCCGGCCGGTACGACGATCAACGCCATCCGCGAACTCGAGAACCACGGAGTCCGCGCCGCACTCATCGCCGCACTCGAGGCCGCCCGCGACCGCAGCCGCGAACTCGCCTCCGGCAAGAAGGACTGACGCTCACGACACCGCGAAGGCGGCGGGTCACCCCGCCGCCGCACGGCTAGCGAGCGGCGCTCAGCGAGGGCTCCGACACGGGCGGCAGCAACCCGATGGCCCGATAAGCGGTATCGACGATCGGCCGGGCCATCGCCCGAGCCTTCTCCGCACCATCCCGCAGCACCCCCTCCACATAGGCAGGATCCGCGCACAGCTCCCTGTGCCTGGCCTGCACGGGCCTGAGAACCTCCACCACGGCCTCCGCGGTGTCCTTCTTCAAAGCACCGTACGAGTCGTAAACGGCCGCCAGTGACTCAGGGTTCCCGCCCGTGCACGCTGCGAGAATCTCCAGCAGATTCGCGACACCCGGACGGGCCTCCCGGTCGTACTCCACAACCCGCCCGCTGTCGGTCACGGCCCGCATGACCTTCTTGCGCACCACGTCCGGCTCGTCCAGCAGATAGACGATCCCCGGCCCAGAGTCGTCCGACTTCCCCATCTTCGACGTCGGGTCCTGCAGGTTCATCACCCGTGCGGCCACCTTCGGCGGAGTGGCCTTCGGCACCACGAACGTGTGCCCGTACCGCTGGTTGAACCGCACCGCCAGATCCCGCGTCAGCTCGACGTGCTGCGTCTGGTCGTCCCCGACCGGCACCTCGTCCGCCCCGTACGCCAGGATGTCCGCCGCCATCAGCACCGGATACGTCAGCAGCGACAGCCGCACACTCCCACCGCGCTCACGCTCCTGCGCGGACTTCTCCTTGTACTGGATCATCCGCCGCATCTCGCCGTCCGTCGCCACGCACTCCAGCAGGTACGACAGCCGCGTGTGCTCGTCGACGTGGCTCTGCAGGAACACGGTGCACAGCTCAGGGTCGAGCCCGGAGGCCAGCAACAACGTCGCCGCCTGACGACTGAGCCTGCGTACCCGCGCCGGATCGTGGTCCACGGTCAGCGCGTGCAGATCGACGATGCAGAACAGCGAGTCCGCCCGGTGCTGGTCCACCGCGGCCCACTGCCGCATGGCCCCCAGGTAGTTCCCCAGCGTCAGATGCCCGGTCGGCTTGACCCCACTGAAGACCCGCGTCATCTCTACTCCATCTCCTGGTCGAGACCGCCGCTCCGGTCGGCCGGCTCCCGGAGTCCTGGAGGGAGATACGAGAACGGCCGCCGAAGCGGCGGCCGTTGAGTGCATACGTGAGTGCGGCCGCCGTCAGGCGGCCCACCAAAGCTGGGTACACGTACGCGTCGTCATCACGTCGGCCAGCGTACGCCCGCAGGGGCCCTCCCGCAGCGAGTTGACACACCCCGGCCCGATCCGTAAGGTTCTCCGAGTTGTCCGACGTGAGCGCCGACTCCGGTCGGTCCCCGGACAGCCATTCCGCAAGTACCTGCCAGCAATCGGCGACCCGTCGTCGTGTGCTTTGGCGCGCGTATTTGCGAAATGAGGAATCCGCGTTCGAAAGGACGCAGCCCCCGATTAGCTCGGGAGCCGGGAATCCGCTAAAGTCTCACTCGTCGGAACGGCCCAACAGTCGCGAAGACAATCCCGCCGACCGGGAATCGGACGCCGAAAGGATCTGATAGAGTCGGAACCGCCGGAAAGG